>NZ_JBALDE010000141.1:0-7576 GCF_036917515.1 Nostoc sp. | reverse complement strand
GACCGGATACTTAAAAACCTGAAGATAAAAGCTCAAGCTTTTGGCTTAGAGCTCATCCCTATTTCCAACGCTACGGAATGTGTTTCTTAGGAGTATTGCTGCTACAATTCCAATTGTGGAAGCTTCTGGCTGGGTAATTAATCGCAAGGGAAATATAGAATTATTAGCACAAGTTCCTCAACTCAACCCCCACAATTCTTGGCAAACACCTGCTGACTGTCCTGTATCTCAGGGAGGTGTGAAATATGGCAAAATTTCAGCTGCCAAAGCGAGTCGTTAGATTTGCGGTAACTCCCGTAGTCCTATTTACTCTTGCTGTTTTCCTGACTATTATCCCTAGCACATTTGCTAAACAACAAAAGACAAATTCACCAAACGGGTTTCACATTCCAATCAATAAACCGCCAGCCACAACACCACAGAAACTTCTTGAGCAAGGAGAAGCACTTTATCAAACTGGGCGCTTTACTGAAGCCGTAATTATTTTACAACAAGCTGTCCGTACCTATCAACGAGAAAGCAATAACCTTGCAAAAGCCGCAGCGCTGACTAACCTCTCTGTTGTATACCAGCAACTCGGCTCGTGGAAAGAAGCTTATGCAACTATTGACAATAGCTTAAATTTACTTGGCTGGGATGAGATAAATCAAAAGTTAAATGTCAGCAATCCAAAATCTGAATTGTTAGAAATTCTGGCACAAACTCTAAATATTCAAGGCGAATTGCAACTAGCACAGGGACAAACTGATGCATCTATAAAAACATCACAACAAGCAGAGCAAATCTGGAAGAAATTAGGTGATACTGCTGGAGTAACGCGCAGTCAGATTAACCAAGCACAAGCCCTACGAGTTGCTGGTTTTTACCACCGTAGCTTGAATATATTAGAGGAAGTATCCAAACAGTTACAAGCTCAACCTGATTCTGTTGTAAAAGTAACAGCTTTGCGATCGCTTGGCAATGTCTTACAACAATTAGGCGAACTGGAGTCATCCCAAAAAAACTTACAACAAAGCTTAGAAATCGCTCAACGTCTGCAACTGCCTCTAGAAATTAGTTTGACGGAATTTAGCCTCGGTAATACTACTAGGTTGTTAAGTAATATTAAAGATGCGAGCGCTCATTATGAAAATGCTGCCAAAATTGCACCAAACCCTCTGACCAAAGTTCAAGCCCTGATTAATCAGCTGAGTTTGCTTGTCGAAAACGAACGCATCACGGAAGCAAAGTCATTAATACCCACAATCCAATCTCAACTCCCCAATCTGCCTACCAATCAAGCTGGTATTTATGCACGAATCAATTTTGCTCAGACTTTAACCACAATTGGTAATAAAAAAGATATTGCAGAGATGTTGGCAAGTAGCGTTCAGCAAGCCAAAATAATCGGCGATGAACGTGCCGAATCCTATGCGCTGGGCAGCTTGGGAGAAGTTTACGAGCAGAACCAACAATTGCAAGAAGCACAGGATTTGACGCAGCAAACCTTATTTATAGCTGAAAAAATTAATGCCTCAGATATAGCTATCGCTTTGAGTGGCAGTTAGGACGCTTACTCAAAGCACAGGGAAATATGCCAGCAGCCATATCTGCTTATGATGCTGCTGTAACAACTCTTCAGTCTCTTCGCAGCGATTTAGTTGCGGTTAATCGAGACGTGCAGTTCAATTTTCGCGATCGCATAGAACCGCTTTATCGGCAGTCTGTAGAGTTGATTTTACAAGAGAAAGGACAAGGAAAACCAGATTTAGATAAAGCACCTCAGCGAATGGAAGCTTTGCAAGTCGCAGAACTCGACAATTTTTTCCGAGAAGCTTGCTTAAGCAATCAATTTGTGGTGTTGGACAAAGTAGTAGACCGCGACAACCCGAATACTGCTATTTTCTACCCGATTATTCTAGATAATTATTTAGAAATTATTATCAAACTTCCTAATCAAAGATTGATGCATAAAACTTCTCAAGTTAAACGTCAGCAAGTAGAGCAAATTATTACAGAAATACGAAATTGATTGTAGAAATCTAGGCTTATAGATACTTTTCTGGATATGAAATTATTAGCAGGTTGGTAATTTTATTAGAGGCATCATCACAAGATTATCCAAATTTATTGATTGCAATAAACTTTGCCAATTTTTTTTCAATAGATGCATCATTAAAATTAGAAATGCGTATTTATTCTAGCAGATTTAAAGCGTCAAACCAAATACCTTTTTCAGCATAAATTATAATTTTTTTTCGAGGCTCATTTGCGGCTTCTAATTGTTGCATAAGACGAACATCTAAATTGATTCTTTTAATATCTCCTTCTACATATACAGGAATGCTTACTGTCTCTTGGTTACAACGTACTTTTAAATACCAGCGATATATCTTATCTAGTTTTAATGAAGCAGTACTAGGGAGAGAAATACCAATGATACTTGGCTTTGAAGGTAGGGCGATCGCATTTCTATAAATATCATTTACCGCGCTATCTTGTAAGCTAAATTCAGCGCTTGAGTTAGACAAATCCTTAGTGTATGGGATGTAAAACCAAAACGTAGGCCGTTCTAAAGTGGTTAGACCCTCTACAGTTCCGATAATTGATTTGTTTGTCTGTGTGCCAACCTTTTGTTCCTGTTGAAATGGCACTAAGGCAGTGAGCGGGGTTGAAACCGCAGGGCAATTATCTCGACTACCCGTACAGAAAGCATTTAATCGATTTATTCAATAAATAAAACTTATGGTTTACAGTTTCTGATTGGTGCTAAAACTGCTGCAAGAAATCACTCACAGATTTCTCCAAACAGTGCTTATTAAGGCTGATTTGAGTAGTGCGTTGAATCCTCAACCAGCCTTGTCAAAATTCCTCTGCTGTTAACTACTAGCTACCATAAATCCCTGTTTTTTAAACACAGTTTTGGCTTCATTGCCCGATAAAAATTGTACAAAATCCTTAGCGGCATCAACATTTTTACTGCTTTTGAGAACTGCGATCGGATAGACAACAGGAGAATGGGTTTTTTCAGATGCAGTTGCTACAATTTTGACTTTTGGCGTACTTTTGGCATCTGAAAGGTAGACGACTCCAGCATCAGCATTGCCTGATTCTACGTAATTGAGAGCTTGACGAACGTCTTTGGCATAGACAGCTTTGCTTTTAACGGCGTCAAGAATTTTTAATGAAGTTAAGACTTGTTGAGCATATTGTCCAGCAGGGACACTTTTGGGTTCGCCTAGAGCAATTTTCTTAATGCGTGGTAAAGTTAAGTCTTTAAAATCAGCCACAACTGTGGAATTTTGGGGTATTATCAACACCACTTGATTTTTCAGCAAGTCCTTGCGAGTCCCATCAACTAACAAACCTTTTTGCTGTAAAGTATCTATCTGTTTAGTTGCAGCTGAGATAAAAACGTCAACTCCTGCACCCTGTTCAATCTGTTGTTGCAAAGCGCCCGATGAGCCAAAGTTGTAGCTTAGAGTAACATTTGGTTTTTCCTTACTGTAAAGAGGTTTGATTTCGTCCATTGCATCTCTAAGGCTAGCAGCTGCTGATATCGTCAAATTTGCTGTTTGGACTGCTGGGCTAGCAGTTGAGGATAAGTTAGGTGTAGTTGTTTGACTACAGCCGACGATTAGTAAAAATGAGATAAATACCCAACTGACAAAAGTCAAGATTCGTTTGTTATTCATTTGCAGTCTCTCAAGCATTTTTTCTTAATTAATTCATAATTTACCAATCTAGCGGACTAGTAACCAAAAAAACTGGTAAAAAATCACAGATTGAATTGACTGTTACCAAAAACTGCATCGTTACGGACAAAATTTCGGAAAGTTTTTACCAATTTATGTGGTAAAAACTTTCCCAACCAAAACTTAACTCTTGCTTTGAGCTATGCACACTCTTACTTTACTGGTGGCAATAATGATGTTTCCGTTTCGGGGGCTTATGGTAGCGCTTTCGCTAATACCCCATTTGGTGCTGGTGTTGCCACTTCAGCCAATTATTATGGGATAGAAACCAGCTATCGTTTTAACACCCAATTGGTACTGGTTGGGTTGGGTATAGTCAAGCGATCGCAGAGGTTAATTCTGGTGCAAATGTTAATAAAGGTGATAAGGCAGATATCTGGAACTGGACGGTCACTTTAGCTTTCCCTGATTTAGGCAAAAAGGGCAACTTGGGAGGTTTAATCTTTGGTCAACCACCCAAGGCGACAAGTAATGACTTTGACCCTGCTGTTCTTACTCCTACTAGTAATCTTCGTGAAGATAGCGATACATCTTTCCATTTAGAAGGATTATATCGCTACCAAGTAAATAACAATATCTCAATTACACCAGGCTTGATTGTGATATTTAACCCAGAGCAGAACAGCAATAATGACACTATCTACACAGGAGTTGTTCGTACTACATTCCGATTCTAAATAATTTTGCATTAAAAGGACGGTAGTCGTTATAACAGGGAGATGGTGTGTACTAGATGGCTTTGCTGACTTGTTAATGGAACGCCTTCCCGAATTGTGGAGACTGCCGTTGCAGAAGGAAATATGACTCGAACTAACTAATTTGTATTACTTTTATTACCAAAAAATTTGGTTTAAAAAGATGTAATTACCAATTTATTTAGTAAATTATTTGCGTATATTTTCTATATTAATGGATAGTAAAAATTCATATATTTTCTATCTGTAGCCATATAATACTTGTTATCATCTATGTGTAAATAAAAAAACAGTAGAAGTCATAAAATGCAAGTTAGCGCTCGTAATGCTCTCAAAGGAACTGTAAAAAACGTCATTGTTGGCTCTGTAAATACGGAAGTAACGATAGAAGTAGCACCAGGGGTAGAAATGACTGCAATTATTACCAAATCATCAGCAGAAAATCTCAAACTTACTGAAGGTAAAGAAGTCCACGCCATAGTTAAATCATCAGATGTAATAATTGCCATAGACTAAAATAATTGTTGGCATTCTATTGAGCAAGGGGCAATTAAACTGCCCCCTGTAAAACGATCGCATAGGTAAGTTGTTTGTAAAACTGTTCCGTTAATAATAAATAGATAAGCTAAACCAAAATTATTTAGTCTATTAGCCACATCACTAAATGTCTGCATAAAATTGCGATCGCTCCAGTAGGGCGAGGTAGTATTCCGCATTTCTCACAAGCTTGAGGGGAAGAAAGGGCAGAGGGGCAGAGGAGAAAGAACTTTTACAAGAACTTTCCTCAGCTCCCCTGCACAAGCTTTGAAAAATGTGGTGAGAAATCCGGGGTTTTATTCATGACTCTAAATATTTGCTATGACTCCCTAATCTTCTATAACTCCCTAATTTTGTTGATGTCATAGCCGCCGAGAATCTCTAAATTGCGATCGCACTAGCCGATGTCCCAAGATATTGATAAACTGCTCTACTGGTGATTGTTCCAAGTATTCTTTGAGAATTACCAGATTCGCATAGGCGTAGCCCGTCGTAGACATCGCTATATTTGCACATAGCTCCCTTAATAGTGCCTAGAATAAATACCAACTTTACAGGTAGCAGATCAGAAAAATGTATAGACAACTACAATACTTCCTACCAACTAAGTGGTAAATTTTACAACTGAATAAAGAGGTAAAAAGCGATGAACTTAACACCTAGTGAGTTAGAACGCTATCACCGCCAAATGATGCTTCCCAATTTTGGAGAAGCAGGACAAAAGCGCTTGAAGTCTGCAACAGTTTTAGTTACAGGTGTAGGGGGATTAGGTGGTACATCAGCACTTTATTTGGCAGTAGCAGGTATTGGGCGGCTAATTCTAGTTCGGGGTGGTGACTTACGGCTAGATGATATGAATCGTCAGGTTCTAATGACAAATGATTGGGTAGGTAAGCCAAGAGTATTCAAAGCCAGAGAAACTCTGCAAGCTATTAATCCTGATATTCAGGTGGAAGCAGTTCATGATTACGTTACAAAGGAAAATGTAGACTCTTTAGTGCAATCTGCTGATATAGCAGTTGATTGCGCCCACAATTTCACAGAGCGAAACTTGCTCAATCAGGCTTGCGTGCGCTGGCAAAAACCAATGGTGGAAGCTGCAATGGACGGAATGGAAGCTTACCTGACGACAATTATTCCTGGTGTTACTCCTTGTCTATCATGCTTGTTTCCAGAAAAACCGGATTGGAATCGGCGTGGGTTCTCGGTTATCGGTGCTGTTTCTGGAACACTAGCTTGTCTTAGTGCATTAGAGGTAATAAAGTTGATTACTAAGTTTAGTCAACCCCTATTGTCACAACTGCTGACAATCGACTTGATGCGAATGGAATTTGCCAAACGACATTCTTATCATGATCCTTCATGTCTGGTGTGTGGTAGTAGTTCTTGTTCGGAAAATTCGTAAACAATATCTTTATAAACAACCAAATCTACTTGATGAGTCAAGTCTTTGTTATTTTGACTCTTTAAATACTTCATAGTAGCTTACCATTACGATGACACTAATACTCTCGCAAGCAGATTACTTAAAATTACTGTACCAACCAGATATAATTCAACAGAATGAGAGTGGCGAGGAGTTTGACATCACCAGAAAGTATCAATTTGGGGAAGGGTATTGGCGACATATTCAGCTACGAGATAGCATATCTTTAGAGATTTCCAATTATCAGCAACCCAAATCATTCATTTTAAAACTTCATGAGCGAAAGCATCCATTAGAATTTCGGTTCTTTGTTTTACTAGAAAGTGAATTTAAAGATATTGAGTTCAAGGCTGGAGAATACTTTTTAAGTGGTAGTGGTATGGCATCTGAGTGCGCTGTATTCGAGCCATCAGCGTGGGTAATAGAAGTAGCTATTCACATACATCCAAATGTATTTCATAGCTTTGCAGAAAATGCATCTGGTAAACTCCCAAAAGAATTACAACATCTAATTAGACGTTGGGATCAACCGACTTATGAACGCTATGGAACTAAAACTCCCGCAATGCTTTTAGCAGTGCAGCAAATTCTTCAATGTCCCTACCAAGGCTTTACTAAACAAATTTATCTTGAAGGAAAGGTTTGGGAACTGGTAGCAATGGTAGTCGAGCAAGAGTTACAGCTCAACCAAGGTTGCTTCCAGATTAATGCACTTAAGCCATCAGATATTGACCGCATCTATAATGTTAGGGAAATTTTACTAAAACATCTAGACAATCCACCCTCTCTTATCGAACTAGCACGAGAAGTTGGTTTAAATGATTGCACAATGAAGCAAGGATTTAAGCAAGTTTTTGGTACTACAGTATTTGGCTACCTACATAACCACCGTATGGAACTAGCTCAAAAGCTACTGATTGAAAGAAATATGAATGTCACAGAAGTAGCCAGAACAGTAGGTTATGCTAGCTTACCTTCATTTAGTAATGCTTTTCGTAAGAAGTTTGGGGTAAGTCCTAAGTCCTGTCAGAAATAAAAATTCCGTCTCAAATAAAAAAAATTCCGGCTCGAATAAAACGCAAAAACTGAAAAGTTATAGCAGTCGCCATCTTAGTTAGGACGTAGAATATATAGAGAAGTGATTGATTTCTGCATTCGTATGGCAAACCCTTACAGTTATGATC
>NZ_JBALDE010000140.1:0-12898 GCF_036917515.1 Nostoc sp. | reverse complement strand
CCGGATACTTAAAAACCTGAAGATAAAAGCTCAAGCTTTTGGCTTAGAGCTCATCCCTATTTCCAACGCTACGGAATGTGTTTCTTAGGAGTCAACCCTTCTTTCTGGGAAAATATGTTTTCTACTCACCCACCCTTAGCAGAACGTATCCGCCAGGTTGGAGGTTTGAACGTCAGCAATTTAGCAGGAATGCCATCTCGCAATCAGATGCGTTCCCCTTCTGGGGAATCCCTCACAATGGGTTTTGCTGGTGGTGGCAATGCCACGCCAGAACAGGTTGTAAACCAAGTTGGAAGCGTTACACCAGAGCATTTTGCCCATGCTCAAGTGCTGTTATCGCAGTTACCAGAATCTTTGCGTTTGGGTGTGCGGGAGCAACAAAGTGCAATGGCGATCGCTTTGGCGCTAGCGTTAGATACAGAAAATCTCCAAATTCAAGAACGTCAAATTGCTTGGTTACACGAGGTGCAGCCTGCTGATTTGGTAGACAAAACCCTACAATTAAGTAGCGAAATTAGCCAATCAGATCCCAGAATTCGCTTGCTACTTGTGGATTTGGTAGTACCCGTATTACGCCAAAATTCTGCCAAAGAATGCCAAAGGCTGTGCAAATGCGTCCACGGTTTAGTTGTAGCCACCGGAAGTTTATCACTGTGGCATTTTGTGTTGCAGTTAATACTGTGGCATCGTCTTCAACCTACTATAAATCCCACATCTACTACAACGGTAGAATTCACCTCCATCGAAGAGATTTGGCCAGATAGTCTATTGGTACTGTCCGTAATTGCCCGTGTCGGACACTCCCAACCTGATGCGTCTACTGAAGATATCGCCTATGCTTTTCGTTCTGGAGTTTTTCGACTTCCCAAAGCCGGAGAGCAAGAAAAACCAGAAATACCATTAAGCTGTAATTTCACTGAACTGAAAAAAAGTATTGAGCGCCTGCGTCTTGCCACTCCCAAACTCAAACAGGCTATTGTTGATGCTTGTGCCCACACAGTACTATTAAATAACAAAGTTACTCCTTCAGAAGCAGATTTACTCAGAGCGATCGCCATGACGCTAGACTGTCCCATCCCGCCATTTCTAAACTCTCAGCTTAGTGTTTCAAAACAGAAACAACCTTCTCCAAAGCGAAGTTAATGTAATAGCTGAGACACGATTATTTATAACTCAATAAAAAAATTTCGCAAAAACAGACTTTTCCATTATTAAATGACCTTTTGCCAGAACAATAACCTGTTGCCTTGTAATTCTATTTACAGGCAATTCATTTGTTTTTATATCCTGACTATTACATAGCAATCCGATTTGATTTGTGAGAATTACAACCCTAAGTCAGGGTCTTGTCAATCGCGAATAATTTAGGATTGCTATATTATACAGCAGATTTTAAGTTTATCAGGTACACAACGATTCGTCTGTTACTCAAGTATAAAGTGTGTTTTGCTCCTTAATTCTGAATTCTGCCGTCAATAGTTATTTTGATAAAAAGTATTATATTATACAAATTTTATTAATATTATTTATAAGTATTAACTTGCCTGAAAAAGTTTAGACAAAATACCAGCATTCTAGAAATTTGATTGCTATATTAGATTAAATAACTATTCTGGCAAGGGTTTAAAAGCTGTGCGAGATGATTTACAGAGCTTGGAAATTAGTCAAACAGAACTGCAAAAGCTGACTAATTTACCTGTGAATGAGGAACTTTTAATCATTACAAATACCCTCAAGATATTAGCATATATATATATACAAAAGCTTAAAAGCTCTGAAGGAGCAACTGTAGTTTTTATTGGATTTTCTACATTTATTTTTATTTATATTTTATTTGATATAATTATTAAAATATTTGTGACGTGGATAATAATTCCGTCATGGATATTATTAATTTTTTTAGGGTTTTGCGTTAGTGGTATGACGCAAAGTATTTTCTATTTTCTCTGGAAAAGTAGAAGTAAGATTGTAAAAGCTAAGATGACAAAATCTCTGCAAATTTTGTTAAATGAAGTCAAGAGATATAATATTGTTATTAAAGTTATAGATATCAATGACCAAATAGAAGAAGCTGGTAATCCAGAAGTAATTATAAAGGAAAGAGAGCGTGCAATCGAAGCACTTAAACTCACCAAAGCTGATTTAGTTCGTGCTTTAAAAACAGAAAGAATTTTAAGAGAGAATAAGAATTTTATATTGAGTAATACAGAACTATTTGTTAACAATTTAGCAACTTTAACAGCTATGCAAGTAACAGAGGAAGCTACTGAGCATGGAAGGTTACTCAATGAAGCATTACAAATTGCATTAGATGTACAATACGAGATGAAAAGATTACAGACTCAACGTTAAAATAATTCGTAATTCGTAATTAAGTTTTGTATATAAATTTAGAAAGCACTTTTAAATTCACTCGGTACTCAGTAAGAGTTGGATAAATTCATAGAGGTTGCTGGGTGAGTTGGCTGCCAATCTACTAGTAAAATATTCTCAATGGCTTTTTTCCATAATCCTTCCCACGGTTGCGATCTCCGGTCTAACATAAAGAATATTCGTAAAGCGATCGCTTATCCGTATGGACTGGAAAGAAATTAGAGGAAACTGGGTAATCATTCCCAGAAATCCCATAGGTATCGTTCATTTTTTAGGAGGTGCATTTGTCGCCACTGCACCGCACATTACTTACCGCTGGTTACTCGAACAACTGGCAAGTAAAGGCTATGTTGTAATTGCTACGCCTTTTGTTAATACATTGGATCATACTGCGATCGCCAAATCCGTGCTGTTAAACTTTGATCGCACCCTCGAACGATTGCATGATTCTGGGGCATTAGGCAAGCTTTACTTCCCCATCTACGGCGTTGGACACAGTATGGGCTGTAAACTCCATTTACTGATTGGTAGTCTCTTTAAAGTCGAACGTGCAGGCAATATTTTAATATCCTTCAACAACTACGCCGCTAAAGAAGCTATTCCCCTAGTAGAACAATTCAATTCTACGTTTGCGATCGAGTTTACTCCCTCACCGTTGGAAACTAACAAACTTGTCCAAGAGAGTTACAATATCCGGCGCAATTTATTAATAAAATTTAGTAATGACACCATTGATCAATCGGCAGCTTTAACCAAAATCTTACAAGAACGTTTTGATGAGATGGTGACAGCACAAACGTTACCAGGTAATCATACAACACCTTTAGGTCAAGATATTAAATGGCAAACGGGAACATCTTTTTCCCCCTTTGACGCTTTAGGGCAATGGTTCAAACAAGAAGCATACCGCGATTTGAATCAGTTAAAAAGCAACATCCTTTTATGGCTAAATCCTCTGGCAGCACCATAATATTTCATGACTGTTAAACATTCGTAAAATATTATGGGTAAATAGAAATGAGTTATAGCGCTTCTCATTTGAGTCTAATAGAGACCTAAGCCTTAACCTCTAATGTCAGTTGCGACAACGGAGGAAACTCCCTCTTAAGAGAGGAATAGAAGTAAGGTCAAAGTCTATTGCAGACAAATGATAAGCGCTATAGTAGCATTTTTATATTGATACTACTAGCTTATTAGCTCATCGCATATTTTTATTTTCTCTTTTGAGAATAAATTATTAATGAGTGTTTTCAACAAATTTATATGTTTCAAATACTAATAATTGATGACGACTATTCAATAAAAATACTCTTGAAAAGGATGTTGGAAAAACAGGGTTATAAGATCGTTACTGCTAGTAGCGGTGAGGAAGGAATAGAAAAGGCACTAGCTTATCGT
Source organism: Nostoc sp. (assembly GCF_036917515.1). Taxonomy (GTDB): domain Bacteria; phylum Cyanobacteriota; class Cyanobacteriia; order Cyanobacteriales; family Nostocaceae; genus Nostoc. The sequence goes on along the minus strand of NZ_JBALDE010000140.1, from coordinate 9,127 downwards.
CCAGCACTAATTATTTGTGATTGGATTATGCCGGGGTTGAATGGACTGGAAGTTTGCCACCGCATTAAGGCAGACCCTAAATTTTCTACCACATTTTTTATTTTATTAACATCTTTAGATTCCGTTGCCGATTGCGTCAAAGGTTTAGATGCTGGTGCTGATGATTTTATCTCTAAACCTATTGAGCATAACGAATTACAAGCAAGGGTAAGAGCGGGATTACGCCTGCATCAGTTAAGTAGAGATTTGCAGGCTCAAAAGTCACTTTTAGAATCAGAAATGTCAGAAGCAGCAGAATATGTGCGATCGCTGCTACCTTTTTCTATGACTGAACCCTTTAATATAAATTTTCGATTCATTCCCTCGCGACAACTCGGCGGTGACTGTTTCGATTACTATTGGCTCAATGATGACTATTTGGCAATTTACTTACTCGATACTGCCGGACATGGACTCAAAGCTACCCTTCCTTCTGTTTCAGTACTGAATCTACTGCGTTCCCGTGCGCTCAAAAGTCTAAATTACTATCAACCTAGTGATGTATTGAAGGCTTTAAATGATACTTTTCAGATGAATTATCAAAATGATAAATATTTTACGATTTGGTATGGAGTTTATAACCGAATTAACCGCCAGTTAATTTATGCTAGTGCCGGTCATCCACCAGCAATTTTAGTAACCGGCACATCTCCAAGAAAGTCTGAAGTTAAACTATTGAAAACCCCCGGTATGCCAGTTGGTATGTTTCCAGAGGCAAAATATGTTGATGGGTTTTGCAATATCGAAAAATTTAGTACCCTTTACATTTTTAGTGATGGCGCTTATGAAATAACTAAATCAGACGGCACACTTTGGAGTTTGGATGCTTTTATTCAGCTACTAGTTAGCTTACAAGATCCTGTTGATAGCCAACTTGAACGCGTACTCAGTTATTTAATCGCCCTGAACTCCAAAGATGCTTTTGATGATGATTTATCTATTTTGCAAATGAAGTTTGATTAATTATGTATTAGAAACTAAAACCTGATGAAACGCATCTTGATTAGGAAAGATTTCAAATACTTTATCCATATTAGTCAGTTCAAATAATATCCTGACTTGCTCATTAATTGAGCAGAGAACAAGCTTAGTATCTGCTGCTCGCAAGGTTTTAAAAGCTAATACTAAAGCTCCCAAACCTGAACTATCCATAAACGTTACATCTTTAAAATCAACTAACACAATTTTCGCCCCAATTTCTAGAATTTCAGTGATTTTTTGTCGAAACTCTTGTGAAGTTGTGGCATTCAAATTACCACTGAGCTTAATAATTTTTACTTGTTCTTTCATGATTATGTTACTCTGACTTGTGTAAATAATACTCTAATTTCGCTATTATAGAACATTTAAAAATACTTGTAAAATAAAATTTAAGATTACATATTGAGTAATTATTGGTAATTGCTCGATATAGATAAAAATTAGTTATAAAGTTTTGAATCTTTTTTTTATAATTCAAATAACTTATTAGCTTAGTAAAGTGTAGTTTTTTTACTATAAATAGACCACTTATAAATAAATAAGCTAAGTAAGTCGGTACGATAAAAATCTGGTATATTTAGTTTTATAAAAATGTTGTAATGACCAATTTATAAGCCGTTCGCTCATTTGAATTTTCGTCATTTATGTTAGTTTTTTCACGCCGACTTACTTGCATCTCATGGATGTAGATTATATACTTATATACAAGCTGAAGTTACTGTTTTTGAGATTATTTACTAAAGATTTTTGCAAAACTGAGATTCTTCAATAAATCTCGTGATCATAGCTGTCGTTAAGCAATTCAAAATTTAACCAGTCGCAGCGATGCTTATGGCGGACTAGGTCTACGCTTAGCTAAACCGATTCTAGCAGCAACGTTCCTCTCCCTAAGTACTTATGATCGTAACTAGGATATACATTTATTTATGTCCAATTATTTACATAATTGAAATAATTTATCTCTAGACTACCGCTCTAGAGCCAAAAATTTAGGTTTCAACAACGCCAAGCAAGCTAGAATTGCACTAAAGCTTTAAAAGAAGTTTTCTGAAGGCGATCGCCTCTGCTTTAGCATTCCCAATATTTGTCATTTCTCGACAGACAATACAAAAAGTAAAGAGTTATGAATTTGTAACTCGTAACTTTTGTACAGACAAGGGTTAACCCTTGTCTGTACTCCTCACTCCCTCAAACAGGACTCACTTTGGCTCTGTAAAGCAGCTTTTCACCTTGAAGGTAGCCAGTGTAGCGTACTTTGACTGTTTCTCCAGGTTGTGCAGTTCCCTCCAGCAATTGGTGCAGTTGGGGATCGTAAGGTAATTCTGCTCCCACAGGTGCGATCGCTTCCACTCCCCACGCCTGTAAAAGCTTTTCCAGGGGTTTGTGTACCAACGGTATTATTTTGACTGCTGCTAGCTGGGGATTCTCCTGCGCTTTCTGTACTGCTGTTGGCCATTGCAATAATAAAGACTCCAGCAGTTGCAAACTTGACTGCTGGAGTTCTTGTAGTAATATCTCTCGCTGCTGTTCTAATTGAAGTTGCGATCGCTGATACTCTTTTCTTAAATCTGTAATTTCTTGTAACAATTCCTGATTCGGCGCTGCTTTCTCTTGTAGTAACTCTACGTTTGAAAAAGTTGCAATTAATTCATTCAATGAAATCTGTAGCACTGGCGACAGCTTAAGCAGCACGTCTACCCGCATCTGCTCTAACTTTCCTTGGCGTAACCTCAAAAGTTGACGCTCTGAGACACCAGCAGCGCGACTTAGTGCTTTAAAACTAGAAATACCCACCTGTTGCATTAAATCTTGCAACTTTTGGGAATGGGGCATTGGGTATTGGGCATTGGGCATTGGTTGCAGGGTAATTGGGGACTGGGTATTGGGGATTAGGCATGGGTATTGGTGATTAAGTTTTTTCTCTATTCTCTATTCCCAATGACGCCAGTTGCTTCTCCCAAGGGGAGACGCTATGCGTAGCTTGCTTCCCCGGAGGGGTACAAGTCGGGCATTGCCCTTTCGGCAGTTCCTCATGGGGGAAACCCCCAAGACTGGACTGCCTCACCAACGCACTGGCTCCCCAATGCCCCATTCCCTATTCCCTAATTCCTATTCTTCCAGTAAACTTCTCAACATCCAAGCTGTCTTTTCGTGTACTTGCATCCGTTGAGTCAATAAATCGGCGGTAGGTTCGTCGTTAACTTCCTCTATCACGGGGAAAATAGAGCGTGCAGTTCTGACTACGGCTTCTTGTCCTTCCACAAGTTCGCGAATCATCTCCACAGCTTTGGGAACTCCGGGAGTTTCTGGAATCGAACTCAGTTTTGCATATTCGCTGTAGGTTCCTGGTGCGGGATAGCCAAGTGCTCTAATTCTCTCGGCTATTAAATCAACTGCTAAGGCTAATTCTGTATACTGGGTTTCAAACATCAAATGCAATGTTTGAAACATCGGCCCCGTTACATTCCAATGAAAGTTATGAGTTTTCAGATACAGTGTATAAGTGTCAGCCAACAGGTGAGATAAACCATCGGCAATTTTAGCCCTACTCGCCTCGTCAATGCCGATATTTACATTTTTGACTGTTACTTTCGATGACATAATTTTCTCCTAATTAGGTTATATGTAATTGGGGATTGGAAATTGGGCATTGACCAAACAGGGCATTAGGAATACTCTAAGTCCCCATTCCCCATGCCCCATTCCCATTCTCTATGCCAAGTGCATCTTCAAAACGCTACGGGGTGCTTTACGGACTCTGGCTAAAACGGTTTCTTTGCCTAAACGCTGGCAAGCTTCATACCGATGGCAACCAGAAAAACCATAATATTGTCCATCTACTTCTAGGACATCAATAGGTTCTTGCTGCCCAATCTCCGCAATCGATTCCATTAAGGCTTGTACTTTATTTGGATCGTTTGTACGAGGCAATGGCCGTTTTATCTGATTTAATGGAATTTCTTGGACTTTTACCATAAAGAGTTTATCCAACTAATTCTGTTTTTTGTCTCTATATAAATCATAGTCATTATGACTTTGCTTTGCAACTAGTATTTAGAGCAAAATTGGTAATGGTATCATTGGAGCATTCATGCGACAAAAAAACCGCACTATAAAGCAATTGGAAAATCAGCTCCAACGACGCATTAAGGGGCAGAAGACGCTTGAGTACTCGCTATCGCTTCCTTATCAGGTAGCCATGAAATTTTCCTTTTGGCGTTTTCCCCACATTGTGCTTACAATATTTTGTCTATTGGGACTGACTGCGGCATCAGGGCCTGAGAGCAACATTCAGGATATAGAACTGAAAATTGGGATTGTGCAGCGATTTGGCGATCAGCCTACAGCCAAGCTGCAACTGGAACCCATAAAAGGCGATCGCTTAAAGCTAAAATTTCAAGCGGGCAATAAGCAGCAAACCCTGTTTACTAAGAATCCTGTAAAGCTGGAAACAGTCATGCAAGCTTTACCCCAGTCAGCAGTCGAAGAAGTAGTAGTTTTGGGCACATATCGCACTTTTGAAACTGCGGAAGACAGTGCTAAGAAATGGCGTTCTCAAGGAATGGAAGTGGAAATAGCCCAGCCAGAACGCTGGCAGGTTTGGGCAAAACGAGATGTTTACAGCACTCCTTTACTGCGACGCTTGCTATTGCAGAACATCCAAGCTTCTACTCAAGAAAAAGTATATCTTGATACTAAAATTGTGAAACAAGTGCCGCGAGTGAGTTGGGTGATAGATGGTAATCGCTATAGCCCGAATAATTTGGAAATTAGCACTGATAAAAACTTGATTCGGGTAAATAAAAGCGAAAAACCAGAGAATGCTCGTCTTTATGCCGGTCGAATGAATTTGCAGCCAAATGCTTATGGTACATACACTCTCGTTAATCAAGTACCTTTAGAAACTTATTTGCGTGGAGTTGTGCCATACGAAATAGGGACAGATGTACCAAAAGTGGCGCTGGAAGCTCAAGCAATTCTTGCCCGGACTTATGCTTTGAGAAATTTACGTAGGTTTGCCGCAGATAACTATCAGTTGTGTGCTGATACTCACTGCCAAGTTTATTATGGGCTGAAGGGAGCAGCAGCCAAAACAGACCAAGCGATCGCCTCAACTAGGGGTAAAGTACTAACTTATAAAAATGAACTCGTAGACGCCCTGTATTCTTCTACCACTGGAGGCGTCACCGCTTCTTTTAGCGATGTCTGGAATGGCGACGATCGTCCCTATCTGCGCCCTGTGCTGGATGCTCCGACTAAGTTTTGGGACTTGTCTAAGCAGAGTTTAGCAGATGAAAAGAACTTCCAAAAATTTATTAATACGCAACAAGGATTTAATGAAAGTAAGTGGGATATGTTTCGTTGGCATAAGGAAACCCCTTTAAAGGATATTATCAAGGACTTGCAGAAATTTTTACAGGTGAAAAACAGTCCTTATGCCAAATTTAAGACAATTCAGGCTATGGCAGTAGTAAAGCGAAGCCAGAGTGGACGTATCCTTGAACTTGCGATTAAAACCGATCGCAACACCTTTACTCTCCACAAAGACGAAGTTCGCAGTGCTTTTGCAGCCCCGATAAGTACGCTTTTTTACATAGAACCCCTAAACAAGGGTAAACCGGAACTCTGGGGATACGCTTTTATTGGTGGTGGATTAGGACATGGAGTCGGCTTGAGTCAAACTGGCGCTCAAAATTTAGCAAAACTAGGTTGGTCAAGTCCAAAAATTCTCCAATTTTACTATCCTGGTACTCAGATTCAAATTCTCAAAAAAGAGACTAGGCTTTAAGCTAATTGGCATTGAAGTTGCAGCATAATCTAGGAGTCAGGAATTAAGAAGAGGCAAAAAAATTAAGCAGGAACACAACATTTACTGTGTTCCTGCTCAACAGAAAATTAGACTTTTTTCAAAGTCACTTTTAGAGGTAGGCACGGCATTGCAAAGGTGTAAATTTTAGATGCCCTGCTTCTATTCTGTCAACATTAGTAACTGTTGCAAGTTTATGGTTGAGTCGCTTAACTCTTAGTAAAGGTCTTCTTCTTTGTGAGTTTCGATTGTTACGTCAGAGGTTGGATAGGCGACACAAGTCAGTACATATCCTTTTTCTATTTGTTCATCATCTAAGAATGACTGGTCACTTTGATCGACACCACCCTTGGTAAGTTTACCTGCACAGGTCGAGCAAGCACCAGCACGGCAAGAGTAGGGCAAGTCAAGACCAGCTTCTTCGGCAGCATCTAGAATATAGACATCATCATCAACTTCAATTGTTTGGTTCAGTCCTTCAGACTCGTTGACTAGTGTCACTTTATAAGTTGCCATTGGGTAATCCTCTCTTTTGCAAACGGCAGTATAAGTTATCTTAAGGCAAAGGTCACGGCTGTTCTGTGGAATTAGCCGCTGGTTTAAATTTGCTTCAATTCTGATACTACGAGAAAAATTAAGCGATGTACCTGGAAATTGAACCCGATTAGTAATGAAATTTAGTTACTTAATCCCGATAAGTTTTATTTATATTATTTTCTACCCAACTCAGGTTGTGATTAGAAAAAATTATATTTTTAAAAAGTAAACATGAGTAAGGTTAATGTTATCTATATTTTGTAGGACTTACGCACAAGAGATACCCCAACTCCTTTAAAAAGTAAGGCTGTTTTATTTTCTAATCTGATTAAACGCGCTCGTTATGGATCAAAGAAATATAACATTTTAGTTTTCTGCTTCGATTATTGTTTTGTGAGAGTGATGGAAGCTGTTTAAGGACGCGCTCGCTTCCGTTATGGATAGAAGAAACAAGTCAAATCCTTTTCCCTTGTGCCTTCTGCCTCCTGCCTCCTGCCTTGTTTCTTAAAAGAGCAATATATAGCTTCAAATAAAGTCTTATTTGTCCTTGAGGGGTAGGACGAATGTTGTAGAGTCTAGACTGGTGAAACCAATAAAGAGAGAATCTCACTACTAGAAGCGTGGGAAGATCAAAACAGAACTAATGAGGATCATGTATAATTCAGAAGCAGCTTTGGAAAAAGCAAGAGTGCGTGTAGGTTTGGTAGGTACTGGGTATGCGGCAAAGTTACGGGCTGAGGCATTGCTTCATGATGAGCGATCGCAGTTAATCGCAGTTGTTGGTCATACAAGAGAAAAAACCGAAACCTTTGCCAGAGAGTACCAAATTGAAGTTTTGAGTACTTGGCAAGAGCTAGTAGAGCGTGAAGATATAGACTTAGTAGCTATCTCCACTATTAATCGAGATCATGGGGCGATCTCTCGTGCAGCACTTGCCAATAGCAAACACGTAATTATAGAGTATCCCCTTTCGTTGGATGTAGTCGAAGCTGAGGAACTGATTGCCTTAGCCAAAGCACAAAAAAAACTCTTGCACGTGGAACATCTAGAACTTTTGGGTGGTTTGCATCAAGCCTTAAAGCAAAACTTATCCAAAGTTGGTGAAGTGTTTTATGTTCGCTACAGCACCATCAATCCTCAAAATCCTGCACCCCGCAAATGGACTTATAACCACGAGTTTTTCGGTTTTCCCTTAATTGGTGCCCTATCTCGCCTACATCGTCTTACCGATTTATTTGGTAAAGTATTTACTGTTAACTGTCACCAGCGATATTGGAAAATAGAACCGGAATACTACCAAACCTGCTTGTGTATTAGTCAACTCTGCTTTGACAGTGGACTTTTAGCCCAAGTAGTGTACGGCAAAGGCGAAAGCATTTGGCAATCAGAACGCAAGTTTGAAGTTCACGGTGAAAAAGGTGGTTTAATTTTTGATGGCGACACCGGAATATTCGTCCAGCCAGGGGAAACAACATCTTCTATAGAGGTTGGCCCTCGCCGGGGTTTGTTCGCTAAAGACACGAGTATGGTGTTAGACCATCTTTTTGACGGGACTCCTTTGTACGTTACCCCAGAGGAGAGCTTGTATACCCTAAAGGTTGCTGATGCTGCACAAAGAGCTGCACAGACAGGGTTAACTATGTTTATGAAAGATATCTAGATAAAAGTTAATGAAAACCGAACTAATTGTTATTTTATCCCAACGAGAATTAGACAAAATGCGTCAAGCTGGGCGTTTAGCAGCTAAACTCCTTCAGCATCTAGAACCGTTTGTAAAGCCAGGAGTTAGCACTCTCGAACTAAATGATGAAGCCGAACGTTGGACGCAAGCGCATGGAGCAAAAAGCGCACCCCTTGGCTATAAGGGTTATCCTAAGTCGATTTGTACTAGTGTAAATGAGGTCATCTGTCATGGCATTCCCAATGCCAAGCAAATTCTTAAGGAAGGTGACATCATTAATGTTGATGTCACGCCGATTGTTGAAGGTTATCACGGCGATACATCGAAGACATTTTTTGTTGGTACACCTTCTCCAAAAACGAGAAAGCTGGTAGAGGTGACAGAAGAGTGTTTACGCTTGGGTATTGCTGAAGTTAAACCTGGGGCACGCATTGGCGACATTGGTGCAGCCATTCAAGAGTATGCTGAAGGACAAGGCTTTTCTGTGGTGCGAGATTTCGTTGGCCACGGCATCAGTAATATTTTCCATACTGCGCCGGATGTGCCCCACTATGGTACACGTGGTAAGGGTAAGCGCCTCAGACCAGGAATGGTTTTTACGATTGAGCCAATGATTAACGAAGGTACTTACGAAGTCGAGGTTCTGGGCGATAAATGGACTGCTGTCACGCGCGATCGCAAGCTTTCTGCTCAATGTGAGCATACCTTAGCTGTAACTGAAGATGGCGTTGAAATCCTTACTCTACCTGAAGGCGAGATTTACTAAACTGGTAGATTTTTCTACTTCTTAATTAACATAATGGTTGAAACTCTTGCTGCGGAAAACGTCACACTTAAGCAACTAATATTGCTCTATGGATTAGAGTTAGTTGATTCGGAAGAATTCTTTCGAGAGTGGCAAGATGACCTACCAGAACTGACAAGCTTAGAAAAGCAGCTATTGGATCAAATAAAGGCAGGTTACATAAATTTACGAAACTATCCGCCTTTATTATAGCAGTCGCCATCTTAGTTAGGACGTAGAATATATAGAGAAGTGATTGATTTCTGCATTCGTATGGCAAACCCTTACAGTTATGATC
>NZ_JBALDE010000139.1:0-7597 GCF_036917515.1 Nostoc sp. | reverse complement strand
AGCACTGTGTAATATTAAACCGTTACCTCCCTTTCCAATTGGACCGTAACCTTCTTTTTTAGCCTCAATACTGCCATAATCTTTGAAAAGTCGTGCTTGAAAATTGCACTTTTGGATTGGCAAAAACTCATAGGCTCTTTTGAGTACGGTTCCACTACTGAAAATGGACGACAGTGCTTTGCCAAATCCAATACTTAGAGCATAGCCTATCGACATTGCACGCTCATTTAATCGGCGATCGCCTAGTTCACAGGTTGCAAAATTTTTCTCCCACCAATCCAACATTGCTTGTCACCTTTAGCACCCGATTTCAATTACTCTACCGTATATACGGTGCTGTTTCTTAAATCCTTTGTTAGCTAGCTTTTCGAGACTTAACGGGAAAAGTCAGGTGCTTTTGCCGCTCAATTCATCACAATTAAAAGCACTGGCACATTATCAGGAGCTATCGAACTTCCCAGAAATAATCCCAATTTCAATAACAGTATTACTCGTATTGATACGGATGACACTGGAACTTATTACCAGAACTTAAATACTAATAATAATCCTAATTATGTTCCTGTATACCAGTCAGATTATTTAAAGGTAGAAACACGCTCTGATGGAAGTCTGCATTACTTTGTTGAGTTTAAAGGTATTCCGATTGTCTCGTTTGATGGTGTTCTTACATCGCTGGTTCTTTCTGGTGGTCAGTTGACTCCCTTTCTCTACCAGGGACAATTGGCAGGAACCACATTTCAAGGAGTAGTTCAGGATGAATTTAATCTTACAAAAGCTTTCTACACTGGTACTGTCACAGACCCAGACACCGGAAAGAAGTATCAAGGTACTTTTGAAGTGAGTGGATATGGGGAACGATATAGTAATTCCAATGGTAATTTAACTCCCACGGTCTTTGATTTCCAGTCTGATGTTGCAGGTTTACCGAGTGTAACATCCTTGACCATAACTAACGCTAGCTTGGCAAATTTAAGAATTAAAGTACCTATAAATGAAACTTCAATTCCAGAACCCGCTAGCCTTCTCGGAACTCTGATGGTAGCTGGTTTTGGCATCGTTATGAAAAAAAGAAAAGACATCGGACTTAGGAAGACGTTTTAAAACTGAAAGGCTATTGTCAGAAAGCTCACAAGGCTTATAGCAGTTCCCATTCAGATGCGGTACTATATCACTAGGTGTAGGGAACATGCCGTGCCCCTACGTGTGTACCTCACATAAAAAAAAACCGCTATAAACTGAATTATAAACATCAGTCCCTTGTGAGCAAATGATCTTATAAAATAAGGACTAAAGTCTTTACTGCAAACTTGCTTACCCATCAATTTAAAATTGATAAACTATTAGTGTAATTTTAAATATAAGCCGGACTTTTGCAAATCCGGCTGAGTTTAATCAATCATCTATACGCAGTAACTTGCGATAAAAGGGTTGTGAAAAATCGGTCACACGATAACGTTTATAGTTGTCCATAAGTTCAATTAAAAAATTAATAAACTCGAAACTAGCCATCATCAGTTCATAACTTAGGTCAGCATTGCCATCAAACTGGATTCGGCAACGGGTTAAGTCTGAGGGTAAAGTAGCAACATTCCAGGAGGCGACAAAGGGAACATGTTCGCTGGCTTCGATCTTCCGATGTCCCTCCAAGACCCCTTTTTGATAAAGACTGATAGCATAGGGTAAGAAATTGCGCCTAGTGCCCTGAATATAAGGTAAGTAAACACTGGCTTGTTGTTGAGTTGCAGGCTGGAGTTGCTCAATAGACATAGTTAAATATTCCTCAAGTTAGTTAACAACAGGGATACAGCAGTTCCCGCTATTGTGAGGTATGTTCTCAGTCCTGAAAGGGTACAGGAGATAGCAGGGAGGGGAGAAACTGTACTTCATAACAACAGGAAGCGCTGTATTAGTGGATGTTAGTAGTATTCCCCAAAGATGTGCCTAAAGTACATAGTGCGGGAGTAGTGCCGAGTGCTGAGTTGGCAATCCCACTTCTTTATTCAGCACTCATCACTTGGAACGGACTAAGGCACTTCAAAGATTAAGTAACAGAACCAGAGCTGGAACACTCGATCAATAGGAATGGTTGGAGTAGCGATGTACGGCTCTGAGCTTTTTAACTTGGATTGGCATGAGAAGCAGCTTGAGTACTTAAGCCTCAAACCTAATTTTGCTTCTTTTCGCAACTTCTAGCGTCACAGATTTCTTCCCAATGGCGAGGAATAGAGGGGTTCAAAATTGAAGGACGATTGGGTAGGCAATCGCCGAATTGAATCCGCATCTTTCACTACTGAGCAGAATCAAGGTGAAATTGAAGAGGCGTTCCAAGGCGATCGCTTCCTAGACAAACTCTTCTCTAAGCAACAAGAACGTTTTTTAAAGACAAGTGCTGAAATTGAAGTTCACTTTAATAATTTGCAAGTGCTTGGTTCAGTTCAAGCTTTTCGCTGGCAACCAAAACTTAGTGGCGGTTTGATTTATCCGATTCATTGTGAACGTTAGCACATACCTGATGGCAGACAGCTTAAGGTAAAATCCTTGCTTACCCAGATGAAGCACGGGGCTGATAAGCCGGGGGCATAACGTTATGCCTCCGGAAGCGAACGCTGTAGAGCAGGTTCTGGCTTCCTTGGGGAAAATGATCTGGGAATCCTATGTTAAAAGCAGACAGCCCTTGCTCAATCTGCCCGAAGAGCTTCTGCAAGCTTTGGAAGAAGATATTATAGAGTATATAAAAGACAGAGCGATCGCAGGTATTAAAGAAGTGAGCAAGCGAAAGTCTCTTCTGAAAGAAGCGATCGCTCAAGGTTTATCTTTAAACCAAATCAAAGAGAAAATTGCCAAGTTGAAAGCAGCCGCAGCGAAAGGAAAGGGCGGTACTATAGATAAAACTTTAATGTGTCCGCAAAGACTGAAATAAATTTATACCAAGACAAATAAAGTTAAATCCTGGGACGACCCGGAGAAACAGCAGGATTTTGAAGTTTTGTTAGAAAGATTAGAAAAGCTACTTTAAGATAATCTAAGTAAAAAATAGTATAATTATCCACTCAGCTTTATACCTCTTTGTCACCCCTTAAATCACTTTAGTTCTTAAATCGTAGCTATAAGAAGCTGCCATTCTTTTAAATAGTTTATTTCTATTATGTCCTAATCTATACTTCGATTGCTATATATCACGACACAGTTAATAAACTTGATCCTACATCCCGATATTGGGCATAACAATGGCTTCACAATAATAATCGCCAATGGCAGGCACTTGGTAATAGATGCATGAAAGAAGTGCCAACGAGTATTAAATATCACTTACCAACAGCTAATACTAGACCTTCATGAGCTAGTATGGCGTGAGGAAAAGCAGATTTAATATCGACTTGAACCTGGTCAAGAAAATCATCATGGTCATCTGGATGATGATGAGAAATAGCTAGCCGTTGAACGCCAGCACTCAGAGCAGTATTCACCGCAGCTTGCCAGAGTAAATCAGCAGAATCATGGTTATGAGATGTAGGTGGAGTGTAAGTGGCATTGGCAATTAGCAAGTCAACGCCTTGAATGAACCGTAAAATCCGCTCTCGCTCCACTTGATCGCCATTATGGTGCAAATCTGTGATGTAAGCAACACTATATTCTTGCCAAGTAACTCGGTAGCCAACTGACCGCTGAGTTTGATTAATTAATGCAGTTGTAATGGTGACATTATCTAACTTCACGTCACTTTCTGGAGTCAGATTGCAAAACTGCAATTCCGACTGCATTACCTGTAAAGGGTAAGGAAAGTGTGGCTGGAGCATCTGATCGTACAGACATTGTTTGATTGAGGCTCCATTTGAGGCAGCTATGCCGTAAATATGGAAGCAATTTTCCCCAATAAATGCGGGAGCAAAAAAGGGAAAACCCTGAATTCGGTTCAATTGGGAGTTGGTAAAAAATAAATGGGCTTCTAGTGGCTGTTGCAGTTCTTGCCAAGTTTTACCTAGTATGCGTAAGCCAGTACCACCATCAAAAATCAAGCGTTTCCCAGCTACATACATTTCTACACAAGCGGTATTACCACCATAACGATTAGTATTGCTACTAGGAGTGGGAATCAAACCTCTGACACCCCAGAATTGCACGATAAATTCACCTGCTGCGCTACTGGGCAGGGTAGATGACTTTTCTGTTATGTAGCTCTGGGAATCCGACAACTCAAAATTTGACATTTTCCTTGAAATTAGACCTTACTGAGCAGGTCATCGTAGCGCCGCACTTCTAAGAGCCTGTTTTTTTCGTCCACAATGACTACCGTAGGAGAGTAACTTTTTAACTCTTCTGGAGTGAACTGCCCGTAAGTCATTATAATCAAGCGATCGCCAATAATGCCTAGACGTGCCGCACCCCCATTTAGCTCAATTATTCCTGAATGAGCTGGAGCGGGGATCGCATAAGTAATAAAGCGCTGACCGTTGGCATTATTAACTACTTGCACCTGCTCATAAGGTAAGATACCAGCTTTTTCCAAAAGGATTTCATCAATGCTGATACTACCCACATAGTTGATATTTGCCCCTGTGAGGGTGCAGTTATGAATTTTTGCCAAAAGGAGAGTACGCTGCATTCTGGTTTGGGTTTGGTAGCAGTTTTTGCGATCCGTAACAAGCGAGAGTTCTGAGTACAGACGCGACGCCAGTCGCTACAACGGGGGGAACCCCCCTTCGGGTTCGGGGGTTCGCAATCGACGGTAACCGCCAAGACTGCGACCCCCTCACCGCAACGCGCTGGCTCATTAATCGCGTCTGTACAGGAGTTAGGAATAAAAATTCATAATTCTTAACTCCCAACTCCTAACTCCTAACTCCTCTATTATCCTCTATAAGCTTTGACGGATTTTTCTACTAAAGCTGCAACCTTATCCACATCTTGCCAACCGAGAATTTCAGTCACCTTTTTTTCCAAATTTTTATAACTACGGAAAAATTCAGCAATTTCATCTAAGCGGTGTGGTGCTACATCTTTCAAAGATTTTACCTGAGTGTAGCGCGGATCTTTATCAGGAACACAAAGGATTTTTTCATCGCGATCGCCACCGTCAATCATCTCCAAAAAGCCAATTGGCCGCGCAGCAATAATACAACCGGGAAAGGTCGGCTCGTCAATTATGACCATACCATCAAGGGGATCGCCATCATCAGCCAAAGTATTGGGTACAAAGCCGTAGTCATAAGGATATTGCACCGAGGAATAAAGTACTCGGTCTAAAGCAAAAGCTTGTAGTTCCTTGTCGTATTCGTATTTATTTTTACTTTTGCCAGTAATTTCAATCAGAACGTTGATTAGACCCGGTTTCGGTTGGGCAGGAATACGAGATAAGTCCACAAAAAACTCCTCTGATAACGGTGAATCATGAGGGCACTCAGCAGTCAGCTTCGCTCCCCGTGTAGAATTTTAGGGCAATATGGATCTCTTCCCAAGGTATTTGTTCTAAGGTATTGGAAATTGAGCATTGGTTATTTCTCCCTCATTTACCACCCTGTGGGAAGCTAACAGCTACATCTCCCGAATTCTTAGTTCCCTTAGAGGGTGTTTGAAAAGCCGGACAGGCTGGTAAAAAATATATCTCAGTATACGCTGTAAATAAATAGAAATAGCTGACGAAAATATTTTTTAGATAAATATAGACATTTATATATTTGTATAATACTATTAAAACCAATAGAACCTCCGAGTTATTGGAGCTATGGAAAAAAAAAGTAAAAATGATGAAATACTAAATATTTCAACTCTTGAGGGAGATATTCTGACTGTATTGTTAACTGCTAGAGAACTATATGGTTTAGAAATTCTTGAGAAACTCAACCCAGGAAGGCCCATTTCTTTAAGTTTTGGTAGTCTCTACCCTACTTTGAATCGGTTAGAGAAAAAGGGATTTATCGAATGGCGATGGGGTGATGAACAAGAAAGAACTGGTGGTGCAAGACGGAAATACTACAAAGTCACGGGATTAGGTGCAAATGTATTTAACCAGTGGCAAATATATCGTTCTCAGCTAGCTATGCAAGCTGCTCAAGGGCAAACTGCACTGGGGAGTATTTGAGGTAGTGGATAAGAATACTAAACGGAAACTAAAACGGATTTGGTGTGAGCGACTAGTTATAGGTTTATGTATATCTACCTCGCTCGGCTTTTTAGTTGTAAAAGCGCCAAGAGTGTACAATCATTTCGAGCAGTCCCAGGCGAAGCTGAATAATCAGGCGTCAATGAAGGATGTACTGGCGAAGACCATGCAGTCCGAAGAGGAGATGGTGCAGTCCCAAGGGGAGGTAGATCGATACCAAGGAGAGAGGGAGCAAACTCAGGCGAATCTGGCGCTGGTAAAGGAGTACAAGGAGAAGGATACGCAGTTGTTTCAGGCGCACATAAAACGGGCGCAGACACAACTGGCACAGTCCCAGGCTAACTTGTCGAACGCGGAGTCCCAGGCTTTGCCAGAGCAGGTAAAGTTATGGCAGGATCAGAAGGAGGAAGATCAGAAGAAGCTGAATCAGGCGAAGCAGAACCTGGCGTTGACAGCGGCGAGTGGAAGCAAAAGGTGGAGTTGGCACAGGAGAAAGCGAAGCAGTCTCAGACAAAGCTGGATCAGGCATTAGTAAACTATGAGGACAAGAAGGCACAGGCAAAGTTATGGCAGGCAAAACAGTCGCAGGTGCAGGCGCAGTTATGGCAGGCAAAGCAGTCCCAGACACAGCTTCAACAGGAATTTGTACCCCTGATATCAGCAGTGCTGATGTTCATATTAATGCTAGTACTGTTATTGAGACAAGGAAATAAAATATCTCTACCTTTAACTGGTCAATTAATTATTGTTCTTCCAGAAGAATGCATTGCTGAACTAGAAGCTTTACATCAGCAGATGAAATCTGACCAACGCTCTATCTGGTTTATCAGAAGGATCATGCTACGGTCTATTCTGGAATCGTTGTGGGCTTTCTTCATTCTAATTAATTTTGAAAATCTCTGGCTACCCAGAAACAAAGGGCGTACAAAATAGGCAAACGTACCTAATTGATGAAACGCTTACTGAGCAAGAGTTTATCTTTCAAAACAGAGGTTAACGATCTAATGCTAAAACCATTACATAGAAAGATTTATATGCTCGACATTCGTTTGCACTGAGATGAAAAAATTGATGAGTGATTTTTGAAATTCTTAAAAAAGTCAAATAAACATCAGAGTTTGACTACCAAATGAGCAACCTGTCCGACTCTCTCAACTTTCAGACAGGTACTCAACTTTGGCAAAGCTGGCAAGAAAAAATCTCAACTTTTACTTACCTATACTCTAATACTATGTCACGTCACAAATTACATCAATATCCGACAACTACAAATAACTAACTTAACCAGTTATTTCACCAACTTTCTCAAATTAGCCGTAATAGCAGCGAAAATACAGGATTGATCATTGCTTACTTAAGTTTACTAGGTTTCTTATCGGCTGGATTTTTTGGAATTTTTGCACAATTATACCAATTCTCTAAAAGCTGGCTACAGATAGTGCCTCTAAAATATATTGCCTTCGGGCAATAGATGCAATAATTGGTTTGGTTAAT
>NZ_JBALDE010000138.1:0-13957 GCF_036917515.1 Nostoc sp. | reverse complement strand
TCTTTTTCCATTTTTTCTAATCTCCGTAGACTTACAGTATGGACAATGCACAGTATGAACCCTCTCCTCATCCCTTTATTATGCAACACCAGAATGCGCTATCCAGCATAATGACTGGTTTGTACGACGTACAGCAGTCCGAGAATTAGCTCAGAATTTTAAAGATGACCCCGACATCAAATCCATCCTCAAAGAACGCGCTACCCAGGATAATCACGAAAATGTGCGACGTGCAGCAGTCCAAGAATTAGCTCAGAACTTCAAAGATGATCCCAACACCAAATCTATCCTTAAAGAACGCGCTATCCAGGATAATCACGAAAATGTGCGACGTGCAGCAGTTCAAGAATTAGCTCAGAACTTCAAAGATGACCCCGACACGAAAACCTGGCTCAAACAACGCGCTACCCAGGATGATAAGTGGGAAGTGCGAGGTGCAGCAGTCCAACAATTAAGTAAATACTTTAAATATCAGCCTGAGTTGTTTGATATCTACCACAACTGCGCTGTTAATGATTCCTTTGAACGAAAGGAAGATTATGAAACTAATCCTCGGCGCATTGCACTGGAGATAATTATCAAGCAATTTCCTCAGCATCCCCAGAGTTTACCACTGTTGCGCGATCGCACAGAGAATGACCCAGATGAGCAAGTGCGGGAATTTGCTCAGAAGAAATTAAAGCAGTTGGAAGGGTAAATGTAAGCTGATTTACTATTCACAGTAGAAACCGCAAAATAAAGGCTTACTATTATCTATGTCACAATTGAGGAACAGACAATAAACCCAACCAATGAACAAGCACAAGCCTGTGTGCGAGTCTGCCAAATGTTATCTAATACTTACAAAGATATTCACCTGTTTCGTTTTCAAATCCAAACTAGAGATGTGTATATTTTGGCAGGGAGAATATTGAAATTATCATACCCCCTAGTGGACTCTGGAGGTTTTTGAATGAAACCGAACTTTGAAGCAATGACTAACAAAGAATTAAAAGCCTATATACTTGCACAACGAGATGATGATGAGGCTATTCGTGTCTTATTTAGTCGCCGTAATCCTCCTGACTCGGAAGCAACATGGTACGGGCCAATGGTAGCTGAAGACGGTACGCCAATAGAAGAAAATATTCGCATTGCAGAAGAAGCAATTAAGCAACGTATTGAGCAAGCAAATAAAAGCAAGCAAGATTCTCAAAGTTAAGAATAAAAATGTAAGCTGAGGTTATGCCCAAGGAAATTAGAGAACTTAAAAGCTTGTTATTGCAAGCAGAGTTTATTTATAAACCAGCAAAGGGTAGCCACAGTAAATGGATGCATCCACAATTGCCTAAAGCTATTATTATTGCTGGCAAAGATGGTAGCGATGCCAAACTTATTTAGAAAAGCAAGTTAATGAAGCACTAGAAGAACTAAATAAAATTAAAGAAGACGAGGAGACACAAGAATGAAATATACAATCGTGATTCAATGGTCAGAAGAAGACGATTGTTATGTGGTTTTGCTGCCTGATTTTACTAATATAATGCAGCCTTGCACTCACGGAGAGACTTATGAAGAAGCTCTGAAAAATGCTCAGGAAGTTTTAGAAATGCTGATTGAAACATATTTAGCTGATGATGAACCTCTACCAGAGCCTAAAACGCTAGGAAAATCTTTGGAAGTTGCATAGATAAGCAAAGAGAGTATTGGTAAATCACGGGAGTGGAAATGTAAACAGAGGCTATGCCCAAGAAAATCAGAGAACTCAAAAGCTTGTTGCTATAAGCAGGGTTTACCTCCCGTAGTGGTAAAGGTAGCCACACTAATTGGTATCATCCTCTTTTATCTGAGAGAGTTACTATATCAGGTAAAGACGGAAGTGATGCCAAAGCCTACCAAGAAAAAGACGTTAATAATACACTTCAAAGGTTAGAAGAAATTAAAAATGCTCAAGAGGAAGAAAAAGAATGAATTATCGCTACACAATAATTATTCAGTGGTTTGATGAAGATGAATGTTTTGTTGTCAGTCTTCCTGAATGGGGAGAATTTTGTCACACTCACGGAGAGACTTACGAAGAAGCTTTTAAAAATACTCAAGAAGTTTTAGAAATGCTGATTGAGTCATCTTTAGCTGATGGTCAAACTCTACCAGAGCCTAAGACGTTAGGAAAGTCTTTGGAAGTTGCATAAAATTTAGAAATTAAAGGGGTAGCTTATGAACACATCTGTAAATACTATCAAAGTCTACGACGAAATTATAGAGTTTATTGCTGCTGGAACCACTCCCCAAAGCGTTATCGATTTTAAACTCTCAGATGCAGCCAAAGAGCGTTTGGAGGATCTCGTTTATCGGGCAAAAACTGAAGGGCTTACAGGAAGTGATCAGCGAGAGTTAGATCATTTCCTCACGCTAGAGCATATTATGCTACTAGCAAAAGCAAAAGCTCGTCAGTACGTTAACCCTCAATAAGTATTCAATATGTCTCGTCCATATATTAATGTAGAGCTGCGGCGCTTAGTTGCCGATCGCGCCGAGCATATTTGCGAGTACTGTCTCGTCTCTGAAGTAGATAGATCGTCAGGTTGTCAAGTTGACCATATAATCAGTGTTAAACACGGCGGCGCTACAACAGCAGATAATCTCTGCTATGCCTGTATTTTCTGTAACCTGCAAAAAGGGACGGATTTAGGCTCAATTAATTGGCAAACTGGCGACCTTGTGAGGTTTTTTAACCCACGCAGAGACTTTTGGGGTGAGCATTTTCGACTAGATGAGGCTGTAATTCAATATCAAACAGAAATTGGAGAAGTTACCGCACGTATCCTGGATTTTAACGGCGATGAAAGAATTCTAGAACGACAAGCTTTAATCGCATCTGGTCAGTATCCCTCAGCATCGGCACTAAAACAGATAAATAAATGAGTTATGATGTGCGATCGCACCCACCAATGGGAATTCTATACTTGGCAACTATTGCTACTTCACCATTAGAACTCCCAAGGTAAATATATAATGTCCTATCAAAATATTGCAGCTACCCTTTCGCCACAAGATATCCAAGAAATTAAAGCTGCACTACAGACAGTCCAAAAAAAGCTGCCCTTTCTGATTACTCTCAGCACTGAAGAACGGCGTAAGTTGGTAAAAATGGGCGATAAAAGTCTAGCCTTTGTAAACAATAGCATCACTGCTGCTCAGTCTAACCGCGAAATTCTTCCAGCCACTTTTGACGTTGAAGAACTTGTTCAAGATTATCAATTAGCTGCTACCCTTACCGAACTTTTAATCTCCATGCAGCAACTCACCGAACAGGTAGATGATACCTTAATGGCTGTCGGTAGTGAAGCGATGACTAGCAGTTTGACAGTTTATGATTACGTGAAGACTGCATCGAAAAAGACTCCAGGCTTAAAAACTGTTGCTGAACAGTTGGGCGAACGTTTTAAAGCTATTGGTAAGGGCAAATCTGCTAAAACTCCCGTCTCTTGATAATTTAATACTCATTGGCGAACTATAGGGGCGTACAAATGTATGCCCCTATTTTGTTTATCCACCTTTTATCTCCGTCGTCGAGTATTTGAGGTGGATGAATCCACCTTTTATCTCCGTCGTCGAGTATTTGAGGTGGATGAATCCACCTTTTATCTCCGTTGTCGAGTATTTGAGGTGGATGAATCCACCTTTTATCTCCGTTGACGAGTATTTGAGGTGGATGAATCCACCTTTTATCTCCGTCAACGAGTATTTGAACTGGATGAATCCACTTCTACTGGTTCCGTGGTTAGGGTAGCATAGCTGTACTAACTTACAGCGATGAGAATATCTACCTATTATGCCGCTCTAAGATTTTGCGATCACTATTCCCACACATCTATATAATAAGAAAACAGTCACAATAAGCGATAACTATATTTTGAAACGTATACATACATACAGACAGCAAATCCTAAAAGAAAATAAAGAAACCTGTGTTTCGTCTAACCAAATAATAGGATACTAATAGTAGTAGCATATACAAAAAATGCATTTGTAGCTTCATCTAAATCATATTTGAGTGCATCTGAGTACAGCTTAATATGTTGCAAAATATGTCGACGAAATCTTAGCAAAGGCTTACGGATAAAGTTTCTTGTAGCGAGAACAGAAATTCTTAACCCCCGCCCCAAAAATACTAGAACCCCCATCGTTAAATACTAGCACCCCTACCCCCAGATAGATTTTAACTTTATGTTAAGTCGGGGTTTTGGCGTTTGAGTACAACCTTAATCAATCCAATAAATCCAATCAGTATTAGGTTTTCTATCGAGTTGGATGTCACCTGATATAAGCATAAAAAAGCAGATGACTCTTTCTACTAAATAGACATTACCGATGCAACAGTCTTTAGACAGTATTAGCGATACCCAGACTACCAAAACACAGGATTATGCCCATACATCCAAGCTGAAAAATCTCCTCTCTGGCGTTTTTTTTGAGCCATTATTGAGTGATTTTCGCATTATTTTTGAGCGCGATCCCGCAGCAAGGAATTGGCTAGAAGTAGTGTTTTGCTACCCTGGATTGCACGCGCTATGTTTGCATCGTCTTGCTCACTGGTTACATAGTCGAAGAGTCGGTTTTATCCCCCGTTTAATTTCTCATTTGGGGCGATTTTTGACCGGAATTGAAATTCACCCAGGTGCAGAGATTGGTCAAGGCGTGTTTATCGACCACGGAATGGGTGTTGTGATTGGCGAAACTGCGATCGTCGGCGACTATACACTGATTTATCAGGATGTCACCCTTGGCGGAACTGGTAAAGAAACAGGTAAGCGTCATCCCACAGTGGGGAAAAATGCAGTGATTGGGGCGGGTGCGAAAGTTTTGGGTAATCTGCAAATTGGCGATCGCGTCCGTATTGGTGCAGGTTCCATTGTCTTGCAGAATATCCCTAACGACTGCACAGTTGTAGGAGTTCCCGGTCGAATTATTTCTCGTAACGAAAGCGCTAGCCTTTCTCCTTTAGAACATGGAAAGCTACCTGATATGGAAGCAACCGTGATTCGTTCTTTGCTCTCACGCATCGAGCAACTCGAAAAACGACTGCAAACTTTAGGCGTTAAGAGTCATTAGTCATTCGCAAAGGACAAATGACAACTGACAAAGGACAAAGGACAAATGACAAATCACGTTTTGCAGATTCCTTTGAGCGATCGCTGGCGAATCTATCACCGCTTGCAAGAGTTAAAAATTAATAGCTCTTGTCTCCCCGATGGTTCTTTGCGAGTGCAAGTGAACAATTTGCTAGAAGCGATTCTGATTCGCAGTACAGTTATGCAGTTTCTTGCTTCTCGTCACGAATTATTAGAGTGGCTAGAGCGTTGCTGGCATTATAGTGATGAGTCATGATTATTTCAAAAAGACCTAATTCAGAGACGCTTAATCTTGAATTCATGACGCAAGTACTGGACTTCATCCTTTTTGTTCACTGATGCACAAAGCTCAAATAGGTTTAGAGTTTGAAGCTACTGTCTGCTAGCAGAATTTGTTGCAGACTGAGATGAATTAGACGGGGTTTAGATTTTATTGGGTCTACTCAATCTAAAATTTCCCTGACATATAGCAACAATTAAAAAGGCGAAATTCCTAAATATAAATTGGAATCTCTGATTTTTAATCTTTTCCCAAATTAAGAAATTGAAAGTTCGATTATGCCGACTCGGAATAGAGATATAAAACTCCTCACTTTTTTGCACAATGAACTTGAACTTTCAAATGCCGATATTGCTGTAGCTCTGCGACACCGTGAATCAGAAAATGGCCCACTACCAATGCTTCTCTGGCAGTATGGTTTCGTTGATTTGGAGCAGCTAGGAAAAATTTTTGATTGGCTAGCAGACCAAAGTTAGCGAATTTGTACCCCTTAGCTTTGTAGTACCATCACCTGCCTAAATTACACCAAAATGCACTAGAAAAGATGAGGTTACGAAGATGATTACATCCTTAATTGCTGGATTCTGTGTATTACTTTGTTCTGGATTTGCTAATAGTTATATTAGCTCATTGCTAATCGAAGACATTTCAAATGACATCGGTAAAAACGATTAGCAAATTATACATTGTTTTAGTTCCCTGCCATACAGATGTAATGCTACTAATAGGGCAATAATTAAGGATCATGTATCCTACATTATGAATTGTGATATTTTTAGCATTTGCCATCGCTGGGGATTGTAGAGGGAAAGGATATTAAGAATACTTCCAAGAGAGGGATATTTGCAATGAATCAAATCATAATTAATGACACTACATTACGTGATGGCGAACAAGCAGCAGGTGTTGCCTTTACTCTACAAGAAAAAGTAGCGATCGCTAAGTTTCTCGATGCCATTGGTATACCGGAATTAGAAGTGGGTATACCGGCAATGGGTGACGAAGAAACGCGGGCGATCGCCGCAATCTCTCACTTGGGTTTACAAGCAAAACTCTTGGGCTGGAATCGTGCTGTGATTTCAGATATCAAGGCTTCCATTGCCTGTGGTTTGGACAGGGTGCATATTGCTATTCCCGTCTCTGGTATCCAAATTGCTGCTAAGTTTCACGGTCAGTGGCGAGTAAGTTTACAAAAACTCAAAGACTCAATTAACTTTGCTCTCGATCAAGGTCTTTGGGTAGCAGTCGGCGGCGAAGATTCTTCTAGGGCTGATGATAATTTCCTCTTAGATGTAGCACTTTATGCCCAAGAATGGGGTGCATCCCGGTTCCGCTTCTGCGACACTGTAGGAGTTCTCGACCCCTTCACCACCTACACCAAAGTCCAACGATTGGTTTCAGCGTTGACGATTCCCTTAGAAATCCACACGCATAATGATTTTGGTCTGGCAACTGCCAACGCCCTTGCGGGTATCAAAGCTGGAGCCTCATCAGTGAGTACCACAGTTAACGGATTGGGTGAAAGGGCGGGAAATGCCGCATTAGAAGAAGTTGTCATGGCGATCAAACGCATCTACGGCGTTGATTTGGGCATTGACACTCCCAGTTTGCTGGAACTGTCTCAACTAGTTGCAACCGCATCCGGTACAGATTTACCACCTTGGAAAGCGATCGTTGGCGAAAATACCTTTGCTCACGAATCTGGCATCCATGCTCACGGGGTATTGCAAAATCCCACTACCTACGAACCATTTGCTCCCGAAGAGGTGGGTTGGGAACGACGTTTAGTTGTAGGTAAACATTCTGGACGGCATTTAGTTGCTAACTTGCTAGAACAGCATGGAATTTTCTTGAACTCCCAAGAAACCCAATCAGTTTTAGACGCAGTGCGCCATCAATCGGTACAGAAAAAACGCAGTTTGACGACAGAAGAATTACTGAATTTGGTCAGAGAACAGAGGTACTCTCATGCAACGCGATGAATTAGAACTAAACTTGCCACCTGCTTTTGAAATTGGTGAAAAAGTCAGAGTTCGGAAACTGCTCAAAAACGATGGTACCTTTCCTGGCAAAGAAGTTGGGCAAGTTTTAGTGAATAAAGGAGATATCGGCTACGTAGCGAGTATAGGCACATATTTGCAGACTTCCTATATATATGCTGTGCATTTCTTAGAAACAGGGTTTGTCGTTGGCTGTATGAAAAAAGAACTAGAATCTGTTGAGGAATCTCATGAAAGTAATGCTACGCATGAATGACGCCGGCACTTTAGTAGTTTACGTTGCGAAAAAAGACCTAGAAGAAGAAGTCGTCAAACAAACCGATGGAAATGATGGCAAGATTCTCACCTTAGCAAATGGTTGGGAATTAGAATTTCGTGAATTGCCAGACACAGCAAATTTACCTCAAACAGTAGAAGCTAAACGCCTCGCTTAAAAATAGTTAGGAGTTAAGAGTTATGAGTTATAAATTTTAACTTTTAACTCCTCACTCCTAACTCCTCGCTTTTAACTCCCTACTCCTAACTTTTTATCAATCATGGGTAACAAGTATTTGACATTATCAGAATTGAACCTTGAAGGACAGTTACTAGGTTTTGTTGGTGGTGAACCAGGAAAATATAAATATTTGCAATTAGCAGTTCCATCTGGAAATGTGGAAATCAAACTGCCTAAAGAGTTGCGCCGTTCTCTAAGTTCATCCTTAGTTCCAGGTCAGCAAGTTCGTGTTTGTGGTCATAGTAAGGTAGACTCGCGCACAAGTAAAATAAAAATTAAAGCCTATCGGGTGACACCAATTGATGCGTGTCCAATTCAAAAATTGCCACTCCAACCCAAAGCTAAAATTATGGTGTGTCAAAAGGGCGGTTGCCTCAAACGTGGTGGTAAAAGTTTATTATCAGAATTAGAAAAAACTTTGTGCGATCGCGGTTTGTTAGACAAAGTTAACATTGAACATACTAGTTGCCAAAAATGCTGTGGCAGCGCTCCCAACTGTGTTTTACAGCTTGGTAACAAGAAATACAAGAATATTCATCCGGAAGCGATCGCATCTTTGCTAGAAAGTCACTTAACTTCAGAACAATAACCTTCTCTAGCTTTTCTTAAAATAATACACTACTTTGTAGGGGTAAAAATTTTATCCCTATTTATTGTAAGTATCGTCTCTATAGCACCTTTGTCAAACTGCGATCAGCTAAGTTATTAACTAGCTACAGAATTTGATAGAGAAGAAGACCCAAACACCTCACCATCCTTTACCACATAACTTTAATCAGCTAGAGCTATATTAAGATAAAAATAACTCTGCATTTTCGTAGTTGTTATAAGCCTTATTACTGCTAAACGCTTTACTATAGCTGAACTTGGCTTCTTTGAGGAGAATGACCGAGTTGAGCTAATTAAGGGTGAAATAATCCAGATGGCAGTAAAAGGTACACTGCACTCTGTTTGTGAAACACGCCTAGAATGAGAATTATATAAACTAGTAGGCGAGCGCGCAACCCTGCGAGGACAACAACCAATTACTTTGTCTGACAACAGTGAACCTGAACTAGATAGAGTAATTGCAAAAAATAGAGATGATGATTATTTAGCGAATCATCCCAGCCCACCTGATATTTTACTCTTACATTGAGATTGCTGATTCATCCTTAAAATATGACCAAGAAGAAAAGCTACTTATTTATGCAGAAGCAAATATCTCTGATTATTGGATATTTAATTTAGTAGATAATTATCTGGAGTGCTACAGCGAACCCAATCAAACTTTGCAAGTTAAATTTGGTTATCGCCGCAAGTTAATTTAATTAATTGAACAGCAGTTACCTCAGCAGTTGAGGTTGGCTATTTAAAGCATGTTCTGTGCTTGTAGCCTATTGTGCTTAACTATCTCTATTGATGCAATACCTAGTCTCCTACCTGTCATATCTGTCGTTTCTATTATCTCTGTCATATCTGTCGTTTCTGTCATATCTGTCATATCTGTCGTTTCTGTCATATCTGTCATATCTGTCGTTTCTGCGATCGCCAACTGAAAACTCAGCTCGGCAACCATTTTTCACCCAAATACGATTTCTCCGATAGCCCCAATTTCCTCTACAACTGGTGTTAGACAGTTGCCTGACAAGCCTCACTCTACCTCTTGTATTTACCGAACAAGTATTCCTTCGATTATTTTGGCTTGAACAAGTTATTATCTCTTGAGCCAAAGCTGGGGCAGCAATACTCAAAAGTGTACCGATACTAAGACTAGCAACCAGAAAGGTCGCAGCAATTGTGGGAAGGCGCATAATCATAATAAAATGCTAGATTTATTCCAGATTTCAGAAACAAAAACTATAGTAATTCTAGCAAATTGCAACGGGCGATGCCTTCGGCAAGGCTTCGCCAACGCTGTCAAGATGCTAATAGAAGGATGCATTCATGTTGTTATCTAATCGATATTGGGTGTTTCATCAGGATTTATAAGTAAATCGTAGTTAAAAGCTTTGGCAAAAATAAGGCATAATTTCACCTCTAACTCAGTCTAGCTCTGTATCCAGCGTCAGGTAGTCGGACTTTTATTAAGGATGTTTACGCAATCCCCAATCTAATATGTAAAATGGTCAGCGTATCTTGCTTGATGCAGGCGATCGCTTTATGGCCATTACAAAACGGCGGCTACCGACATTTTTACAGTTTGGCAAAAGTCTTAATCTTTCCCAAAAACTCATGTTCATCGGGTTAGGGATTACCCTATTTTTCATCTTCCTGGCCTTCTTCGCTCCCG
The DNA here is from genome assembly GCF_036917515.1 of Nostoc sp. Lineage (GTDB taxonomy): Bacteria > Cyanobacteriota > Cyanobacteriia > Cyanobacteriales > Nostocaceae > Nostoc. The sequence goes on along the minus strand of NZ_JBALDE010000138.1, from coordinate 3,795 downwards.
TATTGCAGGCTTGGGGATGGCTGCAAAACCCTAAAGATTTTCTCTCTAATCCAATTCATGAGTCACCCTCAGCTAAACATTGGTTTGGTACTAGTCGCCTGGGTTATGATGTGTTCTCCCGAACATTGTTTGGCGCTCAAGCTGCTTTGCAGGTGGTGATTTTGGCAACAGCGCTGAGTATGATTATCGGTGTGCCTTTGGGGATGCTTAGTGGGTATATCGGCGGTAAATTGGATAAAGTGTTGCTATTTATTATGGATAGCATCTACACTCTACCGGGGCTACTGCTATCTGTGACACTGGCGTTTGTGGTGGGGCGTGGGATATTAAATGCAGCGATCGCTATTAGCATTGCCTACATCCCCCAATATTACCGGGTTGTTCGCAACCACACCGTCAGCGTTAAAACCGAAGTGTTCATCGAAGCTGCTCAAGCAATGGGTGCTTCCACTTGGGTTGTGCTTTCTCGTTATTTATTTTTCAACGTCATTCAAAGTGTACCCGTCCTATTTACACTCAATGCCGCTGATGCGATTTTGGTATTGGGCGGTTTAGGCTTTTTGGGGCTAGGACTTCCCGAAGAAGTGGCAGAATGGGGACATGATTTAAAACAAGCCTTAGAAGCTTTACCTACTGGCATTTGGTGGACTACGCTTTTCCCTGGCTTAACGATGACATTTATGGTGGTAGGGTTATCACTACTTGGTGAGGGGTTAAATGAATTTGTCAATCCCCGTTTACGGAGAGAAAATAGAATCCGATAGTAATCATTGGTCAGACGCGATTAATCGCGTCTGTACAATGGTCATTAGTTTTAGACAAAGGACAAATGACTAATGACAAATAACAATACAGAGATTTATATGAAAGATAATCTAACGTTAATTGCTGCCGCTACTGGCGGGTTTATCCTTTCCATTGCTCTTGCTGGTATCTTAAGAGGTGCGCCAATTATAGCTTGGCAAGAGCAATCGAGTTTCCGCAGCACGACTTTTGCTAATTTACAAAAATCAGAGTTGAAAGCTGCGCGTCTTCTCCCAAGCAAAGACATGCGAACAGATCGGGGTTGAAAACGACTCGCGCCCAATAATAGGGAATAGGGAATAGCTGTTCACCAATTACTAATGCCCAACGACAAATGACAAATGACAAATGACAAATGACAAAATTCAAGTAATTGGCATTGATGTCGGGGGAACAGCAATTAAGCTGGGGCGTTTTGCCGCTGATGGTACTTGTCTGCAATCTATGACTATGGCAGCTCCCCAACCAACAACACCGGAAGCAGTGTTGGCGGTGCTAAAAAATGCGATCGCTCAAATCGATCCAGATAATCAAGCTGTTGCTATTGGTGTTGGTACTCCTGGCCCATCCGATGCTGCAGGACGCATTGCCAAAATCGCTATTAACTTACCTGGATGGATCGATGTGCCTTTAGCAGACTGGTTAGAAGCTAAAACTGGCAAACCGACTGCGATCGCTAATGATGCTAATTGCGCTCTTTTGGGAGAAGCTTGGCTGGGAGCCGGTCGCCACTTTCAAAATCTGATTCTGCTAACTTTAGGTACTGGGGTTGGTGGCGCAATTATCCTTGATGGCAAACTATTTATTGGACATCAAGGAGCCGCTGGAGAATTGGGTTTAATTTCATTAAATCCTGATGGCCCAATTTGTAATAGTGGCAATCGAGGCTCTTTGGAACAATATGCCTGTGCGACTGCAATTCGCCGCCGCACTCTCAAGGAACCCATTGAATTGGGTTTTCTTGCCCAACAAGGAGATGCCGCAGCATTGACTTTTTGGCAAGAATATGGTATTAATTTGGGAATTGGTTTAACGAGTTTGATTTATGTACTCACACCGCAAGCGATCGTGATTGGTGGCGGTATCAGTGGCAGCTTTGAGTTTTTCTTACCAAGTGTGAAGGCAGAAATTGAGAAGCGAGTACAGCCTTTATCACGAAAAGGTTTACAGATATTGCCAGCCGAGTTGGGCAATTTTGCAGGGATAGTAGGTGCAGCAAAGTTGGCATGGCAATGCTATTCAGGATTTTAGATTATGGTTTAAACAATTCCAGCTAGAGACATTAATCTTTACGAATTAAGTAGGTGGGCGTAAATATTTGTCGTTGGGATAAGGCAGGAGGAAAAAGGGTTGGCGTTGCTGATTGGAAGTATGAATTAGTCTCACGCAAAGATGCAAAGGCGCAAGGAATCGTTGTTTAGTTATATATATCAAAAATGTCAATTCATACTCTGATTCAGCAACGCCGAAAATCAGATATGCAAGGACGCATCTCCAGTATCCAAATTGAACTGAGTTGTGAGCAACAAAATCTATTAAACAATCGAAATTGCCTGTAAGGGTCGAGCATGAATATGAACGCAAGGGGGCACTCAATTTATTCGCCGCTTTTGATACTCGTATAGAAAAAGTATGGGGTCGGACTTATGAGCGTAAATGTCAAGAAGAGTTTATTGCTTTCCTAGAATACCTAGACAAAAGTATTCCTCAATCAATTACAACAATTCACTTGATACTAGATAATTTGAGTGTACACAAGGGTAAAAAGGTACAAGCATGGTTGCTTAAACATCCACGTTTTGTCTTTCATCATCCTCCTGTTTACTGTTCGTGGATGAATCAAGTGGAACAATGGTTTAGTATTTTGCAACGTAAACGTTTACGAATTGCGGATTTTACTGATAAAAAGGAATTAGGCGATCGCATGAGTGCATTCATTGCTGAGTGGAACCTCGTGGCACATCCTTTTAATTGGAGCAGTAAATCTGTACTTCAAGTGATAGCGAAATGCTAGGTTGAACATCCTCAAACAGATGCCTGTACCAACCCACCTATCGCTGCATGATTTCTGTACCCCTTTTATAGTGATGCGTACTTAGCGCATCGCTATTTAAAGATAAGCACGACATTTCCACGTATTTGGCTAGCCCCATGATCAACTTAGATATCGATGATCGCAAACAACTAATTACCTTGCTTAAGGATCTACCAGAATTAGCAACAGAGCGATCGCGTCTACAAATCCTGGAATTGTCTGGTCTAAAGCAGTTAGCACCCATGATGGATCTGTCGGGTACTTCCTTTGTAGCAGTTAGTGAAATTGTTAGCTATCTATCAAAGTATGGGCGTTTGACCTATAATCATGAGGCAGTAGGGCTATTTCTCAACACTCTCAAGGGCTTTGTAGGGGTTCAGCAGCAAGAAATCCTGGATAGGTTGTTAATAAAGTATGACATGATGACACCGATCGCCGCACTCCCTGATGTTGGTCAGTGGAAAGGCAAAGAAACGACAGCAGATGTTCTAGAAAAGATTATTGGCGAGAATACGCTACGCCCCATTGCCTTTTTACAACGAGGACTAGAGGTAGCGCGATCGGTTGCTTATATTGGAGTCCAGTCTGGTTATGAGCGCTGGTCAGGGACGGGCTTTTTAGTAGCTGAAGATTTATTGCTTACGAATAATCACGTTTTGCCAAGTTCAGATTTATTATTAAATTCCATATTTCGCTTTAACTACGAAGATGATTTTCGGGGACATTCTCAGCCTAGTCAAGAATATCACGCAAAGCCTAGTGGACTATTCCACACCAATCAGGATCTAGATTATACCGTGGTTCAACTTGATGGCGAACCTGGGCAGAAATGGAAATGGTTGCCTTTATTATCAAGAAATATCGGCGTTGCATAAGTGCGGGATGAATCAGGTTAACACGGGTATTTTCCCGTACTTCAAGTAATGAAGTAATAATCGAATTGAATACTTCAGCAT
>NZ_JBALDE010000137.1:0-39528 GCF_036917515.1 Nostoc sp. | reverse complement strand
ATTTCTAGCTGATATATCCCTGACATTGTTCATCCTTCATCTGGTTTATTCTTATTCTCTCATCTGTAGTCCAATTTTAGAGAATTGGTATTAGAACTCAGCAGCTAAAATGACAGGTGTGCGACTAAGTGTTGACTCTCATACTGAAGTTAACGGATATTCTGAATTCTGTTTACATTTTTATCCCCACAATCTCCGACCTGCTTTTCCACTTAATTTTTGGTGAGTATCTTTTAACAAAGCTGGAATATTTAACTTTTCTGGACAGCGAGGTAAACAGTCACCGCATTCTGTACATCGGTTGCCTTTCATTCCAGAGAACCAGTGACCGGCATTTTCAAACATTGCGTAACGATATTGACCATAGTCTTTCATATCGTATGCTACTGCGAGATTACGTAACCGCAATACCTCTGGAATATTAATATTCTCGGGACAGGGCAAACAAGCATAACACTGGCTACAATTATCAGTTTCTAAAGCAAGTTTTTGCTGATTTTCTAAACGCTGGAAAGCGGAAATTTCTGCTAATTTTAACTCTCCATCATGGTCAGCAATTTGCAAAGGTTCCCTTAATTCCTCTGGGTTAGCTGGCCCTATACTCAAAGTAGTAATACGACTATCTGTAAGTAAAAATCGATAGTTTAATTCTAAGGGTGAATACGGATAACACAGGTCTTTTAGGGTTTGGGATGGCGTATAGAGGCGTCCTCCCTTATCAGCAGGAGAAATAATGAAAATGCCCATATCCTTTTCGGCAGCTAGTTGAATCGCTGGTACGTGCCGTTGAAAAAAATAGTAATAATGCAGATTGACAAATTCAAATAAATCTGTATTTATTGCTGCTTGAATTACTTCTAATGGCCCGTGGGTGGAAAAACCAACGTGTCGTACCCGGCCATCAGCAACAGCTTCCTCCACTGCTTGCATACAGCCATTTTTAGCTTGCACCCACTCCAAATGTTGCCAAGTGTTCAAACCATGAACCCCTAAGCAATCTAAATAATCTAGTTGTAATCGTTCTAGAGACTCGTCGATGCACCGACGCATGGTGTCAGCATCTGCTGTGGCTGAAATTTTGGTAGTAACATAAAGCCTCGTTCGGGGTACTGACAACCCAGCTTTTAGCGCCCTACCAAGATACTCCTCACTTTTACCGTAACCTCTAGCAGTTTCTAAATGATTAATTCCTAACGCTAAGGCTTCTTCAATAGTCTGGTGAGCATTTTCAAAAGAAGCTAGGTAGCGCATTGTTCCCAAAGAAAAAACCGAGAGGCGCAGATTCGTTTTTCCAAAGCGTCGGTATTTCATAAATTGAGTCCTGAGTAGTGAGTTCTGAGTAGAAATACGATTAATAGTGTCTCTACAAGAATGACAAAGTGAAAAAGAAAGAATAAAGAAATTATTTTATTCTCTAGATTCTCTATTCTCTCTCAGCACTGGTTCAATGCCCCGCTAACAGCACTCAGCACTCATTACTCAGCATTATCCTAGCTGTCGCCATTACCAAAGCGCTTGATCAAATCTTCTGGACGGAGATTAGAAATAAATTCACGGAAGGCTTGCTGTTCGGCTTCATCTGCATCGCGATCAACAGGGATAGAAGCATCGGCAATCACTTCTTCCATTACCCAAATGGGAGTATTTGTACGGAGAGCAATAGCGATCGCATCGCTAGGACGGGCGTCAATTTCTTTTTTGACTTCGCCTTGCTGGACAATTAAAGCTGCATAAAATGTATCCTTTTGCAGGGAATGAATAATGATCTTTTCTAGAGTCATGTTCCAAGTCTCTAGAAGATTCACAATTAGGTCGTGGGTTAAGGGTCTGGGAGGCTTCTGATTCTCCAGTGCGCCCATAATTGCCTTAGCCTGTTCCTGACCAATGTAAATTGGCAAAGCCCGCCGATCTGAAGAATCTTTCAAAAGGACAATCGGGCTGCGAGTTATGGCATCTAATGCTATGCCAGCGACTTTCATTTCAATCATTGCCTAAGCCTCTACCATGCTTTGAGAGCCTTGGATGCCGTGTATTAAATAGCACCCATTTTTAGGCGGTTTGGTTACAGTAATAAACATAAGCATTCGTTCTCTATAATTGCTTCTATTAAACTCCGAACTTGTGGTGAAAACCAGAGTAAGTCAAATTGGTCTTCTTAGACAATAACCTTCTTACCCAAGTATGCCCTGTGAAGGATGCTAATGTGTTAATATTCCTATGCGAAAAAAAGTCAGAAAATATACTTGGATGTTGAAGATTTATGTGACAATTACCAATTGATTCCAGGCAAAATTAGGCAATAAATAGAGTTAGTTTGACAAAAAAGCCGTGTTTACAGGATTAATCCAAGCATTAGGAACGATGGAACCCTTAGGGGGCGATTCTTGGCAAATTACTTGTGTAAGTCAGTCAGGTGAAGTAATTATGCAAGATTTGGCTTATGGTGACAGTGTTGCTGTAGATGGTGTTTGCCTGACAGTGGAACAAGTCTTAAAAGACGGATTTATTGTCACTGCTTCACCGGAAACTCTACGCCGCACCACTCTGGGAGGTGAGCAAACGCAACAAAGATATGTCAATTTAGAAGCGTCGCTAAAGGTAGGCAGCAAAGTTGGCGGTCATTTTGTGATGGGTCATGTAGATGGCATCGGTCGATTGCTAGTGGCCCAACAAACAGCTAGTTCTTGGGAAATGACCTTTATTGCATCCGAAGCGATCGCACGGTACATTGTCCCCAAAGGTAGCATTGCCGTCAATGGCATCAGCCTTACAGTCGCCGCTTATGAGCCAGAACTCTCCCAATTTAAAGTAGCGGTAATTCCCCTCACATACAGCGAGACAAATATTCGCTATTTGGTTGCAGGCAGTTTGGTGAATCTAGAAGGGGATATTCTCGGCAAATACGTCGAAAAATTCCTTTATTCTGGCAACCCACACGCTACATCCTCGGATGAAAATAGTATAGATAGCATTACACCCGCATTCTTAGCAGAACACGGGTATTTGTAATTGAGCATGGGGCATTTGGAAGAGACTTGGGGACAAGGGGAAAGGAAAGACTTGTTGCAAGTTCTAACTTTAGTCACCTTGTCACCTTGTCCCCTTGTCCCCCCCTTGCCTCCCCTGCCCCTCAGCTTCTTCTAGCTACCCGGTTGCTGGCTCACCTGAGCGGTTTGCAAGCCTCGCACTAACTGGCTGAGGGCACTTTGTAATTCCACGCCTGGGTCACTAGCAACCCACCCATCTTGTGTCAGGTGACGAACTTCAAAGTGCAAGTGAGGACCTGTGGAATTCCCAGTGCTGCCAACTAGACCAATGACAGTTCCAGGCTGTACCCATTGACCGGGTTGAACAAGGATTTCTGACATGTGACCATAGAGAGTTTGTTCAGCAGATTTGTGATTTAGGATAACGGTTAAACCATAACCACCCACCCAGTTAGCAGTTTCCACTTGACCCGCAGCAGCTGCCAAAACTGGTGTTCCTGTAGGCGCACCCAAGTCTGTACCAGCATGGAAGCGTTGAGTACCTGTGATTGGATGAATTCGCCAACCAAACAAAGAAGTAATGGGAGCGGGAATAGACAATGGATACATCATTCCCGTACCACTATAGGCGACTCTCCCCATGTAGGGAATTTGTGGCAATACTGATGCCAGTGAGAAGTCATAAGCTACCTTGCTAGGGCGGGGTGCAATGTTACCATCTGCCATTGGTGGCGGTAAAGTCCCACCACTCGCTGCAATGGGAGCTGCACTCACTGTTGTCGGGCTGAACTCTATGGGAGTCGGGATAAACCGATTCGGGCGAAATGCGCTCTTGGTGACGACACCGCTAGAACCACTTTGAGCAGCACGCCATCTACTGGTGTTGCCAGTAGCGGCAATCTGTCGCACGGGTGGGACTACTGGTAATTGGGCATTTTGACTTCTTCTGAGCCAATTAGGTGCTGGTTTACCATTAGAATTAGCTACACTTTTTTGAGGTACTTTGGCGCAAACGCCGCCTAATACACTTTGCCCTGATGGCAAAATGGCTCGACAACCACTGGAGCGTTCTGTAACAATTACAGAGTTTGGTGCTTGATAAGTACCTGTTGCACCACTGTCATAACTATTAGGATCGATATAGGCGTTATTATAATCCTTGATTTTCTCCGCCGTTGCACTGACAGGGCTGTTGGAGTTATTTGATGGTTGAGCAACTATTGGAAGTTTTTCAGGTAAAGAGCGGACAGGGGGATTGGGTTTTTCCTGTCTCACTTTTATAGGAGTAACCTGTGAGGCTTCTACTTTAGGCTTTGATTGTCTGATAATCACAACAGGTTGGGCAGCTTCGATTTTGGGTGTAGACTGCCTAACTGGCTCTTTTGATTGAGCAACCTCTGGCTTGCCTAGTCTCTGTCTGAGTTTGGCTCGCCGTTGGGAAAATTCCGGTTGCGCTTGAGGGGCTTCCGGCGCAACAGCCTGTTTTTTAAAAGTCGAGGCTTTAACTGGATTTATAACGGCTGTTGGCTGAGAACTTTCAACAGTGGGAACGATGTTGTCTATTTGTGCTTCTGTTTGGGCAAACACGAAGCCACCGCTAAGGAGGCTAACGCTACTCAGCCAACAGAGGCTCTGAGCTGGTAACGTTGAGGCAAAACGTTTTTTTGTTAGACCTTGCTGCCATAAGTAATGCAAACGATGATCGGCAGAATTATTGCGCTGCGTCATTTGTTCTCTCAGTTGTGTGTAATTGCCTAAAGAGATGATGCTAGTGGTTTGTCTTGCCCGAAGAGCGAAATTTTGAACAAACCTCAAATTTAAACGGAAGATTTATGGTACCCCAAACTGATTGTACCGGGTTCAATATAAATTTCCGGTGTAATTAATTCCTTTGTATCATGTGTTTCTAAATCAACTCGTAAATTTCCTTGAAGAGTCACCCCAACTACTGTACCTGAAAGATTATTGACGCACACCCGATCGCCCATGTTTGTAAACAATTCTAAATAGCGAGACAAGAGTATATTTACTCCTTCTTGTTCAAGGCACTCTATACCGGATTCTATTCCTAGCAAGACTCTAGAGGTTAACATTTCCAGACAAGAAATTGGTCTGCTATCTTGGGAAGCTTGCCACGATTCCAGATTGATTCCAGTTTCTGGTACTGGGTTTGTCCAGTTAATACCAACACCAATTACTGCTTGGGTGATTTGTCCTTTGTTTACTTTGGTTTCTGTCAAAATGCCGCCTAGTTTGCGACCATTTAAAACTAAATCATTGGGCCATTTTATTCCAACATCTATACCGTGTTGACGCAATTGTGACGCAATTCCCCAAGCAGTGGCAAAAGTTAGCTGATAGCTGTTAGTAGCCTCTATTTTATGGTGGAAAGAAATCGCCACGGAAACATATAATCCCCCAATAGGAGAAATCCACTGGCGGCCCCATTGTCCCCGCCCAGCAGATTGCTGAGTTGCAATTACTACTGTTCCTGAAATAGCCTCTTGGTTGAGTAAGTTCCAAAGGGTTTGGTTGGTTGAGGAGACGCTTTCAAAAAAGTGAAGGGAAAATGGTAAATATCTATACTTCCGCCCTGCTTGCAAGGCTGTTTCCAAGTTTTGCAGATTAAATCCCACAGCAGTTAACCCAAATTCCGTTGTTCAAGTTAGCATTGATTGGCTGATAAGTGATTTCTGTTTAGGTTTGGTTGAAGATGCACACTTGGCACTGGCACAATTGGGAAGGACTCCCCTATCTAACTTGTAGTATTCTGGAACGTTGGCATCATGGCTTTTTTACCCAGCAGTTTTGGCCGCGATCGCCACAAGTTATCACAGAAGTATTGCAACCAGAGGCATCAGTCTATCGCTTAAAGCAGGTTCATGGCAATACTGTTCTCACCCCCCAAGAAGTTGAAAGCTTCTTAAGCTCTGCTGAGGAGGATTTCGCATCGGCAGATGGTTTAATCAGCGAACAGCCTCTACAAGCGGTTTGGGTAGCTAGTGCAGATTGTACACCCGTGTTGATTGGGGATGTGCAAACTGGACAAGTAGCAGCATTACACGCAGGCTGGCGGGGGACTGCTAAAAAGATTGTGCCCTTGGCGATCGCTCGATTACAATCTCAAGGCAGTAAACTCGATGATTTACGCATTGCAATGGGCCCGGCGATCGCTGGTGAAGTTTACCAAGTCTCTATCGAAGTGGCTGCGGAAATTGGGGCTAGTCTTATATCACATAATGACGAAGAAAAAATTCTAACGGCATTGCATGAACTAGCAAATTCACCTTTGCAAGAAGATCCTAATCCTGGTAAGGTACGGCTGGATGTGCGGCGAGTGAATACCTTACAACTGGAAAATATGGGAATTAGTGCAGAACAAATTGCGATCGCACCTTATTGTACTTTTCAAACTCCAGAGCATTTCTTTTCTTACCGTCGGGAAAAAGAGAAAAAAGTTCAATGGTCAGGTATTGTTAGCGGTAAAAGGTAAAACTGATTTTAAACTTTAGCATCAATATAACCAAATAATTACTAATTTGTAATACTTGTCTCTGACGATAAGCAAGCTACGTAATTTGTAATTAAATGGTTATAGAGCAAGCACTGAAGTCTGTGATTCAGTGATCAACAATCAATCGAGTGTACACAAGTACTGATTGCAACGAACTAGGAATTATCAATTACGAATTATGTCGACACCCGATTAAATGATTCAAATTTTAGAATCTGTTTTTGACGAAGGGAACTAATTGCTAAAACTAAAATACTTAGGGTGATTCCTAAAACAGCATAACTCGGTAGGGCGAAAATAGTTACTTTCATCAAGTATGGCAATTCGCCTGCTTTTACCTTCCAGTGCTTTGCTAGAGAGTGGATGAGCCAGCCATGAATAACTGCTGTTTGCATTACAATACAGCAAACTCCTGCTAACCAAACAGACATTCTTTTCCTAGAGAATTTACAATGTCTGATCTGATACAGCAAATCATTTAGCAAAAAAACAGCAGCAGGTATTAACATCACAGAACTAGTGTCCTGTGAATAGTTGATGCTAATACTCAAGCAAGAAATTAATACTATTTCTGCTAAATAGATTTTTTTTGACCAAGCTGTAAAAGATTGTTGTAGATACAAATACCGACCGACACAACTAACGAGTATCAGAACAATTATATTTGACAAAAGCTGGGCAAAGAATGAGTTATTAGGGAATAATCTTGGACCCACAACCATCAAATCGAGGCGACTGATCGAAATATAAGGATTAACTGATGGATCTTTTAGCCAAAGTGAAAATCCCTGAGTGGAATCTGACAGGAATTGTGTCAAAGAATTGCCCGTCAAACCTAGACCTAAAAGTGCTAGAGAAGTGACTGTGACAACAGATACAAAAACTAGAGAAAACCGTTTTTTAAGTAGAAAATATAAAATGAATAATGCAGCTAATGTTGGTTTACAAAGGGCAAGTCCTAAGCAAATTCCTGCTGGAATATCTTGATTTTTTCTAGCCCAGATAAACATCCATAAAATTAAAACTGCAATAAAAATAGCAATATTACCAACTTGAAAATCGCGAACTAAACCATAAATCAAGGCAACCGAGATTGTGCAAATAGTTTTCAAAGCTCGCGACTTCGACTCCAGCAGGATATTTGCTCCCCATAAGGCCAAACCGATAGCTAATATATGCATTACAATCGAGATTTTAAATGCATTATTAAGCGAAAAATCACCGAGAAACCAGATAAGAGGAATAATATTAGGTGGATAGACAAACGGTGGAAGAGATCCACACACCTTAGTTATGGTACAGAAAGTTTGATTAAAAATCTCGACATTAAAGGGACTTAAATGCTGATGAGCCAATTTACTGGCTACATAATACCACTGAAAATCCCAAAAGGGTGGATGTGGTTGATTTAGGAAATAAATTAGCCAACCTGTATAACAGAGAAATCTTGTAACGACTAACACAACACTTGCTTGGACAATAAAGTTAACAATTGGTTTACGAAAAAATTTTATCAACTGTTGAATCACAGAAAATTTTAAGAATAAAGAATTTTTCCAGGCTAACTGTTCATCATCTAATCGCCAATTATTTTTAAGAACCCAAGCAACTAAAATTAGTATAATCAGGTTCCAAAAGCCAAAGCTGATCATTAAAATTATCTCAATAATTATTTTTGCATTTCCTAAATAATATCGCCAAAATAAATCGTGATAATAAATACTTAAGTATTTTCATAATTACCTTACAAAATTTTGACAATTACTCCTTTACTGCCAAAATAATCATTAATAAAAGGCTGAAAAAAGGTATTTACGTTGATACACATAATGTACGTAAGTTATATAATTTTTGCATTTTTTTCGGTAAAGATTGTTTAATCTTACTTATTACATAAAGCGTCGCTCAATAACTCGCGGTGCATTAATGCCCTATCTACTAAAGATTGTATTTGCTCAGGTGATAACGGATCGCCATTAGCGTAATGCTCCATCCAAGTTAGACTAATCAAATTGGGGTCATCGGGTAAACTCGTCAAATCCCAACCAGGCATTTCTAAGTCTTCCATGAGGCGATTTACTTTGGGATCATAACTGAGAGCAAAACAGCGGCAACCAATAGATGCAGCCATAATCAAGCTGTGCAAACGCATCCCAATTGCCATCTCGACACCGCGAAACACACCTTTCAAAAGTTGCGGATCTTCCAGACACAAAATTTTGCTAACATCTTTAAGGTGTGGTTGAATAGCTTCGGCAATACTTAAATCTTCACTTTTTTGAAACGGTAGTAATAAAATAAAAGTCTGCGTAGCTTTTTGAAAATCTACTAAAGCGCGAGTTAAGTTTGCTAGACGTATTTCTGTAAGTTGAGAATGCGATCGCAACGTTAGGGCAACTCTCGGCGCAGGTAAATCCCAAAGTCCTGGTACTGGTTTAGATTCCAACGCCCAAACCGGGTCAGGAGCTATAATACAAGGAATTTGCCAATCAGATAATAAAGCCGCACTGGCGCGATCGCGGACACTAATTTTGGTACAATTACTAAAGGTTTGCTTTGCCAACCAACGAGTTTGCGGACGCACTAAAGGGCCAATACCCTGCGCCCAAGCAACAGTTTTCAAACCCATTTTCTGCGCTAATGCCATCAGTCCCCCATAATAAAATGGGCTGATAGTGCTGGTAACATCTTGAATAAGACTCCCGCCACCCCAAATCAAGGCATCACAAGAGCGTAAAGCTTGTAGTACAGCTAAGGGAGCCATGCGATCATAGGTTTCTACATTGTAGCGATCGCGCGTTTCCTTTGGATTACCAGAAAGTACCACAGGCGTTACCTGAGATGGTAACATTTGCAAAAGTGTTGCCAACAAAGCTTCGTCACCACCATTACCTTTACCGTAATACCCAGACAATAACGCCCGCATCTTGACCATTTTGGATTTGAGATTAACAACTTTTTTATACAGAATATCTATCGTTGATACAGATAGTAGACTCATTCACAATTTCTATTTTCAAACTTCGCAACACAAGAAGATAAAAAGGACTCCTAACTCTTGTACAGACAAGATTAATTGCGTCTCTTCTTGTACAGACGTGATTAATCGCGTCTCTCCCAACTTCAACTCCTAAATTTCTTATGCACGCCCTTTCGATTCCCACCTGGATTATTCATGTTTCTAGCGTTATTGAATGGATTGTCGCCATTTGGTTAATCTGGACTTACGGCGAACTCACTAATAACCGTAGCTGGTGGGGATTATCCCTTGCCATGTTACCAGCTTTAGTCAGCGCGATGTGTGCCTGTACCTGGCATTATTTCGACAACGCCGAATCTCTGGAATGGTTGGTAACACTTCAAGCTACCATGACCTTAGTTGGTAATTTTACGCTTTGGTTAGCAGCGTTTTTGATTTGGCGTTCTACCAAGTCTGTTAACACTGTTGAACCAAAACCTATTAAATCAGAGCAATGATTTCTAAAGAAACCCTGTTTGCACTTTCACTGTTTCCCTATTTAGGTTTCTTGTGGTTTATCAGCCGCAGTCCGCAAATGCCGCGTTTAGCGCTGTATGGATTTTACGGCACTCTCGTCTTTGTTGCCATCACCATCCCGGCGGGAATTTATGCTGTATTGCATTATGGTAAGTCTTTAGCCAATGTGGATTGGTTGCACGGTAGTGCAGAACTATTTTTGACCCTTTCTAACATCTTGCTTGTGCTGGGTTTTGGGCAAGCTGTAAGGCAATTAAAAATGAAAAATGAAAAATAGTAAATTCAGCGATAGATAGCGTTTTGATTGCAATGAGGAAGAGTTAGATGGACGTAATTCCAGCGATTGATTTACTAGAAGGACATTGTGTGCGACTGTATCAAGGAGACTATGATCGCTCGCAAGTTTTTAGCGAAAATCCTGCTGATGTTGCCAAACAGTGGGTAGATGAAGGTGCTACTAGATTGCATATAGTTGATTTAGACGGTGCTAAAGCAGGTAAAGTAGTAAACCTGGGGGCAATTGAAGCGATCGCTCAAGCAGTGTCAGTACCCATTGAAATTGGTGGAGGATTGCGCGATCGCACCAGCGTGCAACAAGTATTCAATCTAGGTATACAGTGGGCGATTCTCGGCACTATCGCCGTAGAACAACCCCAGTTAGTGCAAGAACTCTGCCAAGAATTTCCCGAACAGATTATTATCGGTATTGATGCCCGTAATGGCAAAGTAGCAACTCGCGGCTGGTTAGAAACCTCGGAAGTTTTAGCAACTCAACTGGCCGTACAAATGCAAGAATTGGGTGCAGCCGCCATAATTTACACAGATATCCACCGAGATGGGACACTTACAGGCCCCAATTTAGAAGCTTTGCGAGAACTTGCAGCAGCAATTTCCATTCCGATAATTGCTTCTGGCGGGGTGAGTTCTGTCACCGACTTGTTAAGTTTGTTGGCGTTAGAACCTCAAGGCGTGACTGGTGTGATTGTCGGACGTGCTTTGTATACTGGGGATATTTTACTCAAAGAAGCATTACGAGCGATCGGACCTGGGCGAATTCAGGATATTCCACCGAATCTTGGTTTTTCTAGCTTTGCTTGACATTTTCTTAGGAAGTCCGCTATCAAAATTTAGAATTACCCTGGTTGCGCTGGTGGGATAATCAGGGTAATTTGCTACAAACAGCATGGGAGCGATATCTATGACGGGCTAGGGCGTGTTTTCAAACTTGCTATATCCTAAAATAGGCGTTCGCGGGGTGGATTAATGAATCGAGGAGACTTAACTAACGAGCAATGGCAGGGGTTAAAACGACTACTTCCACCCCAAAAACCACACACAGGCAAGCCTTTAGGATGACCAGCGCACGGTTATTAATGGTGTCCTATGGATATTGAGAACTGGAGCGCCGTGGGCAGTTGCTGCCAGAACGTTATCGAAAATGGCAAAGCATAGCAACAAGGTTTTACCGATGGCAAAAAACCGGGGTCTGGAACCAAATATTAGAAAATCTGAAAGCGCTCGCCGATCAAAAAGGAAATCTTGATTGGAAAGTTCACTACGTAGATGAACCGTGATACGTGCCCACCAACATGCCGCGGATGGAAAAAAGGGGGCCAAGAAGAGGAAAAATTAGGTCGAACACGCCAGAGGTTTTAGTACAAAAATACACATACCTTGTGAGGGTAAGGGCAAACCGATAACTTTTTTCTCAGCCCTGGTCAAGGTAACGAATCAATTTTTCTTGAACAATTAATCGAACAAGGTTCAGTTAAGCGTTCTGGCTCTTGTCGCCAGCGTATTCGCCCTTTGAGACTGGTTGGAGACAAAGGTTATACGGGTCGTATAATCCGTAATTATCTACGTCATCGAGGTATCCGTCTTAGCATTCCAAGACTCTCGAATGAACTGCGTCCGTGTCATGTGGTGGTATGGCTACGAGCGGAGCCATTCGTGTAGCCAACACTTCACCGAGGGGTAGGCGGAGTATGGTTGTTAAATACCAACCGCTTTGTTAAAAGCTAATATCTCCAGACTTCTATCGCCATAAACTCCTTCTATTTGCTGGCGACAGCAGTCAATAGCAAAATCGTTGACTTCTTCTGGTTCAATCCCATACATATCTTGAAACACTTCTGATTCCACACGGCAGAAGCGCGGACGATTGAGGTAAATGCGACATTCTCGTGTGGTATGGTCGAAATTAACGCACCATCCCCCTTCACCTACCATACTGAGGTAGAGTTTTAATTCCGGTGGAGAGAGATACTCTTCCAAATCTGGACGCTCTGCTGGTTCGAGATTACAGCAGGCTCCACATTGCTTTACACATTGCCAATTTGACATTTTGGATTGGGGAGTGGGGATTGGAGATTGGAGATTGGGGCTTGGGGGTTGGGAACTGGGGATTAGAAATTAAGAATTGGGGATTAAAGATTAGGTATTAGAGATTGAGGATTGGGTATTGAGAAAAATTTTCCCTGTCCCCAGTCCCCAATACGCTTGGGTTAAAGGAAATTTATCTGTTAAGGCAAGCAGGGGAAGCAGGGGGAGAGAAAAAAGCATGTATATGTATTTGGGGATTAGCCAAGAATATGAGTTCAATTGCTGCCTAATTCCCAAGCTGTGCAGCAAGCTAGGGTGTTGACTACGGATTTTGCCGAAGCCCCAACAAGTTTCCGTCAATATCCTTGAAGACAGACAATTGAACTCCGTGGCCAACATCTGTAATTGGTCCAACTTCAACTCCTTTTTCAATAAGGCTTTGACGAGCAGCAACTATGTTGTTTACAACAAAGGTACTAACAGTACTACCTGCTTCAACTGAGTTACTTAAGTTCAATCCAATTGCAAAATTCCTAATATCAGGGATACTCAACTGTCTCCAGCTAGGCGTGTCATATTTGTCTTCAGGAACTAAACCGAGTTTGTCCTTGTACCACTCGACACTAGCTTCTAGATTGGTAACGTCTACTTTAGTGACAAAACTATATTCACCAAAAGTATTTTTCAATGTCATAATCTACTGTCCTAATCCAAAACTTTTGCAGTATAAATATTATCAACTATTATCAACTTTTTTAAAGGTTAAAACAACTGTAATTCAATCTGGAAATAGTAGTTTATTATTTAGACGCAGATTATGAAAATTTATTTCAAATCAAATCTTCTGCTTTAGTTCAGTAATTATCCTTTTGAATGTTGCCTCTGTTCTAATCCCGCATTTCTCACAAGCTTGAGGGGAAGAAGCGGCAGAGGGGTAGAGGGGCAGAGGGAAAGGAACTTGTACATGAACTCTCCCCTGCCCCCAATACAGTTCAGTTAAGCTTGCTTTTTTTCTCCCCCTGCTTCCCCTGCCTTAAAAGATAAATTTCTTTAACCCAAGCGTATTGCCTCAGTCCCTAATACCGAGTTCCGAGTCCCTAATCTCCAGTCCCCAGTTCTCAATCCCTTTATTTTACGTTTTTATGTCTTTTCTTATAATTTTGTTAAGTAAATTAAATATAATAGCCCATATCCAGATATGATCGATTGCGGGTTTTGTAATTAAGTTATTGAATTTTTTAAGACAATTGAGAGGAGAAAAGGAAAAATGTTTGACGCAGTGTCTGACTTGTTTAACGCTTTTACCAGTATCAATTGGGAAGTTATCTTCCAATTGCTGTCAGTGGCGCTAATTGTGATTGCTGGTCCAGCGGTAATCTTTGTACTGGCATTTCGCAACGGCAACCTATAAGAGTGCTAAGTGCTGATTGAGAGTTAAGAGTGAAGAGTTAGGAGTGAGGAATTAAATTTTATTCTCAACTCATAACTTATAGCTCATAAATCAGCACTCGCAGTGTCAGAGTACAAGTAAGAAGTTAATTAAGAACTCCTAACTCCTAACTGATAACTGATAACGCCAGAAGTGCAGCTTGGATAATATTGTCATACTGTGGTTGAGAGATATCAACTTTTTTAGCGTTTTGACGATTAGTGCCCAGCAAACCAATTGTATGTCCTGGCTGCATGGCTAATACTTTCCCTTCAGAATTTTTAATTCTTAATTCTGTTTCAATACCGTTTTTATAGAAACCACAAGTATATTGTTGCTGGTTGTACTCAAATGTCGTGCTTGACTGGATAGGTGGCGAAACAAAAAATTGTTGAAGCCGAATTGGTAATCTGACACCGATTAACTCTAACTCGATACTTGTGTTACCGTTAAAGTAATTTTCTCGAAGTTTGTAAGCGATATCCACTCGCGATGGTAGGTGGAAATAGTCGCCCCAACGCCAGGCGATCGCTTTGATTTTATACTGCTGATTATCAATAGTTTGGGCAACTGTAAGTTTGATGTGACCCTTACCAACGATTTTTTGCTCAACTACTTGGACATTAGATGTCCAGAAAACTGGATCGGGGTTGTCCATACCGCAGGGATGTAGAGCATTAAGCTGTTGATAAAGCTGCTGATTGATGTGATTAAGGTTGATTTCGGCATCAATTTTGAGCAGAGGTTTAAGATGTTGGGGTTCAAGACACTGGTTAGCAAACTCAATCAAACGCGATCGTAACACCTGTAAATTTTCTGCTGGTAGAGAGAATCCCCCGGCTGCTTTGTGTCCGCCAAATTTCCCAAGTAAATCATGACAATATTCCAAAGCTTCAAATACATGAAATTCTGGAATTGAGCGTGCAGAACCGCGTATATGTTCCTCATCTTCATAAGTACCGATAAACACGGGAACACCATATCGTTCCACCAAGCGAGAGGCGACAATGCCAATAACGCCGTGATGCCAATTGGGTTGAACAACGACTAATACACGGTCTTTTTGTAGAGACGTAACAAGTTCTGCCTCTACATAAGCGATCGCTTCTTGTTCGATTTGCTCACACATTAGCTGGCGAGAGGCGTTGATTTGTTCGCACTGCATTGCTCTTTCCAGCGCCACCCCCATATCATCTGTAGTCAGCAATTCAATCACAGTTTGGGGATTACCAATCCGACCAATAGCATTAATTCGTGGGCCCAGGCGAAAACCGATATCTTCAGGCTTCAGGGATTTGGGACCGGGGATTGGGAACTGGGGACCAGGGACTGGGGATAGAAGCTTTTCTCCTGCTCTTTGTGCTCTCTCATCTCCCCTGGTCTGCACCCCAGCTACCTGAATCAACGCCTGCACCCCAGGTAAGTTGGATTTGGGTAAATGTTGTAAACCGCGTTTCACCCAACGGCGATTCACACCAGTTAAAGGAGCTAAATCTGCGATTGTTCCCAGTGTAAACAGTGCTAGCATCGGCTTAACCAAGCTCTTAGTCTCCCCTAGCTGTTGTGCTAGAGACACTGCCAAAATATAGGCAACACCAACACCGGCAACACCCCGATAGGGTGAGGATTCAGCTATTAGTTTAGGGTTGAGGATAGCGTTAGCTGGCGGTAATTTTTGGGGAATGTCGTGGTGATCGGTGATAATCACTGCAAGACCAAGTTCTCTAGCTCTAGCAACTGGTTCAAACGCAGAGATACCATTGTCTACAGTCAGAATTAATCCCACACCTTCGCTGTGGAATTCTTCAACTATGCGTTTATTAATACCGTAGCCTTCGTGCATCCGACTGGGGATAGCATAATCTATTTGTGCGCCTAAAGTGCGGAGACTACGTAAAAGTAGAGCAGTGCTGGTCATCCCATCAGCATCGTAGTCACCACAGATAGCAATTTTTGTTTGAGAAGCGATCGCATTTTGCAACAACTCCACACTAATCGCCAAATCAGAAAATTCTTCCAACGGCGAAGGCAAAACTAAAGACTCTGGCTCTAAAAATGCTTGTGCTTGTTTTGGTGTTTCGATCCCGCGATTAATCAACAACTGGCTGATGATAGGTGAGAGACTGGTCTCAACCGCCAGATTTTTGGCAAATTCTGGTTTTTGCGGATAAATTTGCCAGCGCTGATTAGGTAAGCGCCTGGGTTGTTTTGAGAGTTCAGATACAGGTCGATCTAGCACAATAGGAGTTAGAAGTTTTCAGTTATGAGTATTGAATTGAAAGTTGTTTCTTAACTCATAACTTATAATTCATAACATTATTTGCTATCTATTAAAACACGTTAATCCTACCATCATCCATGATATACAACGAGCGATCGCCCAAAGAACGCGAAGTCGGACGAAGTTCAAGCCGCAATGTACCAAAGTTAGGTTTCGAGACAATTGCTTGTAGTGATAAACCTGTTTCGCTCCAAAATATTAGAGATGTATTTGGTTCTGTACCCTCTATTTGTTCTAAACTTAATTTCTGCCCTGGATTCAAGGAAATTGCGTCAGTCCCAGAGGGTTTTTGGATTTTAATCAAGTTGGGTGTGCTATTTACAACTTCAACTTTAATGTGTTGCCCAGGTGTAAACTGAATTGGGTGCGACCCACATTTAGAGGCACATGTTCCTGCCAAGGTGGGACTGGGGTTATTAATGGATGCTGTGAGAACGGTAATTGCAATTATGGCAAATGACAGAGGCTTAAACATCATACACCGTATAAGTACTTAACTAAAATTTTACTTTAGTTAAGTACTATCAAGCCTCAGCATATTTTCCAGAATTACTTTGACTGACGCATAGAAGCTTGGGATGCCTAGGGGTTTGCTCAAAACTGCCAGGTAATTGTACCCTGAATTGTCAGGGGATCGCCAGGTATAATCCGATTTAGGTTTTGTGCAGAGACAAAATAATCACTGTCGAACAAATTCCTAATATTAATCGCAGCCTGGTAATTGTCCCGTTTATAATAAATAGCTGCATCTGTGCGTATATAACTAGGTAACTCAACCGTGTTGTTTATGTCGGCTTCTTGGTCTCCGTAGTAAAATGCCCCTACACCAAAACCTAATCCTTTTAAACTGCCAGATTGAATTTCGTAAGTTGTCCAGAGGTTGAGCGCATGTCTTGGCACACTCTCCAGTCGATTACCTACTGGTAAGTCGCTGTCTTCTGTGATTACTGCATCAGTGTAGGCATAGCCAGCAATGATGTTCCATCCCGGTAAGATTTCGCCAGAAACATCAAATTCAATCCCCCGACTGCGCTGTTCTCCAATTAGAATAGTTAATCGAGGATCGTTTGGATCTGAGGTTGGCAGATTCGTGCGAGTCAAATCATAAAATGCCAAGGTTGCAGCTAATCGGTCAGTCAAATCTGCTTTAACCCCGATTTCATACTGCGTTCCTCGCTCTGGTTGTGGTGTACCTACACCAAATGCAGATGATCCCGAACTGAATGAACGGCTATAGCTGGCGTAGAATGAGAGCGGTTGAATGGGCTGGTAAACAATGCCAAGACGGGGGCTAAAAGCTTCTGCTTGGCTAAAGTCGCTTGTTTGGTTTAATAAATCTCTAAACTCTGAATTAACAATGTCAAAGCGCCCACCCAAAAGTACTTTTAAGTTTTCTGCTAGGGTGATTTGGTCTTGAAGATAAAAACCTAATTGTTGCTGCCTACTCTCAAAATTAAAATCTGGAAGAAAATTTTCTGTAATATTTCCATACACAGGATTAAAAATATCCAGAGGAGTAGTGTCACTGAAGGTATCGTTAGTATTAGTGTCAGTTCTATTCAAGTTAAATCCAGCAACTAGCTGATGCTTGATACTACCTGTTGTCAACTTAGCGACCAGGTAATTATCAAGATTATAAGCATTTTCATCGTAGTCAAAATCCTCAATGCCTCTATCTATAGTACGCAAATCGTCTCGTAATCCAAAAGGAGCCAGAATATTTCGTCTCAGGTGAAACAAAGAAGTCTGAAAAACGCTCCGTGCTTGCCAATTTTCACTAAAGCGATGTTCAAAGTTATAGCCAATCCGAAATGCACCATTAGCGGCGTTATTCAAACCAGGTTCACTAAAAGAACGATTACGAGGAATTTCGCCATTGGGGTTAGGCAGTATACTTCCCTGTGCTGGTATCCCAAAATCATAAGGCCCCTGAGCAAGGGAATAGCTTGCTTCTAAAGTCAGCTTTGTTCTGTCACTAATTTGCCAGCTGACAGTAGGTGCAATGAGATATTCCTGTTGATTGTAGAAATCAATAAAGCTTTCGGTTGTTCCAGCAGAAGCATTCAGGCGATACAACACCGTTTTACTGTCATTCAATGCGCCGGATAAATCAATTGCACCGTTATAAGCATTGTAGTTACCAGCAGTGACTTCCACGGAGTAGAACGGATCGCGCAATGGTTGCTTGGTTACTATGTTGACTTGGCCGCTGAGTCCGCCTTGACCGAATAGAACTGAAGCGGGTCCTTTAAGCACTTCAACCCGCTCAACATTTGCATTTGAGCCAAACCCGACACTCCCGATTGAACGGTCTTGTACCCCATTGAGTAGAGTATCTGTAAAAGCACCAAAGCCGCGAATAGTGTAGATATTGAGAGGATCGCGAGGGCTTCGACCTCCTACCACAACACCCGGCACATTTTTTAACACTTCTGTGAGACGAGTTGCTCGCTGGTCTTTAATCACCTGTTGCGGTATCACCTGAATCGATTGGGGAATATCGCGCAACGGTGTGTCAGTTCGGGTGCCTATACTACTATCAGGTACGCGATAGCCGTCTTGCTCGCCTGTCACTACCAACTCAATCGGCTCATCACCCTGTGGTGTCTGGGTTGGTGTTTCACTTGCTGGCTGCTGTTGCTGAGGCTGTTGTGGTGGAGATGTTGCAATTGCAGCAGAAGTTATACCAAAAACTAGACCTGCATCATCATCAAATAACTCAACTGTTGGCAAAGCCTTCTCACCTACCACCATCACTTGCACAGTATTTGTACTAATATTTGTGACTGTAATTTCAGTAATTCCCGCAGTTGGTTTCTCCGAACGAAATGTAAAAGCATCGCCTGATGGTAAACGTAACTGCCCACCAGATACATTGACGATAAAATTATTACCCGTACTACGATTTGTAACTTGCAGTTGAGTTCCAACAGGTGTTTCTAAAATCACCTCTACACCTTTGTCGGTGGGATTGGCTTTAACTCCAGTAATCGGTACAACTGAACTTCCTTGAGAAGGAGGGTTGTTTAGTATTGGCGACTGCACTAACATTCTAGCGCTAGTGCTGAGACGCTCAACTTCACTCAATTGTTGAATTTTTTGAGTCAGCAGTTTTATATTTTCCTGGCTTTGAATTTCCTGCTTGCCAACCGTTGATTTAATTTCTGCCCATCCAGGTTTAATGGCAACAGTACTCAAGCATCCCGATAGACTAACTAAAAACCACAGCCGTACACTAACAAATAACCACCAACGCTTCATCACAACTCCTGACACCAGCTTGCAGAACTTTGCCTAATTAATCCGCTTTGCAGTCATACCCTTTAATACTTGCCACTTGCAAGGACAGACACAAAAATCAGTTCCCTGCTTGTTGAAGCAGAGTTCTTAGGTAATATGAATCCAGTTTTTCAAACCAAAAATGGATTAGTGCAAATCGTTTCTAATTCAATGAAGCTGAGTATAGAGAATTAATGGCAACTGTGTCTACTCAAAAACCGCATCACGATCCCGAAACCGACTTTTTACCAATTAAACTTTGACTCGGTGTAATCCCGAATCTGCGTTTGAAAGCAGCTGCAAAGTGTCCCAGATTAGAATAGCCAATTCGATTACCAACCTCAGCAATAGTCATGTTTCCTTGACGCAATAACTGTTCTGCCCACTCCATACGTTTCTCACTGAGGTAGCTAAATGCTGTTTTGCCAAACAGTTCTTGAAATCCACGTTGTAAAGTGCGATCGCTTACTCCCACCATTTGCGCTAATTCTAGTATTGATGGCGGATTTTCCAAACGGGAGCGCAAGATTTCTCTAGCATGATGAATGCAGGCGATAGTTTCTGGCTTCAATCGTGGCGGCGGTTGCAGTTCCCCTTGCTCTGCCAAGATTGGAGTTAATTGCAAGCGGATCAGTTCTAGGACTCTCGCCTGCAAAAACATCCGCTTGGTGATTCCTTGATAGGGACAGTTAATGATTTGCTGTGCTACTGAGTTGATAGCAGTAGTCTTTTTGAGCTGTAGCATTGTCTGCCAATCATCACCCTTTGCTAGTAGACTGAACTGGGAAGGAATTTCGCCATCTACTGTCGGGAAAAAAGTTCCCAATAGCTCAGGTGGCATGTGAATCTCAATGCTCACAATCCGTTGAAATTTCGGAGTCTCTAAAGTAAATTGGCGTTGAACGCCAGCACCAGAAATCAGGGTATCGTCTGTGGTATTTCCTAAAAGCCAGACACAAAATTGCAGTGAATGATTCCATTCAGGAATTTTCAGCAATACATCATCGTGATATTCATGGTCCCTAATTGTCAGCCAGAGATTGGGATACACTTTAATCTCTCGCATATAGCCTTTGCCGAGAAGTGTTGGCATTTGACAAATAAATTCGTCAGGTTCTGGGTTTTGCAGGCTGTTCATTTCAGCTTCGTCCCACAGTTCCCACTCCTCTTTCATCGTCAGGGTAATGGTCATAATTGGTAGATGTTGCAAAATTAATGCTATTAATTCTCAATTATCTTACCGCGATCGCTTGACACTATGGCAAATTAAGCTATTGGCTCAATAAGAGCTGATTTGTAAATAAAATATGACTTAAAGAAACTGTTTGTTGCAATGGCAAGCTTATATTTTAATTTCAGTAGACCGAAAAATTTTTTAAGGGGACATTAGACATTTTCACAAAACCCTTGTAGAGACGCAAAATTTCACGTCTCTACAAGGGTTTTGGTGAACACATAATTAGTTTATGGACATGTCTATTAAGTTGACTAAATTTAAATAAAAGGGCAAAGGAATAATAGTCGCTCACAACTGAACTTGGCTTTTACCTTTCCCCTTCCCTTGTGATATCTCTTTAACCGAAGCGTCCACTAATGTAATCCTCAGCTTCTTTGGTTTGAGGAGAACTGAACATTTGGACTGTAGGATTAAACTCAACTAATTTGCCGCGACGTTTGCCATGCTCGTCAATTTCTGTATTGAAGAAAGCCGTGAAATCTGCAACTCTAGAAGCTTGCTGCATATTGTGTGTCACCATAATGATGGTATATTGCTCCTTGAGTTCTAAGCAGAGTTCTTCAACTTGGCGGCTAGAAATTGGGTCAAGAGCAGAACATGGTTCATCCATCAATAATACATCTGGCTTCATGGCGATCGCTCTTGCTATGCAAAGTCGTTGTTGTTGTCCGCCAGATAATGCAGTTCCCTTCTCTTTGAGTTTGTCTTTAACTTCATTCCAGATAGCAGCGCGTCTAAGAGAATCTTCCACCAATTCATCAATGTTACCTTTATAACCGTTAGCACGCGGGCCAAAGGAAATATTTTCGTAGATTGACTTGGGGAAAGGATTCGGTCTTTGAAAAACCATGCCGACTTGGCGGCGTAATTTTACAGAATTTACCTTTGGATCGTAAATGTTGCGATCGCGATAATTCAGTCTTCCTTCTACCTTAGCACCAGGAATTAAATCATTCATCCGGTTGAAGCAACGCAGTAAGGTACTTTTTCCGCATCCTGAAGGGCCAATAAAAGCAATAATTTGTTTATCAGGAATCTTTAGATAGACATCTAAAAGTGCCAGGAATCCTCCATAAAACACCTTCACACCTTCAACATTGAAGACGCTATTACCTTGGTCTATTGTGGCACTATCTGATTGACTTCTACTATTGCTATAGGTCATGAAAGTGTATCTCCTAATCTCTGTGAATATTTCCAATTAGATATTTAATTACCTAATTTATTGAGAAGCGTTGTCGAATATAAATTGCTACACCATTTAAAACTAAAATTAAGATTAACAACGCAATAATTGTGGCTGCTGCTGCATTAGCAAAACCCGGTTCAGGACGAGTTATATAACTGTAAATTTGAATAGGTAATGCCATAAATCTCTGAAACAAACCAGGGTTAAAGGTGAGAAAACCCACAGCACCTACAACAATCAGAGAGGCTGCATCACCAATAGCGCGGGATATAGAGATAATCACTCCTGTCAGAATACCGGGAATAGCATAGGGTATGACATGATGGCTGATAGTTCGCCATTTCGTGACACCTAATCCGTAAGAAGCATTTCTTAGGGAATCCGGGACAGCGCGAATTGCTTCTCTAGCTGTCACAATAATTACTGGTAAAGATAGCAAAGATAAAGTCAATGCACCAGAAATCAAAGCGGGGCCAAATCCAAGCAAATAATTGAAAACCCCTAAACCCAGCAATCCATAGACAATAGAAGGCACACCCGCCAGATTACTGATATTAATCTCAATAATCACTGTCCACCAAGCTTTAGGTGCATACTCTTCTAGATATAAAGCTGCTCCAACACCAATTGGGACAGTTACTAAAATCACAACAGCTCCTAAAAGCATACTGCTGATAATCGCAGGACGAATACCGCCTTGGTCAGCAAAACGAGAAGGAGTTTCCGTAAGAAAGCCGGGTGATAAAAATCTGCCTAATCCGTCTCGCAAAATATCAAATAGTAACAATGCTAAGACAAATAAACCAATCAGCAATCCTAACAAAAAAAGTACTTCAAATACCTTTCCTAATGTATCCCTACTTTCAACATTATCGGTAAATTCTGCCGTAGAATTTCGAGAATTATCTTGTTGATAACTTGTAGCCATATCTATTTAGTCGTATTTTTCTTTAAAGCGATTAGCAACCCAATAACTAACAATATTCAAAGCTAGCGTGAGTATAAATAAAACAGCGCCTACAGCATATAGTGTCTTGAAATTGAGACTACCACGCGGACTATCTCCACCAGAAATTTGCGCCATGTAAGCTGTCATGGTTTCTACTGATTCCATGAAGTTAACAGTTAATCTTGGTTGTTGTCCGGCGGCGATAAGGACAGTCATTGTTTCACCCACAGCGCGAGAAATACCCAAAATAATCGAGGCGATAATTCCAGAAAGCGCGGCTGGTAGAACTACTTGAAAAATTGTTTCCAGTTTAGTGATACCTAAAGCATAAGCTCCTTCTCGCAAAGAACGGGGAACTGCTCGGATAGCATCTAAGCTGATAGAACCAACAGTAGGAGTAATCATTACCCCCATCATTAACCCCGCACTCAAAGCATTGAATATTTCCAGAGGGATAAAATTCCGCAGCAATGGTGTAACGAATAACAGCGCAAAGTAACCATATACTACTGTTGGAATTCCTGCCAAAAGTTCTACTGCTGGACGTAAAATTGCTGCTACTTTGGGTTCAGCATATTCACTCAAATAAATGGCAGAAGATAAACCTAAAGGAATAGCAACTGCCATCGCAATAGCTGTCGTTAAGAAAGTACCATTAATTAAAGGCCAAACGCCAAAATGTTTATTAGCAAATAGAGGTGTCCATTTAGTATCAAAAAAGAATTGAGTAAAGGAGACTTCTTGAAAAAAACTGAATGTCTCCTGAAAGATAATTATGACAATACCAAAGGTAGTCAAAACCGAAACTAAAGCACAAGCAAATAAAATTGTTGCAACAATCTTTTCCGATATATCTTCAGATGCATTTTTCTCTAGTGAATGTCTGGATTGTAGATCAGGAGCATCTTGAGAATTGGTATTCTGCATAAACAATTAGCTTTTTATTAAAATTAAACTGCAATGACTGAGACTTTATTTAAATGAAGTTTGTGATTGGTTCACCTGGTTTTGCTTTTTTAAACTTTGTCCCAGTTTCACCAGTAGCAAATTTTTGTTTGACTTTGATGTAAGCTTCATCAGGTAATGCTACATAACCAACGCTATCTACCCACTTCCAAGAATTTTCTAGATAAAAATCTACAAAATCTTTTACTGCTGGCTTAGTATCTAAAGATTTTTTACTGACATAGATGAAGAGAGGACGAGACAAAGGTGTATAGATATTTTTAATTACATTATCCACTGGAACTGGTTTTTCACATTTCCCTGTAGGACTTTCCACAGCAACTAGATTCAGTTTTTCTTGATTTTGAATATAGTAAGATATGCCTACATAACCCAAAGCTGTTGCATCACCTGACACTCCTTGCACGAGAAGGTTTTGATTTTGAGTGGCAGTGTAGTCTGTACGGCCATTCTTGGCTTTGCCAGTCACAGCTTGAGTCATATAATCAAATGTTCCCGTATCAGAAGATGGAGCATACAGCTTCAGCTTTTCATTAGGAAACTTGGAATTAACTTGATTCCATCTCAATATTTTGCTGTCTGATTTGCCGCCCCAAATCTTACCTAATTCTTTAATAGTTAGACATTTGGCAAAGTTATTTTGGCGGTTGGCAATTACGGCGATACCATCTAAAGCTACAGGCAACTCGACAAATTGAATATTCTTACTTTGACATTTTTTGATTTCTTCATCTCTAATGGTGCGAGAAGCACCAGCAATATCAATATCGCCATTACAAAATTTACTGAAACCACCACCAGTACCACTTGAGGCAACGCTTACTTTAGCTTCAGGTTTGAATTTACCGTATTCTTCTGCAACTGCTAAAGAAATAGGAAAACCTACAGCCGCACCATCAAGACTTACCTGACTTTTCTTTTCCTCACTGCTGCTACAAGCATTAATAGTGGTGGCAATAATCATTAAAAATGTCAGCATTAAGCTATTTTTAAATTTGCTATGAAAGCTCATAAATTATCAATTGAGGTAAAGTGATTGAGAATTATTTATATTTGCTTGGCTATCTGCTAGAAAAATATACAATGTCATGCTTTGCTTACAGCATAAATTTTGTCAAAAATTGCCCCATTTCCAAAAAACTTGCTTTGAATAATATCCCAACCACCTAAATCTTGAGATGTGAATAAAGTTTTAATTGGCGGATATTGTGATGCTACTTCTTGGTTAACAGAGGGGTTAACAGGACGATATTGTAATTTGGCAAATTCCCGTTGAGCTTCTGTGGAGTAAAGAAAATCAACAAATGCTTGTGCAACTTCTCTAGTACTGTGTTTATCAACGTTTTTATCAACTACCGCTACAGGATTATCAATAGAAATATTGACTTGGGGTACAACATAAGGTAGTTTTGTCCCATTTTTTCCTGCTAAAATTACCTCATTTTCATAGTTGATTAAAACATCACCTTGATTTTGTTGGAAAAATACATTGCTAGCTTCACGAGCATCTTTCGTCAGAATAGGAGTGTTTTTATAAACTTTGGTGACGTAATCTAACGCTGTCGCTTCGTCAACTCCGGTTAGACTCACGGAACCCCAAAAAGCCAAGAATTCCCAGATAGCAATACCAGAAGTTTTTGGGTTAGCGGCAATCACTTTCACGCCATCCTTTGCCAAATCTGCCCAAGTATTAATGCCTTTGGGATTCCCTTCGCGGGTGACGATCGCAGCAACTGATCTACTAACAATACCACTTCTCGGAGCTTTGGTTTCCCAACCTGATTTAATCAAACCTGCTTGCTGAATTTTGTTAACATCTAGGGGAAGTGCCAAGTGTACTATATCTGCTTCTTGGGAACCGGCAATGACAGCAGCCGCTTGAGCGCCAGAACCACCATAACTTTGCTCAAATGTGATATTTTGGTTGTGTTCTTGCTTCCATTTTTCGATAAATTTAGGAATTATCTGGTCATGGGCGGCTTTGGTGACAGAGAATGAAACGAGTTTTAACTTAACATCATTTTTGCTAGCTGAACTGCTTCCCGAACAGGAGGTAACTGCTATACTCAAAAAAATACTTATAAGAAACAGACTTAGAAAGCTTTGTACCCTGTGCCTATTCAACCAACTTTCAATTGCGTGTTGATATGATTGTAGGCTTTGCAAAGCTTTCATGACATAAGTCTGCATCCCCTCACTTAGGAATTTACTTAATTGTGTCGGTTGTTGCGACTTGCTCATTAGAATCACCCCTAAATCTACGGTATTTGTAGATAGATACCGTAATTATGAAAATTATAGGGTATATAGAATAATATTTATCATTTGGATTAAATTTTTTTACTAAGTAAGCAGTTTCCGATCAAAAGTAGCAAATTTGATTAGCAACTCATTTCAAAAAATGGGTTTTTCTGCGGAAAGTGAAACAATCCGATTGCATACATAAAATTTGATAAAAAATATGTAATAATTAATACAAAATAGTAATAAACTTGGCTTTCATTAGTTTTTAAAGCTGTTTGTAAAACAAAGTAGCTGCATTAAAGCATCTTGAATATCATAATTTAGCAATCGCACTTACTACTGAATCAAGGTATGCTGAGATTTAGTAATGCGATCGCCCCTATTGGTAAAACATATAATCAGGCGATCGCTCTCACCAAGCGAAGACCTTTAATAACATTGGGGAAATTTATAACGATATCGGTCAGTACCCTAAAGCTTTAGAGTTCTACCAGCAAGCATTATCCTACTCATTAGTTGCTGCTTCTAGCCAAACTTCCACTTCATCTGCTAGCAACTTCTGCGCTGCGTCCATCATTGAGGTTGCGATGTCTTTCAGGTCTTCGCGATTGTTCAAGTAAGTTTTCAACGCTTCCATTGGGTCGATGCTGTTACTTGCGCTCAATTCAGGAATTCGGGGCCTAGCTAATTGACTCACTAATTCTGCTTGAATGGTGTAGGTATGGGCGGGACTTAAAACAGTATGTAGAGAGGAACTATCAATTAAATCCATCTGTTCGGAGCGGAGTTTGTAAATTAGCCGCACTACAGCATCTTGAATATCATACTTAGCGATCGCTTTTATTAAAACTGCTTGCGGCTCATCTGCTTTTGAGACATCTACCTCAATGGTGCGGAAAGTCCGAACTGTCAAAGGACAAAATTTCCACTCAGCCCTCCCCCGCTCTAATTCCAGCATTACATAACCTTTGTCTTCTTTTTCTTCGCTGAAATCTACCCGTTCAATACTCCCTGGATAAATCACCGGCGGGTTGTTGGATTTATTTAGATTTTGGTGGCGGTGGACGTGTCCCAGCGCTACATAATCAAAACAAGGTCGCGTCAGCAAAGATAGGGGTAGAGTAAAGCCTTTACCTACTGCCAAAAAGCGTTCTGCGCCCAAGCTAGCATTGTCAGCCATCAAGTGAGCCAAAAGGATAGTAGGCACATTGGGGTCAAGACGGCGAACTTCCCCTTCTAAAACAACTCGCAGACGTTCCGTTAATAGTTGGTTGACTTCTGCCAAAGACAAACCTTCAGTTTCTTGGCGAGTCATCAAAGTCGAACGAGTCAGCCAGGGAAGGGTGATTACTTGTACTTTGCCATTGCGGGTTTGAATACAGTGCGTAGTTAATGCATCACCAACAACAAACCCTGGCACTCCTAAAGTGCGGTAAATATTTAAACTCGCCCCTCCCTGTCCTTGGGAATGTTGGTCGTGGTTACCTACCAACAGCACTGTCGGAATATTGGCATCCATGAGACGGCGAAACTGGCTGGCAAAAGCTTGTTGTACATAAGGCGGTGGTGTAGCATCTGGGAAAGCATCGCCACCAAATATCACCATATCGACAGCATCTGTCAGCGCTCGGTCAATACATATAGAAAGAGTATTGACAAAATCCTCTAAACGTGTATTTAATCCTGTTGCCGGATTAATTCGTCCGTGGGAGAAGCCACTTCCCATGTGGATATCAGAGAGGTGAAGGATTTTAATCATATTTGTCCTTTGTCCTTAGTCATTTGTCCTTTGTCTAATATTAATGACTAATGACAAATGACCAATGACTAATAACTAAATATGAATTCCACATTCTGTTTTATCACTTCCCCGCCAACGTCCGGCGCGTTCGTCTTCGCCTTCGCCTACTTTGGTGGTAATGGGTTGGTCGCCTATGCTGGGATAACCTTGGTCGTGGAGGGGATTGTAAATGACTCCGTGTTCAGCCACATAAAGCCAGCTGTCTTGGCGTGTCCAAGTGGCTATGGGATTTACTTTTAACCGACCTTTACCGTCTAATTCAAATATAGGCATATTCGCACGGGTTACTGCTTGGTCGCGGCGGCGTCCGGTAATCCAAGCAACGCTGTTGAGTTCATCTAAACCCCGTAATAATGGTTCAATTTTTGTAATATTGTGGAATTGGGCAATATCCTTGTCCCAAAGTTTGTCGCCGTATTTGGCTTCAAAGGCTTCGCGGGTGTCTACATCTGGAGTTTTGTAAGTTTGTAAGTCCAGGTTATAGATTTGTATGGCTTTAGCTACTAATTCTAAGCTTTCAGGGAAGTGGTGTAAGGTATCGAGAAAGATCACAGGAACGGGATGCTTCAGTTCACTGTAAAGAATATGGGTAATTATCATGTCATCCACGTTAAAAGCGCTTGTTTGCACCAGTCCCGTTGGGATATTCTCTATAGACCATGCCAGTATTTCTTTGGGAGTGGCAGTTTCAAATTGCTCATTTAATTTTTCTAAGTCAAAAGCGATCGCTTGGTTTCTAGATGCTGTGGAGACTGTCATGATAATCTTCTGTTCAAATATTCTACCTTGATTAAGATCGATCTTACTCCATGAAGACGCCTATTCCGCTCGGATATAAGGTAATTATTTTGGGCGGAAATTACTACATTTTGAGCATGGGGAATCAGACAAGGGGACAATAACAATAACTATAATCACTACTGTATATAAATTTACATAAGTATTTATAACAATATTTATGAAGAAACTTTACGGTAATTTAAGTTTTACATTACTTTTATAGATATTTATACTGATTTTGATATGGTTAAGGAACTATTAATAAAAGGGAATTTTACTTAAATGAACAATACAAAATTCGGGAATCCATTGGGTCAATCTATAATTATGGGCGCTTTAATGATGTTAACCAGCGTTGGGATTATTACAATAATGAACTTTTTCTAAGATTAAGATTTTTTATTTTAGCAATAAGACTTCACACAATCCCGCTCAAAACTGAGTGGGACTTTTACTTTTTTCATCCAGATTAATCCGTGTGTATTAATTTTCTGCTGTGACTTTCGGCAGAGAATAATTCTGAAGCCATGTTATTACGTAGTTTTGCAGTCAGAGAATTTAGAATAGAGATGCGATCGCTATTTCTTTTACCCTAGTACAACACGACGGAAATAAATATACCATTTCAAATGGCACAAGAGCTTGGTATACAATTATGCGTGACTTTTGACTTCCGCCTTGCGGTACTAGTGCCCAACTGGCGCTTTTGCTCCTGCACCACCTTTACCCAAAAATAGCAACAGAGGTAATGAGCAAAGGAACCCTATCCCTACCACTCGAAAGCAATCTGCGTAAGACAAAACCGCAGCTTGAATATCTACTGTTTGACTTAATAAAGCTAGTGCTTGTTGTTGCGCTGTTGTCGCATCCATACCTTGGCTTTGAAGTGCCCCATTGAGGAAGTCGAGGCGCTGAATGGTTTCTGGGTCATAAGGACTAAGTTTTGTTAAAAGGATGGCTCGATGAAAATCTTCTCGTCGGTCAAGCAAAGTGGTGAGTAGAGCAATGCCTATGCTACCACCCAGTTGTCGGGTGAGGTTGTAGAAACCAGAGCCGGCGGAAATATCCTGTTTGGGTAGCGGGCCTAAAACTGCCAAACTCAAAGGAAGAAACATCAACACAGTAAAAGCCCCACGCCAAACCAATGGCCAAAATAAATCATCTATGCCTGTTTGTGGGGTAATTGCTGCTAATTGAAACATGACTCCAGACGATCCGACAGCACCCATTGCAATTAAAAATCGGGCATCAATTTTACTAGACAGTTTGCCTAATAAAACCATAACGATCGCAGACGCTAAAGCACCAGGCGCTAACAATAGTCCTGTCTGCGTTGCCGTAAATTGCAGCACACTTTGAGCAAATATCGGCACAGCAAAGAGTGTACCATAAAGCCCCATACCCACCACTGCTGAGAGAACGCTTCCGGCAGCTAAAGAACGGTGGCGCAAAACTTTCAAATCCACAGCAGGGTGATCTGTTTTCACTTCTCGCCAAATAAACAACCCCAAGCCGATAATACTAGCGATCGCCAATGTCGTAATAAAATCAGAGGAAAACCAGTCGTCTTTCTCTCCTTCCTCTAACAAAGTTTGCATACAGCCAATAGCAACGACTAAAAACCCGATCCCCAACCAATCGACGGTTTGGCTTTTTGTCTTGCTTTTATCTTTGTCTTTGGGCAAAAACATGAAAGACATCACCACTGCAACGATTCCGAAGGGAATATTAACAAAGAAAATCCATCGCCAGCCTAAACCATCTACCAAAAATCCGCCCAAAGTTGGGCCGATGGCTGGGCCAGAAATTACACCTACTCCGAAAACTGCCTGTGCTAGACCTTGTTCAGCAGGTGGAAAAGTCTCAAACAAAATCGCTTGGGCTTTAGCTAACAACCCACCACCACATAAACCTTGAAGAATTCGGGAAATAACTAGCATCGGTAAATTCAATGCCAAACCGCATAAAACCGAGGCAATGGTAAAGCCAATCAACGAGAAGATAAAGTAAGTTTTACGTCCAAAGTAATCTCCCAGCCATGCAGATAAGGGAATTAAAACGACATTTGCAATCCCATATCCAGTTACTACCCAACCTACTTCACTGACAGTTGCACCCAAACTAGCCTGTATATCTGTTAGGGCAACGTTAACAATACTAGTATCAATTACTTCTAATATCGCACCAATAGAAGCCGTAAAAGCGATCGCCCACTTCAATGGACCGTGGACATAACCAAATTCGTCAAAACTAGAACCTTTAATGTTGGTAGCCATTATTTAGCACAAATAATATTTGGGAGATGTTAAGCAATGCCTTGGTTGGGTTACGCTGACGCCAAAGCTCAAATTAAGTATTATATATATATACGCTACGGTAGCGTATCATATAAAAACGGTCAAGAGAGTTTTTCCCGAAATGTGACAGAAATATCTATGCTAAAGATGGATGGTCATTGTTGCTGTTTTAGTGCATGAGAATTGGGTTATAAGGCTTATTTGTTTCTCAAATGAAGCAAATGGCCAAGAAGATATTGCTTGGGGATGATATTTTTATGAGTAAGCAAATCAACATTACTTCTGGACGCCCACGCAGCATCCATGCCGATCAAGCGATTTTGCAAGCGACCTTAGACTTGCTTGCAGAGGTAGGATATGAAAGCATGAGTATAGAAGCGATCGCTGCTCGTGCTGGAGTTGGTAAAACAACCATCTATCGGCGTTACACTTCCAAAGAAGAACTCGTTGCAGACGCGATCGAAAGTCTCAGAGATGATTTAGCGATCCCCGATACTGGCAGCTTTTGGGGAGACATGGATATCCTGATTAAGAATGCCGCCAAAAAAATAGATAGTTCCCTTGGTCGTCAGACACTAGCCTTAATCGTTAGTACAGCGTCTAGCAATCCTCAGTTTGCCGAGGTCTATTGGACAAAATATACGAAACTCCGACGTGAAGCCTTTTCTAAAATACTTGAGCGTGCCAAATCTAGAGGCGAAATTCACAAAGATGCAGACGTAGACTTAATTATCGACCTTGTAAGCGGTTCACTATATTATGCATTAATTTTCAAACCCACAACCGAGCCAGTAGAAGCATACATGCGCCGCACCATAAATCTTCTCCTCAAAGGGATTGGGAATGGAGAATAGGGCATGGGGCATGGGAAAGAGGCAGGGAAGCAGAGGAGACAAGGGGGACAAGGGGGAATTATTGAACAAGTCTCTCCCAAGTCTCCCCCCTCTTCTTGGTCTACCTTGTCTCTTCTTCATGCCCCATGCCCATTTCCAACTTGTTGCCAAAATAACTTTTCACGAACGGTCATAAATGAGATGATGGAGAAATTAGAGAAAAAGGTGAACAATTGTTATTTTTCTCCCTCCGCTTCTGGTTGCAGAATGGCATCACAGTATTGAATGAGAGTTGTCAAGCGATCGCTAATCGTTTGAAGTCTCGTTTGGGCAGTAGATGCTTGCCGCGCTCCTTGGAAAAACATCACATCTATTGCCAACAGGCGCAATTGCTTGCTCATCTCCGTTTGATAAGACTGCACTCGCCAGTTTTCATCAGCCAAAGGCACAATCTGTTGCCCGAAAAATTGCTGCAACGTGGCTGCACGCTGCCGCAGTTCTGGCGCAACGATTTGGGTAGTTGTGGCATCAGAGCGTAATTGCTCTAACAAAGTTACAAATGCCAGATATTTCTCACGATTTAAAGACATCCAGTGCTAGTTAAGATAGTATTAATGTCAAGTAATTTTTCTTTTACAATAAACTTTCTTAAAGACTTATCAGCACTAAAAGCCTCAAATCGTAATTTGGGGCTTTGTTTGCCATCAATGAATTTTCTTTCTTTCTTTAACGATTCTTGAAACTCAAACTGGATGACTACCAGACGCTCCTGCGTCGCTAACGCTGCGCGCTGCGCTATCGCAATTGCAGAATCATCCTTACACTGCTTTTTTCACCCGTCTTTGGGCAACAGCATCTTTTCAGGGTGATGCTGTTAGTTTTATTTATCATCCACTTATCTACTGATCCTCTCTAAACCCAAATTGTATGAGCAGTATAGCGATAAATTCATCAGTTGACCTTGCCATTCCGGAATGGTTAAAAAAATGTTTGAAGGAGTCATCGACAAGTAGCGGCGTCGTAGCGGATGATGACCGAATGCATAATGATGCAGTCTTAATTGGTCGAGCATTTGAATTTGCTTACCAATTGCATGAAGGTCAATACCGCAAATCGGGAGAACCATACATTGCTCATCCCATTGCTGTGGCTGAATTGCTGCGTGACTTGGGAGGTAGTGCTGCTATGATAGCAGCTGGATTTCTCCATGATGTCGTTGAAGATACAGAAGTTACAAGTCAAGACATAGAAGAGCGCTTTGGCCAAGAAGTGCGGCAATTGGTCGAAGGTGTCACCAAGCTTTCTAAAATCAATTTCACCAGCAAAACCGAAAGCCAAGCCGAAAACTTCCGGCGGATGTTTTTGGCAATGGCACAAGATATTCGGGTAATTGTTGTAAAATTGGCAGATCGTTTGCATAATATGCGAACTTTACAATATATGTCAGAGGCCAGCCGCCGCCGCAGTGCCCAAGAAACGCGAGATATATTCGCACCCTTAGCCAATCGCTTGGGGATTTGGCGAATTAAATGGGAACTGGAAGATTTGGCTTTTAAGTATTTGGAACCGGAAGCTTACCGCCAAATGCAAGAGCATGTTTCTGAAAAACGGACGGCGCGAGAAGAGAAATTGGCTAGAGCTACGAACATGTTGGAAGAGCGTTTGCAGCAAGCCGGAATCCACTTTCAGGAGATCAGCGGTCGCCCTAAGCACCTTTATAGTATTTACCAAAAAATGTACCGCCAGCAAAAGGAATTTCATGAAATTTACGATTTGGCGGCACTGCGAATAATTGTTCAAACCAATGAAGAATGCTATCGGGCGTTGGCGGTTGTTCATGATGCTTTTCGCCCAATTCCTGGGAGATTTAAGGACTACATTGGACTACCAAAACCTAACCGTTACCAGTCGTTGCATACTGGGGTGATTGGATTAACTGGGCGTCCTTTAGAGGTGCAAATTCGGACAATCGAAATGCATCATATTGCCGAGTATGGGATTGCCGCCCATTGGAAGTATAAAGAGACAGGAGGTTCTAGTATTAGCCATTTGACAGACACAGATGACAAGTTTACTTGGCTACGGCAACTGCTGGAATGGCAAACCGATCTCAAGGATGCACAAGAATATCTTGATAGCGTCAAAGATAATCTATTTGAAGATGATGTCTATGTTTTCACCCCTAAAGGAGATGTTGTTCCTTTAAGTCCTGGTGCTACCACTATAGATTTTGCTTATCGTATTCATACAGAAGTGGGAAACCACTGTTCAGGGGCGCGGGTGAATGGGCGAATGGTGCCGCTGTCAACGCGGCTGCAAAATGGCGATATTGTAGAAGTTCTGACTCAAAAGAATTGCCATCCGAGTTTGGATTGGTTGAACTTTGTCAGAACTTCAGCAGCGAAATATCGAATAAAACAATGGTATAAGCGATCGCGCCGCGAAGAAAATGTCGCGCGTGGACGAGAGTTGTTAGAAAAGGAACTTGGCAAAACTGGTTTTGATAGTCTGCTGAAGTCAGATGGGATGCAGATTGTCACCGAAAAGTGTAACT
Source organism: Nostoc sp. (assembly GCF_036917515.1). Classification (GTDB taxonomy): domain Bacteria; phylum Cyanobacteriota; class Cyanobacteriia; order Cyanobacteriales; family Nostocaceae; genus Nostoc. Next base: position 5,370 of record NZ_JBALDE010000137.1, on the reverse strand, counting down.
ACCATAGCGTGGAAGATTTACTTGCCGGTTTGGGTTACGGAGAAATTACCTTGAACCTAGTGCTAAATCGTTGGCGGGAAGTAGCAAAAGGACAACAACCAGTTTCTAATGTGTCGCTATTTATACCCAAAGAACCAGCGACATCAAAAGCTTTGCGAGATGCACCTCCAACTACCTCACGTTCCACTGATTCGCCAATTTTTGGGGTGGAAGGTTTGGTGTATTATATAGCTGGGTGTTGTACCCCGATTCCTGGCGAACCAATTATTGGTGTAGTGACGCGAGGTAGGGGGATTTCAATTCATCGCCAAGGCTGCCATAATCTGGAAACTGTGGAGTTTGAACGCTTAGTACCAGTTAGGTGGAACCCAAGCGCTGAAAATAGTGGTCGTCCGCATACGTACCCAATAGATATTCAAATTGAAGCTCTGGATCGGGTAGGTGTACTAAAGGATATTTTGTCACGGTTAAGTGACCAAGGTATCAATGTCCGTCATGCTCAAGTGAAAACCTCTGTTGGTCAACCTGCATTGATGGACTTAGGAATAGATATACGCGATCGCTCTCAACTAGAGCAAGTATTCGTCCAAATTAAGAAAATGAGCGACATTTTGAATATCCGCCGCGTTGGTCAAATTGACGAGTAGATGTGCCAATTTTAGGTGCGTTAACGCAGTGTAACGCACCAGTTTAAGTTGCGATTTTACTCTCAAGTTTTGAATTTTAGGAAAGCGACAGTCATACTTGAACGATTGCTTCTAATGGTAAAATTATTGTAAATGTAGACCCTTTTCCTAGCTGTGAATCTACTTTAATTTCACCATCCATTAACTGAACCAATCGAGAGACTATTGCTAAACCTAATCCTGTACCATCAGAACTTTGCACTTGGGGAGAAGTAACTTCCCGAAAATAGGGATTGAAGATTTGTGCTTGAGTATCCAAAGAAATGCCAATACCACTATCAGTAACAGAGATAGCCCACTGCTGTTGAGATATCGTCCAGCACTCTAGACGAATTGAACCAGATTCTGTGTAGCGAATTGCATTACTCAGCAGATTTGTCATAATTTGCTGAAGCCGAAGAGGATCTGTGTTAATTTGACTTGGGGCGCGATCGTATTCAACAACTAAGGATAATTCTTTCGCACGCGCTAATGGCTCAATCATCTCTAAAATAAAGTTGATTAAACTACGGACATCGGTTTGAGAAGGCTGCAATTTCATCTGTCCGGCCTCGTAACGCGAAATTTCCAGAGTATCGTTAATCAACCGGACAAGAAGTCTACCACTTTTGAGAACTCGCTCGATACTTTCAAGATTTGTATAGGTGTCTTTGAGTTCTGATTGCTGACGCTGCTGGCGCAGAAATAAGTCTGCGTAACCGATGATTGAAGTCAAAGGCGTCTTCAACTCGTGAGCCAAATGAGAGAGGTTTTCTTTAGTAGCGCGAACCAAACGAGTTAGCTCTTGGTTAGTCAACCGCAACTGACTTTGGAGTTGTTTAAGCTCTTGTAACCGTCCTTGAGTATAACTATTAAAGCAACGCGCGATCGCTTCATCAATTACTGTATCAATCAAGCGAACAGCCCTTAGCACTTCTTGTGCAGATCCTTGTAATAAATCTTCTTCTAAAAACGAAAAAATCACAAACCGAAGTAAACGATACTCTCGCGCAATTTCCTCTGGCTCAAATCCTTGTTCGGCACGAAGTGTACCGTGTTCCAAACTTGCATCTACTACTGTATGTAAATCGCTGGTTGCAGATTCAGAAAGTACTGTTGCTAATGCTTTCAAGATGCGGGGTAAGCTATTCCGTACAGCGTTGAAAGTAAGTTCTTGAGTAGCTTCAATTTGTTCATCTTGGTAAACCGCTTCTACCCATTGATTAAGAATGGCATCACTTTTTGCAATTAAAGTCTGACTAAAATCCATCTTTTGCCCAACCAAATACAGTCAGCGCGAAGCCCCTTGCGCTAGAGCTAGCTTAGTGTATTTGATGTCTAGTTTGCAACTGATTGAAGATGGAGGTTAGTGAAAAGACAGCTAATTGCTGAACTAATCACTTGATTGCAATTTGAATACCGATTCGCTTATTTCATCATCGGGTAAGAGCGATCACTTCATAAAAGAGGTTGTGTTATAGACATAGTACGACAACTCAACACCATTAAATTTGTGATTGTATTTATATAGAAGATATCTTTGCGTGACTTAATTGATAATCAAATCGAAACAAACGCAGCTTTTAAAACAGCAAGAGGTAAATGGCGTATTTACAAAAAATCATATTAATCCTGAAATTACTTTGTTGAATATTCAAGTTTTTATGGTTTCCATAACGTATCTTGATAATAAAGTATAATTAATATTGATTAGTGTGTTTATTAGTTCAAATCCTCATGCAACAGTTATTTCCTGGAGAGGTATTTGCCAACACTGCTGATTTTGACAGTGGTATTCGCCAACTTTTACCGCGATACGATGAGATGTTGGATGTAATTACCCGTTGTCTGCCTTCCACAAGTTGGCGTATTTTAGAATTAGGCTGTGGTACAGGCGAACTTAGTCTCAAGATACTCAACCGCTTTCCAGATACCCAAGTAATTGCCCTAGATTACTCACCTCGAATGTTGCAATTTGCCCAAGATAAAATCACAGCAGCTGGATATCAACAATGCTGGACTGGTATACAAGCAGATTTTGGCGACTGGGCAAATAATCCAGAGAAATTGGATATTGGTAGCGAATTTGATGCTTGTGTCTCATCTTTGGCAATTCACCATCTCCAAGATGAGATGAAGTTGAAGTCATTTGAGCGAATTGCTGCTAGCCTTGCTCAAGACGGCTGTTTTTGGAATGCAGACCCTACTTTACCAGAATCACCAGCCTTAGCAGAAGTTTACAAGGTGGCACGAGAGGAATGGGCAGTTGAACAGGGAATTAATTTGACAGAGATCCGCGCTAAACTTGCCACTAGCACTACTCAAGGTTACTCTAGTCAAGACCAGCTAGCTAGCTTAGAGACTCATTTACAAATGTTGAGCAAAGCTGGATTTAAGACAGTTGCAGTACCTTGGAAATATTATGGTCTAGCAGTGTTTGGTGGCTGTTTGTGAAAGTTCTCGGTTTTGGATACTTAGATTTAAGATTAGCCTGTCTCCAAGAGGCATTTATCGCATTAACAGCTTGATAGTAACAAAACAGCAATAAATAATATTATTTCTCTTGATTGGAACTAATATATAAACGCATTAGGTCTGTAAAGGAGGTCTTGCTAACTCACACAAGAGTGAGTTTTGGCTGAAACTTGCAGTAATTAAGCTGACTTTGTGTTTTTATACAATATTTCCACATCATAAGTACTCATGAGGGTACAATCAATCCTCTATAGACCTATCCAAAAATACAGAGTAGAAAATTTTCTTCAGAAAAGAAACCAGGAACACGCTATTTGGATTCGTTTTTCTGCTCCTTTCTTCAATGGAGTTAAAGCCACTGTTTGCCATCACTTAGTTTCAAAAGGAGAATATCTTGGATGGCTCGAAATAAAAAGAAATCAGTTGGTTTCAAGCATGAGCAATCACCATACTCTAGATGCCCTATTTGTTGTATTATCCCACCCCATATACTAAAAAATGTCGTGGTGAATGGCAATCCCCAGCAGCGTACTTGGGCATTTCATACATTAAATATTTCCGCACAATTTTTAGGACGAAGAAACGTTGTAGGTAATATTTCGTTTGCGCCTTCTCCTGGTGAGAAACGCCGCACCATCTACGATGCCAAAAATGGGCAGCAACTTCCTGGTACGCTGGTGCGTGCTGAAGGCGATCCTCCCAGCAGTGATCCAACAGTAAATGAAGCTTATGATGCTGCTGGTGCTACTTATGACTTGTTTCATGAGATATTTGATCGCAATTCCATTGATGATAAAGGACTACGTTTAGACTCCAGCGTGCATTATGGTGTCAAATATGACAATGCCTTCTGGAACGGCGACCAAATGGTTTATGGTGATGGCGACGGAGAACTATTTCAACGCTTCACGAAATCTATTGATGTGATTGGGCATGAGTTAACTCACGGTATAACCCAGTACGAAGCAGGTTTACAGTATTATGGCGAACCTGGGGCACTGAATGAGTCATTTTCTGATGTCTTTGGTTCCTTGGTGAAACAAAAGTCCAAAAATCAGACTGCACAAGAGGCAGACTGGCTCATTGGAGAAGGTCTTTTAGTACCGACTGTCAAAGGTGTTGCCCTCCGCTCCATGAAAACACCTGGAACAGCATACGATGACCCTGTAATGGGTAAAGATCCTCAACCAGCCCATATAAAGGATAAATATACTGGTACTGAAGATAATGCTGGGGTACATATCAACTCAGGAATCCCTAACTATGCCTTTTATCTAGCGGCTGTTGAGATTGGTGGCTATGCCTGGGAAAAAGCTGGTAAAATCTGGTATATAGCTTTACGCGATCGCCTACGTGCTAAAGCAGATTTTAAAAAAGCTGCCAGCGTCACCATTCAAGTTGCTGGCGAACTCTATGGTAATGACAGTAATGAGCAAAAAGCTGTGCAGAACGCTTGGAAAAAGGTAGGAGTTATTTAAAGTTAGGAGTGAGAAGTTTTTTGACTCTCAACTTCTAACTTTCTTTTTTAGATGTGTTGTTTGTGATTAGCTAAACTGGGAGGTAAAAACTATCATCTCCCAGTCTTTGTATTTTCTCCTAACTAAGTAGCACAACGGAGAGCAAAAAAATGCGGATATCGTTTGAACGCACGGGCGGCTTTGCTGGGATTACCAAGAAAACCACCGTTGATACAGACACTCTCCCGCCAAATGAAGCTAGCACACTTCCCCGACTGGTGGAAGCAGCTGATTTATTTAGGCTACCGGAACTAATTACTTCGTCAACTCCCCAGAGCGATCGCTTTCAGTATAAGTTAACAGTAGAAGATAACGGTAAGCAGCATACAGTGACTGTCAGTGAGTCAGCATTGCCAGGAACCTTAAGACCTCTGATTGAATGGTTACAGAATATATCACAGAAAAGGTAAAAAGTAAAAAGAACTACTTATAAGTCTCTAACCCGAATGGCACTAAGAAAAGCTGAAACACTTGTGGTTTAAGCAGTCTGCAATTGCTTTTGTAATTCGTGTCGTGGTTTAGTCATGAAGGGATAAGCTTTGGGTCAGCGTTTGGTAACTCGTGGTTCGCTGCAACCAGGACGTTCTCTACGGTATCAAGCATAGAAACAGTAGAACCATCTTCAGGGGGCGACAGGGGAGCTAAAGAGCTTGCTGTATAAGTGACATAGCTTTCAAACCCTGGCGATAAAACCTCTGTTTATTGCGAATAGA
>NZ_JBALDE010000136.1:0-5476 GCF_036917515.1 Nostoc sp. | reverse complement strand
CACAGGAGTAAGGTTTCATTCTACAGGCACTTAGACGTTGATATACTCCATCATCCCATACTGTATTGCACTCAAGCAGGAACTGCTATATTTCCTGTTGATTTAGACCCTAATGAATGCTCAAACTCTTTTAAATAAAATGCATTGAGGTAGACTATTTTTCAAAAAACTTGGCAACAAATAAATCGGCTCTAGAGGCATATATATTTATATGCCTCTACTTGTATTAGCTCTCTATTTTATTTTCTGGAAGTCCTACTAAGCAGCAGTTGTGATCTTTTCTTTGTTAGTTAGCTCCAAGCTGAAACTCACAGATTATAGTAATCAAACCAACCCAGAACGTAGTGCTACAACTGCTGCTTGCACGCGATCGTCCACTGCTAATTTATTCATAATCCCTCGGACGTGAGTTTTGATGGTGTTGGGACTAAGATAGAGTTTTTCGGCAATCTCTGGGTTACTCAACCCGTCTACCATCAATTTTAACACTTCTAACTCGCGCCCAGATAAGTTGGCGGTGTTGGTGGTGGGTGAAGGCGGTTTGAGATTATCAATTACTCGTCGTGCAATTTGAGGATCGAGATAGGCTGCACCATCGACTGCGGCTGCGATCGCACTTAACAATCGTTCCACACTTGCACCTTTTATACAATACGCATCCGCACCGCTAGCTAGTGCTGCAATAATTTCTGTCTCCGTTTGATGAGATGTCAGCATCACTACATGAGTTGCTGGCAACGCTGCCTTAATTTGCTGTGTTGCGGCAATGCCATCCAATCGCGGCAATCCAATATCCATAACTACCAAATCAGGTTTCAGTTGCAGTGCAACTTGAACTCCTAAATAACCATCTTCTGCTTGTCCAACAATCTCTAACTGAGGATGAGCCATTAACGATTGCTCTAATCCCAGTTGCATCATCGGATCGTCTTCGACAATTAACACACGCAATGGCGGAGCATTGACGGGTAAATTTAAGGGATAGCGAGTATCTAAAGACATTTTTATTTATTAAGAGTCATTTGTCATTTGTCCTTTGTCCTTTGTCCTTTGCTTTTTTTGCTTGGCAATGACTAATGACAAATGACCAATTATTATTCTTCCACGCGATAGCCTAACTCTGCTAAACTAATCCGCGACTGTCGCCATTTTGGCTGGACTTTCACAAACAATTCGAGATAAACTTTGCCAGCGATTAATTTTTGGATTTGTTCGCGGGCTTCACTACCAATTGCTTTGAGCATCGCTCCACCTTTGCCAATGAGTATGCCTTTTTGAGAATCACGCTCGACGTTGATGGTAGCAAGTACACGGGTAATGCTGGGAGTTTCTTCTACTAGGTCAATAGCGATCGCTACTGAATGGGGTACTTCTTCACGAGTCAATAATAAAATTTGTTCTCGGATTAATTCACCCATAATAAAGCGTTCTGGCTGGTCAGTTACCAAGTCTGGGGGATAATATAATGGCCCAATTTCTAAATGTTCAATTAATAATTCTTGAAGTTGCGGTAATCCGGCACTAGTCTTGGCAGAAAATTTCACGATTTCCCATTCATGGGATTGGGCCATTTGGGCGTAACTATCATCTAGAAACTGAGAATCAGCGGGTTGTTGGTCAGTTTTGTTTGCGCCTAGAATTACTGGGGTTTTGCTGCGACTGAGCAAATCGGCAATATAGCGATCGCCTGCTCCACAAGCTACCGCTCCATCTACCACAAATAGCACTACATCTACTGATTCAATGGCAATTTTGGCATTTTGCACCAATACTTCGCCCAATTGATGATGGGGCTTATGAATTCCTGGCGTATCTACAAATATTAACTGCGCCTCTGGTGTAGTTAATACACCGCGCAAACGGTTACGTGTAGTTTGCGCTACTGGTGATGTAATGGCAATTTTTTGTCCTACTAATTTATTCATCAAAGTAGATTTACCGACATTTGGACGACCAACAATGCCGATAAAACCTGATTTGAATTCAGGAGGAGCCTGGGGAATTGCTACTTCTCCTGAGAAAGAGAAAGTGTAATTTTCAATACTAGTCACCTTTGGCTCCACCCTCATATTTTATAGCTGGGATAACTTGGTTTTTTCTCAAACACAAAACAAGCATAAAATTACCCTGGCATTTTTAAGGATTGCTTTTGCCGAGGTTTAATCTACTACTGGCTCTACACTTATATTTTACAGCTGAGATAACCTTAGTTCTAGTATTCAGGAGTCAGAATTTAGCAGTCAGAATATAAAAAAATTAAACTCCAAGTTTACCTCATTTCATCGGTAATCATACCAAACCCAAATAAATTCTTCTTTCTGGCTCAAAAGTTACAGAATTTTTAGACTTTTTTTGCTTTTAGATACAAAAGAAACATAAAATTACTTTGGCATTAACAGGGAGGACTTTTGCTTAAGTTTAATCTGCTGCTAACTTTGGCTTAATTTTCATCGACTACTCAATATATACATTTGGATCAAAATGTCAATAAAAAATGTGGGAGAACCCAAACGCATAGGAATTCTTACGAGTGGAGGTGATTGTTCTGGCTTAAATGCTGTAATTAGGGCTGTAGTCAATTGTGCTGTCAATACTTATGGCTGGGAGGTTTTGGGAATTCGTCAAGCGACTCTAGGATTAATGGCGCGTCCGCCACAATTCACCAAGCTGGAAGTCGATCGAGTTGACTCGTTGTTAACTGCGGGTGGCACAATGTTGGGAACAACCAATAAAGGCGACCCTTTTGCCTTTCCAATGGCGGATGGAAGTTTATGCGATCGCTCCGAAGAAATTATTGCAGGTTATCATCAACTAGGTTTAGACGCTTTGATTGGTATCGGTGGCGATGGTAGTTTGGCAATTTTGCGTCGCCTTGCTCAACAAGGTGGTATTAATTTGGTAGGTATTCCCAAAACTATTGATAACGATATTGGCGTTACCGAACACGCCATCGGTTTTGATACAGCAGTAAATATTGCCACAGAAGCACTAGATCGGTTACATTTTACCGCTGCAAGTCATAGCCGAGTCATGATTTTGGAAGTAATGGGGCGTGATGCTGGACACATAGCAATAGCGGCGGGAATTGCGGGGGGAGCGAATGTAATTTTAATTCCTGAAATCCCTTACACAGTTGAACACATTTGCCACAAAATCAAAGAACGCCAAGAACAAGGTAAAAACTATTGTTTGATTATTGTTTCCGAAGCAGTTCGTACCCAAGGTGGGGAAAATGTGACAATTACAAATCGCTTAGGTCAATCTCGATACGGGGGAATTGGTGAATATTTAGCCGATGAAATTATTCAGCACATCGGTGTAGAAACGCGAGTCACCGTTTTAGGACACATTCAACGGGGTGGAACTGCTTCACCACTAGATAGATTAGTTGCAACAGCCTTTGGCGTAGCGGCGGTTAATCTGATTGCCGAAGATAAATACGATCGCATGGTGACATGGCAAAATCGCCAAGTATTAAGTGTACCAATTACAGAAGCGATCGCTCAATATAGCGCCGTCGATCCCAATGGTACTTTAGTTAAAACTGCTCGTGGTATGAGTATTTATTTGGGAGACTGAAGTGAGTACTGAGTGCTGAGTGCTGTTAGCGGTAGCGGGGCGTTTAGCCCGTGCTGAGTGCTGAGTGAGGAGTGAGGAGTTAAAAAACTCCAAACTCCCAATGACAAATGACCAATGACCAATAACTAACTAATAATTCCCAATACAAATTCGCCCTCATTCACAGCTTGATTGGTTGCGACATCATAAACTAATCCATCTTGTTGAGCGCAGACATCTATTACAGTAGGTAATTGACCTTCTTTATTAAAACTGAGAATTTGATATAATTTTTCTCCAGCTTTTACTTTACTACCTAATGCTATTCTTGATTGAATCATCCCACCTGCGATCGCATAATATTTTTTCCGGTTGCTGCTAGATGCAAAACTCATTTCATGGGTTTTTGTGTCGTCTGATAAATCAGGAATTTGCAGTACACCTTTTTGTGCTAAATAATTTTTCACACCCCCTATACCTTTAGCAACTGAATCAGAGTTGATTTGCATTCCTGAACCTAATTCTAGTGTCCAGGCTTCCACATCAAACTTGATTTCTCTACCAAACTCTTTAAAACAAGCTTCCAGCGCTAACCAAGGTTTGATAAAAGCTTCATCAAAAGCATCTCCATCGTATTTATCAAGTAAGATTCCGAAATCAAGTAGGAAGTATTTTGCACTGTCTTCTCGATTTCGGAAGTAATAAACGTAGTCTAAAGCTTGATTTGTAGAACTATGTAAATCAATTAAGTAGTCTGCATCTAAACTCAGATTTTGTAGCTTGTAGCCAAAAAGCTCAGTGTAGGGCACTGCACTAGGAGAATTAATTTTTTCTAAAATTTTTGCAAATTGTTGCTTAATTATAGTTAGATAATTTTGTCGAACGACCTTTAGATCGATATGAAGTTGAGATTTAGTAAAAGCTACTAAATCATCAGCTTCTTTCTCGTAGTCCCAAAATATGCGATTCCAGTCTTTGGCTTCGTAAATGCAGTAACGTCCAGGAGAAAAATGATGAGCGCGTTCATTCGTCCCCATTGGATTACAAACGGGAACTAGCCAAATTTCTCCAGTTAAATCTGTATCGTTTATTGTTAATAAAAACTCAATTAGCTGGTGAATAACGGCATTACCAGCAATTTCTGCACCGTGCAGATTAGATTGAATGTAAACCTTTTTACCTGGTTGAGCGCCGATGAATTTGTAAACTTGTAAAAAAAGGCGATCGCCCGAAGCCATTTGACGTAAACTAATAGTTTCAATAACTGGCAGCATAAAACAACTCGGTGATGATTTGAGTAAATTATCGCTGTATCTGCACTAGAGTTGTTGGAAAATAAAATATAAGTGAAGCAATCATGTCTGTCTGCAATTGGGCTTTTCTTAAGCAGTCATCAAAAAGATCAGAATTTAACAACTAGCAACTTGGTTAATTTGCACTCTACACCTGACTCACTGTGATTTCTATTTTTCCTCTGCCGCTTAGTGACAAGACAGGGTTACTCAAGCAATCCTCTTAGCTTTTACAGGAATCTCAATCACAAACTTGGTGCTTTGCCCCAGTGTGGAGTCACACCAAAGATTACCGCTATGCTTCTCGGTTACAATTTGATAGCTCATAAACAAACCCAGACCAGTGCCTTTACCAACAGGCTTGGTGGTGAAGAAAGGATCAAATACTTTAGAGCAAATCTCTTCTGAAATGCCTACTCCATTGTCAGAAATCATAATCATCACTTGGTTTGTATCAATTTGACGAGTCTGAATCCAGATGGCATTGAGGTTGGCTGAAATGTCTTGAAACGAACGCCCCTGATTAGATGCTTCTAAGAGGATGTTTTAAAAGTGAGGGGCTATTGTAAGAAAACTCACAAGGCTTAAGCTGAAAGATTGAAGATATCAGCACCTTGTGAGCAAAT
>NZ_JBALDE010000135.1:0-9776 GCF_036917515.1 Nostoc sp. | reverse complement strand
ATCCGCAAGCAACTGGAGTACTTCCCTACCTTGCGAGCGGCAATGGAGTATGTTCTGAGTTTAGTGTCCTAACCAACCTGGCGGTTGCTATATTGTTAGGTGGACGATTCGATAATTATCAACGAAATCAATTTAACCGATTGAATTCAACACCCACCGAAGCCAATTTCACTGCTTTCAATCCCAGAGTCGGGATTGTCTACCAACCCTTACAACCTGTATCGTTGTATGCCTCCTTCACAAAAGGTTTTGAGCCGAGTTCTGCCATCTTAGCAAGTGGGGATGTTCCGCCACCACAACGGTCAACACAATATGAAGTAGGAACCAAACTAGACTTCGGTAAATTTGGTGGAACTTTGGCTTTCTATGACATTACAAAGACTAATATTCCCACAGCCGAAATCAACAACTCACCTTTCTCTGTTTTAACTGGAGAAGTGAAAAGCCGAGGAATTGAACTAGATGTATCAGGTGAAATTTTACCAGGATTAAATGTGATTGCTGCCTATGGCTACGATGATGCCTTTGTCAGTAGCGACAATCTTACTCCTGTGGGAAATCGGTTTGCAAATGCGCCTCGTCATTCTGCCAGTTTATGGACAACTTATCAACTCCAGAGAGGAGATTTAAAAGGCTTGGGATTTGGTTTAGGCGTTTATTATGTAGGCGATCGCGCTGGAGACCTTGCCAACTCCTACGATATTCCTAGCTATCTGCGCTTCGATAGTTCAATTTTCTACCGACGAGATAACTGGCGAGCGCAACTGAACTTCCGTAATTTGTTCGACACAGAATATTATCTCGGTTCACCAAATAGCGATCGCTTAGGTGTGATTCCTGGCGCACCATTTAGTGTTGTGGGAACGATTTCGGTACAGTTTTGATGAGCCATCGTCACCAAGAGCAGTCAGTGTGTGTACAGTATAACTAAACAGATGCTGACAGTAAATTTGAGGCGATCGCTCAAAAAATAAATATTTATATTTTCCTAACTTTGAATGTTCGATTAAGTCAGAGGAAACCAATTTAACCAAGCGTCCCAATTTTCCACGATTTGGGCAAATTCTGTATAACCTCCTGCTCTTGGATGAGCGCCATCATTAGCTCTTGCTTCATCTATCCAGATATTTGATTTTTCTAATATAGTAAAAACATCTAAATAAGGTACATCTAGTTTTTTGCAAATTAAAGCTAAATGTTGGGTTAAATCGATGTTTTTCTGCCTTCTTTGACTATCTTTTTGTTCTGCATAGGGTGCAGGGCCAACCATTAAAACAGGATATAATTTTTGAGCAATACTTAAAATTTCACGGGCATTTTTGATAGAATCTGCCAATTCCACACGAGTTTTACCATTTTCTAATGTTGTATCATTCAATCCAAAAGAAAATACAACTCTGCCATCATATTCTTTGGGTAATCGCAGTGATACTTCCTGTAACCAACGCTTTGCTATATCAGTACTCGTATCACGCCTAATTCCTAAATTATAGTAAGTAATGTCATAACCTTTTTTATTAGCATTTGTACATACTCTCCCTGTCCAACCAAGACATTCTTGATCGCCAGTACCATTAACAAAAGAGTCACCAACAAAGCAAATTCTTACTTCCGATAGATGCTGTAATTCCATTTATTATATTTAAAAAGCAAAGGTTTACACAAAGGAGCATTGAGTTATTCTCTGCGTTTTCCTTCTCTGCGAGACGCTTTGCGAATGCATCCCTCTGCGTTTCAAAAAAAGCTAAGAAATAGGAGAGACAGATAATTCCACCTCTCCTATGGAGATAAACTAATTACTTAGAGCAACGCTTAGTTTAGTATCTGCTAGTTCTGTTGTTAGGTTTGTGAACAATAAAGCTGAGAACTTGACACTGCTTAATGTTGTCAAAACCCACAACCCGAATATAGCTGTTGCTGAATTGAGAACGGCATCCTTGAACTTCGTTCAGTACTTCTTGAGTAGATCTAGCACCGAACAAAGGCAGCTTCCACAGTGTCCAATACAATTCTGTTGGCTCAGAAGTTTCGTTAAATTCGATTGCTGGAATGTAACCTTGATTCAAAATGTACTGGATCTGCTTGGAAATTTGAGCGTCAGACAGGGGTGGCAGATAAGAAAGGGTTTCGTAACGACGCTCTTTTGGTAAAGTTTGCATAGCTTTTGATAATGGGTTGCGATTTTTTACTACTAGATTGACTGAACTAATTGGATAAGTTATCCAAATTTGGATCTGAAGTTGCTTGCTGTTCTGGTTGCAGGCTGGGGTTAGATGTATCTATTTGTGTGATGCGTTCTAAATGCTGACGACGCTGCTCCATATTGGCTTGCTGAATGCCAGTGCGAACCATTTCCGGCAAAAATTCTGCAATTTCTTCCGCAATGTGTTCCCTGACAGTCATGATTCGCAAAGCCAAATCTGGTTTTTCTCGCAACAGTTGCTCAATGTATGATTCACCATTCTGAATTTTGCCAGACGAAAAGTTATGCAGCCAAAGTTCTAATGGAGGATTCGTTTCACCTAGCTGTGCCAATACTGTCCTTAGAGCCTGATAAGTCAGATAACTTTGGAGAGTTTTGGTTGTGTCCTTCGCAATTTGCTTAAAATTCATACTTGACCCCAGCCCTGAAGAGTTATGAGTTATGAGTTTTGAGTTATGAATTAATGCAAATCCTAACTCTTAACTCTTAACTCTTAACTGTTAACCCAGATCAGACGGTATCCATTGCTTCAAACTCGAACTTGATTTCTTTCCACAGCTCGCAAGCAGCAGCCAGTTCAGGAGACCACTTGGCAGCTTCACGGATGATATCGTTACCTTCACGAGCCAAGTTACGGCCTTCGTTACGAGCTTGAATAACGGCTTCCAAGGCGACGCGGTTAGCGGTTGCACCAGGAGCGTTACCCCAAGGGTGTCCCAGTGTACCACCACCGAACTGTAGTACGGAGTCATCACCAAAGATTTCTACCAGTGCGGGCATGTGCCATACGTGGATACCACCAGAAGCAACTGCCATTACACCAGGTAGAGAAGCCCAGTCTTGGGTAAAGTAAATACCACGAGACTTGTCTTGCTCAATATAGTTTTCACGCAACAGGTCAACGAAGCCCATTGTGATACCACGTTCACCTTCCAACTTACCAACTACTGTACCAGTGTGGATGTGATCGCCACCAGATAAACGTAGGGCTTTAGCCAATACACGGAAGTGGATACCGTGGTTCTTTTGACGGTCAATTACAGCGTGCATAGCACGGTGAATGTGCAGCAATAGACCATTGTCGCGGCACCAACGAGCCAATGTGGTGTTAGCGGTGAAACCTGCTGTGAGGTAATCATGCATAACGATGGGCATTTTGAGTTCTTTCGCGTACTCAGCCCGCTTCAGCATTTCTTCACAGGTAGGAGCGGTAACGTTTAGGTAGTGACCTTTAATTTCACCGGTTTCAGCTTGGGCTTTGTTGATAGCTTCAGCTACGAACAAGAAGCGATCGCGCCATCTTTGGAATGGTGCGGAGTTGATGTTTTCGTCGTCTTTGGTGAAGTCCAAACCACCGCGCAAGCACTCGTATACAGCGCGTCCGTAGTTCTTAGCGGAAAGACCCAATTTTGGCTTAATGGTACAACCGAGTAAAGGACGACCGTATTTGTTTAACTTATCGCGCTCAACTTGGATACCGTGAGGAGGCCCTTGGAAAGTCTTGATGTAAGCTACTGGAAAACGGATATCTTCTAGACGCAGTGCGCGTAGAGCTTTGAAACCAAACACGTTACCGACAATTGAGGTCAACACGTTGGTTACAGAGCCTTCTTCAAACAGATCCAAAGGATAGGCAACGTAAGCAATATATTGGTTGTCTTCGCCCCGAACTGGTTCGATGTCGTAGCAACGACCTTTGTAGCGATCGAGGTCGGTGAGCAAATCTGTCCACACAGTTGTCCAAGTACCCGTGGAAGACTCAGCCGCTACAGCCGCACCTGCTTCTTCGGGAGGAACACCAGGCTGAGGTGTCATGCGGAACGCAGCTAGAAGATCGGTATCTTTTGGTGTGTAATCGGGTGTGTAATAAGTTAATCTGTAATCTTGAACCCCGGCTTGATACCCAGATTTGCTCTGAGTCCTCGTTTGAGCGTAAGACATATTTTATCCTTCCCTGAAATCACTCTTGTTAATTATCAAATCACGTTTTGTGCAACTTCCCTTCACCCCATTTTTTTCCCTTCATCAAGGAAAAAAACGGGAAAAATTTTTGTTAAGGGTTGTTTTTGACAAAGGGTAGTAGTTTTTTTGCGGCTGACACTTTGGTAGCGGTGGTAGTCCTCCTCACCAGTGTTATCCCCTTCTAGGGGTACACGACCTAGCACTTCTACTGTTCCCTCTTCCTATAAATCAAAATTCTTTTTTACCTCTTCTTCACACCCAACTAAACTTTCTCAATTTCACCAAAACTTCCGCTTTTTGCGGCTTGATTTAGATAATTTCCCTACAAATCGGTGTATTCAGGGGATTGAGCTGGCTGGCACTCATTCCCGCCTCTACACTCCGTATATCTTATCCGTTGATGGATAAAGATACCAGAAAAGAATTTATTTGACACAGATTTAGCAGAGTTGTGAGCCTAAAGATAAAAAATTGCACACCACGTAATTTGTAACTTGTTTCACAATATATCAAGAATTCGATAAGTTATTCTTTGAAAGTTTTTAACTTAACTATATGAATTTGTTATTACATAAAGATTTAAACTTTTTGTTACAAAAGCTTTACAAAATGTTATCAATGGCGCATTGGGCATAGGGCATGGGGCATGGGGGAGATGAGAGCAGAGGAAGGAGCAGGGGAGAGAATTCCTAACTCAACACTCCCAATGCCCAATGCCCAATGTTTAAAAAATCCCAGCTAGGGGAACACTGAAATCAACCCAAAGCCAGTTTAGGTAAATGCTATGGGTAGTGTCTCCAAAGGAAATGTCACCGTGGTATTGTTTTACAAGCGTACTAGTTTATTAATTACTTCTATCTTGCTGGGGTTGATAGCTTTGCCAAATATGGGATGGGCACAAAAAACCCCTGAGATTAATTCATCTGATGTAACCCCCGCTTACCCACTTTCCCCACCGCCACCACGAGTAGAACCTTTGCCTGATGAGCGAGGAGTTGAAAAAAATTCGCCAAAAACTGATTATCGTGTTGGTAACTTACTAGGAGATGTTACGGGTAATCTTTGGGTAGGTTCTTGGCGGGGACTATCGCGGATTGATCCTAAAACCGGCAATATTATTTCTCGTGTGAGCTTACCGAATGTTGCCATTGGTGCTTTAGCCCAAGACAAAGTAGGACGTTTGTGGGTAGGAAGTTATGAGGGACTGGTTCGAGTTGACCCCCGCACTAACGAAATCACTGCACAAAATTTATTTTTACCTTCTAAACGCGTATTGTCACTGTTAGTTGACAAACGGGGTTATTTGTGGACTGGAACCGATAGCGGTTTAGCTCTGATTAGTCCCGACCAAGGCTTGATTATGACAACATTAAAAAATCTGCCTGGTGTCAGCGCCAACGCCCTGACTTTAGATGCTGAAGGTCAACTGTGGGTTGGTACTCTGGATGGATTGGTGCGGGTAAATACTGCTAGTGCTGCGATTATGAAGCGAATAGCCGATTTACCAGGAACAACTGTACAAGCTTTAGCTATTAGTCCAGAAGGGTTAATTTGGGCAGGAATGCCAAATAATTTGCTAGTTATTAACCCAAAAACTGGTGCAGTATTGCGGTCTGTAACTCGTCTGCGTGGGCGTGACGTGACAGTGGTACGTTTTGCAAAAGATGGTAGTGTCTGGGTCGGGACTAGTAATGGTTTGTTACGATTAAATCCAAATACAGGAGCTGTATTAGACCCAGAAGTTGCTGGACTTCCTTCTAGTCGAGTTATTACCCTTGCACCTGACATCAGCAATAAATTATGGATTGGTACTAGTGAAGGTCTAGCTTGGTTAATGCCCAAAACGGACAGTGCAAAACCCCATATTGCTTTCAGCCGCGCTGTTAAGTAGGGATTAGGGGACAGGGGACTGAATTCTTTCTAATAGCTAATTACCTATCCCTATCACTTATCCCCTATCACCTATCCCCTATCCCCTATCCCCTAATTAAAAATGGCAATCACTACCCAGCAATTAATTCAATGGAAACAACAGGGACGTTCAATTGTCGCGTTGACCGCCTGGGATTATGCGATCGCTCAACTCCTCGATGCAGCTGGTGTAGACTTAATCCTTGTAGGTGATTCTATGGCAGTAGTTCTAGGGTATGAAACAACACTGCCGATAACTTTGGATGAGATTATATATCACGCTAAAGCTGTACGTCGTGGGGTTAAACGCGCATTAGTAGTTGTCGATTTACCTTTTTTGACGTATCAAGAAAGTCTCCAACAAGCAATGCACTCAGCTGGGCGGGTACTAAAGGAAACGGGCGCTCAAGCGGTAAAATTGGAAGGTGGCTATCCAGCGATCGCCCAAACTATAGCTCGTTTAGTAGAAGCTGGAATTCCGGTCATGGGTCATGTGGGTTTGACACCGCAATCAGTACATCAACTGGGTTTGCGACAACAAGGAAAAACCCAAGAAGCCAGTGAGAGAATTTTACAAGAAGCGATCGCTCTCGAACAAGCGGGTGTATTTTCTCTAGTGTTAGAGCATATACCCGCAGATTTGGCAATGCAGATTTCACAAAAATTGACTATTCCCACAATTGGTATCGGTGCGGGAATTCACTGCGATGGACAAGTTTTAGTTACCTCAGATGTCCTTGGACTGACAGAAAAGCATCCACCATTCGCCAAAGTTTACACAAATTTGCGCCAGACGATTACCAAAGCCGTGCAAGATTATGCCGTGGAAGTGCGAGAGCGAAAGTTTCCTTAGAAAAGTTAAGGAAATAAGGACGAGAACAAAAAAACCCCGACTTGAGAGCCGAGGTAGATGGGAGAAGTCCAAATGTCAATGGAATATTGCAATACCAAAGTCTGTTTTTCTTAACTGAAACCCAATGTAACCAAAACTATATAGGTAATAGACAAGTTGCAATTTTATATATGCAGCTTACTTTCGGGCTTTGCTAAGTTATGTAAATAAATATAACAATAATATTACAAATAGTCAACTATACTTGACAAACAAAGGCTGATAGCCATTATAAGGACTACTTATCAAAATACGATGATCGAAAAATAAAACAGGTTACTGGCTAAAATAATGGGATGAAAATCAGAACCGCTCTTTTGGGGAATAGAAAAACTAAGCGATTAGCTGCCCAATTCCGGGTAGGTGGAATTAAGCCAGAGATTTGAGAAGCTAGCTACTAGAGCGCCAAAGTCTTTACAATTCCTTTGTTGACTCAAAAAGTATTCTCGACCTATGACAAATCAAGCTGCTATCCCGGTTATTGTCAACGGTGCTGCTGGCAAAATGGGCCGTGAGGTGGTTAAGGCGGTGGCACAAGCGCCTGACTTAAACCTAGTGGGTGCAATTGACTACAGTTCGGAACATCAAGATAAAGACGCTGGAGAATTGGCAGGTTTAAGCGAACCTCTGGAAGTGCCGATTACTAATCAATTAGAACCGATGTTGGGGTATGTGGCTGGTGACAGACAGTCTCCTCCAGGGGTGATTGTAGACTTTACCCATCCTGACTCAGTTTATGACAATATTCGCAGTGCGATCGCTTACGGTATTCGTCCTGTAGTTGGCACCACTGGGTTAAGTCCAGAACAAATTCAAGACTTGGCAGATTTTGCCGACAAAGCTAGCACTGGTTGTCTAATTATTCCTAATTTTTCCATTGGGATGATACTGTTGCAACAAGCTGCGATCGCAGCTTCCAAATATTTTGACCATGTGGAAATTATTGAACTGCATCACAACCAAAAAGCTGATGCTCCCAGTGGTACTGCGATTCAAACAGCGCAGTTATTAGGGGAGTTGGGTAAAACTTTTAACCCTGCTCTTGTAGCAGAAACGGAGAAATTACCAGGAGCGAGGGGCAGTATCGCAGATGAAGGGATTAGAATTCATAGCGTCCGCTTGCCGGGATTGATTGCCCACCAGGAAGTGATTTTTGGCGCAGCAGGACAGATTTATACTTTACGACATGATACGAGCGATCGCGCTTGTTATATGCCAGGAGTGTTACTAGCGATTCGCAAAGTCTTAACGTTAAAGTCGTTAGTATATGGATTAGAAAAGATACTTTAAACTTTAAACACACTATTGGGCATTCATTACTTAGGACTCATGTTAGTACCACTGACTCGCCAGAAATTTGAACAAGTTGTCCCCCTAATTGCCACTGGTTTGCAGTACAAGTACTACTGGGGGAAGTTCTCAAATTTTTTGCAACGGCTGTTAATTTCTGTAGTTGCGGTAGTTGTTATTTTGCTTGTAACAGTTATTTTCAAGCTTGAGTTTGCTTCAATAGTATTTGTGTTCGGGGTAATTGGCGCTTTTTTTTGGTTGTGGTATCCAGTGTTTCAAGCAAGTATGCGGAATTTACAATGCCGCCGTTACAAGTACGGCGGCTTTTTCCGTGGTCGAGTTCTAGATTGGTGGATTACAGACCAATTGATGGGTAAAACCGAAACAGTCAATAACAAAGGCGAATTGGTGATTGTAGAAAACCGAGAAAAACAGATAAATTTAGAGGTCGGTGATGATACAGGATTTAGCATTGAGTTTGTAGCACCATTACGTCCTGCCCACAAAGTTATTACTCGCGGTCAAATTGCAGAAATGGTAGTGATGTCAAATCGCCCAGATTTGAGCAGTATTGAAGAATTCAGCGATATATACTTTCCCAATCGTGACCTGTGGGTTAGCGATTATCCTTATCTGCGGCGGGATTTCTTTAACGAAGTCGGTCGCCGTTTGCGTGAAGACCAACAACAAAAGCCGCGTCGGCGGCGTCGTAGAGTAGAGGATTGAAGAAGTGATTAGTATAGGTTTTGGGACTTAGACAAAAAGTAGCCAGAAAAAAGCCTCAAATTTATTTATATATAGAGAGACTTTGACATTGTTTTGTCTAGTTTCTTGATATATCTGGGTTTCAAGCATTTTTGAGCATTTGGTGTATTTTTCCTGCCCTGTATGGGTTTGAGAATTATTTGTGCCTCAAAAATGTTTAAGTCCTGATAGCTGAGTGATATGAAATGAGCATCAAAATTGCCAGGAAACAGTTCCTTGCACAGTAAACCCGATTACCTAGCGAACTTTCAAAATAATCTACGTCAAATAGACTTTTGAAATTGAGGGCAACTTTGAATCTATCTTGGTTATAGAAAATAGCTGCATCAGTCCGAAAATAGCTAGGGACTGTATAAGTATTTTCCAAATTAGTACGATAAATTCAAATACTAGTTGTCACGAAAAAGTTATATTCTTAGGAACGCGCTTGAGCGATCGCACCCGTAAAAAAGCTATTTAAACGCGATTTAATTTCAGTGCGATCGCCCTTAGTCCAGTTTGCTATTAGTAGGACTTAAACAAAAAAGAAAAAGTAAAAAGAGTATAATGCTGTGTCAGCATAGCTTTCACATCCAAATAAACATCGATGAAAGACTAAAAGAATATCAAGTCCAAGATAAAAGAAGTTTACTTCGACATTTCATTTTAGTTTTTTGTGCTTATACCAATTCTCTAAAAGCTGGCTACAGATAGTGCCTCTAAAATATATTGCCTTCGGGCAATAGATGCAATAATTGGTTTGGTTAATTTGCC
>NZ_JBALDE010000134.1:0-77919 GCF_036917515.1 Nostoc sp. | reverse complement strand
CCTC
Source organism: Nostoc sp. (assembly GCF_036917515.1). GTDB lineage: Bacteria > Cyanobacteriota > Cyanobacteriia > Cyanobacteriales > Nostocaceae > Nostoc. The sequence continues at coordinate 77,915 of NZ_JBALDE010000134.1, read as the reverse complement.
CGAGACTTTTATTTATATTGCGATGATACGTATTATGCTTCGACGACTCGCATGAGTTTTTACTTTCTTGGACTTTTAAAACATCCTCTGAGAATAACCAATCAAATTGGCAACTTCGGCAATACTCAACTTACCCTCCCGCAAAAGTTGCTCTGCTTGTTTCATCCGTTGCTCGGTGAGATAACCAAACACTGTTGTGTTAAATAATTCTCGAAACCCATAACGCAAAGTCCGCTCGCTCACCCCCACCATTTGCGCCAATTCTAGTAGCGATGGTGGATTATCTAGACGGGAGAGTAAAATGTCCTTGGCATGGTAAATTCGGGTAATAGTTTCCGGCTTGAGTCGTGGCGAGCTTTGCACTCCACCTCGATCCACAAGCAGGGGAGTTAACTGCAAGCAAAGCAGTTCCAGCACTTTCACCTGCAAAAACATCAACTTGGCGATTCCTTGATAGGGACAATACATGATTTGTTGTACCACACAGGTAACAGCACTAGTCTTTTTAGGCTCTAGTATTACCTGCCAGTCATTACCTTTCGCCAATAGGCTGAACTGGGAAGAAATTTCACCACCAGTTATTGGGAAAAATGTTCCTAATAACTCAGGTGGCATTTCAATATTAACGCCCACACTCCGTGATTTTGGAGTCATCGACATCCATGAGCGTTGAACGCCAGCACCAGAAATCAGTGTATAGTCTGCGTTATTTCCTAAAAGCTGGACAGCAAATTGCAGAGGATGATTCGATTCAGGAACTTTCCCTAATATATCATCGTGATATTCACAATCCCCAATTGAAAGCAACACTTGGGGATAAACTTCGATATTTCGCTCATAGCCTTTGCCTAGTTGCTTAGGTAGTTGACAATATGATTCAAATGGCTCTAATGGGTTTTGCGGGCTGTTTTTGGCAGCTTCTACCCACCACTCATCACATTCTGTTGTCAGGGTAATGGTCATATTTGACACTCAAAAACTAATGCAAATTTATAGCAATAATTTTACCGCGATTTATCCCTAACTATTGACAGTTAGAGGCGATCGCCTTCTTCATTTGTCCGGTTTGATTATTTGATTTGAGGTATAAATATCCTGTATTTAACTCAATGGAACGAGTATGAGTGGGGTCAAAACTGCCACGAAATCGTGCCCTGTAACGTGAACGGCTCACCATAAAAATTGCCGAATTTATAATCGGAAGCCTCCAAATAATTGACATCGAACAGATTTCTAAAATTGAGTCCGGCGCGGAAGCGATCGCGAATTTCTCTCGCTCATACAAATTGACAAAACTGTCTCGATTCAGGTAGCCCACATTCAGACGATACAACAGGCTTTTGGAGCTATTCAACGGTCCAGATAAATCAATTGCACCTTGATAGAAGTCATAATTGCCAATGGTGGCATCAACGGCATAAAAGGAGTCGCGCAATAGTGTCCGGCACGCGATAGCCATCTTGCTCACCCGTGACGACTAACTTAATCGGCTCATCATCTTGTGTCGTTGGTGTCTCCTGCGGTGTCTGGCTTGCTGGCTTTTCTTGAGTTTGTAGTGTTTGAGGTGGCTGCATTGCAGTTGCTGTAGTTGCTACTGCAAAAACTAGCCCGGTATTATCATCAAATAACTCAACCGTTGGTAATGCCGCAACACCCACCACTGTTACCCGCACAGTATTTGCATCAATATTCGTAACCGTTATTTCAGTAATTCCTGCAACTGGTTTTTGAGAACGAAATGTAAAAGCATTGCCATCAGGTAAACGTAACTGTCCACCAGCTACATCGACAATAAAATTATTGCCTGTACTGCGATTTGTGACTTGCAGTTGAGCACCAATAGGTGTCTCTAAAATCACCTCCACGCCTTTATCCGTAGGATTAGCTTTCACCCCCTTTATTTGTACAATTCCTGATGCAGGCGTTGCTTGTGGAGTTGACGATTGCGAAAGCAATCCACTGGCATTGGTGGCTGGGTGTTCAATCTCGCTTAGTTGCCTAATTCTTCTATTACTAGCAGAAGAATCAGCAGTCGCTTTGAAATCCCTACTAGAAATTGATGTTGGCTGATTCTGTTTAACTTGTGCTTGTACAGATTGTGCTATCAACAACGGCAGAAAAATTAGTAACCATAGCCAAGTATTAGATAGCGATCGCTCAATTCTCATTATTCCCATACACTCGCTAGGTGTGATCCCAAATTGGCGTTTAAATGCAACAGCAAAGTGAACAGGATTAGTGTAGCCCACTAACATAGCGACTTCTTTTACAGTATGAGTGCCCTGCTGTAACCATTGCTGTGCTAGCTCCATACGTTTATTAGTCAGATAGCCAAACACTGTTGTGTTAAATAATTCTCGAAATCCACGTTTGAGAGTGCGATCGCTCACTCTCACCATTTGCGACAATTCTAATATTGATGGTGGATTATCTAAATGTGAGAGCAAAATTTCCTTAGCGTCATGAATGCGAGCAATCGTTGTATTCTTTAATCTTGGTGATGGTTGCACTCCAGTTTGTTCAGCTAAAAAGGGGGCAAGTTGCAGTGCCATCAACTCTAGCACCTTCCCCTGCAAATACAAACGCCTTGTCATCCCGTGGTAGGGACAATTGACGATTTGCTGTGCCACCATCTGGATTGCAGTTGTATTTTTTGGGTAAAGTAATGTTTGCCACTCATTAGTTTTTGCCAAAAAACGTAGTTGCGGTAAAATTTCTCCATCACCAGTCGGGAAAAAGGTTGCTAATAACTCAGGTGGCATATCGAAGCCAATACCCACATTTGATTGCGAATTTAAAAGAGTTATCTTTTTTTGAATGCCACCACCAGAAATAAGTGTGTATCCTTCCCCTAATTGCCCTCCGTATTCATCTTTAGTTGTGCCTGAAAGGCGAACTGCAAATTGCAAAGGGTGAACGCCTTCATCGTCTGGAGACAAGATGTCATCGTAATATTCGTAGTTATCAATCCCCAGCCACAGTTGGGGATACACCTCAATATCTCGCACATATCCTTTGCCCAGTTGCTTGGGTATTTGACGATAGAATTCAAATGGCTCTAATGAAGTTTGCTGGCTGTTTTGTCTAGCTTCTGCCCAAAGGTCTGTTTCCTGTTCCAATGTTAAGGTAATAGTCATAGTTTGTGACTGGTAAATGCTCAGAAATTAATGCTAATTAATATCATTAATTTTACCGCCCTCGCTACCCAACTATTGACTTAATCAGTTATCAATTCCTGCTAGCGTATATTGAAAGTCATTTGATAGTACACTTGCTCAAGTTGATAGAGTGCAAGCAGTATGCGGCGTGACCCCATTTTTTATTAGATGTTTCAGAGATCCCCCGAATTGCTCTTTGACCTGATTGGCGATCAACCGGATAAATGTTTACGAAAAAACAGCCAAAACAACGTTGCCCAAGGTATTACTGTATGGAAAAATCAAGGGCATTGTCCGATAACAATCAACAAAGCTTTCAACGACAACTAGTAAAAAAATTTAGCGTCAGCTTGAGTTTTGTTCCAAGTTTACTCAGACGATACTATAATAGTCGAACAGTTGAGGCAAAGCCTTATGGTGGAGGTCAAAAACCGAAGCTTAATCATGAGTAACTGGCATTAGTAGAGTTCTTAATAGAGTCAGATAATGATCCTACGTTGTTAGAATTGTGTGAGCAATTAGAACAAAAAACTTAGGTAAAAATAAGTCGTTCCGCATTGCACCCATCTAAGAACCGCTATAGTACAACTAATTAGACCAATTTAATTTTACTTGCAGCTCTAGTAGCTTTTTCCCTAGCTTCTTGGACATTCACACCCTTTGCCAAAGCTACTCCCATTCGTCGATATGGATGAGCATTAGGTTTACCAAATAATTTAATATCTACATCTTTTTCTGACAAAGCATCGGCTACACCACCAAAAGCAATAGAATCAGATTTTTCTGATGCTAAAATTACCGCACTGGCTGAGGCTCCTAGCTGTTCTATGTGAGGAATTGGCAAGTCTAAAATAGCTCGTAGATGTAATTCAAATTCATTGAGATTTTGTGAGATTAATGTCACCATTCCCGTATCGTGCGGTCTGGGGGAAAGTTCAGAAAAAATCACTTCATCTTTGGTAATGAAAAATTCAACACCAAATATTCCGGCTCCTCCTAAGGTATTAGTAACTTTTATAGCTATTTCTTGGGATTTTAATATTTTATCTTCAGAAATTTCTGCGGGTTGCCACGATTCTTGATAATCGCCTCTTTCTTGGCGATGACCAATAGGAGAGCAGAAAATTGTCGGTGCATTCCACTGTTTAATTGTCAGTAAAGTTATCTCAATTTCAAAGTTAATAAATTCTTCTACAATTACCTTTTGACTATCTCCTCTAGAATTAGCGATCGCATAATTCCAAGCTTTCTCAACTTCAGTTTTATCCTGGACTACAGACTGACCTTTACCAGAGGATGACATCACAGGTTTAACAACATTGGGAAAGCCAATTTTATCCGAAACTGCAATTAATTCTTCTAGAGTTGTTGCATAACCATATTTAGCTGTTCTAATGCCCAATTCTTGGTGTGCCAGCTCCCTAATTCTATCGCGGTTCATTGTATAGTTAGTGGCAGCCGCAGTCGGAATAACTGTAATCCCTCGCTGTTCAAATTCTAGAAGTTTTTCTGTCCTGATTGCTTCAATTTCTGGTATAATAATATTTGGCTGATGTTTTGTCACTACAGCTTCTAAATCATCAGCACTGAGCATAGAAATAACGTCATAAGCATCAGCAACTTGCATCGCTGGAGCATTGGCATAGCGGTCAACAGCAATCACATAATTACCAAGACGTTGAGCAGCGATCGCAAATTCTTTGCCTAGTTCTCCTGAACCTAACAACATCAATTTTTGGGGTAACTTAATACTCATTAACTCATCCAGATGAATTTCAATTCAATAATCTTATAATTTTTTGTGCTTTCATTACTAACTTCTCAAGAATTAAATATAGCTTGGCGTAGTTGTAAATCTTGACGTTGTAAGTGATTTAAACCAGTACCTACACCAAGCTGACACTTATCTACTAGAGTCTCTAACCAAATAGTCTCGTTCAAAGTTGCACCTCGTAAATCTGCATTTCTTAAGTCAGCTTTCGTAAAATTTACAAATAAAAGATCTGCATTGACTAAACTGCTACCTTGTAGATTTGCTCCTGACAAATTTCCTCGGATGAAGTTTACACCATCTAAAATTAAACCAGATAAATCTGCTTCCATAAGATTAGGAAACTTTAACTGACTAGGATATTTAAAAAACCGCATTATACAGATGATATTGGCTTCATTTAGTTGTATTTTGGTTAAAAAATCATAACGAGCTATGCCTAGTTGCTTAAGAGTTTGTAGACGCTGTGGGGGATTTTGTTCTAAAAACTGGATAGCTGTGTGGCGTAAGTCTTGAGTAGGGATATTTAGCATAATTCTTAGATTCTTACGACCTTGTGCTGATTAAAAATTTCACAGTGGATGTAGGCAAATAATAGATAATATAGCAGTCTTAAATCATTCATGAAAAACAAGAACCCCGACTTCTCAAAAAATCGGGGTTCTAACTTTATCGATAACTACTTACCTAACGTCCTGCCAATAATGCTTTCATAGCAGATTCGCCTGCTAACCTCACCTGCCTTGTCAGCTGGAAGTTTAACAACGCTAGAACACTTAAATCAGCTAAGAGTGCCATAAAAACTGTTGTCACTCCAGCGTGTTCTACAGCTGCCCAAGGAAAAGTTGTAAACATCCATACAATAGAATATTTCCACGACGAGATACCAATAAATTCTAGGATCATCGGTGGTAAGAATATTGCAGCACCTAAAGTCCCAATTGCCCAGAAAGAACGCTTAGGAGTTTTCAGCAAAAGTATCAATTGGGCGATGGTAGCGTAAATCATCATTAAGCTGATGGACAAAGCTATAGTTAAAAGTACTTTAAATCTGTCAATCTCGTTAACAATCTCAGTTCGGCCATTGTTTGTGTCAACAACAGATGTAAGTAAAAACCAGACTAACCAGGGGATAGCAGCAATTGTCAAATTAATAGCGATCGCTATAAGTGCAGGGCTTTTTTCAGACCAAATTAGATCCTGCCAAACACTCTTATGGTTAGAAACTCCCTGATGTCGATATCTTGCCCAATCTTGTACATCTTGACGATGAGGGGAAAGAACTGCTATTAAACTTAAAATCAACACCAAGTTGTACACTGCCAGCAAAACGAAATTTTTCGCAACCTGTTCATCCCATGTGTTATTATTCCCATTTTGTAGGGTAAATCCCCATATCATAAATTGGCAAAAAGTTACTAGTAAATAACTTTGCTTCTTACTGATTATTGAGGCTTGAGGATTACGGAAGCAACGTTTAAGAGCTTGCAAAATACCGTAACTGCACAATCCAAAGTTTAATAAATGTAAGCAAACAACACTAACAAAACTTGTCCCTAATGGTAAATAGAAAAACTGCAAGTTTTTCAAGGTAGAACCCTTGTCTAGATGGAATAAGTTAGGAAATAGATAATTTGTTACATTCCAAGGAGCAAACAGCCTCAACCAAGCCGTTGAATTATACCAAGCGCCTGAATGATCTGATGATGTTATCTGAAACGTTATCACCAAGAAAAGGAAAACTGCACCACTACCTAACCAAGGTTGAAAACCACTAAACCAGCGACTAACTAAGGCAAATAGAAATGCGGCATTGTAGAAGAAAATACAGCTAGCAATAAGAGTTGCGTAATAACTCAAAATGTAGCTAAAGGCAATTTGGGCAGAAAGTCCGGCCCACAAATGTAAAGGAACTGCTACTAAAACAGTCAGATAAATTAAACTTGGAACTCCTAGCAACTTACCAGTCAATATACTTGTTTCTGACTGGGGACTAAGACGGATAAAATTCAGCGTACCGCGAGTTTCTTCTTTGGCTAAATCGTTAATTAGTAAATAAGTTCCTGCAACTAATAGTGTAAATCCAAAAATTACAGTAAAAGAGAGGAATATATATTCCCAATGGTCTCGCCACCACAACTGCCAATTAATTTCATTTTGTGGACAAAAATTATTTGAAATAAAATTATTGAATTCATCAATTATAGATTGATTTGATTGCTGATAGAGTCGATTTTGTTGCTGTTCATATACTTGACGCAGATTACAGTATGGAGCAGTTAACGAATATCTATCCCCAGGAGATTCGCGGAACTGATATAAAAAAACTACTAATTGCAGTAGTAGGGAAGTTGCAAATGCGATCGCAACATTAAAAAATTTCAGTCGTCCTTTGAGTTCCCGCAATAGTTGCGGATTCCAATCGCCGATTTTATCTATTAAATTGGGCATCATAGCAAAAAATTCTCAAAAATGAGGAGTAATATTTATTGACGTATCAAGATGCTTGTTTGTGACCTAATTTTAAGAAAATACTTTCTAAGTCTTCTTGCGTGCAGTGAAAATCAGTTAGAGGAATGCCTGCTTTGATAAGCGATCGCAACAATTCAGCACTATCTTCCTCTTTGCCCGAAAAATTCACCCGCACGCTATTTTTTCCTGGTATTACCTCCCACTCTTCTACTAAAGGATGATGTTTTAGTTCCCTTAAAAGTGCCTCTAGGTTCCCCAGAGTTGATATCACAATTTGCTGATGAGCTAGATGTTGATAAAGTTGCTGTAGGGAAGTACTTTCTACCAAGAAGCCGAGTTCCATAATTCCCACAGAAGTACACAGTTCGGCTAAATCACTGAGAACATGGGAGGAAATGATTACAGTCATCCCAGCTTCTTGCAAAGCCTTGATGATTTCGCGAAAGTGCATCCTGGCGATGGGGTCAAGCCCAGAAACAGGCTCATCTAGTAGTAGTAACATCGGTTCGTGGATGATTGTTCGCGCTAAACTTAAGCGCTGTTTCATCCCCCGCGACAGAGTAGAAATCTGACTATTGCGTTTATTTCCAAGTTGGATTAATTCTAAAACTTCATGTAGGCGTTGAGTGCGGCGTGGTTCTCGTAAACGATAGAGACGCGCAAAATAATCTAGGTAATCCCAGACTGTTAGATCCTCATATAGTGGGTAGTCATCCGGTAAGTAGCCTAGACGACGCTTAAGTTTGGGGTTACTCTTGTCACGGAGTAAGCGATCGCCATTAATATAAATCTCACCCGTAGTTGGTTCCTCAGCAGTCGCCAACATGCGGATGAGAGTTGTTTTACCCGCGCCATTCGGCCCAATCAATCCATATACTTCCCCTGCCTGGATTTCTAAATCCACATCATTGACAGCAACGTGCCTGTCAAATTGCTTAGTTAGTCCACGGGTGCAAATTGCTAATTCTTTTACCATCGCGGCTGGGGTGCGGCTTGTGATTAACACTTAACGTAACCTCTTTCTACAACTTCTGTCAGTCTGGTTTCAGAAATTGAAACTGCTTTACGTAAAGTTGCTTTGAGCAATACTTTGGACGATTTTTAGTTGAGGGAATCGGCAAGCAAGCTATTGAACCATTAAGGTGCTGATTAGAACAAACAAGCACCTTAATGGTTCGATAGCTGTGTGGAAATTGATAAACTCCGCAGAAACACTCAATTTATCACCTATGCTTTGCTAATTTTTCGTCATAGCCGATCTCAAAGTAGTATTGCCACCGTTGCTCATCCGTTAAGCTTTATTTGACTAAGTGTTCTAAATGATTTATAGCAAGATTACATATATTTTTTTTTAGATAATTTCTAAATAGTGTTAATACTGCTAACAAAAATATTAATCCTATTAACTCTTCATGAAATTCAAGGAAACTAGCCGTTATTTCACCAATTTAAATTCAATTAATAGAACTAGTAAATTCGCTAATTACAAGTGCTACTCAGACTACTTAGCATGAGAAGTGAAACAAATATCAAGATTTTACCTGGAGTTATCAATGAATAAGCAATTTTCTGCTAACGCTTTAGTTACTGTTATTAGCTTGCTTGGAGTATCTTCTGCTATCACACCTGCTTCAGCTAGCTTGATAACTGCAATAACAACAGCCACAAAAATTGAAGTTCCTAAAACAGTACAAAGTGTAACCACAACCACTAATACTGCTGAAGTCGGAAAAGGCGTTAAAGCTACTGTCCAAGAGACAACTAATACCAGCGTTGGACAATTGGCTGGAGTTGCAACCGATTCTAAAACAACTGCACAAGTAAAAGACCCAAATCAAGTTAAACTACCGTCCTTGGATAACCCAACACAAATCGTCCAAACTACTGGTCAAGCTGCGGTTGGAATTAAAGCTGATCAACAAAGTACTCAAGCTGATGCAAAAGCCAACCTGGGAGTACAAATCACTGATTTGGCCACAGTCGGTATCTGTTTAGACGCGAATGCAACATTAGGAATTGCTAATAAAAATAGCTCAGCTAATTGTTCCAAAGCTGTTGAAACTCCACCTGTTGGGATTGATACTTTAGCTGCTGCTTTTGAAACTTTACAAAGTGTAACCACAACTACTAATACTGCTACTGCTGAAGTCGGAAAAGGCGTTAAAGCTACTGTCCAAGAGACAACTAATACCAGCGTTGGACAATTGGCTGGAGTTGCAACCGATTCTAAAACAACTGCACAAGTAAAAGACCCAAATCAAGTTAAACTACCGTCCTTGGATAACCCAACACAAATCGTCCAAACTACTGGTCAAGCTGCGGTTGGAATTAAAGCTGATCAACAAAGTACTCAAGCTGATGCAAAAGCCAACCTGGGAGTACAAATCACTGATTTGGCCACAGTCGGTATCTGTTTAGACGCGAATGCAACATTAGGAATTGCTAATAAAAATAGCTCGGCTAATTGTTCCAAAGCCGTTGAAACTCCACCTGTTGGCGTTGTAACTTTACCTGTTGCGGTTGAAACTCCACCTGTTGTGGTTAAAACTCCACCTGTTGCGGTTGAAATTCCACCTGTTGCGGTTGAAATTCCACCTGTTGAGGTTGAAAAGTTGTATGTTCCTATTCAAATTCCATCTGTTGGTGTTAAACCTCATCCTGTTCCCGAACCTACAACTCTTGGAGGACTTGCTTTGTTGGGGGTTTACTTTATTTCCCGCCGTCGTCGAGTCTCTTAATTTAGAATTCTTGAGTATAGTTACTCTACTGAGGATTTTTGACAGTGTTTTGCCTAATACTTGACTTAGGGTATATCTTTTGACATCACACGCTCATTCAATCAGCGTTAGCGTTTGCGCAGCGTGCCGCTTTGCGACTCAGCTTAACAAAGTTATCGCTTTGCGACTCAGCTTAATAAAGTTATCGCCCAACTAACAAGTCGCAAAATTTTTCTTTCACCAGTCCAATATTGCTTGTCACCTTTAACACCCAATTTTAATTACTGTACTATATATCAATACCTTTGCCAAAATAAGAGCTTAGAAAAATTTTGGCAAAAATGGCAAAATGACCCATACATCAACGTCAGGCATATAAGGTAGGTTAGAGGCTCAAACCCTTGATACTGCGGATAATACGTTAAAAAAACCTTGCGTAAAACCTGGAAGGAATTTGTAGGACTTATTGTTTTTGCCAAACCTAACAGACAAGGGAGTTAATACATCAATTCACCCTCGTAAATTGGCGAAGGTATTAGATATATGCAGCCCTTTATCCAAAATCCTCTATTAGTAAGTCTTTTGAGACTTAATAGGAAAAGTCAGCTGGTGTACAGTCTCCACTGCCAATACGGTTCGGATAACTTTTTTAACCGAACTGTATAGTCTCCACTCCCAATCTCAAATCGCTGCATAAATCTCGCCATATCAGTAGAGTGAAATTCTTTATTTAAGGCTTCTATAGCCCTTTCTATGTTGGTGAAGTCTAGCTAGACTTGATATATAAACCCTTTCAACTTTGAACTGCTATATTCCCAACCGTTTAATTTCAGCTTGATTATATGCCTGTTGGTCAACGACTATAAGACTATCTATTCCTAAAGAGGTTACAGGTGTCAAGCAAAAAAATCGGTTTTTGGTCTGTGTGGGCGTTGGGTGTCGGAGGCATTGTCGGTGGACTTTTCCCAGCGTTGGGAGTTGTAATTCAAATAGCTCACACAGGCGCACCACTAGCATTTGTTATTGCCGGGACAATAGCTTTGATAACTACTTATGCTTATGCAAAACTTTCGGTAGCTCATCCATGTCGAGGCGGGACAGTAACCTTTTTAAACCAGGCTTTTGGTTCAGGGCTGTTTAGTGGGACACTGAATCTTCTACTATGGTTTAGCTATGTAGTCATGCTTTCCTTTTACTTGCAGGCTTTTGGTAGTTATGGAGTTAGCCTATTCACAGAGTCTACTCAACCTATTTGGAAGCATTTACTGATTAGCTTGGCAATTTTAGGGACAACTGGATTGAATCTATTAACTGCCAATCATGTTGGTAAATCTCAAATCTGGATTGTCAGCTTCAAACTGGGGATTTTAATACTGTTCATTACTATGGGAAGTAGTCATATCGACATTTCCCATCTAGAACCAGTCTCAGTATCGTCGCTACAGTCAATTTTCGCAGGAGCAATGGTAATCTTCTTGTCTTATGAAGGCTTTGAGCTAATCGCCAATGCAGCAGAGGATCTTGTCAATCCCAAACATACTTTGCCACGAGTTTATTACTTTGTAATCGGGTTCGTTATTTTGCTTTACGTTTTAATAGCACTGGTTACATTAGGAACAGAACCAATAGAACAGATTTTGGCAGCAAGAGATTATACTCTGGCTAAAGTTGCCAAACCAATTATGGGGCAATTTGGATCAGTTTTGATTACTATTGCTGCTCTTTTATCAACTCTCTCGGCTAGTAACGCAACACTCTACGGTTCAGCTCGTTTTAGCTCTGTTATTGCTCAATCTAAGGGATTTGACTCTGGCAGCCAAATAAATGGCATAGATCAATCTTCAATTGGCTTATTTATTACTAGTGGTATTACTTTACTCATCGCCAATTTTTTTGATATAAATCGGATCTCAACGATGGGTAGTGCTGGGTTTCTCTTGATATTTGCTGCGGTTAATTTAGCTAATGCTCGTATGCATCGTTATACGAAAAGCAAGCAGTGGATTTCACTTCTAGGTGCTGGAATATGTTTAGTGGCACTAGGAATGTTAATTTGGTTTGCTTTGCAAACAGATCCACAAACTGTCTGGGTTTTAATATTCATGATAGGAGTAGCCATCGGTCTCGAAGTAATCTATTATCTGTCAAACAATCGACGCCTACACCTTTGAAGAAGCTTTGCTCAATAGGATGTATAGCAAAGTGCTGTTAGCGGTAGCGGGGTGTTTAGCCCGTGCTGAGTATAAACAAGCGTGAAATCAAGGCTTTTAGGAATCAACATTGTCCTAACCTATGTGGCTACGGCTATATTTATTAGGACTTACGCAACGCCGATATTGTCATTGCGACCGAAACGGAGTGTAGGGAAGCAATAAGAGCGTCAGGGGGGATTACTTCTCTTCGAGACGCTCCGCGAACGCTATCGCTCGTAATCACGAAATTACGTTATTTTTGCGTAAGTCCTGTTTGTAATAGTCCACGTTTGCATTAATTTAACGACTCGCTAACACTGCCTTCTCTGTTAGCAAATCGTTAAATATAGCTGTTTGCTTTAAATTTTCATTATGAATCATCTCTTAAAGGTGATTTAGGAATGGCTCATAAGCGGTAATTTTATCTGGAACGTTGAGCCTTTACCCTCATTGCTCATCACATGAATATGACCGCCATGAGCTTGGACAATTTGTTGAGCGATCGCTAATCCCAACCCAAATCCGCCGCTTTCTCTGGCACGTTCTGTATCAACTCGGTAAAAGCGATCAAAAATGTAAGGTAAATCTGCCTCTGGAATTCCAATTCCAGTATCGATGACCTGAATTACTGCTCGATCGGGATGAGGTTCTAAGCGTAACCAGACAGTTCCACCAGACGGAGTGTAATTGCAAGCGTTGTTGAGTAAGTTTTCCACAGCTAGCCGCAGCAAATCGGGATCAGCCCACAACTCAATAGGTTGTTCTGGTAAATGGCTGATCAACTCGATCGACGCTTTTGCAGCAACAGTATTGTAATAAACAGCTAAATTCTCTAGCAAGCTATTAAGATTAACCTTTTTGAGAGATTCGGGAGTTAATTTTCCCTGATGCCGAGCCAACAGCAATAGGTTATTGACCAAGGTACTCATCGACTTGGCGCTATCAATGATGTTCTCCACTGAGGGATGAATTTGGGGATAGTCTGCTGCTATTAGTAACCCAACTTGGGCATTGGTCAAAATCGCAGAAAGAGGCGATCGCAACTCATGAGAAGCATCTGATGTAAAGCGTTGCAGTTGATTATAGGCTAGCTGAACGGGTTGCATAGCTATGCCACTGAGTACCCAACCTGTAAGTCCAATTAACCCTAGTGCTACAGGTACAGCCAGCGTCAATATTAACTGAAATTCTCTGAGTTCGTTTTGAGTTTCTGTCAGTGGGATAGCAACTTGCAGATAACCGATGACTGAATTTCCGCCTTGAACAGGTAGTGTGACTTGACGAAGCCAAAGCGTCTTACCTGTAAACTGGTCAACAGACTTAATCGTGAGAAACTCAGATGCTATTTCTAACTGCTCTGGAGATGGTGTACCAAAAAACCGCTTGAGTTTGCCATTGGGGTCATACCAGCGAATATACACCAGTTCAATATCAGCAGGGTGAGAACCACTACCCAATAGCGGTATATTGCTCAGATCGACTTGTTTTTGTCCTTGATACAGCCGATACTGCGAACTAGCTGCCATTAGCTCTGCTCTTTTATAAAGCAGTTGATCTAATGCTTTAAGCTTGTCTTTTACCTCAAGATTGTAAATGACCCCAGCAAAGAGAATGAGAATGCACCCCATTGAAAGGGTAAACCAACGAGCTAAGTTACGACGACTGCGGTTAAACACAACTCATGCTAATTTGTAATTCGTAATGACGCTTTCTACGAGATGCTAAAAGCGTAGCTTGCTTCTCTGAAAGAGTACGCGGACTCGCTACCGCTACGCTAACGTAATTACAATGCTTTTCGAGTAATTAAACTATACTACTTCCTATTCTCTACTCTGAATCTCAGCTATATCAAATTTCAAGATGGTTTTGGAGGGTTTAGACGATAGCCCATGCCGTAAACAGTTTCAATCCACTCGGCTGCTGCTAATGTTTGCAAACGTTGGCGAAGTTTACGAACTAAAACGGTGATTGCATTGCTTTCTGGCTCACTACCCCACTCCCATACGGCTTGCTCAATTTGGTTGCGAGTCAAGACTTGCTTAGGATGACGCATGAAGTACTCTAGCAACTGAAATTCTTGGCTGGAAAGGGATACGAGCGCCCCTTGTCGCTCCAAAATTAGTGTATCGAGATGAAGTTGCAGGTCTGCCAAGCAGAGGGTATCTCCTTGCCAGAGTGGCGATCGCCTCCTCAATGCCCGCACTCGTGCCATGAACTCCACGATATCAATCGGTTTGACGAGGTAATCATCTGCTCCGGCATCTAATCCTATGACTTTATCAGGTGTGGTATCTTTTGCCGTGATCATTAATACAGGAGCTGTTTTTCCCGCCGCCCGATACTGTTGACACAAACTTACTCCACTAATCCGAGGTAACATCCAATCCAAAATCAGCAGGTCATATTCTTTTTCAGCCAAAAGCCATTGAGCGGTTTCACCATCCTTGACACCATCAACGCTGTGTCCAGCCTGAGAGAGAACCATTTGTAACGGCATTAATTGTTTTGGATCATCCTCTACCAGTAAGATTTTCATCACCTTTATATACTTGTGCTTGTTTAGAATAATCTATTGAAGCAATCTCAACGTCTTTCATCAGTCAGATTTCAAAGGATTGTCTACCTCTTTAGGATATACATGAACTATGATCTAGCAAAATCAGAAGCAGGTGTAGTGTGTGGCGTATTAGTAAACGTTGGCTGCAAGGGCTGGGATTAGAGTTTTGGTTGCCTCTACCACTGGTAGCGGTTGTGTTTTGGGTTGGCTGTAATTTCCTAGCTGCTCAAGAGTTAAGCCGACCCTACTCCACGAAGAAAAAACTTCAGTCAGATACTCAACTTGAAGCACGGGTATCAGTCAATGTATTGCTCATTAACGCTGCCGTCAACCGAACTAAAAGAATTACCCAGGTAGAAGTGGAAACAGCAGACCCCATCTTGAAGCGACTGGAATTAGAACTTCCAACAATAGAATTCAGCCAAATAGAAGCGACAATTGCCCAAGAACTAGGTCTACCCCGTGAGGATGTTAGAAAGTTAGTACGCTATGAAATTGTTGACTAATGACGTTCTTGCATGAATGGAGCGTCATGGAAAGCAAAAAAGTATTATTTTTTGTTTACTGCATTAAATGCTTACCATGAAAATTTAATATGTATGTAATGCATCTATCCACTTCCTTGCGTCAAGGTGGTGAAGTTTCAGCCGGAATTGCAGGGATATTGTTTGGAGAAGAGCGATGAAGGTGCGTACTGTTTCTGTACTCTATGCGATCGCGGCTTTGTTGATTTTTCCCGCTCCGGCTCGGTCTGCGATCGGGTAATACAGAGCAGCGATTTAGCGATTTAATGAAGTAGTCATAGTTTGATTAATGCGTTCTGCCTTGGTTTTCAATGTTTGGTTCATGGCTTCAAACCCTTGGCGAACGTCAATATTTAATCGACGAGCTAGCAGAGGTACTAGTAAGCCCTGGAAAGATGCTTGCTGAATGAAGCGGACGCGTAGGCGTAGCCCGTCGTAGACATCGCTTGCTAACGGTTCAATGATAAAGCTATGTTCACCGTCAAATAATCCTGGGATCAAAAAGTGACCTAACCAGCGCAATTTACGATTAGGTTCTACCGTAATCACAGTAGGTCGAAAGATCATAATATCTGTACCCGGAGTCTGAAAGTGAACGGTTAGCTGTGCCCCTTCACTCAGCGAACCACTAATTTGACGAATCAACAAATTCCAATGTGGAAAACTGGCAAAATCAGTGAGTAAGTTCCATACTTGCTTATCGGATGCCTGAATTTCGATTTCAGTATAGATTTTCATGGGTATGAGTTGATAAAAAAACCAGCATTAAAACGGTTATTACTGCTAAAAATAATCCCATGTATTCTAGTCTTAGTAATCGACCAGCCCCAAAATTACAGGTGAAGGTAGGCAGATAAAGTAGGGTGAACAGGGAGAGAAAATAACTTGATTTTCTTACCATAAAATAAACCCTGTAAAGTCTCTTTGGTGGACTACGAGGAAACTAGATTGTTTCTTGTAAAGCATAATGAATACTATTCGTATAAAACTCACGTTTGAACAGCAAAATTTTGGCGATTGGTAGACAGTTGTGAAGAAACTACTGACGTTGAACAACCAGGACGGAACATGGAGCGTGATGAACGACGTGATTGCTCACACTTCCTGCTAAAAGTTCGGCAAATCCTTTAAGTCCTCTACGACCAAGCACAATCAAATCTGCTCCCCAACTCCGGGCTAAATCACAGATGTTAGTCCCAGGATCTCCTGTTTGATAACTAGATTCTGCCATAATGCCTAGTATTTTCGCTTTCTGATAATACAACTGGAGTAAACTTTGTGCCTGTTGTGTTTCTATTTCCAGATCTACTAAGTTCACAGTGAGTTGACTAGAAGTTACTAGCTCAATGCTGTAACCAATCATTAACTGAGCAGCATCTCTTTGGGCTAACTCCAGCGCTTTTGTAAACACTGTTGCAGTCGCAGGTGAATCATCGACCGCCACCAAAATCTTCTTAAAACTCATATCCAGCTCCAATAATCAATTACTTCATTCACATTTGTTGTCTTTTAGCTTGAGGGACAAATGTGATTTAAAAGTGAAATTAAGTAGGATAAGCAATTTATTCACTTTTCGTTCACATTCATCAGCAATCCTGGAAAAGAAGCAGAGAAACTAAGCTAACTAAGGTTTAAAACGAATCTCTTACCTAATACGGTTCATGCTCACACTATAAAACTATAGTTTTTACTATTTGGAGATTAATAAAGCTTCATTTTAAACTTACTGATTTTGATAGGAGATGTTGTAATGAATTTCAGTCCAGTTAAAAATGCGATCGGAATCATTTCTACCCGTCAAGCTGCAACACAGGTGCTTGATGAACTCAGAGCAATTGACTTTCCCATGCAGAAAATTTCTGTGTTCACTTTAGACTCTGAAGACGAAAAGTTACACGAGGATGCTAATGCGGGTAAACATCCCATAACTCCGATCGAAGGAGCTAAAGCAGGCGCAATTACAGGAGGAACAACTGGGGGCTTCCTGGCGCTAACAGCCGGACTTGGCGTATTAGTTATTCCCGGTTTTGGACCAGCATTAGCGATTGAATCTGTGGTGAG
The DNA here is from genome assembly GCF_036917515.1 of Nostoc sp. Lineage (GTDB taxonomy): Bacteria > Cyanobacteriota > Cyanobacteriia > Cyanobacteriales > Nostocaceae > Nostoc. The sequence continues at coordinate 60,463 of NZ_JBALDE010000134.1, read as the reverse complement.
TACACTGCTGGCGGGTGGAGCGAGTGCGATTTTTGGCAGTGTTTATGGCGCATTTCAAGGTTGGTTTGCTCCCGAAAGGCAACCTAGACTCTGTAAGCCAGCCACCTGCCAAGAAAAATTTTTGGTGAAGGTAGAAGGAACAATAGATGAAATCTGGCAAGCAGAATCGATTCTCAGTTATTGGGGTGTGCAGGAATGGCATATTTATGAACTTAGCAAAAGATTCTCGTAGTAACACCAATTTGAAAAAAGAAAAGTACAGATTCAAACAGACAAATCTATATAAATTTGATGAATCTTAATTACGAATTACGAATTAGTTTTTGGAGACTGAGATGACAGCAGATACGATCGCTACAAATACTTTTGCCCAGACAACAGAAGATTTACTCAACTATGAATGGCATACTCTGGGTGAACAAAAGGTTGTGCAAACGTTAGCCAGCCATCCGGAAGCAGGTTTGAGCCATGAAGAAGCTACCACCCGACATCAGCAGATGGGTGCAAATCAACTGACTACTAAAAGTGGAAAAAGTCCTTGGCTACGATTTTTAGAGCAATTTAATCAACCACTACTATATATTTTGCTGACAGCAGGACTGGTGACGTTGCTGCTTAAAGATTGGATAGATGCGGGAGTAATTTTTGCCGTCACCCTGATTAATGTCATCATTGGCTACATTCAAGAATCGAAAGCAGAAGGTGCGATCGCTGCTTTATCCAAAGCCGTCACTACCGAAGCAACTTTGATTCGCGATGGTCAAAAAACCCGTCTGGCTTCGACTGAACTTGTTCTGGGTGATTTGGTATTGCTGGCATCTGGGGATAAAGTACCCGCCGATCTGCGGCTATTAAGTGTGCGTGGGTTGCAAGTTGACGAGTCTGCCTTAACAGGCGAATCCGTTCCGGTTGAGAAAGCAACGGCATCGCTGGCTGTGGAAACACCGTTAGCTGAACGAAGCAATATGGTGTACGCAGGAAGTTTCGTTAGTTTTGGACAGGCAGAAGGGATTGTAGTAGCGATCGCAGATGCCACTGAAACCGGTCGGATCTCACAGTTAATTGAAAGCAGCACAAATCTGAAAACACCGCTGACGCGAAATATTGACAAGTTTAGCAAAAGCTTGTTGTATGTCATTTTATGTTTAGCTGCCCTGACATTTGCAGTCGGATTAGGACAGGGTGAATCTTGGATTGATGTTTTCAAAGCGAGTGTGGCTTTGGTAGTCAGCGCAATTCCAGAAGGATTACCTGCGATTGTTACAGTCACGTTGGCGATCGGAGTTTCTCGGATGGCACGACGTAAGGCGATTATTCGCAAGCTACCCGCTGTGGAAACCTTGGGAAGTACCACTGTTATCTGCTCTGACAAAACTGGGACATTAACTGAGAATCAGATGACGGTTCAAAACATTTATGCAGGTGGACAACACTACACCGTTAGCGGTATTGGTTATGTCCCAGACGGTGAAATCCTCATGAATGGACAGCCTGTTGATTTCAATACAGATGGACATATTGCTCTTTGGGAATCCCTGGAAGCAGGATTGCTCTGCAATGATTCTCACATCGAATGGGGAGATGGACAGTGGGACTTAGTAGGAACCCCAACTGAGGGAGCATTGATTACAGCTGCTAATAAAGCGGGATTGACGCAAGCAAATCTAGAGCAAGAATTACGTAGAATAGACACCATTCCCTTTGAGTCTCAATTCCAGTACATGGCGACTTTGCATGAATTAGATGCATCGCTCAATATTATTTATCTCAAAGGTTCTGTAGAGGCAATTCTTCAACGATGCGATCAGATGCTTGATACTCAAGGACAAGCTCCTCTCAATTCTGCCGCAGTGGAACAGGAAGTTGATCGCATGGCAAACCAAGGGTTACGAGTGCTAGCTTTTGCTAGAAAAGAAGTTACCTCTAACAAAGGTTCCTTGAAGCGCCATGATATTGATCGAGGACTAGTGTTTTTAGGACTTCAAGGCATAATCGATCCGCCCCGTGAAGAAGCGATCGCCGCAGCCAAAGCCTGTCAATCTGCTGGAATTCAGGTGAAGATGATCACTGGGGATCATGCACTCACAGCAGCTGCAATCGCCCGCCAAATGGGAATTTGCTCGACTAAAGCACAGGTCTTTACCGGACAGCAATTAGCTCAGATGGATGAAAAAGAATTCATCCAAGCGGCTGAGGAAGGTATGGTATTTGCGCGAGTTGCCCCAGAACAAAAATTGCATCTGGTAAAAGCTTTGCAGTCTCAGGGTGAAATTGTTGCCATGACTGGAGATGGTGTCAATGATGCTCCCGCTCTCAAACAGGCAGATATTGGTGTAGCAATGGGCATAGCCGGGGCAGAGGTGGCCAAAGAATCGGCGGATATGCTTCTAACTGACGATAACTTCGCCTCAATAGAAGCTGCCGTGGAGGAAGGACGAGGTGTTTACCGCAACTTACGAAAAGCGATCGCCTTCTTGCTGCCGATCAACGTAGGAGAATCCATGACGATTTTGATTGCCATTCTCCTGGCAACTGTGCTCCCCATCTTACCAATCCAAATTCTCTGGTTGAACATGGTCAGTTCAGTAGGGTTGATTGTTCCCCTCGCCTTTGAGCCAAAATCTGGACAGGTAATGCAGCAACCACCACGCAACCCTAGAGAAAAGCTTTTATCAGGTAGTTTACTTAAGCGCATATTAGCGATTTCTGTTTTCAATTGGGTGGTAATTTTTGGAGTGTTTCAATGGATACTTCAAACTACAGGCAATGAAGCCTTAGCTCGCACGATGGCGATTAATGGATTGGTGGCAGCAGAAGTCTTTTACCTGTTAAGCATTACCCAGTTTTTACCATCTCTAGTCGTGAGAATCCAAGGTAAGCGCACACCCGTAGCCTATGCACCTGCGATCGGAATTGTGGCTGTGGTGATTTTACAATGTTTGTTCAGTCAGTGGAGCATAATGAATCAAGTGTTTGACACCACACCTTTAACATTTATCCAAGCTCTCATTTGCATGGGTGTAGGTTTGCCAGTGGTGTTTATAGCTCTCATCTTGCAGCGTTTCGATCCGCTCAACTAGGGATATAAAAGTCGGATAGTGGTTTTATCCAATGCCAAATGCTTACGTTAGGACATCCAAAAATTACAGCATATTTCAAGTGCATGAGGTACAAATTGACTGGTTTTGAGGCAGGAGGGAGAAGTTCTTTAATTTTGAATTTTGAATTTTGAATTGATTTATCCCCCTGCTCCCCTTGCTCTCCAAAGCCGATTGATTATTTTTTTATTTGGAAGTCCCTTAGAGCCGCACCCAAATAAATTAAAAACTCCATCAGTACATTTTGCTAGGTATGATATTTAATCTGTAAGCATTTACCTAGTAATAATCAGCTATGACCCAGAACTACCGCATTACTCTACTCCCCGGCGATGGCATTGGCCCTGAAATTATGGCAGTGGCGGTAGATGTGCTGAAAGTCGTAGGGAACCAATTTGATCTAAAGTTTGAATATCAAGAAGCCCTCATCGGTGGTGCAGCAATTGACGCTACAGGCGAACCTTTACCATCTGCCACTCTAGATACGTGCCGTAACAGTGATGCTGTATTACTCGCTGCGATTGGTGGTTATAAGTGGGATTCCCTACCATCCAATTTACGCCCAGAAGCAGGTTTGTTAGGGTTACGTGCCGGTTTAGAATTATTTGCCAATTTGCGTCCAGCGAAAATTTTGCCCCAGCTAATCGACGCTTCAACTTTGAAGCGCGAAATTGTCGAAGGTGTGGATATTATGGTGGTGCGCGAACTCACTGGTGGGATTTACTTCGGTAAACCTAAAGGGATTTTTGCTACAGAAAATGGTGATAAACGCGGTGTAAATACAATGGTTTACACCGAATCGGAAATTGAACGCATTGGGCGGGTGGCGTTTGAAGCGGCTAGAAAACGCGGTGGAAAACTTTGTTCGGTAGATAAGGCGAACGTATTAGAAGTATCTCAACTGTGGCGCGATCGCATCACCCAACTTTCTCAAGAATATCCAGATATCGAACTCTCTCATTTATATGTAGATAATGCTGCTATGCAGTTAGTACGCGCTCCCAAGCAATTCGATACCATCGTCACAGGCAATTTGTTTGGTGATATTCTCTCTGATGCTGCTGCCATGCTCACGGGTAGTATTGGGATGTTACCCTCAGCTAGTTTAGGCGCTTCTGGGCCTGGTGTGTTTGAACCAGTACATGGTTCCGCCCCAGATATCGCTGGAGAGGATAAGGCAAATCCTTTAGCACAGGTTTTGAGTGTGGCGATGATGTTACGCTACGGTTTAGACCAGCCAAAGGCAGCAGCTCATATTGAACAAGCCGTATTGCAAGTTTTAGAACAAGGCGATCGCACCGGGGATATAATTTCTCCAGGAAAAAACCTCCTGGGTTGCCGTGCTATGGGAGACTCACTCATTAAAGCTATTGAAGAAAAATAATTTTATAGATTAACTTGGGCAACTTGGCAACCTTTGCTATAAGTTTCGGGTAGACTAAAGTGAAATCTAGCAATCAAATAACAGTCGATAGTGTACGCATTACGACAAGGTCAAGTAAACTTTACCGCCCCAAAGAACCAATCGCCTTTGATTGATCCTGCTGTAATCAGAGCTGCTGGGCAGATATACTATACTCACTGTGAAGTCCATCCCGAAATAGCTGGGCAACCTTCCGGTGTAGCAATTAATCGTGTGACTCATCGAGGTAAGGTTATTTTTACTAACCAACCAGTTCTTCTACCTCAAGAGTGTTTTGTGCCCTTAAGTCAAATTGAATCACACATGTATTAGTCCATTGGTCATTGGTCATTGGTCATTAGTTATTGACAAAGGACACAGGACAAAGGACAAAGGACAAAGGACAAAGGACACAGGACAAATGACTATATGGACATTTTGTTCGCCATCCCGGCGAGTGTAATCGTCTTTGCTTTGGGTGCATCTATCGGTAGTTTTCTCAATGTTATTGTTTATCGGCTACCTACTGGGTTGTCAATTCTTTGGCCACCTTCTCGTTGTCCTAAATGCTTAAACCAGCTAAAAGCTTACGACAATATACCAGTGTTCGGCTGGATTTCCTTAAGAGGGAGGTGTCGATATTGCAAAAGCAAAATTTCTGTCCGTTATCCTGTGGTAGAAGGAGTAACGGGCATAATTTTTTTACTAATTTTTTTGGTATTTCAAGTTTCGACTTTAACAATAGGCTATTGGGCTTTTTGCAGTTGGTTATTGGCGCTATCACTTATTGACTTAGATACAATGACCCTACCCAACCCACTTACTCAGTCGGGTTTAGTGGTGGGGATTTTGTTTCAAATGGTAGTTGGTTTTCTACCAGAGGGTAGTTTTGTGGCATTGGTGAATCACCTGATAATCGCTATCGTTGGTGCAGTATTAGGATTATGGCTGTTTGATGTCATTGCCCTATTGAGTTCAATTGCCTTTGGTAAAACTGCAATGGGTGCAGGTGACGCCAAGTTAGCAGCGATGATGGGAGCCTGGTTAGGCTGGAAATATTTGCTCTTGGCTAGTTTTATTGCCTGTGCGCTAGGAGCATTAATTGGCATCGGTGTTTTGATTATGCAGCGATCACGACAAAAATTAGGACAAAAGATACCTTTTGGTCCTTTTCTGGCTTTAGGATCTGTGATTACTTTATTTAGCGGTGAAGCCATTTTGTCTAGCTACCTGCGGTTATTCTTTCCAGCCTCATGAATTGTAGTGGGGAAGGGGGAGCAGGGGATCTGGGAAGTTGGGGGGAAAGGGGGACAAGGAGACAAGGTGACTAAAGTAGAACTTGCAACAAGTCTTTTCCTTCCCCTTGTCCCCAATTCTCCTTGTCCCCAAGTCTCTTCTCAATGCCCAATGCCCCATGCCCCATGCCCAATCCCCTTTCATAAGAAATATTTATGATTCGTGACTGTAACCAACATTACCCCATCTACCTTTCCCATTTTGATAATATTCAGCTTGTGACTTGTATTACCCTCTTAACGGCGATTAACCGTTGGCAAGCGCAACTAGTACAACAGATGCTGATTGTTCAGAACCTAGCAATACGAATAATTGATTTGGGTAGGAGGGGGAGAGCATCTTTTTTGGAGGTTAGTATTCTCATGGCTTTGTCACTACGTCCATATAATTAAGTCTGCTGAAAAAAAGAGCAAGAGACTTGTATTGGTATAAGTATTTTCGTTAAGCTGGCAACCAAAGATGAAAATTAAGGTCTCAATTGCTTAAAAGCTTAGTTTGACGATATAGCCATTGGTCTTAATAAAGAAAAATGACTAATGACTAAGGATAACCAAATACGGTTTGACATGTTTTTGACCTCATACCCACTTAAAATAAAATAAAAAATGGCTAACAACGAAGAATCACGTGGTTTAAAGTCTCTATTTGATTGGTTTGCAAATCGACGGAAGTCAGGACCTACCAGCCTGGAACGCCAAGAGCGCGAAATTGCTGATGGTTTATGGCATAAATGTTCCAAGTGTGGCGTGTTGACATATACAAAAGATTTAAAAGCTAATCAGATGGTTTGTGTCGAATGTGGCCATCATAATCGCGTAGATAGCGATGAGCGCATTCGTCAATTGATAGATAACAATACCTGGAAACCGCTGGATGAGCATTTGCGTCCAACCGATCCCCTGGAATTTCGCGATCGCAAACCCTACAGCGATCGCTTGCGGGAAATGCAGGAAAAAATTGGCTTAATAGACGCAGTTAAAACTGGCTTAGGTCAAATCAATGGTTTGCCCATTGCCCTTGGGGTTATGGACTTCCGCTTCATGGGTGGTAGTATGGGTTCGGTTGTGGGAGAAAGACTCACTCGGATGATTGAGCAAGCCACTCAACGACGCTATCCTGTGGTTATCGTCTGCACCTCCGGTGGGGCGAGGATGCAAGAAGGTATGCTCTCTTTGATGCAGATGGCAAAAATCTCCGCAGCCTTACAGCGCCATAAAGATGCTCGACTATTATATATTCCTGTTTTGACCAATCCGACAACGGGCGGCGTTACCGCTAGTTTTGCAATGTTGGGCGATATAATTTTGGCAGAACCCAAGGCAACAATTGGTTTTGCAGGTCGGCGAGTGATTGAGCAAACACTACGGGAAAAACTACCCGAAGATTTCCAGACTGCTGAAGATTTGCTCCAGCATGGTTTTGTTGATGATATCGTACCCCGTACCCAATTAAAGAACACCTTAGCCCAGCTGATTGCCCTACACCAGCCTGTATTAACAACACCTCACATGGTTTTGTGGGAAACTATGTCCTTGACTTCTACTGCCGCAGAATAGAGCATAGGGCATAGGGCATGAGGGCATGGGGCATTGGGCATTAAGAAGAGACTTGGAGACAAAGAGAATTGGGGACAAGGGAAAGGGAAAGACTTGTTGCAAGTTCTAACTTTAGTCACCTTGTCACCTTGTCCCCTTGTCCCCCTGTCCCCCTTGTCCTCCCTACTTCTTCACGCTCTCTCCGGCTCTTGAAGAAATATGAGTGGAACAAGGGCTACTAGTCGGAATATACCTGAGAGAGCAAACAAGCCTAATATGCCTCCAGACTGAGCAAATTGGACGAGAAAGCTGCCTATAGTCGTGCCCAAAGCACCACTAGCTCCAGCAACGGCAGCTGCGATCGCAAAATAGATAGACTGATTTTTAATTGGTGCAATGCCCAATTGTATATTGTTGCTACACAAGTCAATTGCCGCCCAAGTACCTCCAGTCAAGATGTGTAGTAGTGGCAACCACAACCAAATATCAAGGCGATTCACACCAATCCCTAGCCACAAGAGTGGTGTGACTCCAACCAAAATCCCAATACAGATGAGGATGGGACGATTACCTATCTTGTCTGCTAATTTTCCCCACAGGATAAGCATCAGCAAAGTTGCCCCCGCCTGAAGACTGTTGTAGATAGTGACATAGCTGACATCTAAATTCAAAGTGTCAAGCATATAAAGGTTAAAAAAAGGACTGCTAAGGTTAACAGCAAGCGTCCAAAAGCTGAAATACACCAGAAATATCAAAAAGTTAGAGTTTTTCCAGATGCTGTTAGCTGACTGATCTTGTGGCAGATGAATTGATTGAAGTACTTCAGAAGATTCATCTTTTACAACCTCTAATTGAATTTCACTGATTTGTGATGACTTGCCATAATAAGTGTTTTGCGATTGCGGATTCATATCCACTTGGAAATACTGACACCCCAATCCCACAATGCCAAAGACAATGCTTGTCAGTAGAACTACTCCATAACCTTGTAGAGTTCCCCCATACCAATGTGATACAACTAGACCAGCCATTGGTACGCAAACCAAATTAGTTAGACTAGCGGCACTATTACGTGTGCCAAAATACCTGCCTCGCAATTGACGGGGAACTATCATTGCTACCCAACTTAGCCACGATGCAGTTCCTAGTCCTCCCAAAAGACTACTAAATAGAACAATCAAGAGTGTCAATATGACTAGCTGGTGAGTATTAAGCACTCCCCAACTGACACTGGCAATACCAATTACTAAAACCAACCATAGCAACCGACCAATTCCGTGTGTCCGAAGCGAATATTGAAAGCGGCTGGTGCTGTGTTCAGACAAGTAAGCACCCAACGGCTGAATGAGATTGACCAACATGGGAATAGAGGACAGCATTCCAAATACCACTGGACTAGCACCCAATTCCACCAATAAATTGCTGAGTAAAATCCCGCCAGTTCCAAGAGAGTAAACCGATGCTAAGACAGAATCCGCAGTGGAAGCTTTTAAACTAGTGCGAATAGTATCCTTGGAAATTCGAGAGTTTGAAATTGCGATTGGTGGTGAGGCAGTCTGGGTATATTCCAGGATCAGTGGCGCAGTTGTTTCAATCTGAACAGAATCCGTAAACATAGATTATGGGTGAAGTATCCTCGGATAAATCAAATTGCAAAGGATTTCAGTATGCTTTAATTAGCATCACTGATAATTTTTCGTTATTTTAGCTTGCAAATTTTAACCAAAATTTCAAATAATTTACACATCACTCCTTAATAACACAAGGTATGAGCGAGGAAAGAGACGTATTATTTGTTTGTGAACAATAAAGGATTATTTAATTTTTTGGCATTGGTGATGGCGATCGCGATCGCTATTATTGCTTGTCAAAGCCTACAATTGCCAAGCAAACCGTTAGTATCTACCGCAGTCACCATTAAACTTAGTGGTTGGGGAGGTTCTCCTGTTGAGCAAAAACTCTTGAGACAAGTACTGCAAGACTTTGAAGCACAACATCCAACTATTAAGGTCAAATATGAGGTAATTTCCGATCAATACATGGATGTAATCAAAACTCGTTTGGTTGGAGAAGCTGCGCCTGATGTTTTTTATCTAGACGCACTGGAAGCTCCTTTCTTAATGAGTCAGAATGTCTTAGAACCGTTAGAAAGTTACATTACTCCCGAATTTGACCTCGCAGATTTTGAGGATACCCTACTCGACAGTTTCAAATACCAAAATCAGATTTACGGTCTTCCCAAAGACTATTCCACCCTAGCCCTGTTTTATAACAAAAAGGCATTTGTCGCCGCAGGCTTAAGTAGTCCCCCAGTGACTTGGGATGAATTACGTAACTACTCGAAACAATTGACAGGCAAACTTAACAAATACGGTTTTGGCGAAATTTCAGAATTGGCACGTCAAGCTTATAAAATAAAAGCTTTTGGTGGACAACTCGTAAATCGAAATGGTTATGCTACCTTTGCCAGTGCAGCAGGTTTACAGGGTTTAGAGTTGGTAGTAAACCAGTATCAAAAAGACCGCTCCTCTGCCCAAAAATCTGATGTAGGGACAAACTCAGGTAGTGAAATGTTTGGTCAGAATAAAGTGGCGATGGTGATTGAAGGTAACTGGGCAATTCCCTATCTAACTGAAACCTTCCCCCAAGTAGATTTTGCTACCGCACAAGTGCCTACTATTAATGGCAAAAAAGGTACAATGGTGTTTACCGTTGCCTACGTGATGAATAAGCAAGCACAACACAAAGCCGAAGCTTGGGAGTTGATTTCTTATCTCACGGGTAAACAAGGAATGCAAAAGTGGACAGGAACAGGTTTTGCTTTGCCAACACGTAAATCAGTAGCAAAGAACTTAGGCTATGACCAAGATCCGTTGCGATCGCCATTAGTAGCGGGTGTAAATTATGCTACATCGTGGCAGGTAGGTCAGTATCCAAGTGCGATCGTGAATAACTTTGATAACCAGTTTGTCAGCGCCTTGTTGGGACAACAACCATTAAAGCAAGCGATGCTGAAGGCAGAGAATGATGCTAATCAGCAGATTAAGGCGATGGAGTAACTTAAGAGTATCCACTGTCAACTATACTTAAATGCTATCGATCAAGTTTGAGAGCATTATTTATCAATAAACCAACGATACTTTTCACCATCAGAACCATAATAAGTCGATTTAAACTGACTCATGGCAGCAACGTATTGAGATAGCATCAGTACTACATCACTATTCTGAGGAACATCATCTTCATCAATTAGATCAAGATAGTCAAACGATGCCTCTGATGCAAGTATTTTACGACTGCTTTGTAGAAGTCGGTTAACAATTTTCATTTTACTCTTATTAAGCACAGCCTCTGGCTTCTTCTTGCTCAGTTCTTTGAACTCTGATTGCATAGCACGTAATAGAGGAATTATGATTTCGTACAGTTCAACATTTTCACTACTTGTCTGCTTTTGAAGTTTTGGATTCATAAATATTTTATTTACTCTCTTAATCGTTTTGGGCAAGTTGTTCTAATATAAACTTTGCCTAATTCATCTCCCGTTTCATCTCTTTCAGCATCTACTACCCAATGCCATTTTCCACTCTGGAACTTTACATTGTCTGCACGCAGCTTTTCAAAACATTATAAATATTGTGAGAGAATTAAAACTACATCACTATTTTGTGGTATATTATCTGTGTCAAACTCTGAAAAATCTTCAAAAGCTCGATACTTTTTACTAAGAAATTCATTTGAGGTATTAAGCAATTTATTAATAAAGTTGAGTTTAAATTTATTTACGGCATCATTAGGAGATTTCTTAGACAATACAGAAAGTTCCTCATAAATACTCTGAACTTGTCCCGATAGTTTTTCAAATTCGTCAACATCTTTACGCTTCATATATTATTATTTTCATGAGGGACAAGCTCGACGAAATTCCACATACTTCTTTTTAATAACATCAATTGGTGAACGTTGTTTACTCTCAAAAATATTAACCATTAACGAGATATCCTCATCTGTAAGCGTAATGATACATCGTCTTGGTCCAGACCATAAATCAATAGTATTGCCGAACATTGCTTTTGAAAGAGGGTTTCTGGTCACGATAACACCAAACTTACCAAGACCAGAATCAAGATATCTATTAAGTTGGTTAATGTGTTCACGCTCGATTGACTTGACGTTCTTCAACTCAAAAACAAGCTGTCTATTACCATAGTCTTGATGAATATATTGGAGAAAATCAATTGACCTATTATTGTAAAAAATGAGGTCTCGAATCAGTCTTCCAGATTCTGTACGACTCTGCTTTGCTGCAAAGTCAAGGTCTGGATAGAAAAGCGATGCAAGAAGTTGACAGATGTAATCTTCGTATTTAATGTCTGCTTCATCCGTTTTTCCTGTTGGTAGCTTTTGTATTTCACCTAATTTCCGTTTAGCGGACAAGACGGGAATCTGTTTAAAGAGCGGATCGTTTTTACAGTTGTCCTGAGTTCGCTCTTTTACCTTGATATATTCCTGAACAATGCCATAATTCTCTCTATTGAAGTTTAGAACCTTAACACGTTCTTCTGGTTCACCAGGATTAAAGATTTCATCACGAGGACAGTAATCCTTAAAGTAGTCTTCAAAGTTGATCCAAGGAGAAAATTTTAGCCATCTTTTAGGAACAAATATTAAAGGCTCTTTAGTTTCAGGATTTACAGGCAATGTAATTTCCTTATCTAAGATAAATAAGTTTTGACGGTAGTCATAAAGTCCCAAAATAACAGCTTTATCAATTGGTATCTCTAGTTGTTCGCATTGTTGTATTGTAAAGTCTATTAAAAATGATTTAATAAAATTACAACAAATATCACTGCTCCGATCTCTCGCAATTCCATCTACATAAAACTGGATTTCTTCAAAGTGAACAAATCCATATTTTCCATACTCAGGAATTTTCTTAAATAGAGAGAGAATTTCGTCTGCTTTATTACGGCTAATTTTTATACCTTTTCGTTTTTTTGACAATCCAAGTCCAACCTCTTGGCATTCAGATGCAAGAATGAGGTTGTCACGAGCCTGATCTGCTTTGCCTTTATGAACAAGAAAGTTTAGGTTATTAAAGGAATTAATTATAGAGGTATGAAGTGATTGGTCTTGTTGTGAGGGAGACTTCCATAAAAGAAAAGGGTCAACGTAAAGGGGAATATCTTCATCTAGAAATGCTATGGCAAAATCTAGCTGTGCTTGGGTAGCTGAAATGCCGTGGTAATCAATTATTCTTGGGCGGACGATCGCCATTTGCTATTTTTATCTACGTATAGTCGACTATTATAATGTCAAATAATTTTTGTGCCATGTCTAACACTTCTGCCCTTGAAGGTTTTATCTCATTTCGTGGTCATCAGGTATGGTATCGAATTATCAAACCAGACCAAGAAGATTCTGGGAAGCTACCGTTGCTGTGTCTTCACGGAGGCCCAGGAGTACCCCACGACTACTTAGAACCATTAGAAGCGTTGGCTTCTCCCGCCGCAGGCATCGCCGCAACTGGAAGGCGGGTGATTTTTTACGATCAATTAGGGTGTGGTAATAGCGATCGCCCCACAGACCCCGACTTATATTCCATTGATTTGTTTAAAGAAGAACTCTTCACCGTCCGCAGTGCCTTAAATTTAGACCAAATTCATCTTTTTGGACAATCATGGGGCGGTTGTTTAGCGCTGGAACATGCTCTTTCTCAACCGACTGGGTTAGTCAGTCTCGTTCTATCTAGTACGCCTTCTAACATTCGACAATTTGTAACTGAAGCTTATAACCTGATGAATGAGCTACCAATGGAAGTACAAGAAATCATTCGTAAACACGAAGCCGATGGTACTACTCAAAACCCCGAATACAAACAGGCAATGGAAGTATTCAATCATTCTTTTCTTTGCCGAGTAGACCCTTGGCCCAGCAGCTTAACTAGAGCCTACAGCAAAGTTGGTACAGAGTTTCGGGGTGCTGGCAAAATCATCGACTGGAATATTCAAGACCGCCTTGGTGAAATTCTCGTGCCTACACTGCTGCTTTCCGGTCGCTATGATGAGGTTACGCCTACTTGTATCGAAACAGTTCACCAGGGTATTTCTGGCTCTGAGTGGGTAATGTTTGAAAATAGTTCACACATGCCTCATCTGGAAGAGACGGAACGATTCTTACAAGTCTTGAGCGAATTTTTGAATCGTGTCGAAACAGCCCTGTAAAGGTGAGATTGTAAGTTAAGTCTCATATTCCTTGAACCTAAGTATTCATTTATTCTCAAATTCTCGAAGTTCCGATCTTGTAAACATTAAAGCATCCATAATCAGAATTAAAGCGTTTATAAATACTTTAATGTTTGCCACTAATATTGTTTTCTAGCAGTTCTCTTTCGCTTTGCAAACGAACCAATAGCTAATCCACCAAACGCTACTACTACCCCCATGATGGTTGTTGGTTCTGGAATTTCTTGAGGAACTTCGATAGAGCCGCTGACTAGAGCTAGACCATTCAAGGTAGTAGTTGCTCCTAAATTAACAATGTCCTCTTCGGAGAACAATAGTGTGCTTATAGCATTTTGGAATATGCCCTTACCGCCAGTGATATTCACAATGCCAGAACCTTTGGCTGTCAGATTATCAAAATTAACTGAGGCACTGGCATCACTAGTTCCAAATAACTTGTTATCACCGTCGCCAAACACGATGTAGCCTAATGGGAAACCTTGGACACCAAATACTTCTGGATTATTGTTAAAAGTGAGATTTCCCTTGTCATCAATTACGGAGTATGTCAAACCTTTGTATAATCCTAAATCATAGGGGGCATCATCACTCAAACCAACCTCAAATACCTGCGAAACGTTGCCTGATATAGGCGTAATATTAACTGTTGTCCGATAATTGCCAATAAATGGATAAATGGTCTTTGCTGTTGCTCTGCTTACATTTGAGCAAAGACTAATTGAGGTCAAAACTAGTGGAACAATCCACATTCTGAGTGAATGAAGCATCATTTAAAATCTCTATTTTTAAATAGTACCTATTTTCACAGGAAGTTTACAATACCTAAGGTTCAGTTACAATGAATAATCCTTTGATAAAATTGGTAATTTTTTATCAGATGATATACAGAAACCTTCTCTAAAGATAAAAATTCCACTCCAGTGCATAGCCCATAAAGAAAACAAGAGCTAAGTTAAGCAGTTTTTTCAACAATTTTCTAACCTTTTCCCAAAGCAGAATAATCTTTTCCTTACAAAATGAGGATTGAATGCTTTTGTGACAGGAGTACGATAAATAATCATGCACAACCCATCGCTACAGTCGGGTTAATGCGGGATTAAGCGGAGGTTCAATAGTGTTTGAAATCAACAGGCGGCGCAGAAACTCCAGGTGGAACATCACCGAAGACTTGGCTGGGTATATGTTCATGATGCCCTCCATTCTAGTTCTGGGGACTTTCGTAGTCTTACCTATTCTCTACGCCGTTTTTCTTTCCTTACAAAAAGTCCAACTTCTTGGCGGTATTGAGTACGAGTTCATTGGTTTTCGGAACTTCACGCGATTAGCTGAAGATGAAAGAGTTTGGATCGCTTTGAGAAACACAGCCGAATATGTAGCTATTGTTGTGCCAACTCAAACTATCCTGGCTTTAATTCTGGCAGTAACTCTGAATTCTGGGATTCGCGGTAAAAACTGGTGGCGCATTCTTTATTTTTTGCCAACAGTCACTTCTTCAGCAGTGCTGACACTCATCTTTATGTGGATTTATAACACTGATGGGCTACTAAACGATTTTCTTGCTTTTGTGGGGCTACCTACTTATAACTGGTTGGGCGATCCAGCAGTTGCACTCAAAGGCATCACAATCATGAACATTTGGTCAACCGCGCCGTTTTTTATGGTGATTTATCTGGCGGCGTTGCAAGATATACCTCAAACACTTTATGAGGCTGCGGAACTTGATGGCGCAAATGGATGGCAACAATTTATCCACATTACTCTTCCCTTGCTTAAGCCTGTAACCTTCTTTGTGGCGACAGTAGGGGTAATTGGCACTTTTCAACTTTTTGACCAGTCTTACATCTTCTCTGGCGGTACTGGCGGGCCAAACAACGCTACCTTAACTGTAGTGCTGCTGATTTATCAAGCTGTATTTCGGAATTTACAAATGGGATATGCAGGTGCGATCGCATTTTTGTTAACAGTAGTCATCATTGCCATCACTTTGATTCAGCGGCGACTTTTCGGAGGCGAACGAATTTGACTAACACCTCTGGCTTACCCTGGCTCAAAGCCCTGTTGTACGTCTTACTGACACTCTATGCCATTATTACCCTAATTCCCTTTCTCTGGGCACTTTCAGCATCATTTAAGCCACTAACAGAGATTGTCAGTGGTGAACCCAACTTTCTCCCCAAGAATTTTACTCTTGACAACTACAGGCAAATCCTTCTCCAAGAACCGCTATTTTGGCGCTGGTTATTCAACAGTGTAGCGATCGCCGTCAGCGTTACGCTTTTAAACTTGTTGTTAAATTCAATGGCTGGTTATGCTTTGGCAAGACTGCGCTTTGTGGGCAAGCGCTTTTGGTTCTTCCTAATATTGGCAGTACTAGCAGTACCGACGCAAATCACCCTGATTCCCACATTTTTGATTTTGAAAGCGATCGGCTGGCTGAATTCTTATCAAGGCATGATTGTACCTAGCATGATTAATGCCACTTTTATCTTCATGATGCGGCAGTTTTTCGTTAATTTTCCTAAAGAACTAGAAGAAGCAGCGCAACTCGATGGCTTAAATACTTTTGGAATTTTTCGACACATTGTCTTACCTTTGGCAAAACCAGCACTAGCAGCACAGGCAGTTTTTGTGTTTATGGGGAGTTGGAATAATTTTTTACTGCCTATAGTTATCCTATTCGACCCAGAAATGTTTACCCTTCCTTTGGGGCTGAACACCTTCAAAGGTCAATACATCAGCTATTGGAACTACATTATGGCGGCTTCTATGGTCTTCACCCTACCAGTTTTAGGTATTTACGCATTTTTTAACCGTTACTTTATTCAAAGCGTCACCTTTACAGGAGGAAAAGGTTAATAGTCATCGGGCATTGGGCATTGGGCATGGGTTATTCCTTGTCTCCCATGCCCCATTCCCCATGCCCCATTCCCTAAACAGTATTTTGGGCAACAAATTGCACTCCTAACGTGATATTGGTATTACAGCGACTCAATCTCTATCTATCAGTAAACAAGCATTATGGGTTTTGCAGACCTATCGATCGCAGAGATAGCAGCCGACTACAGCATTCCTGTAGAACAAGTGTTTTCTCTGTGCAACCAACTGGGAATCGCCTACAAACACCAAAAGACCCGTTTGGCGTTAGAAGATGCAAAGGCAATTATTTCCCAAATATCGTCTGAAATATGCCCCAAAGGTACTAACGACTTGGTGGGTGATCACGAAGTCCCCTGAAGGGTTATCTCAAAACTTTCGCTAATAACTGATAGCTAATGACAATAAAACAATGAGTCATTAGCAATTAGCAGCTTGGAGATTGAGAATCGCGTTCTTAGCTGTGTTGAGCGTCAAAATCTTTAAGGGGAAACATGTTTATAAGACTAATTGGCGTTGTTGTGGCTACTGTTTTACTTTCGTTTCAGTTGATTGTCGGTAGCGCGACAGCAGTGGAACTGGACAAAGCTACCCGAACAGTGCCATTAAATACTCAGGGTGATACCGTTGTACTCAGCCTTAAACAAGTCAAAGAAGGCAAACGCTTATTTAATTACGCTTGCGCCCAATGTCATGCTGGTGGAGTTACCAAGACAAACCAAAACGTGGGACTCACTCCAGAGGACTTGGCACTAGCAACACCTAACCGTAACAACATTGAAGGTTTAGTAGATTACCTGAAAAATCCTACTACTTACGACGGGGAAGAAGAGATTTCCGAAATACACCCCAGTCTCAAAAGCGCAGATATTTTCACAGCAGTGCGAAATCTGACGGATGATGACTTGGAAGCGATCGCTGGTCATATTCTCTTACAACCCAAAATCGTTGGTACTAAGTGGGGAGGCGGGAAAATCTATTACTAAATCCCAAAGTTGAGTCATTGGGAATAGGGCATTGGGCATTGGGAATAGGGCATTGGAAAGAATTTAGTCTCTATTCCCCATTCTCCATTCCCTATTCCCCATTTACTACTTATTGGACAGCTTTTTGCAATCATAAATTGCTCTCCATTCTTAAAAAAAATTGATCTATGACAGATTGTCATAATTTGGTGTTGATTTTATTTAAAATGAGAAAGGGAAAAAAATTGTTTGTTAGGAGAGAGCTATGAAATTAATTTCGGCAAGCTGGCGACGCCTTAGTTTAGCCGTGTTGACAATCCTTTTAGTTGTTAGCAGCTTTGCTGTTTTTACTCCCAGTGCTTCGGCTGAAACCTACAAGGTGAAATTGGGTAGCGATAAAGGACTGCTAGTATTTGACCCGAAAAAAGTGACTGTTAAAGCAGGTGACACAATTGAATGGGTGAACAATAAAGTTCCTCCCCATAATGTAGTGTTTGATCCTGTTAAAAATCCCTCTAAGAGCGCTGATTTAGCTAAATCTCTGTCTCATAAGAAGTTGCTCATGAGTCCCGGTCAAAAGGAAACAACCACCTTTGCAGCAGACGCACCTGCTGGTGACTACACCTTCTACTGTGAACCCCATCGTGGTGCTGGTATGGCTGGTACAATCACTGTCCAATAGCTAGAAACACCAGCGTTTGACACGAGATGATTACTCAGTGAAATTAGCTCATCGCCACACGCTACACTCGTAGAGTGACGCACAAAATACACAAATGGCGGTAATGAGTCCTATCCTTCCTTAAGACGCTAAACTATCTGTAGCGATCAAGGAGTGAACTCGTTACCGCCAATTTTGATCAAATTTGACTTAGTCAGGGATCAATCGCGTTTATACTCTTGCTGGAGGCTTGTTGCGAGGAAATTCTGTTGAGAATACTTTTATTAATTCTACTGTCGGCGATCGCCCTATTCAAATTTACATTCATTAGTCCAGCACTAGCCACCGAAACATCCAACGGTGCTAAAATTTTCGAGGCTAACTGCGCTTCTTGCCATATAGGTGGCGGTAACATCCTTATTAACCAGAAAACCTTGAAAAAGGAAGCATTGTCAAAGTACCTAGAAAATTACAATCAAGACTCAATCCAGGCGATTATCCACCAAGTGCAAAATGGTAAAAATGCCATGCCTGCCTTTAAAAGCAAGTTAAGTTCTGAGGAGATTCTGGAGGTAGCTGCTTACGTTTTTCACAATGCAGAACAAGGCTGGTAAAATGCCTTATCATCTCGTTTTTGTGGGGTGAACGTTTGCTTATCTTTAATTACTAGCCAGCTAGGTGCTCATCCCAAAACATTGGAGAATTTATTTGTTGGAAATCCCTCAGTGCATTTCCTTCTTAGAAGCTTTTAACGAACTTCTAAATTAAGTATTATGTATGACGAACTAGCGATCGCTTATTCGTCAACTATTAAAAACAATATTTTAAGCCCAAAACCCTGATGTAAAGACGCGATAAATTGCGTCTTAAAAGACCAATTATCTACACAAATAATATTTCTTACACGAATACAAAACTAGCTCTTATTCTCCAACCCCTTCTCCCAAAATTGGGAGAAGGATTTAGGGTGAAAGCTCATTGATTCATGCAATAAGTCTAATAACTTTTAACCTAAGCGTATTGTATTTTAAACAGGACTTACACAAACAATAGTCGAAAAGAATGATTTTCAGGTAGGTAAAACGCCTTGAAGGTATCCTGGGGGAAAACTTTTAGAGTAGCCGCTTCTTTATGAGAAGCTGGGAATACATCTAGATCAATTACTCCTACCTGAATCCAAAATCATTAGCCGGTGATTATTTTTCTGAATTAGACTTTTGTCTGCTTTCCTTGACTTCGCGCAATCGTTCTACTAATTTTTTATCCGATTCAGCAGCAGATGTAGACTGACTCTGATTGATTTTCGGCAACAATAACGGTTCAGAAGTAGTAACTGCCGATGAAGGCGTAGGCTGGTTATTTTTAATTTGCAGTTCAGATAATGGTTTGGGAGTAGCTGCTGGTGCAGTTAATGGTTTAAGAGTACCCGTTGGTGAGGATGTAGGCGGGTTATTTCTGATTTGTAAATTAGGTAATGGTTTAAAAGTAGCTGCTGGTGAGGGGGTAATCAGACTGTTGTTGATTCCCGGTGCAGATAATGACGAGGGCTTTTGCTCTTGATTAATTCCAGAAAGATTGCTCGTACTGCTTTGGAAACGTAAGTTGAATGGATAGGAACTAATTTGTTTATCTCCCTTGGGGGATTGCTTATTGAAGTATTGCCTTGCTTTTAATTGCAATTCCGGGGAAATTAGCTTGTCCTGAAATTTAATATCTAAGACCTTACCATCAGGATCTACAACCAATACACCTAAGACAGCACCTTCAAGATTTGACTTATTCGTGGATAATGTTTGGCGGATGACTGGTTTTTGTTCAGCGTTAGGGTATTGTTGCTGGACTTCCTTTCTTAGGTTGGCGTAGGAATCTAGCTGTGCAATTGCCTGTTGAGTTCCCTTCGTCGATAAATCAGCTGTTTGTAGCGTGCTTCCCCTAGTTCCAATTAAAGTACCCCCATTCGTTGGAGCTTGGTTTAGAGAATTTCTCAGCGGGTTTTGAGCAATTGCAGACGATGCATTCGCAATTGGTTGCGTCATTGGCTGAAATGGCACAGAAGTCGTATTTACCTGTGCTGTTTCAACAGGTGTACTGTCAGATAAGATTGGAGGTTGGGCATTCCGCAGAATATCAGCAGGTATTTGCTGCGATTGCAATTCTGGCAACCTATTTACAGCCAGCGGCTTAGGTGGCTCATATTTGGCGACGTTCTCATTCACATTCACGCGAGGAACTGGTCGAGAGAATCTGGCGCTGGTATTAAATTTAGAACTATCAAATTTAGACGCGTCAAACCGCAAATTATCACTAGGAATCATCCGCAAAGACTGCCTTGTAGGCAAGGAAGAGACTCGATAGTTATTCGATGATGGGGGTAACGGAGGCAGTACCAGCTGACTTGATGGTGATGGCGCTAATGAGGTTAATCCTGGTTGGAGGCTAAAGTTTGGAGCAGCAAGTGGGGCGACTGGAGGTAATTGTTGTAAACCAATTTTGGGTGTGCTTTGCGGCAAACGGTTTTGGTCTGCTTGGCTCAATTCCAAAAGTCCAACTGTTTTAGATGATGCTGTTTCTTTGGGCTTGTTAGACTCCATTGGCATCAATGGTACGATCATAGCGATCGCACCGTGGAGACCAAGGGAGGCTATAGCTGCTATCCCAATTGGCTGGCTTAAGATTTCTGGTATATTTTTCAGCAGGGAGACGTAAGACATAGCTTTTATCGTTCACTCACTCAGTTGCAGTTGACTAGCGATTTTTTCTTTCCGATATTGCAATATCTTGCAAGATATGCGTTCTTCATAAGAAAATGATAACTTCCTCTGCTGGCAATTAAAACGCTAAAATTGCCATTTATTCAAGTTTTTAATTAACTAATGATGTTGTATCATATCTTCAAAATTCGAGCTTGCTAAAGAGATATTTGAAAAATTACTACTTTTGATTTTTTATTGTTATGACGCACACAGTTAAAATTAATATCTAGAAGTTTTATAAAGTTTAAGTAAACGCACCAGCTTAAATACATCAAAACATCTGCCGAAGTTGCCTTGTTTTTTCAACTGTTTTTCAGTCAACTACACTTCTGTAACAGATGACACACGTGTTAGTTTTATACTGGAACCTATTTAAAAAAATGGTACCACATCAACACCCACTCAAACTGTTGCAAGTTGTACAATTTTATTGACATCCTAGCCTAAAACCCATCAAAGCTATTGGTTTTTCTGCAAGAAGTGAGTCTAGACGAGCGCAATTCTATCTCCTGAATCAAGTTCAAACTCCTCGATCATTGCATCCCCAAAATTTTTAATGCCGTTACCGACAGTTATTTTGCCAGGATATCTGGAAAGTGCGATTGCTTATCGTCAGCTAGAACAATCCTTACAAAAGTTAGATTTTCCTACAGTTACAGTACCACTGCGAAGACGCGACTGGCTCCCCACTTTGGGAGGAAGACCTGTAACTTTGATTCTGCAACAACTCGATTACACGATCAAGCATACATTAGAGCAACATAATGCTACTCAAATTAACTTAATTGGTCACTCAGCTGGAGGTTGGATATCCCGGATCTACATGGGAGAAAAGCCCTATTTGGCACGCGGTAATCTCAAGCCATTTCTCTGGCAAGGGCATCCTTTGGTTGCTACTCTCATCACCTTAGGTACACCTCATATTAGCCAAGAACGCTGGACACGCTCCAATCTAGATTTTGTCACCAATAACTATCCAGGAGCTTTTTACAAAAACGTTCGTTACGTTTGTGTGGCTGGCAAAACTATCTTTGGGAAAAGGCAGCCTGGTAGTTGGTTAGCTTACAGTAGTTATCAATTAACCTGTGGAAAGGGCAATACTTGGGGAGATGGCATCACACCCATTGAAGCTGCTCATTTAGAGGGAGCAAAAAATCTGGTGATTGAAGGTGTCAAGCATTCTCCCAGAAGTCCTGGAATTTGGTATGGATCACCAGAACCCTTAAAAGCTTGGGTACAATATTTGATTTAAAAAACTTTATTTTTATATAAGAAAAGTAAAATTTATTAAAATTTCTTAGCTAGAATCGTAATAAGAATAAATACTTAGTTAAGAACAGGAGGGGTGAGCCATGCAAAGCACCCAGTTCGATAAGATTTTGCGACGAATAGCGACGACATTATCAGTCGTGATTTTGACTCTGTGTTTAATTTATATCTCCACCGGAGTAATGCTTTCTTTTTACTATGAACCGACAGCAGGCGGAGCTTATAACTCATTGAAGATGATTAATACACAACTGCCATACGGCTGGTTGTTTTGGAGAACGCATGATATTGCTGGTAATGCGGTAATTGCGATCGCTCTCATTCAAATTGTAGTGATGTTTTTAGGTCGGCAATTTCGCAAGAGTTGGTTAGCTGCTTGGATTAGTGTGATTTTGTTAACCCTAAGTGCGATCGGGCTGGATTGGACAGCGATGATTTTAGATTGGACTCAGGAAGGATACTGGCGTTTTAGCATTGAGCTAGGAACTATTGAAGCCATTCCTTTGATTGGTGGGCAACTGCGCGAAATCCTGACTGGTGGTGGAGCCATTAACACAATTACCGTCGAACACCTTTACACAATCCACAGTTATCTGATTTCGGTAGTAACGCTAATTCTCGCCATAGTACATTTGTCTGCTTTACTCTGGCAAGAATGGCAAATGTATCAAGAAGCACCAAAACCAGAAAGCGAATTTATTCCTTCCCAAAGCTAATAAACAGTCAAGAGTTAGGAATTCCTCCCCTGCTCCTCTGCTCCCCTGCCCCATCCCCCTCATCCCCCAGGAGCCTCACTAGTAGAAAGTTGAGATAATTGGGTAAGAGATAGGTCTTCAACCTCTGGTAGCTTTTCTAGAGAAAGGGGAGTAGATTGGGTAGCACCAGATAAGCGTTTTAAAAGGCTAGGTCTGGGGTCATGCAACAGATAAATAATGCGATCGCCAATTTCCCAATCTTGGTTAGCTGGTATTACCTGTAAGCGTTCTGCTCGTTCTAACAATAGCGGTATCAACACCCCAGTCTGAATCTTTTCTTGGATACGATCGCATTGAGTCGAAAACTCCAACTCATCTAGCGTGGTTGTTCCCAACTTCACTCGCCCATCATTCAAATATTCATTCCAAGTTTTAATTGCTAAGTCTGGAATAAAAGCTTGATTAACTTTATTATTAGCCGAGATACTCGCTTGCGGATCGCGGGGAAAAACAGCTAAGACGCGCGGGGGTTTAAACTCCTCAGCTGCTCGTTGAGCCAAAACAAAATTCACCTCACCATTACTTGTCATCGCCAAAAAAGTGCCCATAGAGCCAAGTCCTGCCTCTTCCAAAACAGCAGCATCCAGTGCACTACTGGCAATCACCCGGAGATTTTGCATTTCAGCTTGGACAAGACATTCAGGGTCAGTATCAATCATCACCACGTTTTCTCCCCGTTCTTGAAAGAAGCGGGCAATCAAAAGACTCAAAGGATTACAACCCACAATCACTGCTCCAGTTACATCCTTGGAGGTGATTTGCAGCCATTTAGCAACCCAGCCAGCTGTTAGCCCTTGGCAGACAACAGTCATGATAATTGTCAGGAATACTAGAGCTTTGATCGAATCACCGCCGTTAATACCGCGCTGTGTCAACGAAATCGCAAAAAAAGAAGCTACAGAGGCAGCAACAATTCCTCTGGGAGCAACCCAGCTTAAAAATAGTTTCTGTCGCCAGTTTAGGTCACTGTTCCAGGTACACAAGAGGATATTAATCGGGCGAACGACAAACATTAGTACCAAAACAGTGAATAAACTACCCCAACCCAAAGCCAACACACTCGCAATCGATAAATCAGCAGCTAATAAGATAAATAGCACCGAGACGCTGAGAATTGTCAGCTGACCTTTAAAGCTGCGTAACAGACGTTCTTCCGGGACTGAGGAGTTAGCAAAGACTGCTCCTGCAACTACTGTTGTCATGACTCCCGATTCACTGCGGATTATTTGCGATAAGGTAAACAAGCTCCAAAGTATCGCCAACACCACTAAGTTTTTTAGCTCAAATGACAGAAAACTGGCGCGTTTGAAAATTAAACTCATCAGATAACCGCCAGCACCACCAATTGCTGCACCAACACCCAGGCGTATAAGTAAACCGACGATCGCATTGATCGGGTCAGCATAACCGTTCAAAATCGTATCGAGGACAACGAAGGCGAGGATAGCTCCTACAGGGTCAATTAAAACCCCTTCTCCTTCCAAAAGTGTTGCTACTTGTCGATCTACATTGATTTGTTTGAGCAATGGGCCAACGACGGTTGGGCCTGTCACCACGACTATGGAAGCATAGAGAAAAGCTATGTTCCAAGGAAATTCACCCAGCCAGTGAGCAGCCATACTCCCGCCAAGCAGGGTGATTAGCGTTCCTTGAGTGACGAGCAATTGTAGGCTGAGTGAAACTTTACCTAACTCACGCAGATCCAAGTTAAGTCCGCCTTCAAACAAAATTATTGCCGTTGCGAGTGCGACTATAACTTCCAGTCCAGTGCCTAGCACGTGGGGATGCAATAGCCCTATGCCATCAGAGCCAAACAAGATGCCCAATAGCAATAACAAGACGATGCTAGGTACACGAAGGTATGCAGCTAGCACTTGGGCACTAATGCCTGCAAAGACAGCGATCGCCATCTGTATGGTGATTTCAAAAGATGCTTCCATGTTGTGGATTTTGAGCGATTTATTTCAAAATCTCTTGTAAAAAAACCGTAGATATTAACTTTACAGGGTACAACATCATACCCTTTGTTCCTTGCTATTTTCAGCGTTTTTTATCTCTGTGTATACCCCAAATTTCCCAGCGCCCAATGCTGACGCACCCTGCGGCTGACCGCAGAAGCATCTAGGGACTTTTTTATCTATCTCCATATCTTTGTATCCTATTTAAGCTTTTGCTTCCACCCAGTTTAGCTGCCACAAACTTTTTTAGGCAAAACCTGTTGACAACAGTAAGGAAATTGGTTAACTTATAAAAGGTCTGAGTCTGATGCCCCCATCGTCTAGAGGCCTAGGACACCTCCCTTTCACGGAGGTAACGGGGATTCGAATTCCCCTGGGGGTACTTAAAAACAATAAAAAGCTTTTGCTTTTTAGTTTGAAATTTTGTAGGCATCTCCAGGAATTAGTTATCGACTCTTGCTGTGCAAGGCTTGTATCCTCTTTTTCGGAAATGTCTAGTGATAAAAACCATCATCCGGAGTCTTCCCGAATGATGGTTTAACCGTTGTTATACATACGGTTCTTTGCTGGCTAGCTCTTCTACACGTTGCTGAATAGCCAAAAGATTTAACCGCAAATCTTTGCTCAAGCGATTTTCAATAATTCCCACTGGCATAGTGAGTTTAGGCCAAACTTGAATTGTGTAGGACAAATTTGTTCCTATATACTCACCGAGAGAATAAGGTTCTAAGCACCAGCTACCAGAAAAACCTTTAAAATCTCCCTCTACCATACGGAAATTAATTGCTTTCGGGAAGCATTCTTCCAAATCTAGAACTACTCGCGCACAAAAGTTGAAATTTAGTAAGCGTTGGGAACCTACTTGCTCTAGTCGAATCCCACCATTGGGATGCTCAATTAGACGACTCTTAGCGAGGTTGGGGATGAAGTCAGCTAAGGCTTCATAATTTGTCAGAACCTTCCAGATTTGCTCCACTGGTTGGGGAATTTGGACTTTAGCACTGATTTGCCGCTGTCGCTCTGCTATTTTCTCAATTTGAACTTCTACCTTAGCAGGCAAATCCCCTTCTAGGTTAATGTCATCAGTGGAAGACTGCAAATCAGGGTTCTCTGTCGTGTTCTGTTTTTTAGTCACTTTCAGAATTATGGTTTGCTTTCGTCAGAAAATTGGGGCAAAGTCAAGGTGAAGCAAATTTCGCTCTGTTCAGAATCCGAAATTGGCAGACTTTCAACAGCGATCGCTCCATTCAGATGCTGCACTAAAGACTTGACTAAAGCAAGTCCCAAGCCAGTCCCTGGAGTCCAACGCCCTTTTCCACGACGGAACTTATCAAAAATGTAGGTCGCTTCTTCTTCAGAGATGGCACGTCCTGTATTCGTCACCTTTATGATAACTTGATCGATTTGTTGATCAACTCGGTGAGCAGCTTCAAGGTGGACTACTGTATCAGGCTCTGAGTATTTATAGGCATTCGTTAGTAATTCTTGCAGGATGCGGTCAAAGCTTTCCAGTTCAGTTTGCAATTTGAGCGATTCCTCTGGCAAATCTACAGAAATATTTAATCCTTTTTCGCCAAGTTTTTTCTCAAAAGATGCTGCTATATCCTGAATTCTAGTATTTAAATTTATAGATTCTAATTGCGGAGCTTCGTGAGGCGACTCTAGCTTTTGGAGGGTCAACAAGTCATTAATCAAGTTGATTTCCTTTGAACATTCCTGCTCAAGAATATCTAGATATTTACTCTGACGCTCTGGTGCTATTCCTGGGAGACGCAAGTTTTTTATTGACATCAGCATATTTGTCAAGGGGTAGCGTAGGCGATCGCTCATGTTACTCAAAAATTCATCTTTGAGTTCGTTAAGTTTTCGCAGCTGCTCGACATATTGCCGGGTTCTTTCATGCAATTTTGCCTGGAGTTCCAGACTACTCTGGAGTTTCGCCGTCCGTTCATCTACCAAAGTTTGCACTTGGCGCAATGTCTGTGACTGAATTATGGCGTTACTCACTTGAGCACAAACCATTTCTACAAGATTTAATTCTGCTGGTTGCCAACTGCGAATCACAGATTGCTGTAGCACCAAGAATCCTAAAATTTTACCTTGACTTTCCAATGGCACTAAAAGTACCGCAGGCAGTTTCTCTATGGCAAATAATGAAGCGGCTGTCAAGGTATCGTTTTGGTCTGTATAGTCATCGAAGATTACTGGTTTTCCAGAATCTATGAAGGCACGCTGGCATAAACTACAGTCTGAAATCAAGAAAGACTCAGCTAAGGTGTCTAGTTTACTAGTGCTAGAATTTTGTGTTTCTCTAGCCCATTCAGCAATCACGGTAGCTTTCGCTTTGGGGATTTGTTTTTTAGCTTGAGTCTTAAATAGTGGATCTGTATATTTCAGTGATATGAGTAAACCCCGATCTGCCTGTAGAGATTCGGCAGTCGAGGTGATAACTAACTGGAGCATTTGATTGAGCTCCAAGTTGCTACGACTCAATAGGGTTAATTGCTTGATCAAACTTTGATGTTGCTTGCTTTTTTCCAGGGACTGCTCTTGATGAGTGATTTGTTGAGCTTGTGCCACTCCAGAAAAAGCGATCGCGCAAGCCGACTCCACTTCTTTGAGCAATTGTTTTTCTGATTCACTCCATTCATAAGGTTGGAATTTAATCAGATTAATCACTCCATTATTATTGCCACCAAACCGAGTGGGAATTGCCAAAACCGCTTTTATCGGTAGTGGTAAATATTGACACCCAACTACTAGACTGTTCTGAATTATGGAAATGTCTTCAATAGTCAATGGTTGAGCAGCACATTGCAGCACTGGCGAGTGCATAAGCAACTGTTCCATCGAAAACATTTCTTCTGGATGTGGTAACCCTAGATACTCATCAGCACACCAATTAGTAGTAGTTACTTCGTCTGATGTTTCATCTGCCACTGAAACCAAGCAGCAGCAATCTACTTGAAAAGCAACTCCTAGCAATTGGGCAATCTCTTGCAGCATCAAAGCCGTAGCAGAGTTATTAGCAATGATTTGGTTAATCTTTTGTACCAACTCGCGGGCAGGTTCTTCCTGATGCTGCATCAGCTTGACTTGGTAAGGTTGTAGTCGGTCTATGTCATCTACGTAATGTGGCGGCGATGATAAAGGTTTTTTCATTTCTGGCACGCCCTCGGATAATAACCCCATTGTTCTTGCACCCAACCTCTTGGCATATTCTTCACCGTTAGTTGTGTTGCTACACCTTGATAATTAACAAATTTTGTATGAATACTTTCTCTCACCTGTTATAGCCCTTTTCTATCTCAGATGGCCAAATTTCCCTATAGTCAAGCAAATTGCTACATTGTTACATAAGTAATAGAATACTTAAGATATCCTATAAATGCTTAAGTTAGCTTATTTTTAACTGCTCTATCTTGAAATAATTCACTAACTTTATCTTGTCTGTAAGTATACATAAACCGTAATTCCTCTGGAATTATAGGAAAATTGCCTTCTATATGGCGTAAAATCACTGAACTTACTTTATAAAGCTTTATTACAATTTTTGAAAAAACTAGTAGGTTTAACAAGCTACCCTTTAATCTCCGTAACTCTCAGTAAAATTCAATGAAGGTGAAGGAGACAAAAAGCAGGAGATTGCTCTTGCAGTGTAGGCTTATCTTGTCTAGGAGAGACTGTGCCAACGAGACACACTCGCGTTCAGACTTACACTGATAGCGTAACGGTAATACCTAGTTTGTAAGGTCTTGCTTCCAATACATAGCATAAATTTGGAATAGAGCTTAAATTCTTGCTCACCAGGGGTTGCGGCAGTTATTGCTAAATTTTGAATGCAGCCCAGTTATTAGTAAAAATAACTAGGCTGCATTCGTCTTTAAAAACTATATTTTTTAAAGTAGTAAGAGCATTTTGTCCTCCCTGCTGGTAGTAGCGGGCTTTTCGGCCCGCCCTACTCCAGGTTTTAAAATGTACGAGGTTTATCCAGCCAAGCTCTCGACACTCAGAGGAACCATATCGCCATTCCTCGTCAGTCCTAGCAACATCGGTTCTTGGGGTTGAATTAGTTGACCTGTAAGTACACAGCGTTCTTCTTGTTGAGCTGTGGCAGCTATGCTAGCTCGAATGTCGGATCGCGAAAATCGAGGCTTCCACTCACCTGATTTCTGCTGGACATAATTCCAAAGGATATCTCGTATCAGAGCTTGATATCCCTGATTCCCAGCTATTTCTTTGAGCTTATCTTTGAGTTCCCGCTCTAGGCGAATGCTGGTAACTTCCATATCGGTGGTTGGGGTGCGAGCGATCGTATGCATCAGTTTTTCTCCTTCAAGGTATAGACAGGATAGTAATACAAGTGTAGTATGTTTAAAGGAATGTTCAATAGGTGAAATTTTCTGTGAAATCAATCTACCCCATCTCTACTTCAATTTTGTGTGCCACCAATTGCCGAACCAATTGGGAATCAGCTGCTATGGAAGTGGAGTATTTATTTATGGGCGATGGTAGCCAAAATCATGGGCAATTCACAGAAGGTAATGATGATTATAAGTATGTAGCCATTAGTGCACTAATTGCAAAACCACAACTAGATCAAAAAAGCGGGGGGTACAGGCAAAGGAATCTTGTACCGATATGAAACCAGAAAATTTTCCGGTCAATTCTAACCCCCGCTTCACCGAAAACTTGAAGCGGGGGTTTTTTTATAAGGAGTTAAGCTGTGACGATATCTTCCATGCGCGGCGCGAACGCAATGCAAGTGTTAGAGCAATCTGTGGTGGTGTTTTCTCAAAATTACTTGCCACTATGTCGGGTCAATATCAAGCGGGCGATTGTGCTATTAGTAACCAACAAAGCTCAACCGCTGGGTTTTACCACAGAAAGCGGATGGCAAGTTCACTCACCCAGTTTGGTAATTGATGTGCCAAAACATATTCGCTTGACAATCACTTCTAATGAGCGGATGTGGAAAGTTCCGCCAGTCAATCGGCGGGAAGTATTGCGACGAGACCATCACAGTTGCCAATATTGCGGCAGCAGCAAACATCTAACGCTAGACCATGTGATGCCACGTTCTAAAGGCGGTTCTCACACTTGGGATAACGTAGTCGCAGCTTGTGAAAGATGTAACTCCCGTAAAGGCGATCGCACCTTGTTTGAAGCTGGTATGCAACTGCGTACCAAACCAAAAGCGCCAATCCACCCCGCGATTTCTTTTGCTGAACAGTTTTGGATAGATATGCAAGCAAACCTGGAATCACAGGAGAGCATAAGGAATGCTGAAATTAACTTACACTGAAAGCAGTTTTGATTTGGAATGTATCACTCTGTCGCTAGAAGAATGGGTAGCGCAACGAGTGATTTTAGCCCTGCGAGTTGGGCAAGGTTTGTGCATTGAACCTACTACCGCTTCCTTTTTGCTTCCTGTTGATTTACCAGGACTAGAAGTACTCAGGGCTGAGGTAAAAAGAGATGACAGAGAAATCATTGCCCTCTGTGCGTGTGATGCCGAATATATGGAAGTTACCCTACGGGGTTCTTGGCTATCAGTTAGTTCTAAGGATTCTGTCGGTGTGTTTGTCACCACTATGAGCGATCGCGCTGAGTTCTTTTTGCAAAAACTTTGGCAGGAAGCTCAATTTTGTGCTTCTGTGATGAGTGAATAAACGAAATAGTCGGGTGAGGAGAATTTCTCACCCTTTATTGCGCCATTTTTAGTAATTCAGGAATTGTCACAAATCGGTAGCCTTGCTGTTTGAGTCCACTGATGATTTGTGGCAAAGCTTCTACAGTTCTGTGGCGATCGCCACCACCATCATGCATTAAAACAATGGAACCAGGTTTCGCGCCTTTCAGGACATTATTTACAAATGCCTGGGGTTTGGCGTGAGGATCGGTATCAGCGGAAGTTAGCGACCACATAATGACAGTATCTTTCTCGCTTTTGGCGTAAGCGACTAGTCCATTGTTTAAAAAGCCTCCTGGAGGACGAAACAGAGCAGTTTTGACTCCTGTAATTTTGTATATCAGGTCAGAAGTGCGATCAATTTCACTCTTGGCTGTAGCTTCATCCATTCGCCGATACCAATGATGCCAAGTATGGTTGCCAATGGCGTATCCTTCGGCTACCTCACGCTTGGCTAAGTCAGGATTTGCTTGCAAGGCTTGTCCTACCCAAAAGAATGTCGCCTTAACATCATTTTGTTTTAAGATATCCAGCATTTCTAAGGTTGTCTTTGGCCAGGGACCATCATCAATGCCTAGAGCAATAACCTTCTCGTTGTTCCTGGGATGCACCTGATAAACTGTTTTTCCCTGAAATTTAGTTGGGACTGTAAAAGTACGGTTTTCTACTTTGGCTGATGGCGGTAATTGGACATTAATATGGTCCTTTGCTGGATGAGCTTGAACTTGTGCAATATGGATTTTGCTTATTGGCTGGTTCAACCCCAATTTGAGAGAGATACTACAAGCTGTAATTGTAGAGGTGAGCGCGACAAAACTAATTATCTGTCGTCGCTTTAGGTAGTTGTTTGTCACGTTGGGCTTTTCAGGTTTTTAAAGATTCACCCAATCATAAGCTGTAGTTTGACTTTTCAAAGGGTTTAGCACGCTCAAATATAAGTGCAGAAGCTTTTCTAGACAATTCCAAAAAATTTTTCTGAAACCCCTTGACACCTTTTGTAGTATTTTGTAGTATAAATGTAGTGAAGCGAGAGACAAAGCTTCTCAAGGGTCAAAGTTATGTTCTATATAATACAACTAAAGGACTGGCGTTGGAATAAACCAGAGTCCCCAATCAACAAAGTTGTTTTTACTTGCAAACCATCGGAAGTAGAAGTAATAAACGAAAAAAGTTCTAAATTTGCACTCATTAAAACTACTGAATACATCCGTAAGACACAACAGGCTTGCTACTTAGAGTTTCGGTTGTTTTCCTAATAGTTTCTAACAGTTAAAAGTAAATTTTCTGAACCTTGAAAACTAAATAAGAAATGGGCAAGTTCACCAAAAACCTGTGCCTAAAAGCCTAATTTAGGTACAGATTCCAAAAAATCGGGGTGTAGCTCAACTGGCTAGAGCGTTCCGTTGTCTGCGGAAATGTTGCGGGTTCAAATCCCGTTACCCTGGTTGTAGTCCTGTAGGCGAATAGTTTAAGCCGTCAGTTTACGGCAGTCGCTACAACGGAAGGAACCTCCGCAACGCGCTGCCTCCTCAAACTGAAGATTGCGAATGCGAATTTCGTCGGGATTCCCAAAAGGTCAGGTAGCCAAGTGGTCGAAGGCGTTGGTCTGCAAAACCGATTAGCGCGGGTTCAAATCCCGTCCTGACCTCTGGTGCGATCGCAGCGTAGCTTAATCAGCAAAGCCCCAGGTTCATACCCTGGTATATGCGGGTGCAAATCCCGCCGCTGCCACCAAATGCAGGGATGGTGTAACGGTAACACCTCGTGACTCCAAATCCGATGTTCTAGGTTCAAATCCTAGTCCCTGCGTCAATCATGCCCCTGTGGACGAATGGTTAAGTCGCTGTTCTTTCAAAGCAGAAATTGCGGGTTCAAGTCCCGTCAGGGGAATCATTATGGGTCGATGGCCGAGTCTGGTTGAAGGCGACAGTCTGTAAAACTGTTCTTTTTTGCACGCAGGTTCAAATCCTGCTCGACCCACTGTGGAGAGGTGGCTGAGTGGCTAAAAGCGTCCTCCTGCTAAGAGGAAGCGGGTAGTTAATACCCGTCGCAGGTTCAAATCCTGTTCTCTCCGCCTTGAGAGTGTGGTGTAACTGGATAACATCTCAGTCTACGAAACTGAAGACATGAGGGTTCAAATCCCTCCGCTCTCGTTACATGGGAGAGATGATGGAGTGGCTGATTCGAGTTGAATTAAACCAGTCCACTGGATAAAACCCATCTTTCCTCCTTATCCCTCGGTAGCTCAGTTGGTAGTTAGCGCCTGTTTGAAAAACAGGAGGTCGTCGGTTCAATTCCGACCTGGGGGGCTTCGTTGCCTCATAGCTTAATGGCGGAGCAAGCGGCTGTTAACCGCGCGGTTGTAGGTTCGAGTCCTACTGAGGCAGCCATTCATTGCCGGGTGGACGAATTGGTAAGTCGCATTGCTCTGAACGATGAGGTTGCAGGTTCAAACCCTGCCCTGGCAATAAAGCCCTGTGGTGTAATTGGCAACATAGCGCCCTTTGAAGGCGAAGATTCCAGGTTCGAGTCCTGGTGGGGCTGCCAAACTTTGCTCTTGTAGTCCAACTGGAAGAGGCTGCCGTCTCAAAAACGGTATGTTGTGGGTTCGATTCCTACCAAGAGTACCAAAACTTGCTCCTGTAGCCCAACTGGAAGAGGTGGCAGACTTAAAATCTGTTTGGTTGTGGGTTCGACTCCCACCAGGAGTACCAACGGGATGTAATTCAGTGGTCAGAAGCCATGCTTTGGGAGCATGGAGTCGCAGGTTCGAGTCCTGCCATCCCGATATGCCCCTGTGACACAACTGGCATACGTGCTCGAATCAGAGTCCATTTTGTAGGTTCAAATCCTTTCAGAAGTACTAATGCTCTCGTGGCAAAACGGAAGACGCACGCTTACCAAGGATCTAGTTTTTTGTAGGTATCCTTTGGAAAGCCGCTTTGCGTTTACAAATCCTGTGGGGAGTACCAAAATATATGGGTGTAGTGCAGTCAGGAGCGCGGGGTTCAATCCCTTAGGACTTACGCAATGCTGAAAAGCTTAATTTCTCGAACCGCCAAGACGCCAAGAGCGCTGAGAATTCGTAGAGTGTGCCTGAATTCTATCACTATCACTTAGATTTTGCCCTTGTAGCCCAACGGAAGAGGCGCTTCGCTTAGAACGAAGAGGTTGCTGGTTCAAATCCAGTCAGGGGTATTGGTGAATATGCGGGGATAGAGCAACGGTGGCTCGTCAGGCTCATAACCTGAACATCAGCAGGTTCGACTCCTGCCTCCGTCACCAAAATTAGTGCTGGTGTAGCTCAATTGGCAGAGGAGGACACCGCCGTGCGGGGGTTCTCCCCGTTGAGGCGAGTGTCCGTCAACTGACTTGTAATCAGTAGGTTGCAGGTTCAATGCCTGTTACCAGCTTGATGCGGGTGTGATGTAATCGGTAGCATCTGAGTACGCCATACTTAGTGCGTGGGTTCAAGTCCCTCCACTCGCTTGCATAGTCCTGTAACTCAGTTGGTAGAGTGTCTTCCTTACAAGAAGAATGTCGCAGGTTCAATTCCTGCCAGGACTACCAAATTTTGGGAGTGTAGCTCAATGGAATAGAGCTTCGAGCTTCTACCTCGAAAGTTGTGGGTTCAAGTCCCACCACTCCCGCCTGAAGCAAGTCAAAAGTTAAAAGAATGAATTTAATTATTTCTGTTTCTTTTTACTTTGCTCTTTTTACTTGTTTGATGGGGTCATAGCTCAAATGGCAAGAGCACCTGCCTTGCAAGCAGGAGGTTATGGGTTCAAGTCCCATTGATTCCACTGATGGTGTCTGAAGCCAAAGTGGTCGAGGCGCTGGTTTGTGGAACCAGTCAGAGCGGGTTCAAGTCCCGTCAGACGTCCCTGAATGGAAGATGCCGCTGAATGGACGGCAACTGGTCTTGAAAACCAGGGTATGGGCAACTGTAGGGGTACACTACGGGAAGCAAGCTACGATTCCTCCATCTTCCACTTATCCACCTGAAGCCGAAAAGTGAGGTGCTGTGCTGATAACACAGAAATAGGAGGGGCAGTACCTCCCTGGTGGATTTATATCTAGTTAGGACTTACGCAAAAATTGCTAAAAAGCTTAATTTATTGAACCGCTAAGACGCCAAGAGCGCTAAGAATTTGTAGAGTGTGCGTAAGTCCTACTAGTGTTGGTGTTAACAACGTTTGCGATGCAAGTATACGATCGCACTTGCTCATTTCGTTTTCAAATTAACTAGGGTGGTTGGCATACCGGCTGTGCAGGGGGCCTTTAACCCTCAGAAATAGGTTCGACTCCTATATCACCCACTAAACAATTCAAAATTCAAAATGACGCTCGCGGACTCGCTAAAGCTGCGCTAACAAAATTCAAAATTAAGAAATGCAATCTTAGTTAGCTTTTTGGCAATTGCTAATGTACAACTTGAATGCTCGTTGGGTTATGAATAGCAACTCGCGATCGCTAGTTGAGCATGTTGCGATAATACATCTTTATCCAAAGCATGTATAGGATATTGCGGTGTTACTGCCAGTAGTTTCTCAATTCTTTCTCTAGCGGCTTCTACCACTGTTTCATCTAAGCTACCGTTATTCAGAGAATCAATAAAATCTTCAGCAATCCGATAAGTTCTTTCAAGAGATGATGAATTAATATTACGCGACACAATAAACAAATCGCAACCTGCATTAAATGACTGCGCCACAGTACCAGCTTTCATAAACATATCTGAGATAGCTTTCATATCCAAATCATCAGATACTACCACTCCCTCAAAGCCAAGTTCCTCTCTAAGTATGGTTTTGAGGATAGTCTGGGAAAGGGTTCCTGGCACATCAGGATCTATCTTGGGAAATAAGATATGGACAGTCATTATCAAAGGAATCTGTACTTCGATTAAAGCTTTGAAAGGTATAAGTTCTCGAAGTCGCAGGTCTTCTAGAGTTAAATTCAGTATTGGTAGCTCAATGTGAGAGTCCTTGCTGGTGTCTCCATGTCCAGGAAAGTGTTTGGCGCATCCCAAAATTCCTGAATCTCGAAGTCCAAAGTAATAGTCACGCGCACCTTGAGTAGCAGTTTCGGGAGTGTTACCAAAGGCGCGAGGCCCAATCACGGGGTTATCGGGATGGGAAAAAATATCAGCTACAGGTGCCCAAGATAAATTGATTCCCAGTGATTTTAGTTCTACTGCTGTGGCTTTTGCTACTTCATAAGCGTGCGATCGCAGCAATAAGGCATGAGGAAAGCGAGTAATTGGCAGTGGTGTACGAATTACACGACCTCCTTCATGATCGAGAGTGATGAACATGGAATCACGTTCAGTGTATTCTCGGATTTGTCTGTTTAAATCTTTGAAGCTTTCCAGCCAAATCTGATATGGGGTGCCATCCAAAAAGTTCTTAGCAAAAAATATCGCCCCAATCGGTTTTAATTCATTGAGTGCACGTTTATCGTCATCGCTTAATGTAGTGCCGGAAACACCTAGAATCAGATGATTTCCGAAGCGCCTTAGCTTTTGCGATACACTCATAATCTTTTACCTATAAGTTGTCAGGTAAACAACTTGATTGTTCAACCTAGAGGATATAAACATTTATCCTACACCCTTATAGAACCCATTTGGGTTCTATACCTTCGTCAACCGTTTGAGCATCAGTCGGATGAAGCTAAAGATTGATCTTAGCTGTGGCATTGTCCAATGTTCTCTCAAAGTTCTTGACCAGGCTTTTACAAAGTTCCATCCAAGCGTTTGACGGTTGAATTACCCATCGAGTTGCTAGCACAACAAATCCTCTCTTCCCTTGCTCCTGCTTTTGGGCTGGGGTGGGCTTGGGGGCTAGTTCAAAGTGAATTTTGGTTATGAACCTGAGAATAAATCGCCTCTAGCGCCTTTGTCAGCACGGCTGGATGACACCCGTTGTCAAGCATAATGGTCGTTTTGGGAAGGTAGTCGGGTTTATCCTTAAAGTAATCTATGTGTTTCGCCAGCATCTCAATCAATCCTTGGTCATCCGACACGTTGGATGAAACTGCAGTCGGTGGACAAGGGCAATCCCAAACTATCTACAGCCAAATGCCTCTTAATGCCATTAGTTGACTTGTAAAAACAAAACCCTTTCGATTCCACACCGACGTTACAGGTGTTTTTCACCGCTTGCGAGTCTATCAGGAGTAAGGTTGTCCACTTTGGTTTTTTTGACTTGTTCTCGAACCTGAGTGTGTAAAGCATCCCTGATTTGCTCTGGCACTTGTTGTGACTTCCACTGCTTG
Source organism: Nostoc sp. (assembly GCF_036917515.1). GTDB lineage: Bacteria > Cyanobacteriota > Cyanobacteriia > Cyanobacteriales > Nostocaceae > Nostoc. The sequence goes on along the minus strand of NZ_JBALDE010000134.1, from coordinate 23,684 downwards.
TAGTGCCAGAATACGGTGGAGTTGGGGGGTAAATCTTTCGTAAATCGCCCCAGTTGCAACTATTCTTTAGTTGATAAACCATGCCATTCAAGATTTGACGCTTTGTCCACAATGGGTGTCTAGTTTTCTTCTTTTGAGGCAGGAGTGGCTCAATGATTTCCCACTCTTTGTCCGTTAAGCTACTGGAGTATGGCATTTATTATTGGTTTTAGCTCTTCATCCAAGATCCCAAATAGGTTCTATAGAGAGAGGAAAGTTTTCAAAGTAGTCCTTAAACAATACTCTAGATATTTCATCATAAATACACAAATTAGCCAAGAAATCAACTACTTGAAGATAACTTTTGGAATTAGCTATTTTCACTCAAAGGAAATACTTTTGTTTCCCGAAATCACTTGCATGTAAATATAGAGAAAGTGCACGCCGCAATGCTATTGCCAATAATGGTATTAGCAATTTATTTAGGCAGGTGCGCGTAGGTAAAATTCCCTTTGGCAAAAGTTTTTTGGGGAAGCGATCGCACAACAACTGCTAAATGTAACGGATTGCAACGTATAATGAAAACGATAAAACGGTTAAGAAATATTGAAGAGCAGTAGGGTTACATGCGAGTAGCGATCGCGGGAGCGGGACTAGCAGGACTTTCCTGCGCGAAATATCTTACAGACGCAGGTCACACACCCATTGTCTTGGAACGTCAAGACGTTCTAGGCGGTAAAGTGGCTGCGTGGAAAGATGCTGATGGAGACTGGTACGAAACAGGTCTGCACATCTTTTTTGGCGCATATCCTAATATGTTGCAGTTATTCAAAGAGCTGGATATTGAAGATCGATTGCAGTGGAAAGAACACACAATGATCTTTAACCAGCCGGATGCACCAGGTACTTACAGTCGCTTTGATTTCCCAGATTTGCCAGCACCGATTAATGGTATAGTGGCAATTCTGCGAAACAACGACATGCTGACATGGCCAGAAAAAATCCGCTTTGGCATCGGATTATTGCCGGCCATGATTCAGGGGCAAAAGTACGTTGAAGAAATGGACAAATACTCCTGGACAGATTGGCTGCGTAAACACAACATTCCAGAACGGGTCAATAAAGAAGTTTTTATTGCCATGGCCAAGTCGCTGAACTTCATTGGTCCAGATGAAATTTCGGCAACCATTCTTTTAACTGCCCTCAATCGTTTCCTTCAAGAAAAAAAAGGCTCGAAAATGGCCTTTCTGGATGGTTCGCCAACAGAACGATTGTGTCAGCCCCTAGTGGATTACATCACCGAACGCGGTGGAGAAGTCCGCTTAAATGCCCCTTTAAAAGAGATTTTGCTAAACGCCGATGGTAGCGTCAAAGGATACTTGATTCGGGGGTTGAATGGAGAGGAAGATGAAGTCTTCACGGCGGATTTATATGTATCTGCCATATCAGTTGACCCTTTGAAGGTGATTTTGCCAGCACCTTGGAAAGAAATGGAGTTTTTCCAAAAGCTACAAGGGTTGGAAGGCGTGCCTGTGATTAACGTGCATTTGTGGTTTGATCGTAAACTTACGCAAATTGATCACTTGCTATTCTCGCGATCGCCCCTCCTAAGCGTTTATGCTGATATGAGCAATACCTGCCGTGAATACGCCAACCCCGAACGCTCGATGTTGGAATTAGTTCTAGCCCCGGCAAAAGATTGGATTGCCAAATCCGATGAGGAGATTGTGGCTGCAACTATTGCCGAGTTAGAAAAACTCTTCCCCGACCACTTTGGGGGAGACAATCCAGCAACATTGCTGAAATCTCATGTGGTGAAAACGCCCCGTTCAGTTTACAAAGCGACCCCTGGTCGTCAACAGTATCGTCCCTCGCAAACAACCCCCATTAGTAACTTCTATCTTAGCGGGGATTACACCATGCAACGCTACTTAGCCAGTATGGAAGGTGCCGTACTTTCTGGTAAGCTGACAGCGCAGGCGATTTCTGAGGCCCTCCCGGTAGTAAATTCCTCAAACCTGCAAACGCTCACCCGACCGCCCGCAACGAATGCTGCAACTGCCTGATTCCCCGCCGCGCATGAAAACGCTGGTCTCTGTAGACGAGTCATACAAACTTTGTCGGCATCTCACAGCAAAGTATGCCAAGACTTTTTATCTGGGTACTTTGCTGATGAGTCCGGTAAAACGTCAATCTATTTGGTCAATTTACGCTTGGTGTCGCCGTACAGATGAATTGGTGGATGGCCCCGCATCTGCTATTACCACGCCAGAAACCCTAGACCTATGGGAACAGCAGCTGGAATCGATTTTTGCGGGACGCCCATTAGAAAATTACGATGTAGCTTTAGTTGATACTCTCCAGCGCTTTCCGATGGACATTCAGCCATTTCGGGATATGATTGCCGGTCAGCGCATGGACTTATATCGCAGTCGTTATGAAACCTTTGAGGAGTTATACCTTTACTGTTACCGTGTTGCTGGCACTGTTGGCTTAATGTCAACATCAGTTATGGGTGTGGATAACACCATATATGCAGCACCGTGGCAGCAAAACATCCAACCTTATATTCCCACAGAAGAAGCGATCGCTCTGGGAATTGCCAATCAACTCACCAACATCCTGCGGGATGTGGGAGAAGATGCCAAACGGGGGCGGATCTACATTCCTCTTGAGGACTTGGCAAAATTCAACTATACTGAGCAAGACTTCTTTAATGGTGTGGTAGATGAGCGCTGGCAGGCATTGATGCGGTTTCAAATTGACCGCGCCCGCCAATTTTACACTACATCTGACCGGGGAATTACTTATTTAGCAGCCGATGCCCGTTGGCCGGTTTGGGCAGCATCAATGCTGTACGGTCAAATTTTGGAGGCGATTGAACGCAACGCTTACGATGTATTCAGTCAGAGGGCTTTTGTTCCCCAGTGGAAAAAGTTACGCACCTTGCCCATAGCTTGGATGCGATCGCAAGTCCTTTAAAAAATTAGTCATTACTTCCTAGTCCTTGGTCCTCAGTATTTTATAAATAACCAATAAGCAATGACCAATGACAAATAACAAATGACTATTGACTCTTGCCAACAAACCTGCTATCCTTATTATTCGTGAGTCAGGAGAGGTGGCTGAGTGGTCGAAAGCGGCAGATTGCTAATCTGTTGTACGGCAGGCAACTCCGTACCGAGGGTTCGAATCCCTCCCTCTCCGTTTTTCAGTCTTTGATACACGGAGTATATTCTGTGTAAAAAAATAAATATTAATGATCAGAGTAAGTACTTCTACTCTCAAAAATGGATGATATGATTTATCCTTTGGAGTCTTGATAAGATCCAGCTAAGTTACAAATATAGTTTGGATTTTGTTTTTAAGCTCCTAAATATTTTGAGGAGTAAGAGTAATTTATGAAAAAAATTAGTACCGCCTTAGCCTTGAGTATAGCTACCTTAGCAACTGGATTTCTAGTTGGGGCTTGTGGTGATAACAGTACTCCCAACAGTACAGCGAATAACGGAAGTACTGCTACTCCAGCAGCAAACTCAACTACAACAAGCAGTGCTAAAGGACTAAAAATTGGTTCCCTGCTACCGACAACAGGCGACTTGGCTTCTGTAGGACAGCAGATGCTAGGTTCTGTTCCTTTACTGATCGATACGGTCAACGCTTGCGGTGGGGTGAATGGCGAACCTGTTACCTTGGTGCAAGTAGACGACCAAACCGACCCAAGAGCTGGAGCTGCCGGTATGACTAAACTAGCAACTTTAGATAAAGTTGCAGGTGTAGTTGGTTCCTTTGCCAGTAGCGTTTCTAGTGCAGCAGTCTCCATTGCTACGCCAAATAAAGTCATGCTAGTTTCCCCTGGTAGTACCAGTCCCGTATTTACCGAAAAAGCTCAAAAAGGCGACTATAAAGGCTTTTGGGCACGTACAGCCCCCCCTGATACATATCAAGCGCTAGCTTTAGCCCAACTTGCCAGAAAAAAAGGTTTTAAGCGAGTTTCTACAGTCGTAATTAATAACGACTATGGTGTAGGCTTTGAAAAAGCATTTGTGCAAACTTTTGAAAAATCAGGTGGAACGATAGTTAATAAAGATAAGCCTGTGCGTTACGACCCGAAAGCCCAGACATTTGATACAGAGGCGGCTGCTGCTTTTGCTGGTAAGCCAGATGCAGTCCTAGCTGTACTCTACGCCGAAACTGGCAGTCTGTTCTTAAAAGCTGCCTATCAGCAAGGTGTGACGAAGGGAGTACAGATTCTGCTGACAGATGGCGTCAAATCACCTACTTTCCCAGAACAAGTTGGCAAAGATGGTGATAAATTTATTTTAACTGGAGCGATCGGTACAGTACCAGGTTCCGATGGTAAAGCATTAGAAGCTTTCAACAAACTGTGGAAGGATAAAAAGGGTGGTGCGCCAGGGGAATACGCTCCTCAAGCTTGGGATGCGACTGCTTTATTGACATTGGCAGCACAAGCTGCTAAACAAAATACAGGCGTTGGCATAGCTAGCAAAATCCGGGAAGTTGCTGATGGACCTGGCATAGAAGTTACTGATGTCTGCGAGGGACTGAAGTTACTTAAAGATGGTAAAAAGATTAACTACCAAGGAGCTAGCGGCAACGTAGATGTCGATGCTAATGGCGATGTCGTTGGTGTATACGATGTTTGGACAGTAGGAGATGATGGCACAATCAAGGTGATTGACAAAGTTACCCCTAAATAAAAACTAAGGAGTTATAAGTTATGAATTTAATCTTAATAACTCCTAACTCCTAATTCTTAAAGCCCACTGAAGTTGTAACCAACTCCTAACAATAAGCCCACATCAGTTTCATCGAAAAATCCGGCATTTATAGCAGCCGTTGCTGTAAATTGAGAAGTTAAAGGCACATCAATGCCAGCAGATGCCAAAAAGGCAAATTGCGAATCATCACCAGTTTTGTAAGCTGCACCTACTCCGACGTAAGGTGCGATCGCTAATGGTTCGCTAAAAGCATCTGCTGGTTTGAAAGTAAAATCATAGGTGATCGGAAGTAAAATTGTGGTGTTATCCCCAAATATGGCTGAGGGTCGTACTGATATAGAATTTGTCAGTCCGATTTTGCTAACTACTGCAAAGTTACCGTCGCCCAGAGACGTATCACCACCGCTCAAACCAATGTTAGCAGCGATCCCAAGATAGCTACTACCACCATTCGTAGTTCTACCTAAATCAATATCCGATTGCGCCACTTTGGTAGCAGATGGTTGAGCAGTAGCTTTAGAAGTCGGTTGTACAAATTCAGAGGTAAGTGTCGCAGATGAAGTCGCCACTGTGCCTGGAACAGGTGTCGGTGTGACACTAGCGTTTTCTTGTATCGCAGTGTTGGGCAACTGCTCTACCTTAGTTAAATTTGTGACAGTAAAAGTTTTAGTTATTTCTGTAGAGAGATTTTGGCTTTCAGTGTCTATTTCTGGATTAAACTCGTTGGGAGACGTTACGGTTGCAGAAGGTTCAGTTAATGGCTGACTACTCACCTTGTGTACTGTCTGGGCACTTGCAGCAGATAAACCGCTACTTAGGAATGCAAGAGCAGCTAAACTTGGCAACCAAAAAACACCTTTACGAAGAAAAATAGTATTCACATTCACTCCTAAAACAATGTTGCCACGAAAAATAAAGGTTTTTGTTGATTTAGTCAACAAGTTCGGGCAATACTCAAAATTTAACATCAAAAAATCGGTTTGACATCAAGCACTTTACTTGATTTCTCTAGTTAATATTTACTAGCAAAAAACTAAATACTATAGCAATCTTGAATCATTCATGAGAAACAAGACGCCCGACAACTTTTACTCAGTTGTGAATTTGTGGGTTGCAATTTTCAGAAATTAAATAGAATTGCTATATATTTATTTTGAATATACTGAATTTGACAGATGACAAATAGCCTCTTTGCCTAAAACTAAGATAGTATTTTTTAAGGAGGCGATGCCTACGGCGGGCTGCGCCAACGCAATTGCGACCTCTCGTATGAAAAGAAGAAGTTTTTTAGTATAACTGCTTTGCTGCCAAAAGCAGTTAAATTGTGAAGTGATATTACAAAGCTTGCAAAAATATTTAGAAATTGCCTACAAGTCAAACATAGTTCTAACGTAGAACCTATTAGGAGAGACTTGAGGCAAATGTGATGAGCGAAAATAATATTCAAAAGTATCGGTTTGTCTGTACCCTGACTTTCGGTGATATCTACGGTCAAATAATTGTTTGGTTGATTACAATTACCCTAAGTTTGGCATCAGCTTTAGCGCTGATGGGTGCCAAGCGGCCCGTGTACGCTTTAGCAACAGCGGGTCTTGTCGTTCTGCTATCGCTACCTTTCTTGTTGTTTGCGTTTGTCACTACCTTGTTAAATCATATTGAAGTCAGTCCCGTAGGGCCGGGAACCAAAATGGAACCTATACCAGGTAATGTGTCTCAGCAACAACCTGTACAAGCAACTAGCTAAAGAGTTAGGAGTCATAAGTTATGAGTTATGAGTTATAAGTCACTTTATCTGTGCCATAACTCTTTGTTTTTAACTTTTCACTCCTAATTTCAAAATTTTTATAACGTCCCTGTCCATAAGCAGGGATTTTTTTGTAAAAATGCGATTGTTACAATGAACTAGCTGATTAATCACGTCTCTACAATAGAACAGCAGTGGTTTGCAATCAGAGGGCTAATTATGCTAAAACACGATGTGATTATTGTTGGGGGTGGATTAGCGGGATGTCGTGCTGCTGTAGAAATTGCCCGCACTGACCCTAGTTTAAATATTGCTGTGGTTGCAAAAACCCACCCAATTCGTTCTCACTCAGTTGCGGCTCAAGGTGGTATGGCTGCGTCGCTGAAAAATGTTGATTCCGAAGATAGTTGGCAAGCACATGCTTTTGATACTGTCAAGGGTTCTGACTACTTGGCAGACCAAGATGCTGTGGCGATTCTCGCCCAAGAAGCGCCAGATGTGGTGATTGACTTGGAACATCTCGGCGTTTTGTTCTCTCGCTTACCGGATGGGCGCATTGCCCAAAGGGCTTTTGGCGGACATTCTCATAACCGCACTTGTTACGCTGCTGACAAAACAGGTCATGCGATTTTGCACGAATTGGTTAACAATTTGCGGCGTTATGGGGTGCAAGTTTACGAAGAGTGGTACGTAATGCGTCTTATTTTAGAAGAAAATGAGGCGAAGGGTGTGGTAATGTTCCATCTTTTGGATGGACATATTGAGGTGGTACGGGCTAAGGCGGTAATGTTTGCCACCGGGGGTTATGGTCGCGTTTATAATACTACCTCTAATGATTACGCTTCTTCAGGCGATGGTTTGGCAATGACTGCGATCGCAGGTTTACCCCTGGAAGATATGGAATTTGTCCAGTTTCATCCCACTGGTTTATATCCGGTAGGTGTACTAATTTCAGAAGCGGTACGGGGAGAAGGGGCGTATTTGATTAATAGTGAAGGCGATCGCTTTATGGCGAATTATGCACCCAGTCGCATGGAACTAGCTCCTCGTGATATTACCTCACGAGCGATCGCTTACGAAATTCGCGCTGGACGTGGTGTTCATCTCAATGGAAGTGCTGGAGGCCCCTTTGTCTATCTGGATCTACGCCATTTAGGCAAAGAAAAAATTATGAGTCGCGTTCCCTTCTGTTGGGAAGAAGCCCATCGTTTAGTAGGTGTTGACGCAGTAACTCAACCGATGCCAGTCCGCCCGACAATTCACTATTGTATGGGTGGTATCCCAGTGGACACTGATGGTCAAGTTCGTAGTAGTGGCGATGGTTTTGTTGATGCTTTCTTTGCTGCTGGTGAAACATCTTGTGTTTCCGTACATGGGGCGAATCGTTTGGGCAGTAATTCTCTGCTGGAATGTGTCGTTTATGGCAAGAGAACTGGAGCTGCGATCGCCAAATTTGTGCAAAAACGTAAGTTACCCTCTGTAGATGAGCAACGGTATGTAACAGAAGCCCAGCAACAAATTCAAGCTTTGCTAGAACAACCAGGACAGTACCGTATTCACCAAGTCCGTGAAGCTTTTCAGGATTGTATGACTGAGTACTGCGGTGTTTTCCGCACTGAGGCACTAATGACTGAAGGTTTGCAGAAACTAGAAGAAATACAACAGCAATATTCTCAAATTTATTTAGATGACAAAGGTAGTTGCTGGAATACGGAACTCGTAGAAGCCTTAGAATTGCGAAGTTTGATGGTAGTAGGGCAGACCATTTTAGCATCAGCCCTAAATCGTCAAGAAAGTCGTGGCGCTCATTTCCGCGAAGATTATTCCCAGCGAGATGATACAAACTTTCTCAAACACACAATGGTTTACTACTCACCAGCCGGAATTGAGATTCAGTATCGACCGGTGGCGATTACTATGTTTGAGCCAAAAGAGCGGAAGTATTAATTATTGGGACTTAGGGGTTAAAAAATGCTTTTCTTAATCCCTAAGATACAAAGACACAAGGAAAATATGAGTTTTGGTGTTAGTGCTGATCAAATTATAGATTGGGTGGGAATAATAAGTTTAGTTCACCTATTATTCTAAAAAATTTGTGAGGCTTAAAACCATGTCAGAAATCAGTATAAGTGATTCTGTAGCCCATTCCTTAGCAAGATATCGTAATCATTTGGAGTTTAATGGATATCATATTGAAGAAGGGGATGATTTACTTGTATGCCGTCATCCTAGAAAGCAAAATTTATTTGTTAAATTTATTTCAGGTAGAGGAGTATTAGTTAGAATTATTTATTCTCTTGAGCCAAATGTTAAGAGAATAGACCTCTTGGAATATATGAACCAATTGAATTCGGAGTTCTTATTTATGAAGGTATATATTGATGAAGACAATGATCTGTGCATCGAAACTTTCTGTGAAGGAGACTATGACAGAACAAACTTCTCAATTCTTCTAGATAATATTGAATACGACATGGAAATTTTTGGTAATAACAAGTTAACACGAGAATATTTGCAGTAAGAGAGATATTGGATTTGGTAAGCAGAAGGTGGGTATCACCCACCTTTAACTAGCTCTCAAGTAGGTTAAGCTCTAAAAGAAAAATTAATCAAGCGTCTTGATTCTGACTCCTGAATTCTGACTTCTTCAACAATCAGAACCTAATTGTTTCTGAATCATAGCTATTATCTTTTCTTCCCAAGCCGGATCGTTTAATTTTATTGGAGCATCACGATGACGATATTTTCGTCTATCCATGTAGGCATAAAAGGCTTCCTTATCATCCTTGTGAGTGATAAAGTAACTCTTTAGCTCTTGGTCGCTCATTGCTGCATAGTTTACCTTATTCATAGTTTTACTATCGCACCTACAGAATGTAGGTTTTAGCAGTAAGTGCGAAGATATTTTCTGTATACCGTAAAATTCTTACTATAAAAACAAAATTTTTATTTAAATATGAGCGACCCACAAACTTGGTATATTGTCAAGCGTTCTAGTGAAAACTGTGAAATTATCCCTAGCGACCAAGTTGGCGACGATAATTTAGAAATTATAGAACAGTGGGGCCCTTTTAGTTCGCAAGAAGAAGCGATCGCTCGACGTATCGGACTTATTAGGGCTGGGAAGTGTCAACCAGTTTAAGCTAGGAGTTAGGAGTTGACAGTGACGCTCTTTATTCCTAACTCCTTACGATTCACTCCTAACTTTCATTCCTAATTCTTCATTTTTCTGCTGTAGGTGTTCCTTTAACAGCAATTTTTTTACCTATTTCTTCCACCGCTTTAGCAAATTGAGGGTCTGCTAAAGTAGCTAGTTTGTCACGTTCATGGAGCCACAAATCCTCCATTTGTTTCTTGCTCAAATCCACCTTCACATCTGGTGAAATGCCTTTGTGATTGATATCTGTACCATTGGGGGTATAGTAATGAGCAATTGTCACCGCCAGTCCTGAACCATCTTCCAGGGGACGCACCGATTGTACTAGTCCCTTACCAAAGGTTTGAGTACCGACCAAAGTAGCACGCTTATTATCCTGCAAAGCCCCTGAAAGGATTTCACTGGCACTAGCTGAACCTTTATCTACCAACACTACCAATGGTTTATTGGTCAAGGCTCGTCCGTTTGCTTCTTCTTTTTCTGCCTCTCCTTGACGTTCAACAGTGGAGACAATCTTACCTTTATCTATCCACATCCGGGCAATATCTACGCTGGAGAAAAGTAAGCCGCCTGGATTACCACGCAGATCGAGAATATATCCAGCTACCTTTTTGCTTTCTAAATTTTTGATCGCGGTTTGCATTTCTTTACCAGCATTGGCACTAAACTGGTTCAAGCGAATGTAACCAAGATTGCCTGCTGGGGTTTTCTTTTCAGAAAACTTAACTGGATGGATTTCAATTCGCGCCCGTGTAATATCAAATTGTTTTATCTGCTTGTCGCGCTGAATAGTCAAGCTGACTTTCGATCCTGCTTCACCCCTAATTAAGGATACTGCCTGATTGGTATCCATCCCCTTGGTATCTTTGCCGTTGATTTTGAGGATGATATCTTTTGCCAAAACACCAGCTTTAAAGGCTGGTGTATCCTCGATTGGCGCAATTACAACCAATTGCTTGGTTTTTTCATCTTGACTAATGGTGATCCCAATCCCTGTCAATTCTCCAGAGGTATCCACCTGCATATTCTTGAATTCCGATGGATCCATAAATCGCGTATAAGGGTCATCTAGCTTTTTCAGCATTTCCCGAATGGACTTATAGGCATCCTGCGGATTATTGTAGGACTTGCTTAAGTATTCCTTACGAACAGCCTGCCAATCTACTTGATTAAAAGTACCGTCTACATATTGGCGCTGAACAATTTGCCAAACTTCATCTACTAATTCTTTGGGACTTGCTTTAAATAAAGCCTGACCTCGTGAGTGAATGCCAAGGCTAGTAACAGCGATCGTGGAGAGTGTAACTGCCGTAGCACCCAAAACAAGCCTACTTTTTGTAATCACCATAATGACAGCTGCGTCAGAGGGAAAATTTATAGTCAGTATGCTCAATCTAACACAGGCTACCACTTACAGACCAACTATGTATTCTTAATTTAAACAAAATACTTGACAATCAGACAACCTTAGTGATTAAGAGCTATAAAGTTTTTGGGCATTGGGCATTGGGCATTGGGCATTGGTTATTCTCTTTGTCTTCTTCATCTCCCCACTGCTTCCTCTGCCCCTCTGCCCCTCTGCTCCGTTTAAGGTTCTACCCAACGTTCATCTGCCTTAATGAGGTTAATTAATTCCTCTACACCTTTATCTTCTGGGACTTTTTTTATTTCTTCTCGACCACGATACAAAGAAATATAACCAGGTGTTTTGCCAACATAGCCATAGTCAGCATCTGCCATTTCTCCGGGGCCGTTGACAATACAACCCATAACTGCAATGTCTAGCCCAGTTAAATGTTTAGTAGCTTCCCGGACTTTGTGCAGCACTTCCTCTAGATTAAACAAAGTGCGTCCACAGGAAGGACAAGCGACGTATTCCACCATCGTTTTTCGCAATCCCAAAGCTTGGAGAATGCTATAGCAGACAGGGATTTCTTTTTCTGGTGCTTCTGTAAGTGAGACGCGAATTGTATCGCCAATGCCATCAGCAAGTAACGTAGCAATCCCAGCCGTGGATTTAATTCGCCCATATTCGCCATCACCAGCTTCTGTAACGCCTAAATGTAGCGGATAATCCATACCCAGTTCATCCATGCGCTTGGCGATGAGGCGATAGGCGGCTACCATCACCGGAACTCGTGAGGCTTTCATGGAAATTACCAGGTTGCGGAAATCCAAAGATTCACAAATGCGGATAAATTCTATGGCAGATTCCACCATTCCTTCGGGGGTGTCACCGTAGGTAAATAGCATCCTTTCTGCGAGAGAACCGTGATTTACCCCAATTCGCATCGATTTCCCTTGATCACGCAAAGAAACTACTAGAGGTTCTAAGGTTTCGCGGATTTTATCGCCAATTTCGTCAAATTCGCTTTTAGTGTATTCAGTGCGATTAATGTTTGGTTTTTCAAACACATACAAGCCTGGATTAATTCGTACTTTCTCTATGTGCTTGGCGACTTCCACAGCAATTTTTAGCCCGTTGTGATGGACATCAGCCACAATGGGCACGTCTTGGTATGTTTTTATTAATTTCTGTTTAATTTCCCCTAAAGCTTTAGCATGAGCCATACTCGGCACTGTGACGCGGACAATTTCGCAGCCTATTTGGTGCAGACGACGAATAGCAGCTACGGAACCATCAATATCAAGAGTGTCTTCGTTAATCATTGACTGTACTACAACGGGGTAGCCACCGCCAATGGTGACATTTCCTACCTTTACAGGGCGGGTTTTACGTCGCTTGATAGTTGTATCAAAGGTAGGTTGACTAGCTGTAGTGTTTGAAGTATCTATTATGGGCAGAGTTTGCATAACCTAATTAGGTAAATTTGTTGTCGTTAAAATATCAGATTTGATAAATCTCTGTTTCCCAGATTGCCACAGGTGGTGGCTCTTTTGGTGATTCTATAGAAAAAAATGGAGAATGAGACAGGCAAAGAAATAAAGAGCAATTCAAAGGTTTTGCTCATTTATAAAGATATATTGCTGAAAAATTCTTTTATAATGATTAGCTTGAGTAGCGATCGCGCAGGTTCTACAGGAAAGCTTAAGGAAGCAATGCCTTATTAATGAGTTATAAATACTACCAGTGGTTTATAATTATATGACCTAACTGCAATATCTGTAATCCCTCTTTAATCACTATTAATAGAGAAAAATCTAAAACCCTTATTTCTCACGACTTTTATCAATTTAGACGTAGGTTGAGTTGAGGAACGAAACCTAACACCCAAAGACCTTAGAAAAGTTGGGTTTTACTTTGTTCAACCCAAGCTACATTTATTTTTCTTTCCCCAAAGTGATAGAAGAGGGATAAGAGCGATCGCTAAATTTATGTTCTTATAATACAAATATACTATTGAGTTTAGACTTGAGAAAATTTGGGCATTGAAATTGTAGATGTTATTACAGAATAAAAGCGACTGTAATTATGAACACCCAAATAACACCCCAACTACTAATTCCCCCACACTTTAACCCTGAAGGAGTGGGAAAAGTCTGGCGCGTACCTTATCAAGAACGTGCCGCTGAAGCTGAAATTTGGGCAAAACAACACGATATAAAACCAGCATCTTTAGATAAAACTCGTATTTGCCTACTATTAATTGATGTCCAAAATACCTTCTGCATTCCCGGATTTGAATTATTTGTAGGTGGAAAATCCAGGAATGCAGCGGTGGATGATAACGTCAGATTATCTGAGTTTATCTATCGAAACTTGGGAATAATTACGAAAATTGTACCAACTCTAGATACTCACACCGCAACGCAAATTTTCCATCCAATCTTTTGGGTGAACGCTGCGGGAGAACATCCCACTCCAGCAGCAACTAGCATCACACCAGCAGATATTCAACAAGGTATCTGGAAAGTCAATCCAGCAGTTGCTAACAGTGTTACTAATGGGGATTATGAATTATTAGAAAAACACGCTTACCATTACCTTAAAAAACTCAGTCAAGATGGTAAGTATCCCCTTACTGTTTGGCCTTATCATTCTATGTTGGGTGGTATCGGTCATGCTCTAGTTTCATCGATAGAAGAAGCGATATTTTTTCACGGCATTGCGCGTCAGAGTCAAACGCAATTTGAAATCAAAGGTGAAAATCCTTTAACAGAAAACTATTCCATCCTACGTCCAGAAGTGTTGGAAGATTTTGAACAACGTCCACTTGCTCAAAAGAACACGCTGCTGATTAAACAACTTTTAGAATATGATGCAGTAATTATTGGTGGTCAAGCTAAAAGTCACTGCGTCGCTTGGACAATTGACGATTTATTAACAGAAATTAAACAGGTAGATGCTACTCTGACGAAAAAAATCTATCTACTAGAAGATTGCACTTCCCCTGTTGTTGTCCCCGGTGTTGTGGACTATACAGAACAGGCAGATGCAGCATTTACAAGATTTGCAGAGGCAGGAATGCACATCGTCAAATCTAGCGAAATTGGGAATTGGGCATAGGGTATGGGGCATTGGTGTTTAGTAGTCTGCCTTGTCCCTTATTCGCTATTCCCCATTTCCTCATTTTTTTAAATAACCCTTTGGATCTTCTGCTACCCAACCCAGGGATGAGCTAGAACGCACTTCAAAATGGAGATGCGGTTGAGTGGATGTTGGTTTTCCACTAGTACCTACTGTTCCTAGTAAGTCTCCTTTTTTCACTTGTTGACCGACAGTAACCTTGATACTGTCAAGCTGGGCGTAGCGGCTTTGAAGCCCGCCACTGTGGTTAATAATGACTAATTTGCCATAAGAACCTTGATCGTTAGCAAAAGCTACAGTTCCAGGTGCGATCGCCAGCACATTAGTGCCAACTGATGATAATAAGTCAACACCACTGTGGAAGAAAACTTCACCTGTTGCAGGATTAATTTGCCAGCCATAAGCTAATCCCACAGTTGCCACTTGTGCTAAGGGATATCCAGACAAGGATCCACGGTTTGGTGTACCTGCATCACTAGGCAAAGGGGACTTAGTTACAACACCATTGGGCGACCAATTTACCCCCGGAACAAACACGATTCTGGGGTTTTGTTGGCAGCCATTCACCTCAAACAGGCTATCAGCACGAACTTTGTATTGTGCCGCCACTTGTCGCCAAGTTTGACCGCGAGGCACTTCGACTACAATCCCATTGTAAGGAGGAATTTGAAGCACACTACCAACGGCGGCAGCTGCACCATTCTGCAAAGCTGGATTCATACCGATGATAGTTGTCGAAATGAGATTATAGCGCTGCGCTATGCTCTCCAAAGTTTCGCCACGAACAACTTTATGGCGTTGGAAGCGAGATAGGGCTGGAGTTGAGCAACCACCCACAGCAGCCTTAGCACTGTTTGAGTATGGCAGTATGCTTACTAGACCCAAGGTGCTAACTAAGCTACAGAGAAACAGTTGACGAAAGGGTAAAGTCATGTATACAGGTCAATAGCGCATTAACTTTAGATTTTAGATGGGAAGAATGGGAATTGGGGAGCAGGGGAGGTAGGAGAAGTAAGGGACAAAAATTAATAACTCATACCCAATGCCCAATACCCAATGACAAATGACAAATGCCCCATGCCCAATCCCCAATTTCTCGTAAATTGATCTGTCCACTTGCCGTTAGCTTGACTACACTTAGAAATTAGCAACTGCATTGCTGTTCATGAGCAAAACAATTATGAAGTTATCCTTAAAGCAACTGGCGGTTTATGTATTTTTACTGGTAATTGGCGGTGGTGCAGGTTTGTTTGGGAGTCACTATCTCATACCACAAAATCGCTCGTTCCAACAGCTAAAAAATGTCACAATGGCTTCGCCTCCAGAATCCGTAGTTCCGAATTCTCCTAACGGAGCTATTGGGGCTACTGGTGGCGATAACGTGAATTTTATTGCGACGGCAGTGCAAAAAGTTGGTCCGGCTGTAGTGCGAATTAATGCCACTCGCAAAGTAGCCAATCCTATCTCTGATGCTTTGAAAAATCCCATATTGCGGCGATTCTTTGGAGAAGACGATCAACCAATTCCTCAAGAACGCATTGAACGCGGTACAGGATCGGGATTTATTTTGAGCGAAGATGGAGAATTACTCACTAACGCTCATGTAGTGGCAGATACAGATATAGTACAAGTTACCCTCAAGGATGGTCGGAGTCTAGAGGGGAAGGTAGTAGGAGTTGATTCTGTAACAGATGTGGCGGTGGTAAAAATAAAAGCGAATGATTTGCCGACGGTAAAACTGGGTAATTCGCAAAACCTGATCCCAGGACAATGGGCGATCGCTATTGGCAATCCTCTGGGTTTAGATAATACTGTTACTATAGGCATTATCAGCGCTACTGATCGCACTAGCACTCAAGTTGGTGTCCCAGATAAGCGAGTCAGCTTTATCCAAACTGATGCCGCAATTAATCCTGGTAATTCTGGTGGCCCCTTATTGAACGCCCAAGGCGAAGTGATTGGTATTAACACTGCCATCCGCGCTGATGCTCAAGGACTCGGTTTTGCCATCCCCATTGAAACCGCCGCCCGCATTGCCGATGAACTTTTTACTAAAGGGCGTGTGGAACATCCTTTCTTGGGTATTGAAATGGCAGACCTTTCTCCCATCAGAAAGCAGCAGATTAATCAAGAAAATCAACTGAACATTCAGCAGAATGCTGGAATTGTGATTAAAGGAGTTACAGATGATTCCCCAGCCAAGCGTGGAGGACTGCTTCCTGGAGACGTGATTCAAAAATTTAACGGTAAACCAGTCAAAACTTCAGCCCAAGTTCAAAGGCTGGTAGAGTCTAGCAAAGTTGGAGAGGTTTTAACGATCGAAGTCAACCGCAGTGGTAAAATTCAAACCTTTAAAGTCCAATCAGGAGTTTATCCTGAAAAGAAGTAATCAAAATAATTCGTAATTCGTAATTCTTACTTACAAGATGCTCTCTACGAGATGCTGCACGTAGCTTGCCTTTCCGTAGGAGTACGCAGATTTGCTAAAGCTGCGCTATATGTGGAAGATTGAACTTTCCATCAATGTCTTGTTGACCGCTGAATTTTTGATTCAGTATCGGTTGCTATACCTTTTTTAATTACGAATTACGAACTAGAATGTTTGATTACTGACTATTAATTATTGACCATTAGACAAATGTTCTAACTGCATTCTCTGTTCCATCTGGCGCAGAAAATAACCCGTCATCATAGCAGACGCTAGAAGTCCAGCTAAATTCTCCCGATCTGTTGTGATTTGCACGTTGAAATTTTCTGCCGGGAGCATTCCCACTAGCCCTTGGACATTTTGCGAGATGATTTGTTTAATTTCGGGGCTGGCGGACTGAGCAATCCTAGCTAAAACATCAGGAGACTGATGCTGTAGATATTTGAGTAACTGATTAGGGTATTCCTCAGAGTGGTCGGAAAGAAGTTGATTAGGGTGTTCCTCGGAGTTGTCATTCAAAAAGTCAGGATTAAACACCATTGGCAGTTTTATTTAGCTTAATTGCTAACTCTACTCTAAACCATAGTACAAGGGTAGCGCATTCACCACAGGTATAAGTCAAGAGGAGGGGGAATTGGGAATTAGGCATTGGGAAGATACCTGGGGACAAGGAGAATTGGGGACAAGGGCAAGGGAAAGACTTGTTGCAAGTTCTAACTTTAGTCACCTTGTTACCTTGTTCCCTTGTCCTCCCTGTTCCTCTACTCTCCTGCTTTGTTGCTTCCTTGTCTTCTCATTTCCCTCATTTTCCCCATGCCCTATGTCCCATGCCCTATGCTCCACTCCATTTAGTTCTAGTTCTAGTTCTAGTTGTTCTTCCTTTTGAGTGGTAGAGAGTATTTGCGGAAGTTGTTCAATTTGGAAATACTGATGAAATTTCGGTGTTACTTGGAGTGAGTAGGAGCGAGAATCGCTGTCTCGGCGCTTGCGGATGAAACCAAGTTCAACAAGTTCTGGAACGTGTTGATATACTCCCGAACCGCGCAGGTTAATTAAGTCGCTTTGGAGTATGGGACTATTGAGGGCGATCGCTGCCAAAGTTCGCAATGCACCTACACCCAATTCTACTGGTATCATCGTTTGCACTAAATCATGAAAGTCAGACCGTAGTTGCAAACTGTAACCATCTGGAGTTTCTATTACCTCTAGGGCGCTATCTCGGTGGGCATAGTTGTCCATAAGTTCAATTATGCCTTCTTTGACAGTGGCGCGATCGCACGCGGCATACTCGGCGATTTCGCCGAGCGACAAGGGTTTACCCTTTAAATAGAGAATTGCTTCTATCTTCGTCGCTGTGGCTGTAATCATTTAGTCATTAGTCGTTAGTCATTGGTGAGCCAGTGCGGTCTTCTCCCAAGGGGAGACGCCAAAGGCGATGGGGGTTTCCCCCATGAGCAACTGGCGTTAGCGAAGCGGTAGCGACGTAGGAGCGTCACCCAAAGGGTTATTAGTCATTGGTCATTAGTACATGACAACTAACAATCAACAAGTGTGTGGCATTATATCGTAAATTGTCAAAGTATTTTTTAAAACTTTCAAATTAGGCATTGGGATTAGGAAAGAGGTGACAGGTGAGAGGGAATAATCTTTACCCTATTCCCTTCTACGCTCCCTCAAAAGCCTCTATTTGTAAGAATAAATTCTGCGATCGCTAAATCTTGTGGAGTGGTCAGTTTTAAATTTGTCTCCTCTCCCTCAACAATTCGGACTTCGATGCCGCACTTTTCAAATAAAGCAGCATCGTCTGTTACTTCCCAACCTTGACGAACTCCTTCAGCATGGCACTGTTTCAACAACTTGACATCAAATCCTTGAGGAGTTTGTGCCGCCCATAGTTGTCGTCTGTCGGGTGTATCTTGAATTATGCCTTGCTCGTCAACAACTTTGATAGTGTCTTTGACGGGTACACCAGCAATTAAACCGGGACAGTGGCGAATGGCCTCGGCACAAGAGTTAAATAAATCTGGTGTGGCTAGGCATCTAGCACCATCGTGAATCAACACTTGTTCTGCGGCTATTGGCAGAGATTGCAAGCCATTGTAAACAGATTCCTGGCGGGTGGAGCCGCCTTGAATCAATTCTACTGGTTTAGTCAGCTTCAGATCGGCAATAATAGCTTTTAACTCTGGCCAATCGCTAGACTGAGAAATAATCCCGATCCAACTGATTGTACTGGCGGCTTCTGCGGCTAATAAAGTCCAAGCAATAATTGGTTGCGATCGCACGAGTAGCAGGAGTTTATTGCGGTTACTACCCATTCTTTTTCCGATTCCCGCAGCTGGAATTAGTAAATACACAGAATTCCTCAATCTTTAAGCTATATATTTTCCCCTAAAATAGGGAGCGAGTAAGCGTCAATAAATATTATGCGAGTAGTAGCCCTTGTACCTGGCGGAATTGGCGACCAAATTCTCTTCTTTCCGACTCTAGATGACCTGAAGCGCCATTACCCTGACGCTCAAATAGATGTCGTTGTTGAACCCCGGTCAAAGGCTGCCTACCGAGTGAGCAAGTCAGTTCACGAGGTGCTGTACTTTGATTTTAATGACCGTAACAGTCTGGCAGATTGGGGTAATTTAGTAGGAACAATTCGCGATCGCGAATACGACGTTGCCATTGCTGTTGGGCAAAATTGGTTGGTAGGTCTTTTACTCTGGTTGACGGGAATTCCTATACGTATTGGCTACCAAGGCAAAGGATCGGGTTTTCTTACCCATACTGTGCCGTTCAAACCATCCCAATATGTGGCAGCAGTATATCACGACTTGCTGCAACCGTTGGAAATAAATAGCCCTGTCCCAGAGTTAGCAGCAAATGTGCCAAAACCAGATATTGAGTGGGCACAAAAGGAACAAAAACGTTTAGGGGTTCATGAAACAGGCTATATCTTGATTCATGGCGGTTCTGGTCAGTTATTACAGGCTAAAGAACTAGATAAAATCTACCCTGTCGAGAATTGGCAGCAAATTATTCAAGCCTTCCAACAAAAGCAGCCCGATCTGCCTGTGGTGGTTATTAAAGGACTTGATGATGAGCTGTTTGTGCGATCGCTTCTGGAGTCTTCTCCAGAAATCAAGGTGACTGCCCCAGATGATATTGGTAAGTTAACTGCCATAATTGCTGGAGCAAATTTGATGTTATCTACTGATAGCGCGGCACTACAACTGAGTGTTGCAGTTCAAACCTATACCATTACCGTATTTGGCCCCAGCAATCCAGCTAAGTTGTTGCCAAAAAACGACAAATTCTTGGCTATTGAATCCCTCACGGGAAAAACAGCGGATATTTCACCAAACACAGTTTTAGAGAAAATTTGGGGTGGCTAAACCAGTAGTTTTCCCAAACTTAGATACCTAGAACAGAGAGTAAGTCTCAAAACCTCTCTCTTTACAGGAGAGAGGTGAATGTATATTGCATACAAATTAAAAGCTCTATAATTTATCACTCAGCCGTTGTCACAAGTAGGGAACGGCTTTCAGTTTTTATTTAGACAAATCGAGCTATTCTAGTGCGTTATAACATTTGCAAAAATATTTGCAACATATTAATTGGCTGTAGGGGCATACAGATGTACGCCCCTACCTATTTATCTGTATCAGATATTTCGTGAAATGATATTACCCCATCACTAATACACCCTAAAAAGTTGGATTTTTTAATTGGGAATCTCTTAACTTAACGTGAGTTCAACGAACCTCTCCTACTTAGCCCAGTACCGTTCATTTAAACCCAAAATCCTTAGATATGCGTTAGCCCAGCAAGATTAAGTACAATTTTGCATCTCCACAGATCGAGGTCAAATTCTCCATCTCAAATCCAAAATGGTATTAATTAGAGGCAAGCAATAAATGTCCAGCTTGCCATATATGTTCCCACAAATATACTGGGATAATCAGCATTACTATCGGAAACAAACCAGTCAGGAGTCGCTTTCTGCTGTCGAACCCTCTTTTCCAAACCAATTTGTAAAGATATATTCTCGTGAACAATTTTTGCATTAGCAATTTCTAGCATTTTCTCTATTGACTTTTGTAGCCACTCTGCTCGAACAAACAAAGTATGAGATGGATGATCGCCGTAGCAAAAAGGTACAATGAGAACAAGATATCCTTTCTCGTTTAGTATTTTATTCAGGCAAAATTGAATAATTTCTTGATCATCTTTTTTTTCTTGGGTATCTTTGTTAATGCTGTGAAATAACAAACCCGCTAGTACAACTGCATCAAATTTTTGATTCTCTTCAACAAGTTCAGACAAGAAAAGCGATAAATCTTTGGTAACAAACTTTCTATTTGGGTAGAGTTTTAAACATTGTTCAATAGCTAATTCACTGTGATCGACTCCTAGATAGTCACATCGAGCTGGAAGATATTTGCTTAAAGCCCCATTACCGCATCCTAAATCTAATAAAGAGAATGATTTTTCAGGAAAAGCGTTACTTAAAAAACCACCTGTAGGTGTGTATCGGGTGACATTCTCCGGGGATTCAAAGTAAGAATAATAGTCATCTTGGAAACGTTCTTCTTCAGATGTTGCACGCTCAGGTACTAAATTTTTCATTTCAAAACCCTCATTTTCTCAAACTTGTTTGATTACAAAATTGCTCTTTCAGGATCTTGCGAACTACTGAAAGCGCTCTGAAAAAAGTATAAAATGTAACCTGTTTTCTTTCGTATATAAGAAATAGGTTTCTATATCAGCATATTTGCTATAGTTAATTTAAAAAATATCTTTTTAGATAGATAAAAATTTCATCCCTAGAGGATGTTTGAAATATCGCAAAATATAGTATATATCAATACGATTCAGTTAAGTTTTTGGTATTGATTTCGGCAAATATAGCAAGTCCTAAATCATTTGTAAAAATAAATTAACCGCAGAGGCGCAGAGAGAGCAATCAGAGATTTTCACGACTCATTTAGGATTGCTATAGAGGCGCGAAATTATACTTCGTGTCGATGTGCTAACACTTCTCTAGAGAGGATTTAGGGCTTAACTGAACGATATTGCAATCTAAGAAGAATAACCTCACACAGTCCACTAAGACGAAGAAAATTTTCTCAAAATTCTATCACCTATTAGCTATTTAAAATATTTCAAAAAAAGCATCATCTAATTCATAACCTAGAATTTGCGCCATAGACTTCAGCCGCGAGAGGCTGGGGATATCTTGCTGTTTAAGCCAATCACCTAAAATAAAGATTTTGTGCATCAAAAATATCTCTAATGCTTCGGGATTATACTGAATACCTTCTTGGGGACTAAACTGATGTGGTACAAGCATTGCAGCATAACGGGCAAATTCTCCAGTTTTCCAATCTAGTAAAAATGGCAACCAGGGATATTTGGCATCTAGACGCACAAACCACAGCCGCACCTCTGGAATTTCTGAAAGTTCCCGTGGATCGCCAGGTTCGAGATCGTAATTGACATCAAAGCGTAGCTGCTGTTCGTGGGATACAACCCCATCTTGCAGCAGTTTTTCAATCACCGTTGATGCAGGGGACAGATCCAGATTGTTAATGAAGTCATTATTGAGTGCGATCGCGATTGTCATTGATTCAGCAGCCACTTTCTTGATGCTCAACTGTAGGATCGAGAATATACAGTAGCAGCTTTCAGGGATTGACGCTAGATTAACTTTTGCTAGCACAAAGTCTTCTTCATAAATCAATTAGTATTTACTGATGCTTTTTTGCTGATAATTTCGTCAACCCGTACAAGGTTTAAACACAAGTCTGACCTTGCTCAAATTTATTTGATACTTTTAGTTAATTTTCGCTGGTTATAACAAATATACATCCATTAATAGCCTTGATATGAGCCACTGGCGATGCCTGCGGTAAATGCTCGCCTACGCGACTCACTTCACCGATTACTAAAATTCAATGTTACTTTTATCATTGCTATAATTACTCGCATCTTATAAATAATTACTACACGATTAATATGATACGCCATTAAAATCAACCTACTTGGGTAAGGTAATGCCTGCCCCAAGGTGGACATTTACAGCAATTTTAAGTTAAAGTTGTAATGAGTTTGTTTTAGATTAAGGTCTGACAAAGTAGCCGTCAACAAGCAAAAAAATCATTATCGTCATCCTGTCACTTTCACAGTATCAAAAGCCAAAATATAAGTGTGGGTGAAACAGTGGTGTGCAATATCATTGCATATATTAAATAACCAATAAACGTTTAGATAGGAAAATTCCCCCAACATTTAACAAGCTGTAATATGCAAAAACAAACAATTACTACAAAACCAATTCGTTCCTTAGAAGATGCACTTGAGCGCTGTCAAATCCTGGGTATGCGCGTCAGTCGTCAGCGCCGCTTTATTCTGGAATTACTTTGGCAAGCAAATGAACATCTTGCTGCAAGAGAGATTTATGATCGCTTGAACCACGAAGGTAAAGAAATCGGTCATACCTCTGTTTATCAAAATCTAGAAGCATTATCCAGTCAAGGCATCATTGAGTGTATTGAACGCTGTGATGGGCGTTTGTACGGCAACATTAGTGACTCTCACAGTCATATCAACTGTGTGGATACAAATCAAATTCTTGATGTTCATGTGGAACTACCAGAAGATTTGATCCGCAAAATTGAAGAAGAAACAGGAGTGCAGATTACTGAGTACAGTATTAACTTTTTTGGCTACCGCAATCCGCAGGAGGGTTAGGGATTGGGGACTAGGGATTAGGGATTGGGAGAAGTTGCAGTAAATTTTTCCCCTCTGCTGTCCCTTTGCACCTTTGCTTCTTGTGCCCAATGCCCTATTCCCCAATTGAATTATTGCCAAAAACTGTCTCGTCATCGGTATCATCATCTAAATCTACTGATAAAATTGCGCCTTCACAGCTTTCAATTAGCCCAATCGCAGGGGTTTTGTTCCAATTAACGTTTGTGTTTGGCGTGATTTTCACGGTGTTTAAGAAGGGTTGCTGCGAGCGCAAATGTTTCAGTCTTTTAAATGACTCTTTAGAGAACGGCGTTGCATAAGTGCGGGATGAATCAGGTTAACACGGGTATTTTCCCGTACTTCAAGTAATGAAGTAATAATCGAATTGAATACTTCAGCAT
>NZ_JBALDE010000133.1:0-18481 GCF_036917515.1 Nostoc sp. | reverse complement strand
TCATTTGCTCACAAGGTGCTGATATCTTCAATCTTTCAGCTTAAGCCTTGTGAGTTTTCTTACAATAGCCCCTCACTTTTAAAACATCCTCTAATTCAATACTCAATTCCCGGTTGTGCTTTCACACCTTGATCGCGGAAAGGGTGCTTAACTAGGGTCATTTCGGTTACTAAATCAGCACGTTCAATTAAAGCAGGTGGTGCGCCCCTACCTGTGAGAATAACGTGCTTGTTAGCGGGTTTTTGCGCCAAACCCGCTAAAACGTCTTCTACTGGTAAGTAAGCCATTTTGAGGGCGATATTGATTTCGTCTAACAACACCAGTTGAAAGTCTGGATTGCGGATGTATTCTAATGATTTTTCCCAGGCGGCGCTAGCTTTGTCAAGATCGCGATCGCGGTCTTGAGTTTCCCAGGTAAAGCCTTCGCCCATTGCATGAAATTCTATCTGGTCTTCCCAATAGCTGAAAACCCTTTTTTCAGAAGGTTCCCAGCTACCTTTGATGAATTGGACGATCGCTACTTTATACCCATGACCAAGCGATCGCAACACCATCCCCAAAGCCGCAGTGGTTTTACCCTTACCGTTACCAGTATTTACAATAATTAATCCTTTTTCTGGTACAGCTTCTGCTATACGCTTGTCTTGCACTTCTTTGCGTCGCTGCATCTTTTTGCGGTACTGTTCATCAGTCAAAGATGAAGACATTACCTCATCAATCAAACGCCCAATTTCTTGGTCTGGGTTCAATTCTTGTGGTGTATCGTTTTTCATCAAGCTTGTCTAGAAATAACTGTTAAAAGTGTTGAGTATGAACCAAAATCGCCTTACTTATCTAATTTCACTTATAATTACTTGATTGAAAATATCCAGTAAGTTTTCATGTGAAATATTAATAGTGTGTTAGCTTTATTAATGATTTGCAGACAAGTGGAATATATATAATACACAAGCTGAACTTATAATTTTAGTTTACTATTACTTTTTAAATAATTTAATATGTTCATTAAAGCACTTTACCGATAAAATATTATCATTATCTCTTTTGGTACAGTCATGAGTTAGACTAACAACCAAGGGCATTGATTAAAATATCAGAAGTTATGCATTTATGGATGTTGTTGTTTCCATTTTTCCCATAAAGCTTGTGTATCCTCTGGTTGCCCGTCATAGTTGAGCAATTGATCTGAAATTATCACCCATGACTGGGCACTGCGTGTCCAAATATTACCCACTGGGCGTAACCAACTGGTATCATCTAAGGTTCCAGCTTTGACATTGATAGTATCTGGCTTGTAAGTCCTTTCATGGAACAATCGCGTTCCACAGTCGCCACAGAATAGGTTATTTACTTCACGTCCGCTATCATTTTTTCGAGTCCAAGTTTTCGGTTTTCCTTGAACAATTACAACAGCATCTCGTAATACTGTAAGAGACATACCAAAGGCACTAGAAGATTGTTTCTGACACTCCTTGCAGTGGCATAGGTATAGAGTTAAAGGTTGAGCATGAATTTCATAACGAATATGTCCACATTGACAACCTCCAGTATATGGAATCACAGCTTTTATCTCCTGATAATTTGTAATACTTTCTTGTAACTAAAACTATTTCAATCTTAAAGCGGGTTTTAGTAAACACAAACAAAAGACACGGGGACATGAGGAAATTTTCATTATCTACACTTTTCTAAATCTTCTTCATCCTTCATCTTCATCCAATTCATCATCCTCACTCCAATACTGTTGAGGTGCATTTCCGTAAACTTCTAAAATCTTCGGTTTCTTGATTTTGTTATCAGGTGGATTAATTGCTTCTAACTGCACATCAAAATTCCAGTTGTCACCAAAATCATAAAGATAGGTCATTTTAGCACCTGGTTCTAGAGACAAATCACCAATCTGCACTTGGTCGGCAAATGGGGGTGTTTCCATATAGGCATGACCGATTTTGATTATACGACCAAAATGGTCTTTATAACTAAACTCGTACAGGTGATCGTAATCAAAGTCAAAAGCATCGAGAATTATCTCTGCTAACCAGCTTAATGGTTTTTTTGCTGGTATGGCAATGCGTCGCCAAGCCTTAAAAAGGGATACTTTGAAAATATAAATACCATCAATGAAGCCTTGCTTGGGAACAAGTAAATTATGCTTCCATTCGGGAAAAAATGGTTGAAAATGTGACTGCAATTTTCCAAAGTTTATATTTACATCATCCTGTAATTCTCCTCGTATACCTAATGGGAAGAGGAATTGCAACAGAGCATTACCAAAAGGTAAGCGTTGTAAACTAGTAATGCGCCACCCTTTGCCTTCTTGTGGTTTTCCATGTTTGATAGATAACAACCCAAATAACTCTAACAGAGCAATATTATGCAGACCGGGGTAATAACTAATATCGTGTTGATTTTCATACTTAGGAAACTTTAAACCTTTATCTGGGACGCGGGACCAAAGTTGAATGCATCTAAATAAATTTCCGAATGAATCTTGATGTTCACCCAAAATTTCGTTATTTCCCCAAATCAACCAGGCTTCTAATAAGTTGAAATAACGTTCTGTTGAGTTCAGGTTTGACCATGATTGCAAAGTTGCTGCGTCTAAAACTAAAACCTGCTTCTTACCTTGGGATCTAATTTGGGCTATCCCAGAACTGCGTAATAACAGATATAGTCCATTAATGTAGGGGTATGATTTCTGTACGGGGCGTTTGAGTTTAGTTTCAATTGGGTGACTTAACTGAGAATTAACTTCTGATAATACTTTTAGCGGTAGAAGGTTATTAACACTACTAACTTCTACTCCATTTGGTTGCAATAAATCTATCAGGATTTGAAAGTCATGCAGAATCGTACCGGGTTGATTTTCATCAATACTGAGTTCTTGTAAGAGTTGTTGTTGTGACTCTGTTAGGGAAGGCAGTTCAGGATTGAGTGTGCGTTCTAGTCGCGCAAATAAATCTTCCATAAATAAAAATTCTAAATTTTAAATTCACAATTTTACCTTCTGTATAACCTGTTTTATTTATACTATTACTATTGAGTTTCTCCTGATAAACATTGAACTACAAAGTGTCACAACAGGAATATCAACACCGTAAGTTTAATGAAATATGAATGATAATATTTTCACCTTTTACTTGACAATCCCAGAAATTTGATATGAATAGTAATACTCGCTTACAGATGATTTTAGCTGATACACGTATTAATACAGTATTACCTGCGATCGCTCAACTAAATCTACCTAACTGGTGGTTAGCAGGGGGTGCAGTCCGAAACACCGTTTGGTCTGCAATTTTTGGCAATGATTGTGGGTTATGGATTAAAGATTTTGATATTGCATTCTTTGATATAGAGGGGAACCGTTCCCAAGAACTAGCAGCAAAGGCGACTCTCACAGAACAATTTCCTGATGACGAGTTTGATGTCAAAAATCAAGCCAGTTTTGCTCGCTGGCGTCTTGGTAGCAGACCTTATACTAGTACAGAGGATGGCATCATAGATTGGCTGCACACCGCTACGGCTGTGGGAGTTCGATTAAATACCCAAGGACAATGGCAATTTTTTACACCTTACGGGTTGGACGACCTATTTGGTGGCATTATTCGACCTACGCCAACGCATACTCATAATTTAGATGCCCATAATAAGGCATCTGGATTTTTACAGAAGTGTCCTTATCTACGCTTAGTGTAGAAAGTTACAATAAAACCAGTTTAGCCATTAGTTTCCGTTACAAGGAAATAATCACTTTTTAATTTACAACCCTTAGATACTGAAGCACAATGTTAATATTTTTCTACGTACTGAGAATAATCAAACTAGAACCCCTTTCACGATAGAACAGGGATGATGGTAATTTTATAACTTTATAGTCAAAAATCAATGCCAAATCGTACTGGATACCAAATCAACTCGACTCTCCACGAAGGAATCCAAACAATTATTTATCAAGCACAAACGCCAAAGACGCAACAGCGAGTTATCCTCAAGCTACTTAAAAATGAATATCCGACTCTTAAAACCTTTACTCGTCTTAAAAATGAGTATCAAATTCAGCAAGGTTTAGACCATCCTAATATAGTTAAAGCTATCAGTATAGAAACTTTTGAAAACCGTGTAGGACTGTTGTTAAAATACTTTGGTGGTCAGTCTTTAACTCAACTGCTACAAACCAAAAAACTTGACTTAATTAATCATTTAAAAATTACTATTCAATTGACTAAAGCTTTAGATTATTTGCATAATAATCAGATTATTCATAAAGATATTAAACCCAATAACATTATAATTAACACCCAAACAGGTATTGTTAAACTCGCTGACTTTGGTATAGCCTCCCGTCTCAATAAGGAAAATCCCCAATTTAAGTTGAAGGCACACTTGCCTATATGTCTCCTGAACAAACTGGGAGAATGAATCGTATTCTTGATTATCGCACCGACTTTTATTCCCTTGGTGTGACTTTATATGAAATGCTCACTGAGAAAATACCATTTTTTAGCCAAGACCCTCTAGAAATAGTTTATAGTCATATTGCAGTTCAAGCGATAAACCCGCAAAGGAAGTTAAAACATAGTGCAAGATAAAATACAATTCTGAATTCAATAATTTTAAACTTTAGTAAACCTTTGCAGTCAGCCTTGATTCTGTTTGATGTATGAATAGAGAAGTTCGCGATCGCTCTGAGGATTTACAATTAAGCATGGACTATTACCGTGATTTCCATTACAGACAATAACAACAGTAATACCCATTCGTGGACAAACTCCTAAACAACTGGTGCTAACGACCCGAAATTCACCCCATAATCCCTCAAATTTTAAACGAGATTTCAACCAATTCTCTAAATCTTCGGAAGCGGTTGAGCCTGACCGTTCGTTTGCACATTGTGAACATACAAGCACTAAACCAGACTCCCATCGGGGAGAAACGGTTGGAATAGAAGTTTCTAATCGAGAATTTATTAGGGGCGATGGTTGCAGAGAATTAGATGAAAACTTCTTCAGGATACGTTGAAGTAATGCTTTAATACGCTGGAGCAATTTATTCATGGACAACCCCACCTATTTATCTGACAGGATAGTGTAAATTTCCTGTTTAGTTTGTTCTACTAGAACGCCCAACAAATTCTAGTAGTCTGGCAAGTCAACAATGCTTGGTGAGACAGATTTTTGATAAGCTATAGCAAGTGTGGCTGCGGGTAACATCATGGCAAAGAAGTATACAGTTAATTTGAGTAAAGAAGAAGTAGAAAAACAGCGTAGGCGTAGCCTGCTGTAGGCATCGCTAATCAAAACAGGCAAGAGTAAAGCAAGGAGTATGACTCGCGCCCATATACTGTTGATGGCATGGGAGGGAGAAATTGACAAAGCGATCGCAATTCTCGGAAAGCAAGTGTAAATTGGCGCTTTAAAATTACGGATGCACACAATAAAATGGGACGATTATATCCGGATATCTCACCAAGCATTGTTGACTTGCCAGACTGCTAAGGCGTTCATGCTTCCAGGAAAGAAAAAAACTAGTTGACAATTAACCGTCAATTAATCATTCCAGGAGATAATTAAATATGAAAGTTAAAAAGGACAGATAGTAATGATTCGTTTCAAGCTTAACTCGTTTACAGCTTGTCCAAATGAATCTGCTTTCAAATAAATTAAACCCGTTTGCAAAATTAAAAAAAAAATTCTTGCAACAGGCACAATAGTATTTGGAATTATTTTTAAAACATATCGTTAAAAATCCTAATGCTTTAGGCTAGAAAATGTCAAAAGCCAAAAAAATTATATGAATGCTGAAGATTTTTTCAACCAAGGATTAAACCATAATTTGCAAGGGGACTATCAAGCCGCGATCGCAGCTTACACCCAAGCAATCAACCTAAATCCTGACTATGCCGAAGCTTACCATAATCGCGGGCTGATTTTAAGTGGTCAACTCCAAGATTATCGCAGTGCGATCGCTAACTTCAATCGCGCCATCGAAATCAATCCCAATTTTGCCATAGCTTTTTACAACCGGGCTAATGCTCGTTACTTTTTAGTCGATTATCAAGGCGCAATCGCCGATCATAATGTCGCATTACAATTAGATCCCAATCTGGCGCAATCTTATCACAGCCGGGGGAATGCCTACTTTGCTTTGGAAGACTACGACAAAGCGATCGCAGATTATATCCAAACAATAGAAATGAGTACCCAATTAGCTGATAACATCAATATTGATATTGCTAATGCTTATCATAATCGGGGCGTAGCTCGTTTTGAACGTGGCGATCATCAAGGAGCAATTGCAGATTTCCAGCAAGCTTTACAATGGTATCCCCATTTTGCCGCAGCTTACAGCAATCGCGGCAATATTCACCATATTTTAGGTAATTATCAGGAAGCGATCGCTGACCACAACCAGGCATTACAATTAGATCCTAACTTGGCGGAGGCTTATCATAACCGAGGTAATGCTCACTACGCTTTAGCAGATTATCAAAGGGCGATCGCAGATTACAACCACGCCCTAAAAATCAATCCCAACTTTGCTGGAGCGTACTATAATCGGGGTCTGGTGCTTGCTCACCTGAAAAACTATCACGGAGCAATTGAAGACTTTAACCAAGCATTAAAGCTGAATCCTGATGATGTGCAAGCTTATTGTGAGCGGGGTCTGGTTCGTAGTACTCTTGAAGATTATCAGGGTGCGATCGCAGATTATGACCAAGCGTTACAAGAAAACCCGACTTTAGCTTTAGTATACGGCTTTCGGGCTAATGCTCGTCGGCGATTGGGAGACTATCAAGGTGCAATTGAAGATAGCAATCGCCTTTTACAACTCAATCCTAATTTAGCTGAAGGATATTGCGATCGCGCGGCGGCTCGTCGTTCTTTAGGAGATCATAAAGGAGCAATTAAAGATTACGATCGAGCATTGCAGATTAATGATAATTTAGCCGCAGCTTATTATGGTCGGAGTATTGCCCGTGAAGCTCTGCAAGATTTACAAGGAGCAATTGATGATAACACTCAAGCCATAGAGCTTGTTCCTGATTTTTCCCAAGCGTACTGCAATCGCGGAAATGCTCGTCGTCTTTTAGGAGATGAACAAGGAGCGATCGCAGATTATAATCAAGCATTAAAAATTAATTCTGATTTAATTGAAGCATATTACAACCGAGGTTCTACCCACTATGCTTTAGAAGCTTATGAAAGTGCGATCGCAGATTATACCCAAGCTTTGCAAATCAATCCCCAATCTGCTGCATTTTACAGCGATCGCGCTAATGCTCGCTATGCCCTAGAAGATTATCAAGGGGCAATAGAAGATTACAGTCGAGCGATCGCGATTGACCCCAGCTTTGCCGAAGACTGGTACAATCGGGGTCGTAGCCGTTCTCTGTTGGGAGACTTACAAGAAGCGCTTGCAGACTTAAACCAAGCCTTACAGCGTCAGCCTAATTGGGCTTCAGCTTACATCCTTCGGGCAGATGTCTACAGAAATCTGGGAGACTCTCAAGCAGCAATTAGAGATTTTCAGAAATCCGCAGACTTATATTACCAAGAAGGGAATATTCAGTATTATCAACAAATTATTGAGTTAATTGAACAGATTAGATGAGGAGATTGGGCATTGGGCATGGGGCATTGGGCATTGGGCATTGGGAAGAAACTTTTTCAATTATTCTGTCTTATCTTGCCCAGTCCCTAATCTTCAAAGCGAAAGCGTTCCATAAAATGGCGGTCAATCCAATCTTTGTAATACCACAATAGTTTGTGGGATGGTAAAGTAAAAGGGCCTCGTGTTGCGTAGGCATAGCCCATTGTAGATATCGCTCGTTTATCTCCTGTACCAATTAAACTCAAATATTGTTTCTGTGGTCTATAAGGTTTAAGTGACTTACCTAATAAAATTCGTTGCAAATTATCAAATAAAGGTTTGCCTTGCCTAACAGCAAATACCCCAGCTTTCGGACGTGGATAATTTACGATTGTGGCAATGTCACTAGATGCAAATACCTGCGGGTGCGTTTGAGATTGCAACGTGTCTTCTACCAAAATAAAACTTTGCTCATCAGTTCTTATTCCAGTGTTTTTTAACCATTCGGGTGCTGATGCTTGTGTTATCCAAAAGATTTTATTGCACTCTACCATCAAACCAGATTCACATTTAATTTCAAATACTTCTTTAGTTTCCTTATGGGTTTTAGGTGCAATTTTACACATAGTTTCTCCCAGATGTAACTTAATACCTCGATCAGTTAAAATTTGCTGAAGTTGATGCCGCACTGATTGATGATAATTGGGCATCAGTTCTTGTCCACGCTGGAATAAATGAATTTTTAAGTTTTGAATAGGTTGTTGAGTTTCATCCAAAATCCGATATAAACAAGATTGCATTGATAGCACTAATTCTACACCGCCAGCGCCTCCACCGACGATCGCAATCCTAATTGGTTCTTGAGGATTTTTACCTACACATGCAATTAGTTCATATTAATGTTCCAAAAGCTGCGATACTGGTTTAACTGCGATCGCATATTCTGCCGCACCTGATACAGACAGTATGGCTGGAGTGCTGCCAATATCTATAGACAGCACATCAAAATCTACCACAAGTCCGTTAGCACAAAGAACTTTGTTGTTTTTTAAGTCAAGGGCTACTACTGTGTCAATATACAATTGTGCTTGAGTTAAAGTTCGCCAAGGTCGTAAGTCAATATGGCATTCATTGTGGCTGTAAAATCCGGCAATATGTCCTGGTAACATCCCAGAGTATGCTGTCTCTGATGCTGTGATAATTAGTATCAAACGTACTCCTGTTAACGGTTTGATGCCGAACCTTTTTATAACAATAACATGGCTGTGACCGCCACCAATTAACACCATATTTTTAACTATTGGTTGTATATTTGGCTGCATTTTAATACTCTTCTTTAGTTAATCACTGATTATAAATCAATCAAAATTATCATGATAGTGGCTAATTATCATTGGAGACTAAAGACTTGTGAATATAACTGATTATTGGGAATGGCAAGAGGATGTATGCTTATATCTACTTCCTCAAAAGTTATATTTTCGATTTTGTTGGTTCCATTAGGATGTTTCAGTACTCACTATGTATCAAAAAACAGTATATTCCATTAAATTATTTCCAAAAAAGTAGGTATTTCAATTTATTTCCATTAATTATTAATACTTTGAATGCCATGAAAAATATTTCATCAAAAACATTTCTGTGGATACCTGCTTTCCAGGAACAAGTTAAACAAAATCAGCATCAGTCGCTAAGACGATGCTTAAGAATAGCAAGTGAACAGCTAAAAAATAACACCATAGAAACTAATCTAGCTGTAATTAATGATTTAGAGCAAATTGCCCATAATCATCCACAGTACCACTGGACGGTCGTAGAAATTCTTACTACTTTTGTACGAAAAAATGCTCCTTATATGCATCATGAGGAAGTAACGAGCAATCTGTCAACAAAAATTCGTTTAGATATTCAAGCCGCACTGACTGTTATCACCAAAAGAGATGCAAACGAAGACCCAGTAAATGAGCAACTTGATTTGAGCTTCACGAATATGAGAGGAGCAAACTTGAAAGGGGCAAATCTACAACAGACAAATCTCTATCAAGCTAATTTAGCTGGGGCTAATCTTAGAAAAGCTAATCTAGCAGGGGCAATACTTAGTGCAGCTAACCTTTCTGGAGCTAATTTATATCTAGCGAACTTAGAAGGAGCAATCCTCAGTGCAGCTAACCTTTCTGAAGCTAACCTTTCTGGAGCTAACCTGCATCGTGGTAGTTTATATTTAGCTAGCTTGCATGGAGCTATTCTCTACGACACCATACTCGATGGCGCAAACCTCAGACAAACCAAATTCTCTGAGTAATATTATATCCGTTTGATTGCTTATTAAACGCTAAAAACTCCATCCCAGCAAAACCACCCTTTGTCTCCCCTATCCTTACTAAAGAGACGGGATTAAGGAGGAGAATGCAAGTCAATGAAAATTTTTCCCTACTCTCCATTCCCTCTTTTGAGCGTAATTTGTAATTCTTGTACCGCAGGTGTTTCTTTGTGTTGTGACGTAAAATTATATTCGATATGATTGCCTAGTTCAATGAGTGTTTTGACACCTATTATAATTTTCTGCTAAGTGCTATACTATTTTTCCTCAACATCTAAGTAATAATTCTAGGTTGTAAGGAAAATTTTTATCATGTCTTCTAAAAAGACAGACGCTCTTTTGAAGTGGTTGATAACTTTAACAGCTATATTTGGCTGCTCGCTGACTGTAATTTTCTTCGTCTTGTCCAGTATTAAAGAATTGTCAATTCAAGAAAAAATTCAGTATAGAAACCAAGCTTTAACAACTACTGCAATAGTTTTTCTTGCATCAGCAGCAATGTTTAATACTTATTATGCAGCAAGGCGTGCCCAAGCGATGCACAAGAGTGCGATCGCATCTGAGAAAAACTTAGAAATTGGCCTGCAAAATGCCAAACTTAATCAAGACAGATTGATTGCAGAGCGCTTTATGGGCGCAATTGCCCAGCTTGGGCATGAAAAGGTGGAAACTCGCACAGGCGCAATTTATGCTTTAGAAAGAGTTGCTCAGGATTTTCCTCAAGAACATTGGACAATTATGGAAATTCTCACAGCCTTTGTGCGAGAAAATACACCCATCCAGCATGAAAAAGGGGAGCAACAAAAGCCAGAATTTCAAGGAGCAATTTACTCAAGTAAGAGTAAAAGTGGGTCGCGTCTGACACCGCAGGTAGAGCAAAATCTCCATGAAGAATTTCCCAAAATACGCACTGATATTCAAGCAGCCCTGACTGTTATCGGCAGGCGTAATTTACTCGAAGACCCAAAAGATCAGAAACTTGATTTACGTCACACCGATATTAGACAAGCAGACCTGCTAAAAACTAACCTGCAACAAGCTGACCTGCGTGGAGCTGACTTGAGTGGGGCTGACTTACGTGGGGCTGATTTGAGTGGAGCAGACCTTACTGGCGCTAAACTTATTAAGTCGATTCTTTATGAAACCAAATTACTAAAAGCTAGTTTGTATGGAGCTAACCTTTGTTGGGCTAACCTGAATCGTACTGACCTCTCTGGAGCAAATTTGCGTTCAGCCAACCTCTCTGGTGCAAGTCTGCGTGCAGCTAATTTACAGGGGGCGAACCTTTATAAAGCTAACTTCCAACAAGCGACCTTAAAAGTTGCTAACCTCTCTGGAGCAAAGTTATTTTTAGCTAACTTGCAAGGAGCAAAATTGGGGAAAGCCAACCTGCACCAAACAGGTTTGATTGGTGCTAACCTCTGTGGCGCGAACTTAAATGGAGCTAACCTTTCTGGGGCTAATTTAAATGCAGCCAAACTCCATCAAACAGAAGTTTATTTTGCCAACCTTTCGGAAGCCAGCTTAACGGAAGCTGACCTATATCAGGCTAATCTGATTGGAGCAAATCTGTATAGGGCAACCTTTTATCAAGCTAACCTGACTCAGGCAAACCTCATGGGAGCTAACTTTTCAGAAGCTAATCTCAGTGATGTCAAATTGGAAGGGACTATTTTGACAGGAGCGAAAAACTTAGAGTTGCAGCAGATTAGAGAAGCACTTGGCGATCGCACCACTCGTCTACCTGATTATATCGAAGCACCGACACATTGGCGGCAATCGGGTTAAGCGATCGCAGCATCATTCGTTATTTGGGCGTATTCTACCGTTTTCACTTAAGTTTAATTAAACAGACAAAAATAATCACTCAATCTGAAGAAGTTTTTTCCGAAATAGTTGCTTTATCCTCTGTATAATCACTGAAATGGGCAAGAGCGTTAGGCTGATTTCGGGTAATTTGTGATGAAACTAGATTTAGTCAGGTTTTTTCAAGCTTGCAACCCTAGTAAAACTCTGATTGTGAGCAAACCGGAGGATAGACAATATTATATTGATTTTTCTAAAGTGCGTGGTGCCAAGATTATTGAAGAACTTGGGCGAACTATCACCCGCCTTTCACCTGAAGAACCTACCTGTCAATTATTTACCGGACATATCGGTTGTGGCAAATCCACTGAATTACTGCGGTTAAAGGCAGAGTTAGAGCAGCAGGGATTTCATGTGGTTTATTTCGAGTCTAGCCAAAGCCTGGATATGGCTGATATTGATATTACAGATATTTTACTGGCAGTAGCTCGTGAAGTTAGTCAAAGTCTGGAAGCAATCAAAATTAATCTTAAGCCAGGATACTTTCAAACTCTGTTTACTGAACTTGGTGAATTTTTGCAAACGCCGATAGAACTTGGGGGAGAGTTATCTATAGGTATTGCCAAGATTACCGCCAAAACTAAAGATAGTCCTAAACTTCGCTCTCAGTTACGGCAATATTTAGAACCGCGCACCAACGGCATTTTAGAATCAATTAACAAAGAATTGCTCAAGCCTGCTAGAGAAAAACTCAAGCAGCAGGGTAAAAAAGGACTGGTGGTAATTATAGATAATCTCGACAGAGTGGATAATTCTCAAAAACCTTCCGGTCATTATCAGCCAGAATATCTCTTTGTGGAACGGGGCGAACAGTTAAACCAGCTAAATTGTCACGTTGTTTATACCATTCCCTTAGTGTTGATTTTTTCCAACGCTTTAGGAAGGTTAACGAATCGCTTTGGTGTAGACCCCAAGGTTTTGCCGATGGTTCCTGTGGAATTACAAGATGGTTCGCAATTTTCAAAAGGTATTGTACTGCTGCAACAGATGGTTATGACCAGAGCTTTTCCTGGTGTGAGTTGGGAACAAAGTCGGAATTTAATTACTCAGGTTTTTGATAGTCCTGATACTTTAGAGCGACTTTGCCAAGTTAGCGGTGGTCATTTGCGTAACTTGTTGATGCTGTTGTTTCGCTGTCTTCAGCAAGAAGACCCGCCTTTGTCGCGGGAGTGTGTGGATAGGGTGATTAAACAACGCCGCAATGAGCTAACTTTAGCAATTACAGCTGATGAATGGGAAGTATTGCGTGAAGTGGCGCAAGAGAAAAGCTTAAGAGGTCATGAAAGATACGAACTTTTGCTCCGCAGTATGTTTGTATTTGAATACCGGAATGAGGATGGTTCGTGGTTTGATATCAACCCGATTTTGGCAGAAGCCAAGGAATTTAAGTTATGAATCGGCGTATATGAAGAAAAATAAGATTCTCCATAGGGGTGTTATGCCGTAGACTAACGCACCTTGAATTTTTGACGGTGCGGCGCTTGGCGACGACACACCCTACATTTAAATTTTTTAACATAGCTTGAAATATTAGCGCCGACTTACTTATCAGGTATTTTGTGAAATGGTATAACGTTAATCATCTCAGTCATGACGGGAGCGGTGTCAGTGTTCATGGGAGCAATGTCAGCCATTACGGGAGCGGTGTCAGTCGTGACGGAAGCGGTGTCAGTCATCATGGGAGCGGTGTCAGTCGTGACGGGAGCGGTGTCAGCCATCATGGGAACGATGTCAGTCATGACGGGAAGGATGTCAGCCATCACGGGAGCGGTGTCAGTCGTGACGGGAGCGGTATCAGTTATCACGGGAGCGGTATCAGTCATCACAGGAAGGATGTCAGCCGTGACGAGAGCAGTCTCAGTTGTAATTTTCACATCTACAGCTTACAACTAGCAGAAATCATCCTTCTATTCACTGCCCTCTACTTACATGATGTAATTATACAAACAGCTAATATAAGGTAAATTATTTATGTTATGAGTAATCAGCAAGAACCAGAAAATTTAGCATTTGACAATGAGCATTCATTGCAAACTCTGGTGCGAACAATTACCCTTTCTCAGGAAACATTTTCGCTGATTTTACTGCGCTGTAACTATGCTGATTTACGTCAGCGTATGGTAGAACGCCTGCGCCAATTATCTCCTGTACACATTCGCGAAATTACTTTACCTGCATCAGTCAAAACGCTTTACACAAATATACGCGAACAACTGGGAGATGAACAGCCACCTGCATTGATGATTTTTGGTTTGGAGTCGGTTAAAAATATTGATATAGTTTTGACTTCAGCGAACCAAGTACGGGAGGAGTTTAGAAAAAACTTCCCGTTTCCGATATTGTTGTGGGTTAATGATTCCGTTCTGCAAAAATTTATTCGATTAGCAACTGATTTAGAGAATTGGGCAACTATTATTGAGTTTGAAAACCCTACTGATGAGTTAGTCAACTTCCTTCAGCAAAAAAGTGATGAAATCTTTGCTGGTAATATCACGCCTAATTTCCAAATGTGCCGAGAACTAGAAACTGCCCGTGAAGATTTGCAAAATCGCGGAGAAGTATTAGAAGCAGCACTTCAAGCAAGTTTAGAGTTTTTGCTTGGTTTAAATGATTATTTGCATGACCAGATAGATTCTGCTCTATCACATTATCAACAAAGCTTGGGGTTCTGGCGACAAAGTAATTATTTAGAGCAACAAGGTATATTACTCGTTAATATTGCTTCAGCTTATAACCGCCAATCTGAAAAAATCCCAACAGAAAATCAACGCTATTGGCAAGAGTCGAGAAATTACTTTCAGCAAGCTATTGAAATTTTTGAACAAGCACAACGTTCCGATTTAGTCGCAAAATATATTACTAAACTGGGTGAAGTGCTACGACGTTTACAAGCATGGTCAGAGTTGCAAAGCCTTGTGGAAAAATCTCTGCCACTACATCAAAATTATGGCACATCGTTGCAGTTGGCTCAAAATTATGGTTTTTTGGCAGAAGTAGCCTTAGAGCAGTCACGCTGGGATGAAGCTTATCAACTCGCAGAGCAAGCATTACAAATATTAACTGATATACCTAATATTAAATCAGATGAATTTGGATTATATCGATTTATTTTAGCTAAATCGCAACAGGGTTTAGGTGAAGTTCAAGCAGCAATTAGTAATTTAAAAACTGCAAAGTTGGAAAGTAATCATCAGTACAATCCACAATTATATATATCTATATTAGAAAGGTTGCGCTTACTCTACTTTGAACAAGGTGAATATCTAGATGCTTTTAAGATTAAGCAAGAGCAATTACAAATTGAACAGCAGTATGGTTTCCGCGCTTTTGTTGGTGCATCATATCTAAATTCTCAGCGACAGGCAATTAATTATACACAGTTGCAAGTAGAAAATCCACAAACCATTGCTCAAGAAATTGCCGCTTCTGATCGCGAACAAGATGTGAAGCGATTGCGAGAAAGAATTGGTGGGACTGAGCATAAATTGACTGTAATTCATGGTCAGTCAGGAGTGGGGAAAAGTTCAATTTTGCAGGGTGGATTAATACCAGCACTGCAACAGCAAGCAATTGGTGAGCGAGATGCTTTACCCCTTTTGTTGCGAGTTTATACAGATTGGGTAAAGATGTTGGGGCAGAGTTTGGCTAAGGCTTTTGAGGAAGTCAGAGGTAATCAATTATTTGCTAATCTTGATTCTTCAACAGCTATTTTAGAACAATTACGAAGAAATGCTGACCGGAACTTGTTGACAGTTTTAATGTTTGACCAGTTTGAGGAGTTTTTCTTTGTTTATCCAGACCAAAGCCAACGACGAGCATTTTATGATTTTTTGCGTGTTTGTCTAGATATTCCTTTTGTAAAGGTAATTCTGTCTTTGCGGGAAGATTATTTACCTAATTTATTAGAATTAGAACGTCTATTTAATTTGAGTGCAATTAATAATAATATTCTTGATAAAAATATTCGCTATTATTTGGGTAACTTTTCGCCAGCCGATGCTAAAGCAGTTGTGCAGAGTTTAACAGAACGCTCTCACTTTTACTTAGAACCTGCACTGATTGATGAATTAGTGCGGGATTTAGCAGGCGACTTGGGGAAGGTACGCCCAATTGAGTTGCAAATTGTGGGGACACAATTGCAAACTGAGAAAATTACAACTTTAGAAAAATATCGTCAGTTTGGTACTAAAGAAAAACTGGTCGAGCGATTTTTAGAAGAAGTCATCGATGATTGTGGGGCGGAGAATGAACAGGTTGCACGACTGGTTTTATATTTACTCACAGATGAAAATGGTACTCGTCCCCTGAAGACTCGTGCTGAGTTAGCAGTAGATTTAGCAGCAGAAGTTGAGAAACTAGATTTGGTGTTAGAAATTTTTGTGGACTCAAGGTTAGTCTTGCTGTTACCAGAATCGCCTGCTGACCGTTATCAACTAGTGCATGATTATCTTGTATCGTTCATTCGCCAGCCCCAGGTTAATGAAATATTAGCAGAACTAGCTAGAGAGCGAGAACAACGCTTGCAAGCAGAAGAGAAGCTGATTTTATCAGAACTAGCTAGAGAGCGAGAACAACGCTTGCAAGCAGAAGAGAAGCTGAAGCGGGAACAAGATGCAAGACAGATATTAGTTGATGCTCAACAAGAAGCCAAGCGACAAATTCGCCAAGGGCGGATGGGGTTGATAGTGAGTTCTGGTTTAGCGGTATGTCTGTTATTATTGGCAGGTATATCATCAAGATATGCATTGAGTCAAATTCAAGTGGCTAAAGATGCTGATAATAAAAAGCAACTGGCAGAAAAAAACTTTACAACTGCTCAAGCCAAGTACAATCAAGTAACTCAACGCTTGCAAGCTACACAAAAGCTAATACAAAATAAAGCGGATGAATTAGAAACTAAGAAGAAAGTTGCAGAGCAAAAACTTCAAGAAGCGCAGAAAAATCAGCAAGCCGCGGAAAGAGAATCAAAGTTAGCAAAACAGAAAGCTCAACAGGCAAACCAAAACCTTGCTACCGCTAAAGCAGACTTGGAAAAAGTAAACCAGAAAGCCTCAGAATTACAAGATAAAAATGTCCAAGCTCAGGAAATAATTAAAACGGCAAGCGAAAAAAGAAAAACTGCTGAGGAAAAATTACAGCAAGCAGTGACAAAACAACAGCAAGCAGAATCTCAAGCTCAACAGGCCCAAACCACCCTCAACCAAGCGCAAGCAAAATTTGCACAATTACAGAAAGCAACAGAAGGAGCAGAAGGAGCACGTAAAGAAGCACAAAAGGGAACGGAATTAGAACGGGCAGGTGTTAATGCCTTAAAAAAGTTTGAGTATACCGAGTTAGAATCGCTGGTGGCAGCAGTGCAGAGTGGGAAAGAGTTAAAAACTTTGGTAAAAGATGGTCGGCTTTTAGAAAAATATCCAGCTATCAGCCCTATTTTTGCTTTGGATAGTATTCTCCATAAAATTAAAGAACGTAACCAGTTTCAAGGGCATCAAGGCAGTGCCTTAAGTGTGAGTTTCAGCCCAGACGGCAAAACCATCGTCACGGCATCATCTGACAAGACAGCGCGGTTGTGGACGCTCAACGGGCAACTGCTGCAAAAATTCAAAGGGCATCAAGGCAATGTCTTAAGTGTGAGTTTCAGCCCGGACGGCAAAACCATTGCCACGGCATCATCTGACAAGACAGCGC
Organism: Nostoc sp.; assembly: GCF_036917515.1. Lineage (GTDB taxonomy): Bacteria > Cyanobacteriota > Cyanobacteriia > Cyanobacteriales > Nostocaceae > Nostoc. The sequence goes on along the minus strand of NZ_JBALDE010000133.1, from coordinate 1,014 downwards.
GGTTGTGGACGCTCAACGGGCAACTGCTGCAAGAATTCAAAGGGCATCAAGGCATTGTCTTAAGTGTGAGTTTCAGCCCGGACGGCAAAACCATTGCCACGGCATCAGATGACAAGACAGCGCGGTTGTGGACGCTCAACGGACAACTGCTGCAAGAATTTAAAGGGCATCAAGGCTATGTCTTAAGTGTGAGTTTCAGCCCGGACGGCAAAACCATTGCCACAGCATCATCTGACAACACAGCACGATTGTGGACGCTCAATGGGCAACTGCTGCAAGAATTTAAAGGGCATCAAGGCAGTGTCTGGGGTATGAGTTTCAGCCCGGACGGCAAAACCATCGCTACGGCATCAGATGACAACACAGCGCGGTTGTGGACGCTCAACGGGCAACTGCTGCAAGAATTTAAAGGGCATCAAGGCAGTGTCTTAAGTGTGAGTTTCAGCCCGGACGGCAAAAGCATCATCACGGCATCATCTGACAACACAGCACGATTGTGGACGCTCAATGGGCAACTGCTGCAAGAATTCCAAGGGCATCAAGGCAGTGTCTTAAGTGTAAGTTTCAGCCCGGACGGCAAAAGCATCACCACGGCATCAGATGACAACACAGCGCGGTTGTGGACGCTCAACGGGCAACTGCTGCAAGAATTCAAAGGGCATCAAGGCAGTGTCTGGGGTGTGAGTTTCAGCCCGGACGGCAAAACCATCGCCACGGCATCATCTGACAACACAGCACGATTGTGGACGCTCAACGGGCAACTGCTGCAAGAATTCCAAGGGTATCAAGGCGTTGTCTTAAGTGTGAGTTTCAGCCCGGACGGCAAAACCATTGCCACGGCATCATCTGACAACACAGCGCGGTTGTGGACGCTCAACGGGCAACTGCTGCAAGAATTCCAAGGGCATCAAAGCAGTGTCTTATACCAATTCTCTAAAATTGGACTACAGATGAGAGAATAAGAATAAACCAGATGAAGGATGAACAATGTCAGGGATATATCAGCTAGAAATT
>NZ_JBALDE010000132.1:0-102645 GCF_036917515.1 Nostoc sp. | reverse complement strand
GTGTGGATTAATTGCTTATTCTCACCAACCGAAGAAGCCTAGCCTTCAAATGGACTGGATTTTATCTCAATCTGCTTAACCCCAACTCAGGTTAAAATACCGGACATTTGATCTTACTTAGATTGAGTGAATACCAAAGATAGAAGCTATCTAAATAGAAAGTAATGTAAGTTACAGATTACTTGCAGCTTTTTCAAGTTAGTTATATCCTCAAAGTGCTTGAAATGTAGGATGTTAACTTTCGGAGACCTTCCGAAATAGACAGCCGTTAAAAGGAGTGTCCTGCGAAATTCAACAAAGCGTGTTAAAAAAGGTAACTAACTACTAAAACACTGCTTTGAAACAGTAAAGAAGGTAGATTACGGAAATAGCATCAATGTCTATGGTGGAGAAATTTATCAAGTTAAGTGCCTTAGATCGCAAGAAACTTTTTGGTTGACTTAACCAATTCAGCAAGTAATGAGTTTGCAAATATGAGGTATAGGTTTCAATGGCACTGCCTCTTGTGTCTGTTCCGATGAAGAAAAATAAGAAACCGTCTCTGGTGCTGACGCTCTCGGCTGCTGGGTTATTGATTGGTGCGGGGAGTGTAGCCTACTGGTTGTTAGCCCAGAGACAAACATCTTCTAGCGATTTGTTAGTAGGTGCAAATATTATTCCTGGTGATGCCCTGTTTGCGGTTTCCTTAACAACAGATCCCCAGCAATGGCAGAAATTGCGGCAGTTTGGGACAAAAGAAACTCAAACAGAACTGGACAAAAATTTAGTAGAGTTACGCGATCGCTTTCTGACTAATAATGGTTACGACTTTCAAAAAGATATCGCTCCTTGGGTAGGCGATGACGTGACGATCGCAATTCTTGCCCCAGCAGCAGGGAATAAACCTGCACCCAAACCTGTTACCACCAATGAAAATGCTGCCAGCGATCAGCAATCGATGGTAATGGTATTACCAGTCAAAAACCCAGAAATCGCCAAAAATATTTTGGCACAACCCAAAATTCTTAAACAAGGCAAATGGAGCGAGCGCACTTATCAAGGAATCGCCATTAAACAAAGTCAGGGACAAGCAGGGCAAAACTTCTCGGCTGCATTACTAGATGGGCGTTTTTTAGTCATAACTGATAGTCCCAAAGCCACAGAACGAGCGATCGACGCTTACAAAAACAAAACATCCCTAGTCACAACAGGCGGCTTTGCTGAGAATTTCCCGAAAATTGCCAATTACCAACCCTTTGCCCAGTTTTATGTGAATGTGCCAACAGCTGCGAAAATAGCCGCCGCTTCTCCAAACCGCCCTTTACCTGCTCAAGTTTTGGCTCAACTGCAAAATAACCAAGGTTTAGCGGGGACAATAACCTTAGAGTCAGAAGGAATCCGCTTGAAGGGTGTTTCTTGGTTAAATCCTAATAGTCAACGAGTGCTGGCAGTGGAAAATAAAGCTGGGAACATGCAAAGCCGCGTACCAGCGGAAACCTTAATGATGCTTACTGGCAGCAACTTACAGAGGTTATGGAGAGACTATGTTTTAACATCTCAGGGAAATCCTTTATCACCGATCGCACCAGAACAGATTAGAGGTAGTATAAAATCCCTTACCGATCTCGATTTAGATAAAGATTTGCTTAGTTGGATGAAAGGCGAGTTTTCGTTATCAGTGATTCCAGCTACTCCAAAAGAAGGTTCACCAAATGATTTTCGTGCGGGTTTGCTGTTCATGATACAGACAAACGATGCCGTTCGCGGAGCGTCTCGTAGAGAAGGCGGGCAAAGCTTACGCAAATCAGCTGAAGCATCCATCAGTCAACTGGATGAAGTGATGAAAAATCAATACCAGTTTCAAGTACAACCGGGGAAAGTCGCAGGTCAACCCGTTGTTAACTGGGTATCACCTTATGGTACGTTAACTGCAACCCACGGTTGGTTAGATGGAGATGTCGCTTTTCTGATAGTGGGCGCTCCGATCGCGGATAAAATTGTTCCCAAACCTAACTACACACTAGCTGGCACTCTTCCCTTCCAACAAACAGTTCCTACAGAACCCAATCCGACGAATGGTCAATTTTTCCTGGATGTGGAACGAACTGTGAAAAATTTCCCTTTACCAACTCTAATTCCCAATCAACAAACTTTGCTAGATGCAACCCGCACAATTGGGATGACATCTGCTGTCAGCGATAATCGCAGTAACCGTTACGATATTTTTATCGAACTTAAAAAAGTTACCAACGCGACTACATTGCCTAGTCCAGAAAGGAGTAAGAGTAATTCTGTTAGATAGGGAGGAGGAAAACAGGGGAGCAGGGGAGCAGAGGGGACAAGGGGGATAAATCAATTCAAAATTCAAAATTCAAAATTCAAAATTAAAGAACTTTTGCCTCCTGCCTCCTGCCCTTCCTTGTCTATCTTGTCTCTTCTCCATGCCCAATTCCCAATCCCCAATGCCCCATTCCCGATTCCCCTCTAAACATATAGGATCAAAACAGTCAGAATCGATATTTTAAATTATCCACGGAGAGAACACTTTATGAATTTGGTTGTACTCCAGAACTGGCTGGACAATGCGTCCTTTGCCATATTATTCCTGACAATGCTGGTGTATTGGGGAGGAGCGGCTTTTCCAAATCTGCCTTATCTAGCCGCTTTGGGGACAGCTGGGATGGCGATCGCAAATTTGTGTATAGCTACTCTACTAGGGGCACGATGGATTGAAGCTGGTTATTTTCCCTTAAGTAATCTCTATGAATCTCTGTTTTTCTTAACTTGGGGAATTACCGCCATCCATCTGATTGCCGAAAATAGTAGCCGTAGCCGCTTAGTAGGAGTTGCCACAGCCCCGGTGGCAATGGCGATCGCAGCTTTTGCTACTATGACACTACCATCCCAGATGCAAGCGTCAGAACCTCTAGTACCTGCCTTGAAGTCAAATTGGCTGATGATGCATGTCAGCGTCATGATGTTAAGTTATTCTGCTTTGATGGTGGGTTCCTTATTAGCGATCGCTTTTTTAATTGTCACTCGTGGTCAAAATATCCAACTACAAGGCAGTTCTGTTGGTACTGGTGGCTATCGCAGCAACGGCTACCGCTTGCACAAAGCATCTGAACTAATTTCTCAACCATTAACCCCTGCTGTTGAAAATAACGGCTTTGCCCGTTTTGAAACTAGTAGCAACGGCAACGGCAACGGCAACGGTAACACTGCTGTTTTGAATTTAGTAACTACTCCTGAATCTCAAGCTGTTGCATCTGCTGAACCTCTTTCACCCCAGCGCCTTAGCCTTGCCGAAACCCTCGACAACATCAGCTATCGCATCATTGGACTAGGATTTCCTCTGCTGACAATTGGCATCATTGCCGGTGGCGTTTGGGCTAACGAAGCCTGGGGTTCCTACTGGAGTTGGGACCCGAAAGAAACTTGGGCATTAATTACCTGGTTAGTGTTCGCCGCCTACCTTCATGCCAGAATTACTCGCGGTTGGCAAGGGCGTCGTCCGGCAATTTTAGCCTCCGCTGGCTTGCTTGTTGTTTGGGTTTGCTATCTTGGTGTGAATCTTTTAGGTAAAGGTTTGCATTCTTACGGTTGGTTTTTCTAAAAATCTCACTAAGACAGTACTGAGTATCGAGTATTTTACTTTTACTCATAACTCAGGACTTAGTAAAATCTTGCGTAAAACTATGGTGAGTTAAGTATTTAATTTGAAACGCACAAGAGGGCAGAGTTTTATCTTTGCCCCTACTCTTACTAAATCGCTAAGAGCGATTGTGCTAGACAAAAATTATTACTGATAACGACCAGGGACTAATGACCAATGACTAAATTATCATTTTATTTCGGATGAACTGTTATATCTCTAGAAAATATAGATTTATTGACAGGAGATTTTTATGGAAGATGGATTCGAGATACTAAACCATGATGAAGTTGTGTCTATAGAACCAGACACTTTTAATAAGTTAAATATTGCTAAAACTTTTAAAGTCCGTGATTTGATTACAGCAATTAAGGAATATATTGGAGTAGAAGAAACGGATGAAGTAAATTTGTATACTCAAGGATTGAATTGTGAAGTTTTACAATTTAGTACTATGGGATGGAAAAAAGGAAAAGTTAGACTTGCTTTAGAGTTTTGTCCTGATGAATCTGAGTCACCACTTGATGAAATTTTTCAAAAACTCAAACAAGTGGAAAACTAATACTCAATAAGTAAAATATCCCTGCTTCTTTAAGAAGTGGGGTTTTAATATTCTCTATGTTTACAAATAAAATAGGATGTGCTAACAACTGAAAAGCGGTAAACCTATCATGCTAAATTATGATCCATTAGCTTGTTTGCCCTCATCTGAGGAGCTGCCCGACTCTGACGATACCCCAGTGGATAACGAATTACAAAATATAATTCCAGGTTTACTTAAAGTTATCTTAGCGATGGTTTGGGCAGAACGCATGGATTAGTTTTTTGGTATAAATATGGGGATTTATCATGACCCAGATTTACCAGCGATAGTCCCAGATGGATTTTTGAGTTTGGGGGTAGAGCGATTTTACGATCAAAACCTCCGCCTCAGTTATGTGCTTTGGGAAGAGAAGAGAGTACCGATATTAGTGCTGGAGGTAGTATCTTAGACAGATCGCGGTGAGTACTCAACCAAGAAAGCAGAGTATGCAAGATTGGGGATTTTGTATTATGTGGTTTACAATCCATTTCGTCGCCGTAAGCCACGTTTAGAAGTTTATAAATTAGTTAATAATGTTTATGAATTTCAAGATGGTAATCCTGTTTGGCTACCAGAGATTGGTTTAGGAATTGCCATGGAACAGGGAACTTATCTAGGTATTCCACGCGAGTGGTTGTATTGGTATAACCAGCAAGGACAAAGGTTTTTAACACCAGAAGAAGACAAAAAACTTGCTCAACAACAAACACAGCAAGCACAGCAAGAAGCTCAACAAGCACGACGACGTGCTGAATTATTAGCAGAACAATTGCGTAGACGCGGAGCGGCTTGTCGTTAGACATCGCTTGGTGTAGATCCTGGTTCTTTCACCTAAATTGCTCTGAATATTCATCAATGAACTCAAAGGTGCAAATTGGAAGATATACAGATAACCGAGAGACTAAACTACAAGATTATCCCGTTATATCGAAAGGCATTATCCCAAACATAATCAATCACTGCTTTCGCATCATCCAAGGGTAGAACATGACATGCTCCTTGGCGATCGTACGCTAGTAAAGGGATTTCTGGTACATTGTCTGTTGTTTCGCTATTTTGAATTACTTGACCGCGAATATCTTCTAAATTGCTTAGAGGTCCTTGAATATCAAAATTAATCTTTGTGCCTAATTTATTGTCCATCCAAGTTTCGATACGAGAATCTAATTGTTGAGGAGTTAATGCTGTGGGGCTAGTAAGTAAGTGATAGTATGCCAGAATAATTTCCTTACATTCTTCTTCTTCTGCTAATTCCAGAAACATTTGAAAAACACTATGATTGTTCCCTAAATTCTTAAAAAATAGCGTATCAGTTACAATTTTCTGAAACTTAATTTTTTTATTTTTGTAATTATTGTATTGCGTAAAGGCAAATCCACCCAAAGCGATCGCTAATGATAATGCTGCCACCAAGACAGGCATAAAATTTCTGACTTTATCCAACTCTACATTTAATGATTCAACCCAAAAAGTAACATTTAGTACTAGTAAAATTGCAGCAACTATTAATAATAAATTCGGCAGTGTTCTTAAGAGCAAAGGAATTGCCGCGCCAATCGCTGGAATTCCAAATAGTAACCGATCTTTCCAGGTCATACTTGTTTTTACATTGGGAAAGATTAAGTCAACATCTAGTTTGGGAATATTTTTGTAGAAGTAAACATACATCTTACCGGGAATGAATTTTAATTCTTGGATCTTGTCTTTCTTCGCCCGAAAGTAAGCTGCTTCTTTGAACTTGACTAATAAAACAATCCGTTCAAAAATATCAATCGTCTTTTCTTCTTGCCAAAAGAAGAATTTTTTTACCGAAATTTTTTTAGAACTATCACCCCGGTAATAACAGATTAAGCGCTCAAAATCCTCAAAATTTACTTTAGTTTTCAATTCAATGAGAGATTTGGTTGCTAGCGCTCGTTTGAGAATCGATTCAGGCAAAAGAATATAATTAGCTCTTTCAACAATATGCCCAAAGGCTTCAACTACTTTCAACTCCATGTGATCATATTGCTCGAATGTTGGTGGAGTTATTGGTTGAATCTCTGCATTAGGGTTAAAGGGTACGTAGTTATCTTTGATAACTTCTAAGGTTTTGTGGAAGCGAAAGTGATAGTATGCAATGAGGATTTGGCAGAAATCTTGAAATTTTTTGACATCAACTTCATCTAGCTGACCGTCTTGCAGGCAAAGTTTGATAATATCACTGCGAGTGTAGGGAATAAACGCTTCTCGATTTTCGGAAACAGTCATGTTCAAAGATGAATCAGAATCTAACTAGGGTTTGCCACATCCCACGAAAACGTCGGCGATGAGACATTATGTCTTCATTGGCAACTAAATTCTAGTATCTTGAGTGGTAAATCTAGCAGTTTTTTCCTGAGCCGAGGGAAAAAGTAAATAGGGATATTTGTTTTGCCTTGCACATCTCCAATGCGTTCTGTTATTTTCAAAGACTGATTGAAAAGTGCGTGGGCGTAGCCCGTCGTAGACATCGCTCGGCATAGATCTTGATTCTCTCATTTAAATTACCATCAAGATTCATTAATAAAATAAAGATGTACTCATAACTGAGGAATGGGAAATCGATCATGCTAAATTACGATCCATTAGCTTGTTTGCCCTCATCTGAGGAGCTACCTGACTCTGACGATACCCCAGTGGATAATGAATTACAAGATTTGATTCCAGGTTTACTAAAAGCGCTTCTGGCAATGGCTTGGCCAGAACGCATGGATTGGTTTTTTGGTGTAGATATGGGTATTTATTATGACCCAGATTTACCAGCAATAGTCCCAGATGGGTTTTTGAGTTTGGAGGTAGAGCGGTTTTATGATGAAGACCTCCGTCTAAGTTATGTACTTTGGGAAGAGAAAAAATTACCGATATTAGTATTGGAGATAATATCTAAAACATACCGTGGTGAGTACTCGACCAAAAAAGCAGAGTATGCAAGATTGGGAATTTTGTATTATGTAGTTTACAACCCATTTCGTCGCCACAAGCCACGTTTAGAAGTTTACAAATTAGTTAACAATGTTTATGAATTACATGATGGTAATCCAGTTTGGTTGCCAGAAATAGGTTTAGGAATTGGCATCGAACGAGGAACTTATCTAGGCGTACCACGGGAGTGGATGTATTGGTATAACCAACAAGGACAACGGTTTTTAACACCAGAAGAAAAGGAAAAACTTGCTGAACAAAAAGCTCAACAGGCAGAACAAAAAGCTCAACAGGCACAGCAAGAAACCCAATTATTACGAGAACGATTGCGATCGCTTGGCGTAGATCCTGATTCTCTTTCCTGAATTGCTGTAAAAACTCATTAACGAAGCTCAAAGGTTCATTAACGAAGCTTTGAGGTTCACGAATGAAGCTCCGAGGTTCATCAGCAAAGCTCTGAGGTTCACGAATAAAGCTCAAAGGTTCATCAACGAAGCTCCGAGGTTCATTAATGGAGTTCAAAGACTCGTCTGCGAGTATCAAAGACTCATTCACGAATATAAAAGACTCGTCCGCGAGTAAAAAAGACTCGTCGCCGAGTATCAAAGACTCGTCCGCGAGTAAAAAAGACTCGTCGCCGAGTATCAAAGACTCGTTCACGAGTATCAAAGACTCATTACAGCAATTTTCATATATTTAAAAAACACTCTCACTTTCTTCTCTGTGCTTTTGCGCCCACCGTTCGCGTAGCGTCTTCGATAGGAGAAGTTTTGATCGGCAAAAGCCGCGCTTCAAACTTCTCTCTGCGTGAGACAAAAAACTTTAGGTGCTGTAATTACGAATTACGAATTACGAATTACGCATTACCCTATCAAGACTTGCACTCACACTTTCAGCATCCGGTGACTTCAATCGCTGCAAAATCTCTAAAGCTGGTTGCAAATAGGATATCGCTTTAGTGTATTCACCCTGCTGTTCTGCCAAATCTCCTAACCTCCGCAGAGTCATTGCTTGAGTTCGGACAGCACCAATGCGTTGACTTATTTCCAAAGACTGATTGTAAAGTGCGATCGCTTTATCCACTTCCCCTGTATTGGCGTAGATATATCCTAGACAGTGCAACGTCGCCGCTTTAGTTTGGACATCACCAATGCGTTCTGTTATTTCCAAAGACTGATTGTAGAGTCTGATCGCTTTATCCACTTCCCCTTTGTCAGCGTAGATATATCCTAGATCGTGCAACGTCATCGCTTTGCCTTGGACATCTCCAATGCGTTCTTTTATTTCCAAAGACTGATTGTAAAGTGTGATCGCTTGATCCACTTCCCCTTTGTCGGTGTAGATATATCCCAGATTGTGCAACGTCGCCGCTTTGCCTTGAACATTACCAATGCATTCTTCTATTTCCAAAGACTGATTGTAGAGTGCGATCGCTTGATCTACTTCCCCTTTGTTGGCGTAAATCATTCCCAGTTGGTGCAACGTCGCCGCTTTGGTTTGGACATGACCAATGCGTTCTGTTATTTCCAAAGACTGATTGTAGAGTGCGATCGCTCGATCTACTTCACCTTTGTTAGCGTAAATCATTCCCAGTTGGTGCAACGTCGTCGCTTTGCCTTGGACATTACCAATGCGTTCATTTATTTCCAAAGACTGATTGTAAAGTGTGATCGCTTGATCTACTTCCCCTTTGTTGGCGTAGATCATTCCCAGTTGGTGCAATGTTGCTGCTTTGGTTTTGACATCACCGATGCGTTCTGTTATTTCCGAAGACTGATTGTAGAGTGCGATTGCTTGATCTACTTCCCCTTTGTTGGCGTAGATACCTGCCAGTTCGTGCAACGTTGCCGCTTTGCCTTGGACATTACCAATGCGTTCTTTTATTTCCAAAGACTGATTGTAGAGTGCGATTGCTTGATCTACTTCCCGTTTGTTGGCGTAGATACCTGCCAGTTCGTGCAATGTCGCTGCTTTGGTTTTGACATCACCAATGCGTTCTGTTATTTTCCAAGACTGATTGTAGAGTGCGATCGCTTCATCCACATCCCCTTTGTTGGCGTAGATAATTCCTAGTGCGTGGAGAACGCTGGCTTTGATTCCTACTAAATTTTCATCTTCTTCAGTCAACTTCAAAGCTTTTAGCAAAAAATCTTCTGCTTTTTGTACCTCACCAATACTCCTATAAGCTACCCCTAACTCCTGCAAAACAGTAATGCGGGTACGTACATCTATTGATGATTCCATTAGCAAGCGCTCAAGTAAATCAATCCGCTCTTGCCTTTCTGGTAAATCTAAACTTCCTAATATTCTCTCCGACTGAATAGTTTTTTCAATAGCCAACTCTTGAGTAGACTCGACTGTTTGAAAATAAAATACTCCTTTTCTCCATGCCCAAAAATCTGGGGCATATTTTGCTAAACGTGTTAGGGCATGATCTGGCAGAAATATCAGTATAGGGTGAGGAACACTATTAGTAAAAGCGTCTCGCACAAAGTTCAAGTCTTGCAGTACAGGGGGATATTCCCCAGACAAGCCAATAGACTTTTCTAAACCGATAACAATCAAAACTAATTTTTTATCTGGTTCTAAATGAATTTCTTTTAAATCATGAATAATCTCATCCCTTAAAAAACGCAAATTAGGATCGGCAAAATTGAGAATTTCAAATTGAATCTCATGACATCGAGGATGATTGTTGAGGATTTCAATTAAAGTATTTCTATCTTCTGCAAAGTTAACAGCAACGAACCCAATCGTTAACTGAGTGTCAGCAAAATCAATAAAGGTTAACAGTTCCGCTAATGACTGCTGATTTATTTGCACAAAAGTTTCTTTTTCTAAATTTAACTCAGGGGTTACTTGTGGTTGATTTGACTGCTTCTTGGAAAGCATGGATTTGCCTCACAACTGGATTAACATAATTCCAGCGATTTTTGCCGTTATACTCAAAAACCCAAAGATTGAACAGCATTAACCTGCCGATTTCATCTTTAGAAACATCTTTGTTAATATATACCGCAGCCAAAGCAGAATAGTATTCTGTTGGTATACTCCGCTCAAAATTAAACTGCTCTTGCTTAATCGCATAAGTGATATCATCAGCAGTAACTTGATCATGACCGCGAGTTGCTGCTGTAAGAAATGCTTTTGATGCTATTTGCATCAATTGGCGGATGTGACCGCCGCTTGCTTTCGCTAAATCTACCAATAGTTGACGCGATTTAAACACTACGTCTACTTCAACTCTTTGTTCAATTAAACTCGTAATTGCTGTTATCCCCTCATCATTATAATCTAACTCGATTTTGCCTTGTTCAAACTCATATATGTTGACCATCGGCACAATATTGGGTGTGTCGAAAGTGTTAGCCAAATTATTTTCAGAATAGACTATAGAAATTGGCGCTGTATAGATAATCGTACAATGTAGACTTTGTAATTGAAATGCATAATCACAAAATAAATGTTTAGCTACATTTGGAGGCACTCTGTCTAAGTTATCAAAAATAATTAAAAACCCTTTTTCATACTCTGGGTATTTGGATTTAAGCTTGACAAAAGCATCACCTAGCAACAAATTTATATCTGCTTGTAAACGACCAATATCTTTTTGTAAATTCTGCCTAACCGTCTTTCTTTGTTTATCAGCGCCTTTAATTTGAGCTTGTATTTTACTCAATAACTTTGAAATAAAGGGAATCTTTATACCTGCTTCTGCCTCAGCACTGATACTTACTGACCTTTCAACTGTTTGTTCAGTTTCTTGAGTAATTTCTTTAAACCAAGACTCGAAATTATTTAAAAGTTGTGCATCAAAATTTAATTCCGATGCATATAGAACATCAGCAACTTTTTTAATAATTACTAAATATAAATCTGTATATTCTGCGTCTAATATATCTAGTTCAGCGTCAGCTTCTATATAAATAACTTTATATTGAGATTCCCATTCTTGCTGAATCTTCCTTAATTCTGTACTTTTACCACATCCCCGATGTCCAGTAAATAGAAGGCTGCAAAATTCTGCGGGTTCCAGAAAACTTAAGCGAGTTTTAATAGTATTAATTGCCTCTGTCTTGCGAACTTTTGATAAGTTAACATAATAACGTTCAATATCTCTATTCGTTACTAAAGGAGCTACATCACAAACACGAAAAGCAGCTTTGAGGGTATTAGCACGATTAGCGGGTAAGGAACTCATTAGGTATTATTTATATTAAGAATTTATATATATTACAGCAGCAAAATCTTAAAGCTTCTTGGCGTTAGAGAACTTTTAGGAATCACTAACGCTCAACCAGGAGTATTGAAGTGGTAGTATGTTCAGGAATACCTGGCGCTAGATTACCAACAGAATTGTATAATGTCTCTTGCTCCTTGGCGAGGTGCGATCGCTCATGCACTTGATCGCAACCGCAGCCTTGTTTATGCCCGTTACCTGCAACTAGCAACGCTACAGACAAACGGCCGCCCCGCCAATCGTACCCTAGTCTTTCGCGGCTTTCTAGAAGATACAAACCAGCTAAAATTTATCACCGATAACCGTAGCGCCAAAACCGATCAGATACAGCAACAACCTTGGGCAGAAATTTGCTGGTACTTCCCCAATACACGAGAACAATTCCGTATCACTGGCTGTTTAACCCTGGTAAGCGGTAATGATTCTGACCACAATCTACAGTCAGCGCGGATCGCAATGTGGCAAGAATTGAGTGATGCGGCGCGTTTACAGTTTGCCTGGCCGCATCCTGGTAAACCCAGAATCCAAGAAACAGGAGCTTTTGAGCCACCAGCACCCGATCCGGTTGAGCCAGTGGCTAATTTTTGTCTACTGCTACTAGATCCGGTGCAAGTAGACCATTTAGAATTACGCGGCGAACCACAAAATCGATGGCTTTACTGCCGTGATGACCAGCAAGAGTGGTCTAGCGAAGCGATTAATCCTTAAATATTGGAGTAGAGACGCAATTAATCGCATTTCTACAGGAGTTAGGAGTTGGAAATTTCAAACCTGACATTTATGATTTTTATTCCTCACTCCTAACTCTTAACTTCTCACTTTTTTAAATGCCAGCACCATCTAGAAATTCCTGGATGGTCTTATCCTTGAGGTTGCACCAGCGAGTATCATGGGTTAGCTCATCTTCATTCGCTGCTAAACAACCCACTAAAACAGGAGTTTTTTCTGAAGAATTAGTGCGCTTAAGAGTTTGTATTTGTTCTTCCAACGCCTCAATCCGGTCTACTAAAGCACGAATTACTTGAGCTTCTGAATCTGGTAAGTTATTGTGTTCAAGAGGTGAAACCCGAACTCCAGAACGATACATAATGCGCCCAGGCACACCTACTACAGTACAGTCTGAAGGCACATCTCTTAAAACAACAGAACCAGCACCAATACGGACATTATTGCCAATTTGGATATTGCCCAGTACCTTCGCTCCAGCTCCAACTACGACGTTTTCGCCCACAGTAGGATGGCGCTTGCCACATTCTTTACCAGTACCGCCAAGGGTGACACCTTGATAAATTAGGGCATAGTCTCCGACGATCGCAGTTTCACCAATTACTACACCCATCCCGTGGTCGATAAACACACTTTGCCCAATTGTTGCACCAGGGTGGATTTCAATTCCAGTCAAAAACCGAGCCAAGTGAGAAACCAGGCGCGGAATAAAGGGAAGACCAACACTATAGAGCCAGTGAGCCAGCCTATGGAATAACAAGGCTTGCAAACCAGGGTAACAAAATAAAACTTCCAACCAGTTACGGGCAGCTGGGTCACGTTCAAATATGATACGAAAGTCAGCACGCAGTATAGATAGCACGAGATAGCACCCTCGGAAAGCACAACAAGCTACTCTCCCATATTATCCCCTCAAGTGTTACACCTAAAAATTGGGCATGGGGCATTGGGCATTGGGAAGAGACTTGGGGACAAGAGAAAGGAAAGACTTGTTGCAAGTTCTACTTTAATCACCTTGTCACCTTGTCTCTTTGTCCCCTTGTCCCCCTGTCCCCTTGCCTCCCCTACTCCCCAATTCACTGCTGCTCCACTTTCAGAGTATAATCCCGCTTGACTCCAGGATTAAATGTACCCACCCAAATCCGATAGGTGCCCCGTTTCCAGTTGCGATCGCTAACGCTAGCATCTTTACTTTTACCAGTGTCATCGCCGCAACGAATTGTTGTTTGATCGGGGCCTTGAATGATTAAAGTGGTGTCGTTGTTGTTGCTGTCAACTTGGATTGTTAGCTGAGGAAAGTCCTTTTCCAAAACCATAATGTGATCTGGTTTGGGATCGGCAAAGCCAATGCAGGCTTTTTGATCGCGATCGCGGTTACTGATGGCAGACAATGAGTAAGAACCACCTGTAAATCCCTGCACTATTCCTTGTGCTGAATCAAAGTTTGTTGATAAATTGAAAGTGCCAAAGTTTGCTGTCTGTGCTATTGCAGGGGTAGCTGTGATGGCGGTAAGTATAGCTACCAACCAACCGCCGCAAAACTGAAGTCGGGGGCGACAGTATTTCATAGTAGCTTTCCAACAAGTTTTTAAATAAGTAGTGATATATACATATTCTAGTAAAAAAATTACAGTGAAATTTCAGTTGGTTGTGCCACAATCAAATGTGCCACAGTTGATGTTTTGGAAAATGGACAGCTAATTACTAAGTTATTTCTTGATATAAACAGCAGCTACGATTCTCAAATTTCTGATTTTGATGTGATTATCTCTGTTGGACGCAGGGTTTTCTCTCCTAAAGAAAACCCTCGACGGACGATTTTAGTTATTGTTTGGTCTGCTATATCATTTCTGACTTCACGATCAACAACACGGCATAAATTAAAATCTGGCTGTGTACTTTGCAGTTCTATTTCTATAGGTAAGACATGGCGCTTTCCTAGTACACCGAGAAACTTCCGATTAACCGCCCCTAAAGACTTGGGTAAACGCTGGAGAAATTCTGGGCTGAGATTGGGGTTCTGTTCTAGATAATCCAGTAAAGCTTCTAATGCATCACCAATTTCTAGCAGTTCTAAAAATAAATCTTCAGTGTTTGTTGCGGTTTTAGTTTGCTGTTCTCGCAAGGATTGTTGTAGTAAAACTTTTTCCTTTTGGAGGTTGCCAAATTCTTGTTTAAGCCAGTCGCGCTTCTCTTGGCTGAGAATAAAATTAGACATGGTAAACCTCTTTTGATAACATTGGTAAAGTTTTAGTTGCCCAAGTTTGCACTTGTGGATGAGTATGGTTACTCAAAAGCTGACAAAGCGCGATCGCTCTTTCTAACTGTCCAACTATTTTATACACTTTAATCAGCCACATTTGGGCTTGAATGTAATCTTTACTATTAGTGTCTGTACAGCCTTGGCAGTAGTCTTCTAGATATTTTATCGCTTTGAGGTAACGTTCTTCTTTACAAGCTATAATGCCTTCGGTGAACAACTCTGATAGGTTTATTGGTAAAGGCTCTTGCTCTAGGCGTTCTTCTTGGGCAGATTGAGCGATCGCTTGCTCTAATCCATCAAATTCTGGTAATAACATCAGTCTAGGTGCTGGCTGAAGCAAAGCCGATAGATCGCTACATTTGAAGTACTTAATAGTGGGCAGTATAGGACGCAAATAGTCGGCTATGATGCGTTCTTCTGGTTTTAATAAGCTTTTTTGGGCTTTAGCAATGATATCCACAGGATGTTTTTTGTGCTTCATTGCCATTGCTACAGCTTTTGCAATTTCAGCTTTGGATGCTGCTGGGGATACACCGAGAATGTCGTAAGGATTGTATTTCATTAGATACCTTTAACTAACGAATCTTCAGACTGTGGTAAATTTCTTGAAAAGCAAGTTCCTCTGGACAAAGTTCATAAGCCCAACGACCTAATTGCTGAATTAAGTCAAAAGATAAATTGCGGTTTTGGATACCCTTAACCAAGGTATTAATAAAAAACTCAGCGACATAGTTACGAATAGAGCTATGTTGTGAGTATTTGGCACGATGAACAGCTTCATCAAAACGATCGCATTTCATTAAATTTTGAATATCCTTCAGTTCTTGACTAAACCTGTAAACTTCTTGGACATTTGGATCATCTGGACAGAGTTCATAAGCCCAATAGCCTAATTGATAAATATCTTCAAATCCTAAATCACGATTTTGGAAACCCTTGATTAATATCTCTACGCAAATATCTGATACAATATTACGTATACGTTGAGCCTGGGATTTTTTAGCACGTTGTACAGCTTCTTCAAATTGATTATTTTTTAATAAATTCTCAATTAATTCTAATTCTTGTTGAAATTCAATTCTCTGAATTAAGTCAATTACAACAGGATTTTGATTGTCAATTTCTTTTAGTTTTTGTAATTCTCTTAGACCTGTTGCTAATGAAAGTTGTTCATTAGCAATTTGTTCGCGTATTTGTTCTGCCTTATACTCAGCTAGATAACTTCTAGCGTCTCTACTTCCTAAAAGGTCATACCAAAACTGGGCAAACTCTAAATGTTCTTGAAATTCTGATATTGTTTGACGTTGCAATCCACAAAGTCTATCTATTTCTTGTTGCCAATCGTTACTAGCTTGAATTTCTGGCTTTGCTTGCTTTAGAGGAATAATTGCCTCTTGCCATTTCTGCTGCTGTAGCTGATAGTAACCTTCATGATAAGCAACAAATTTCTGAGCAAATGCTGCAATATCAGAATTATCTGTGGTTAAGGGTTTAAGTTGAATTGCTCTTTGGTAATCTCCTTCTAAACAAGCAGCCATAGCTAATCCCCAATTTGTATACAGGGAATTTAAAATTTTTTGGTTAGCATTTATCCTATTGTCGTAACTACCTTGCCATTGAGGAAGGTAATGCTGATAACAACCAGGTGTGATAAATATATTCTTTATTTTCATTCCCCATTTTGACGGCTCACCCATCAGGTTTAGAGATAGTAATTCTAATCGGTAGTAATCACGTAAATTCAAATATTCAATAATGTTTGTATCTTTGTAAGTATCTATTAACGTTGCTATTCGGTGTTTTATATTTAAAGAAATTGAGGTAAATTCTACAGAATTATTTTCTAACCAAGGCACATCTTGAAGGCTTGGATCTTCAGTTATATTTGCTAAGGCTGTTGAAAAAGAAATTATTAACCTAAAAAGCTTTATAGGTTCAGTTTGAGCAAGATAATAATTTGCTATTGCCCAATTATGCAATGTGGTAATATTAGGGTTTGAAATCCAGGCTTTTTCAGCATTATCAACAATAATTCTCCAGTTTTTTTCTTGCCATACTTCCACTTCTAAACGAGGCTGAATGTGTTCGTTGAGATTTTTATCGACTAACGGATCAAAACCAAATTTTTGGATAAATTGTGTACTTTCTGTTTTAGCATTATCCCAATTTTCAGCTTTTACCAGCTGTTCTATATTTTGTAGTCTTAGTAGGCGTTGACGTTGCGAAAGGTTTTTGATTATCTCTCGTTGCTTGGCAATGTTAGGAGTAGTCAGCCTTTGCCATTCTTTATAAGCTACTTGTAAATCTTCTTGTTGCGCGTAGGCAAATCCCCGCAAGTAAGCAGCTTGTTCTCCAGGTATAGCTTCTAAGTGAGTTAGTGCCGTTGCCCATGCCTGAGTTTTAATTGCCACAAGTGCTAACCGGATTTGGCAGTATGTAGAGTTGGGCAAGAGCAATTTAGCATTTGTATAAAGAGATGTAGCTGCCTTAAAATCACCCGCTTTTTCTGCTGTTAACCCTTGGCGAAACTGTTCTCTTCCTTTAAGTGTTTGTTGTAGCTTTTGTAGTAAATGAAGTCCGTCAGAGCGAGAAAAGTTAGTCAAAGCATTTTTTAAAAGTGCGATCGCTGCCTGTAATTTTCCTTCACTTTCAGCTTGTTGCACCTTTTGAAAAGCAGCATCGTAAATTTCTTCTTGTTGGACTTGGGCAAGACTTGCAGTGATCGCCTTTTCTAAAGACTCAGTAGAATAAAGCTTTTGTGCCTCTCGGTAAACTGCGATCGCATTTTTATAAAATCGATTTTCTGCATGAGACTGCGCCTGTGTCACTAAATTCAAAAACTGCTGTCGTCGTTGCAGTTCTTCTTGGTATTGCTTGATTACCCGCGATATGCGATCATCGTGGAGAATTTTGGTACAGCGTTGATAAATGGCGATCGCATTTGCAAGTACTTGTGTTTCAAAAGGGTCGCCCGTATCTTGCTTGAGAAGGGTTTTGGCATTAGCAGCTAGTTTATCCACTTCTGCTACTTGATAGCGCCATTGCTTTAGTTGCTGAGTAAGATTGTCTAACAGCTTACCCAGCAGCAATTGACAAATCAAATGCTCCCAAAAACCTGGTTTTCTCGACCAGGCAGCGAGAGCTTTTTCTGCAATCATTACCGCTTCTCGCAGGTATTTGTTTTGGGCTAATTGTGCTGCTTTTTGGCTGGCTTCTTTAGTCAGTGGCACTTGTTTCCAGGCATCAACAATGCCGACTCCCAGTAAAGTTTTAGTTAAGGCATTCAAACTATCAAGGATGCTCATTAAGCGTCCTCCTTGCAGTTGGGAATTTTTAACACATCCCCTACGTCTATATCATCTTCCCGTCCTTTGAGTTGGGGGTTGGCTTTAACCATTACTTGCCAAGAGGTTCCCTTACCACAAAATTTTTGGGCGATCGCGCTGAGGTAATCTCCTGATTTTACAGTATAGGTAATTGGTTTTGGGGGTTTCTTAGCTGTCACAGGAGCATGATTAACTGGTAGTTTTAGGCGATCGCTAATAACTGGATTGGAAGAAGAGACAGTTAATGTGTGTAACTGTGGTTGCAGGAATATAAAACTGCCCATTGCTCCCAACCCAATGCCAATAATTAGCAGGAGTAAAGCAACTCCTAGTTGCCATTTGGAAATTTTTACTTGTCGCACAGGATTTTCCACCTGCGGTAATTCTTGAAGCATCCGAATTATAGAAAGGTCGGTATCACAGTTAGGACAAGTGTCACCTTCAATTTCTTGGTAATCACACACAGGACAATTCAACTTCATCTTCATCGCGTTATTCCTGTGACAATGCTGTTGCTGGGTAACTCCTCATTTAGCCAACGCTGGATGTCTGGTTGCAATTCATTCCACAAGCGATTAGCTTCCTGTCCATCATCACTTTCCATAGCGCCAAGCATCCGAAAAAGTTTGTCAGACATGGTATTTGCTTCAGTCGGTGCAACTGCACAAGCTTGACGAATTGCTAAAAAACAAGCTTGAATAAGCTTGACCTCATCAGGTAGATTGTCTAGTTCTCGTCTTGCATCTTCACTCTGAGATTCTATCTTGGAGAGGTTATTGGTGTTGATGGCATCTTGCAATTCTTGACTCAGTCTTTGTAATCGTTCCTGCTGTGGTTGAGGAATTATCGATCCGCAGTATTTAACTAGGTGATCGCATTCATTCATTAGATACTCGGCTTTTAGGCTTTCCTTAGACATGGATACCTGGAATTTTCTTAAGTTTGCACTAGCGTCATCGCGTAAATAGCCGCGTTCCTTTCCCGTATCCGGATCGATGATTTTGTTGGCTGACTCCACGACTGGTAAGGCTAACTTCAGCGCTTCTTCCACACCGAGAGGAGTTAGGTTTTGGTCGTTGAGTTCTGCGATCGTTTCCTCTAATTCCTTATATATTTTCTCATCTGAGTATCCTCGCGAAAAGGTGCGACTCACTCTCTGTGAAGGGGCATTTTTCAATGTGGCAGTCATCTTTAGCCCACTATTTTTTTCATCTAACTCCAAGTTGACTAAAACTTCTGTCCCGCGTGGATAGGATTGCTTTAAACCCAACCAAATACTTCCAATACTTTCATCCTCATATATCTCATCTAAATCTTGCCTTACTTGATCGGGGCTGAAAAGTTGAAAGTGAATCAAACGTTGGCAATACCCAATTCGTCAAGTAATTGAGTCGCAGGAGCAATCCGAGATACTGTAGCAGTGCTTAGTTCAACTTTGGCGCGTTCTACTGCTAACTTCAAGTCAGCATTAAATCGCACCCTTTGATAGTGGGGCATTTTGGTTATCAAGCCATCAATATCAGCAATTCCTTCTTGCTGGGCAAATTGCTGTTTAACAAACTTGATGATCCGAGAGTCAATGTCATCTCCTCCCAACCATAAATCCCCAGCTTTTCCCAGTTCAATAAATGAAGTTCCTGCTGCTTGAATCACTGAAGCATCAAATGTACCACCGCCAAAATCAAAAACTAAAATTGTTTTAAAATCTTCCCCAGTTGGAGAAAAGCCGTAAGATATGGCGGCAGCTGTGGGTTCGGGGAGCAATTCTAAAGGAGTGATTCCAGCTTTGAGTGCAGCTGTGCGGGTAGCATGACGTTGTTTATCATTGAAGTAAGCGGGGATGGTAATAACTGCTTGGTCTATGACTTCGCCTGTTTTACCAATTCCTTGGCGATAAGCTTGGGCATTTTGCACAACTTTTTTGAGAATTTCAGCAGAAATATCTTCTGGCTGATATTCTTTGCCTCCTAGCCACACTGCAATACCATTGTCTGTACCCTGGCTCGGTTGAGCAATTTTGTAGCCAAATTCTGACTTTTGTTTTTGTACTGCTGGATCGCCAAAACCTCTTCCTATTAGGCGCTTGATGGAAACAACCACGTTTTCAGGATTAGCCCTGAGTTGGTTGTAAGCTTGATCTCCTACCAAAAATTTATTTTGCTCACAGGCAATGACCGATCGCGTCAGTTTCCTATCTGGAGGCGTATTATCATTAGCTGTCACCACTTCAACTTCTGCTAACTTAAAAGCGGCGACAGAATTCGTTGTTCCTAGATCAATGCCAATTGCCTTGCCCATTACCGATCGCTACCTGGGTATTGTGTAAATTATTTCTGATGTATTTGAGACTCACTGCCACATCGAACCGAAATTTCTAAGCCAGCAGCCTGTATCTATCCAAAGATTACAAATACAAATAGCAAATGCTACAGAAAATCTACGTAAATATCATGGGGCAAGAAAGTGCAGAAGATAAAATGATTTTTTACCTTCTGTACTTTGAGCTTTTATGAAAATCTCAGGAATTATGGAGTTTGAAGAAAACGCCACCTTTGAGCGATCGCCTGTCAGTTCCATAACTACTAACTGTGAGCGATCGCAGGTTGTTAAAAAATGGTTTACCTAAGACTTCCACTAGTTTGAGAATCGGTACTTGACGCTCTAAAAAATTCTGGCTCTTTGTCCAGTCAAGATATATATAACCTTGGTTTGGTAAAGGAATCGCAGCGATACTATCTTTGAAATTGGGATTGTCAATTATGGAATTATCCTTGGTTGTGAGAATTTCATTCATCGTCTCCAAGTCAGAGGCGAAAATTTCGTAATTTCCGAAAGTTGTATGCAATCCCCGCACTTTTGTTTCAATGCTGAAAGATGCTCCTTCTTTGACATCACTTTTTTTTGTAGCTGTGATTAACTCTGTCCAAGCGGAGATTTTTTGCTTGTCTATATTTAGGGTATTGATACTGAATCCGTTAGATGAGGCGATCGCATCTAATCGAGCAACGCCTTGTTCTACACCTTCGGATTTTTCCACCACAAAAATCCAATGTGGGGTTGTTTGCTCTTTCTCAGGTAACAATGCTATAGCATATTCTCCTTGTACCCAGCTAAAAATATCCTTTGGTAAATTTATACCCCAGCGTTTTTGAACATCCACCAAAGGTTTTGCTAACCGAGAAACCACATCTTCTCCAGAACCATATACGGTTGCTGTTGCTTGTCTCCAGAGTTTGGCTAGATCGCTGTCACCCAAATTACTCAAATTCGAGCCGGAAATTGCTAAACCTGCGGATGCTGGAACATAATGCAATGCTTCCACAGGTTTAGATAGCGGTGCAGATGGAGGGACAATTTCTGATGAAGTCAAAAAGGTGGTTTCTGCCAGCAATCCTTGGGGATTTAACACCAAGGATATGATTTGACTATTATAAAGTTGTTCTGGTAACTCTAACCCTTGCCATTTTGCTACGATAGGAAGATTCAAGAAAGCTACAGCTAAACCTTCTTTTAGCCGTTCTTTGGTAGCTTTTTGGTATTCGGGTGAGCTAGTCAAATTCAGATCGGGTGCTTGGACGTTATTGATAGCATCTCGTAGTACTTTCGGATCGTTGGCAAATAAGACGAAGCTTTCACCGACAACAGCACCAGCAAGCAAGTTTTCTTCTGGTTGAGAATTGTCAGAAATCAGTTTTACACCTTTATATTGTTCAACAGCTAAGTTTGCTCCGGCTAACGCTCGTTTAGAAAACAACAACTCGACAAACTCGCGGCTTTTTTCTGGTTGCTTGGTTGCTAATGCCAACAAATACCCTGGCTGCTGTCCGTTTTCTGAATCGCGATCAATATCTAAGGTGGTAATCGCTAATGTAATTTCGTCCCCTAACCAGGGTTGAATGTCTTGTTTGTAATCTATGCCACTCTTAGCGAATAAACTAGTTTTGAGTTTAGATAGTTCCTCTTCCCGCTCCAAGACCTGCAAACGGTCAGGATTGGTTAATAATGAAACCATTGCAGGGGACAGTTTCGACACGAATATGGCTGCACCAGGACCAGAGCTAGAAGCAATGAGGTTAGCCGGACTTTTAGCGAAAAACCAGTAAAAGCTTGCGATCGCAATTACTAGCAAGGCGATCGCCCCAGCTACGATAAAACCGATAAATGAACGTTGCCTATTCACATTAAACCTATTAAAAAAGACGGTTTACAGCCATTTAAGCAGAAAGCCTAGCAGAATTAATCAACCCTCTTGAGAATGGATGCTGATGTCAAGGCAGAAATTTTCTGTCACCATAAATAGTATTAGGACTGTTTACGAAAACCTCATGACAGGGAACTCATGAATCAAATTAGTGTAGAAGAACTGGCGCAACGTCTTTCTTCTAGTGATACAAGTATTCAGCTAGTAGATGTGCGGGAACCACAAGAATTGGCGATCGCTAGCATTGAGGGCTTTGTCAACTTACCTTTAAGTCAATTTGCGGAATGGGGAGATCGAGTACCTACCCTCTTCAATCCCGAAGCCGAAACCTTGGTGTTATGCCATCACGGCATCCGCTCTGCCCAAATGTGCCAGTGGTTGATTGCCCAAGGTTTTACAAATGTGCAAAATATTTCGGGTGGTATTGATGCCTATTCCCAACTAGTAGACCCTTCAATTCCTCAGTATTAGCTTTTGCTCGAATACATTATTCAGATGGAACTTACTCTTCCATCTAACTTTTGCTATGCTAAAGATAGAAGTACATCAATGTTAGAGGCTTGCCAGAAAGTTT
This sequence comes from Nostoc sp., assembly GCF_036917515.1. Classification (GTDB taxonomy): domain Bacteria; phylum Cyanobacteriota; class Cyanobacteriia; order Cyanobacteriales; family Nostocaceae; genus Nostoc. The sequence goes on along the minus strand of NZ_JBALDE010000132.1, from coordinate 80,155 downwards.
GAAATTTGGGCATCAAGTACATCTGCACAAAAATGTTGGATTGCTCTAAATTACAGTTCGGCAGTAGTCCCTGGAAACAAATACGTATTTAATAATACTGTTGCATATACAATTTTGTGCAAAAGTACGGTTATAAAGAAGCATCGTAAGGGTACATTATAATCAGCAGCTTTTGCAAAAAAAGTTGAGCGACTATGCCAACTTTACTCTTAAAAATGCTGTATATATAAACTTTAAAAATAATTATCAAAATGTAGTTATATAATTTGCTACCTTAATAAATTATTAATATTCTGTGTTTTCGATTAAATCCAGAAATTTTTTTTCAGAGTTTGATTAAAATTTGCCTTCAGCAAAACATACCATAATGGAAGTTCAGTTAACAAATCGACAACAGCATATACTTTGGGCAACGGTACGTCACTATATTGCTACGGCAGAGCCTGTTGGTTCAAAGGCTTTAGTCGAGGAGTACGACCTTGGTGTAAGCTCGGCGACAATTCGCAATGTGATGGGCGTTTTAGAAAAGTCTGGATTACTCTACCAACCACACGCTTCTGCTGGACGTGTACCTTCAGATTCAGGCTATCGCATTTATGTTGACCAGCTAATTACACCTTCTCTGCGTTCGCGTAGTGTGTCGCAAACAGATACTACACGTAGCTTGCTTCCACAAAGTGCTACGGAAATTTTAGGGCGAGAAGTAGAGGTGGCATTGCAAAAGCAGCTACAGTGGCAAGATCGGAGTTTAGAAACCCTACTGCAAGGAGCCGCGCAGATTTTAGCAACCTTGAGTGGTTGCATTAGCTTGATTACTATGCCGCAAACGACCACAGCGCTATTGCGACATCTGCAATTAGTGCAAATTGAAGCCGGACGGATCATGCTGATTGTGGTAACAGATGGTTACGAGACACATTCTAAATTGATGGATTTGTCGCCAATACCAGAGGAAACACAACGGGATTCAGAGGTAATTGATCGCGAGTTGCAGATTGTTTCTAACTTTTTGAATAGTCACCTGCGGGGGCGAAGTTTGTTGGAATTAGCTTACCTCAACTGGAGCGAACTAGATCAAGAGTTCCAACGTTACGGAGAATTCTTGAAAAACTCAGTTGCCGAATTGACTCGTCGCACTCTTGCACCGACTGCAACCCAAATTATGGTTCGGGGTGTATCAGAAGTTTTGCGCCAGCCAGAATTTTCCCAGTTACAGCAAGTACAAACGATTATCCAACTGTTGGAAGAAGAACAAGACCAACTGTGGCGATTAATATTTGAGGAACCAGAACCAGAAGATGGTGGAAAACCAAAGGTAACGGTTCGTATTGGCGCAGAAAATCGATTAGAACCGATACGTACCTGCACGTTGATTTCTTCTAACTATCGCCGAGGTTCCATACCCGTAGGAAGTGTGGGAGTTTTGGGACCAACGCGCCTAGATTATGAAAGTGCGATCGCAGTAGTAGCATCTGCTGCTGATTACCTCTCAGAAGCTTTCAATTATTTCAATCCTTAATAGGGATTAATCGTATCAGGTTATATTTAGGAACAAGCCACTACGCCTTTAGGTGAGTGAACAATACCATAGCAAGCAGATAGCCGAATTTGTAACGGCAAAATCAATAATTAATACTACTCAAATCTTTCATGCTTAGAAAAATTGCCTTTGGTCTACTGTGGCTCGGATTTGTTGTCTATGCTTTTTTCTTCGCGCCTCCTGATCAAGTCGGTACATTCGAGTTAATTAAAAACCTTTCTATCGGCCAGTGGCAAGGTGTTAACCCGTTGGTCATAGTACTATTCAACCTCATGGGCATCTGGCCTCTTATTTACAGCGCAGTAGTCTTTATTGATGGTAGAGGACAAAAAATACCTGCTTGGCTGTTTTCTACTACTTCTTTCGCAGTTGGTGCTTTTGCCTTGTTGCCGTACTTAGCTCTTAGAGAACCAAATAATCAGTTTCTCGGTCAAAAGAATACCTTGCTCAAGTTGCTAGATTCTCGTGTGACTGGTTTTGTGTTAACGGTAGCCACGGTTATTCTAGTTACCTACGGTTTAAGAGCAGGAGATTGGGGCAGTTTTGTGCAAGAGTGGCAAACTAACCGTTTCATCAATGTGATGAGTTTAGATTTTTGCTTACTCTGCCTATTATTTCCTGCATTATTGGGGGATGATATGGCACGTCGCGGTTGGAAAAATCCGCAGTTTTTCTGGTTAATAACCTTGATACCGCTATTTGGCCCATTGGTTTATTTATCTGTGCGTCCACCTTTGCCAGAAGTGAGTACATCCATATCCAAGCAGCCAGTGGCGAATTGAAGAATAAAGTGCATTTTTCACAATCCACAATCTAAAATTCCAAGTGGTATCACCTAAAGTCCCCCCTTTTTCAAAGGTTTGGGGATTTTCTGTGGGTGCGTAAATCCTAAGAAAAAGTTTTTTCCGAAAGTACTTTACAAAACGCAATAAATTGTTTAAGATATGTAACAGGTAGTCAAACCTACCTAAAATTCATCTGCAAATAATCGCATTTATAAAACAATGACAGCAACCTTACAACAGCGCTCAAGCGCCAACGTATGGGATCGATTCTGCGAATGGATCACCAGCACCAATAACCGCATATATATCGGTTGGTTCGGCGTAGTAATGATCCCCACCCTGCTAGCAGCTACCGCTTGCTTCGTAATCGCCTTCATCGCTGCACCTCCAGTAGACATCGATGGTATCCGCGAACCAGTAGCAGGTTCGTTGATTTACGGAAACAACATCATCTCAGGTGCAGTAGTACCTTCCTCCAACGCCATCGGTTTGCACTTCTACCCAATTTGGGAAGCAGCATCTCTAGATGAGTGGTTGTACAACGGCGGTCCTTACCAGTTGGTAATCTTCCACTTTTTGATTGGCGTATTCTGCTACATGGGTCGTGAATGGGAACTATCCTACCGCTTAGGAATGCGTCCTTGGATTGCAATCGCATACTCTGCTCCCGTTGCAGCAGCAAGTGCAGTATTCTTGGTATATCCCATCGGACAAGGTTCATTCTCTGATGGTATGCCCTTAGGAATAAGCGGAACATTTAACTTCATGATCGTGTTTCAAGCAGAACACAACATCTTGATGCACCCCTTCCACCAATTAGGTGTAGCAGGTGTATTCGGCGGCAGCTTGTTCAGTGCAATGCACGGTTCTCTGGTAACTTCTTCCTTGGTTCGTGAAACCACCGAAACTGAGTCCCTTAACTACGGTTACAAATTCGGTCAAGAAGAAGAAACTTACAACATCGTTGCAGCCCACGGCTACTTCGGTCGTCTGATCTTCCAATACGCTTCTTTCAACAACAGCCGCTCCTTGCACTTCTTGTTAGCAGCATGGCCTGTAGTCGGTATCTGGTTCACCGCCTTGGGTGTAAGCACAATGGCATTCAACTTGAACGGTTTCAACTTTAACCAATCAATCATTGATTCTGAAGGTCGCGTCATCAGCACCTGGGCAGATGTAATCAACCGCGCTAACCTGGGTATGGAAGTAATGCACGAGCGTAACGCTCACAACTTCCCTCTAGATTTGGCTGCTGGTGATGTTGCTCCTGTAGCTCTAGCCGCTCCTGCTATCAACGGTTAATTCTCAAGTTTAGCTAAATAAGAGAGCGCCCTCTGGTAACGGAGGGCGCTCTCTTATTTGTATAGGTAAAGGCTATACGTCAACATGATTGCGGTGAAGAGTCCCCCGCTATACCTTTATGTTAGCGGTGGGAAAAACGCCGCTCCGGGACTGGGTACTGGGAAAACATTCCAAAATTTGCTGTAGGTAATAACCCCAAACATCATTTTTCAGCTGATTACCCAATCCCCAATCCCTAATCCCCAGTCCTCAGTCCCTTTTACACATTGCGAGTGCCAAAGCATAAAAATTAACTTTTGCACAAACTCTAGTTAAAATACATAAGCCTCATCCTTTTTCTTTAAGATCATGGGCAATACTTTTGGTCATCTATTTCGTATAACTACTTTTGGTGAATCTCACGGCGGTGGTGTGGGGGTTGTGATTGATGGTTGTCCTCCACAACTAGAAATTTCGGTAGAAGAAATTCAAGTAGAATTAGATAGAAGGCGTCCGGGACAAAGTAAAATTACCACACCTCGCAAAGAAGCCGATACCTGCGAAATTTTATCAGGTGTATTTGAAGGCAAAACACTAGGAACACCTATAGGGATTTTGGTACGGAACAAAGACACTCGTTCCCAAGATTACGACGAAATGGCCGAGAAGTATCGCCCTTCTCATGCAGATGCAACTTATGATGCAAAATATGGCATTCGTAATTGGCAAGGCGGAGGTAGGTCGTCAGCGCGTGAGACAATTGGCAGAGTAGCAGCAGGTGCGATCGCTAAAAAAATTCTCCGTCAAGTTGCCAATATTGAAGTTATCGGTTATGTCAAGCGCATTAAGGACTTGGAAGGTGTAGTCGATCCAAATACTGTCACCTTAGAACAAGTGGAAAGCAACATCGTTCGCTGTCCTGATGCCGAATGTAGCGATCTCATGATTGAATTAATTGAGCAAGTTGGTAGACAAGGTGATTCTATCGGCGGTGTCGTAGAATGTGTAGCTCGTAATGTGCCGAAAGGTTTAGGCGAACCAGTATTTGATAAATTGGAAGCTGATATCGCTAAAGGTGTGATGTCTCTCCCGGCTAGCAAAGGCTTTGAAATTGGTTCCGGTTTCGGAGGGACGCTGTTAACGGGAATTGAGCATAACGACGAATATTATATTGATGAAAATGGTGAAATTCGCACTGTAACTAACCGTTCTGGTGGTATTCAGGGGGGAATTTCCAATGGGGAAAATATTATTTTACGAGTTGCATTTAAGCCAACGGCGACAATTAGAAAAGAGCAAAAAACAGTAACTCGTGAAGGTGAAGAAACGCTACTAGCGGCGAAAGGACGACACGATCCTTGTGTCTTACCGCGTGCAGTTCCAATGGTCGAGGCGATGGTGGCACTGGTGTTGTGTGACCATTTGTTACGGCATCATGGACAGTGTAAGGTTTTGTAGGGGTTATACTTTGACTTTCAGTAAATATTTATGCTTCGAGGGTGGGTTTCTGACTCGCCCTTTTTTACTGATATTGCTATAGTGGCGGATAACACATTTAACTACGTGCGGTCGCATATGTTAGCAATATGGGTAAAGAGTTTCAAAATCGCTTAGAACACTTTGCTGCTTTAAAGTCCAAATACCAAGCAACTCAATATGAAGATTCATTACCCGCTAGTTTGCTGTATCTTATACTACGAAAAATTGACTTAGGAATTGAACTTCTTGACTTAGAATCTAATTGGTTGGGAGAATCTCGGCTTGAGGAGACTTTAGAAGCTATCAAGCAAAAGCAGAAATATAAAGTACAAGAATTTGGAAATTTAGAATTTGAATTCTCCAAATTGAAGTCTAAGTACAAAGCTACAATTTATAACGGTTCCTGGGAATCTAGTCATCTCTATTTCATTCTTTTGAAACTGGAGTCAGGAAATTTCCTTACTGATTCAGAGGTTAAATGGCTAAGAGCAAATGGTTTATATGAAACTAATAAAATTGCTCAAGAGGTAAAACTATTTAGTCAACTTAAATTTAAATATCAAGCTACTAAATATCAAGACTCATATCCTGATAGTCAACTTTATCAAATACTCAAAAAATTAGAGTTAACAGAACGTTTAAGTAATTCTGAATATAATTGGCTGATGGATAATGAACTCTTTGAAACAGCAGAAATTTTTCAACAACAAGAGTCTGTAAAAGAAACTCACTTTGCTAAATTAAGAGATAAATACCAAGTGAATCTACACTCTGATTTATCATTATCAAATCCACTATATTCAATACTGCAAAATATTGATGCCAAAAATAATTTGAGTGATTCCGAGATTAACTGGTTGGAACAGCAAGAACTTAGCGAAACTATTGCCATTGCTCAAGAGTTGGAACAAACACGAGAATTTGCCGTTTTGAGACTTAAGTATAAAGCAACTGAGTATCAGGATTCATCGCCCAAGAGTCACCTGTATAAAATTCTTAAAAGACTTGAGTTGTCGAATCAGTTAGGTGAACAGGACATTAACTTCCTCAAAAAACGCAAGCTGACTAAGATTATAGAAATTGCAAATGAAAAATATGTCTCTATTTTAAAATATAAAATAGATTCAAGAGAACTACTTAATGAGTCAGAAATTGAGTGGTTGAAAAATAATAGATATGAAGATATCATTATTTTTGCTAAACAAAAGCACTTTGCAGCTTTGAAATCAAAATATGATGTTTTAGGCTATCAAGATAAATTACACACCAGTCTTTTATACACAATTTTGCAAAAGCTTGAGTTAAAAGAGCGACTTGAACCAACAGATGTTGCTTGGCTTCAAGAGACTAGAATTGAAGTACTTCAACCAACATATAGTTATTATAGGCAAAAAGAGTCTCAGTATCAAGAGACTAAATTATTCTCTGGTAAAATTTGGATTGCTTACCACACAATTGAAGCAAATTTTTATGAGCAGAAGTTTCAACGCACTGAGAACAAATGGAACTTAGCAAATGCGAGCAGCCATTGGCGCAAAGCAGATGAACCAAAACAGGCATTGCAACTGACAAATAATTTGCAATTAGACAAAATTAAAGAAAATAAACTTAAGTCAGCTTTGCTAACTAGCAGAGGTGGAGCTTTTCGAGATATTGGAAAATTAGATGAAGCAGAAAATTGCGCCCGTCAAGCTATTGAGTATCAACCAAAAAGCCATCACCCTTACACTTTGATAGGAGCCATTTGTTTTGAACGACATCAATATTCAGATGGTGAATATTGGTTTCAAGAAGCAATAAAACGTGGTGCTAATCCTAGAGATATGGATTCTGAAATCAAGCGAGTAGTGAAGAATACTAAGGATGAAAGTCAGCGTCGGCAAGTGATAAACTACCTACTAAATAAAGATCCACAGCGGTATGCTTGGGCAAAGTCTTATATCAAAAACTCAAATAATAAAATCTGAATCAAAAAAGCAAAAGAGAAACTAAGTAAATTTTAATGTAAGACAAGTGTTACTTTGACGTTAAACTACAAATGAATTTATCTGGTTACATTGCATGGATTTTATAACAATTTTAGGATTAGCTGCCGCCACAATAACCACAATCTCTTTTTTGCCACAAATGTTTAAAACTTGGCAAACAAAATCAGCAAAAGATGTTTCTTTTGTTACGCTGATTACATTCATAAGTGGTGTTTTTTTGTGGCTAATCTATGGAATTTATTTACAATCCTTGCCAATTATTCTTGCTAATGCCATAACATTGATTTTTAACTTAATTATTCTATGGCTTAAAATTAAATATAGATAAACTTGCCTCTAACAAACACCTGTGACATCATCTGTATTTGACTCTGAACGTCTTCTCTTTACCCCTACTACCCCAGACACCAACGCTATCCCCATAATCTTCGCCTTTCCCAATGAGTACAATGTAGGTATTACAAGCCTTGGCTATCAGGTAGTGTGGGCAACTTTTGCAATGCGTGATGATGTGCAGGTGAGTCGCCTGTTTACCGATACTCACGAACAACTCCCCAGAACGCCGGAAATTGTGGGATTTTCTATTTCGTGGGAACTGGATTATGTGAATATTTTAAATTTGCTGGAATCTTTAGAAATTCCTATTCGAGGAACCTCTCGTGATGATTCTCATCCGATAATTTTTGGTGGTGGCCCAGTTCTCACTGCTAACCCCGAACCTTTTGCAGATTTTTTTGATGTAATTTTGCTGGGGGATGGTGAAACCCTGTTAGGGAATTTTATTGAGGCTTACAAAGAAGTGAGAAATGCCTCAAGACAAACTCAACTAAAAAGACTTGCACAAATACCAGGAATTTATGTACCTAGTTTGTATGAAGTGGAGTATCACACGAAAGATGGTGAAGTAAAGTCAATTAAACCAATTTCTCCCGAAATTCCCGCAGTGGTGCAAAAGCAAACTTATAAAGGAAATACACTATCGGCATCTACTGTAGTTACTGAAAAAGCGGCATGGGAAAATATTTATATGGTGGAAGTTGTGAGAAGTTGTCCAGAAATGTGCCGCTTTTGTTTGGCGAGTTATCTCACACTGCCTTTTAGAACAGCCAGTCTGGAAAATTCATTAATTCCAGCGATCGCCAAAGGTTTAGAAGTCACAAATCGGCTAGGATTATTAGGGGCTTCAGTCACTCAACATCCAGAATTTGAGGCGTTGCTAGATTATATTAGTCAGCCAAAGTATGATGATGTCCGTCTCAGTATTGCCTCAGTCCGAACTAATACTGTAACAGTCCAGTTAGCAGAAACTTTGACAAAACGAGACACGCGATCGCTTACCATTGCTGTAGAAAGTGGTTCCGAAAAAATCCGCCAAATCGTCAACAAAAAGCTGCATAACGATGAAATTATTCAAGCAGCGATAAATGCCAAAGCTGGCGGCTTAAAAAGTTTGAAACTCTACGGAATGGCAGGAATTCTTGGTGAAGAAGCAGAAGATTTAGAGCAAACTGTGGCGATGATGCGTGATATCAAAAAAGCTGCACCAGGATTACGCTTAACATACGGTTGCAGCACTTTTGTACCCAAAGCACATACGCCGTTTCAATGGTTTGGGGTGAATCGCCAAGCCGAAAAGCGGTTGCAGTTTTTGCAAAAACAGCTAAAACCGCAGGGGATAGAATTTCGCCCAGAAAGCTATAATTGGTCGATTATACAGGCTTTGTTATCGAGAGGCGATCGCAGACTTTCCCAGCTTCTTGAACTTACTCGTGACTTTGGCGATTCCTTGGGTAGCTACAAACGTGCTTTCAAGCAACTCAAAGGGCAAATCCCCGATTTAGATTTCTACGTCCACGCCGAATGGTCAACAGAACAAGTATTACCCTGGAGCCACTTGCAAGGGCCTCTGCCACAGTCTACACTACTAAAGCATTTGGCTGATGCTCAGAGTTATATCAATCCATCTCCAAAAGAACTACAGCCATTGAATTCATAGCTGAAAACTTGATGCAAAACACAGCTGAGTATTACTGCGCTTATTGCGGCGAACCGAACTTAACTTTTATTGATTTGAGTGCTGGAGGACAGCAATCTTACGTTGAAGATTGTCAAGTTTGTTGTAACCCAAATATTTTGTATGTGCGGGTTGATGAAGATACCCTAGATATCGAAATTGATACCGAATCTGAAAGCTGAATTTTAGGTTTTTCTTTCCATGCTGCACTTTAAACATTCCTCAATAATTAATGCCTCACCAGAAGTAGTTTGGAAATTTCACGAAAGGCCAGATATTTTACAACTGTTGAATCCACCTTGGCAGCCAGTCCAAGTGGTTCGTCGTGAGGGAGGGCTAAACGTGGGTGCTATCACCGAATTTCGCTTGTTTCTCGGCCCATTACCCTTAACTTGGTTAGCACGTCATACTGAATGTGACAAATATCGCCTGTTTACTGACGAACAGATATCTGGCCCTTTTGAATCTTGGTTACATCGACATGAATTTGAACTGGAAAATGGCAAAACCAGATTAACTGACGCTATTTCCTTCTCTATGCCTGGTGGAGGAACTATTGAACTTGTCAGTGGTTGGCTAGTGCAAGCGCAATTAGAAGCAATGTTTCGCTACCGCCACTATGTAACTAAACGAGAATGCGAGTAACTATGAGCATTCTCTTGTAGTTAAGTGGCTCCAGACTTTTAGCTTACTAGGAGCCATATTTATTATTTTATCTTTATTAGTTTAGATAAGAAAAACCAATAAATTTTATAATTACCATTAGATTTTTTTGACAATATAAATACTATTTCGCTAATTTCAAAGTGTTTCCTGAAAAGCTTGAAAATCTCATCCTTAGAGTTGAGGTTTAATCCTCGGTCTGAACTTTGGAGCGATCGCTTGCCAACAATGACTTTCTAGCCTACATTAGTTTGGAATCTCAACGGCTACAGTGTCATGCAGGAATTACTACATTTCGTTCCTTATTCTTGCTGCTGATTCTGTTACCGTCTTTTTCTCAGGCTTCGGCTGTTTCAAAAATCCTACATTAAAAATACTAGTTATTAATAATACTTTACTAGCAGTATTATAACTTATATAAATCAACCTCTAAACCAAAAACTATTTTTGGTATAGCGGTTGTATGTGTAATAATAGTTCAAGCAACTTAATATATCTAAATATCTTAAAGTGTTGGCACTATCCGATGCAAAACACTTACCACTAATAGAGTTTTCTGGCTGGTGGTTAGTGCTTTTTATGGTGACTATATTTTAGGAATTTTCACCTGAATACTAGGCAGAGTAAAAGCGTGATTCAATTAGAACAACCACCCAGCCATGAAATAAAACTGACTCCAGTAGTGAAAAGTGAATTTCAGTTTCAAGGACTTTTCATTGCTATTGTGATTATTAGCGCATGGGTCATTAGCTTAAGTTTATTACTTCCTCTTGATATCTCAAAATTACAATTTTGGATAATATTGCCTAGCATAGCTTGGCAAACATTTTTATATACGGGATTATTTATTACATCTCATGATGCTATGCATGGGGTAGTGTTTCCCCAAAACAGTAAAATTAATCATCTTATTGGGATATTAACTCTATCACTATATGGTCTTTTACCATATAAAAAATTATTAAAAAAGCATTGGTTACATCACCAAAATCCAGCAACTCAAACAGACCCAGACTTTCATAATGGTAAACATAAAAGCTTCTTTGCTTGGTATTTCCATTTTATGAAAGGTTACTGGAGTTGGGGACAAATTATTGCTCTAACTCTTATATATCAGTTTGCTAATCGCATCCTTCATATACCCCATGCTAATCTAATAATTTTTTGGGTGCTTCCTTCGCTTCTAAGTTCATTCCAGTTGTTTTATTTTGGTACTTTCCTTCCACATAGCGAACCAATTACAGGTTATATTCAGCCTCATTGTGCCCAAACGATTAGCCGTCCAATTTGGTGGTCATTTATTACGTGCTATCATTTCGGCTATCATGAAGAACATCACGAGTATCCCCATGTTGCTTGGTGGCAGTTACCAAAAATTTATAAAGCAAAATAGTTCTTGTTTTTTTAATAAATAAGTAGGCATGAATAATTAAAAGTTTCTAGTTAGCGTTTCTAACCCTTAAAATCAGCCTGAGGCTGCTTACTAAAAGCAAATTTATTCTGCTTATGCCAATTAATAATTTTCGTCTTGTAACCTATAGTCCTGCTTATACAATCGTTCCCACTTACGAGTGCTTTAATCGATGTAGTTATTGCAACTTTCACAGCGAACCGGGTAAAAGTCCCTGGATGAGTCTTTCAGATGCAAACAGTATTTTAAAACCACTTCAAAGCGAAAAAGTCTGTGAAATTCTCATACTTAGCGGTGAAGTACATCCCCATTCGCCAAAGCGTCAGGCGTGGTTTGAGCGGATTTATAATTTGTGTGAATTAGCGCTTTCAATGGGGTTTTTACCTCATACAAATGTGGGGCCACTGAGTTTTGCAGAAATGCAAAAGCTCAAGCGTGTGAATGTTTCGATGGGGCTGATGTTGGAACAGTTAACGCCAACATTGTTAAATAGTGTACATCGGCACGCACCGAGTAAATTACCAGAAGTTCGTTTACAGCAGTTGCAATGGGCGGGAGAGTTGCAGATTCCCTTTACAACTGGGTTACTGTTGGGAATTGGGGAAACAGTTGATGATTGGTGGGAAACATTAAAAGCTATATCTCAAGTGCATCAACGTTATCACCACATTCAAGAAGTTATCTTGCAACCTCATAGTCCAGGACATCAGCAAACCTTTGATGCACCACCTTTTGACCCTCATCAGTTACCAGAAGTAATTGCTAAAGCGCGTCAGATTTTACCGCCAGATATTACTATTCAAATTCCGCCGAATTTAGTTAAAAATGACCGATGGTTACTTGCTTGTATCGAAGCTGGTGCGCGAGATTTGGGTGGAATAGGGCCAAAAGATGAGGTGAATCCTGATTATCTTCATGTTCAGGAACAGGCATTAAGAGAAATTTTACAGCCTGCGGGGTGGGAATTGATGCCCCGTTTGCCAGTTTATCCGCAATTTGATAGTTGGTTATCGAAAGAATTACAAACAGCGGTGAGACAGTGGCGAAAGACTTTAACCCCAGTTTTTCTTTTGTAAGAATAGGGAAGTAGAGATTTTCCTATCTCGTAGTAGTTTTTTTGCTAACGAGTGTTTGAGGTGGATGAATCCACCTTTTATCTCCGTCAACGAGTGTTTGAGGTGGATGAATCCACCTTTTATCTCCGTTGACGAGTATTTGAGGTGGATGAATCCACCTTTTATCTCCGTCAACGAGTGTTTGAATTGGATTCATCTACCTCAATTCTGTATGATCTCAATTATTATGAGCATCATTGCTATATTTTTTACCTATGGTTAATAGTACTGACTTACTCGCAAACCTCTACAACGCCTTTAACCCCTTTGAACCCTTACCCGCAGGCGATCCAAAATATGTAGATTGTCAGGAAGTGCGGGGAGATGCGGATATTGAGCAAGAGTTAGGAAATCGGATGCGACTAGCAAATACAAATACTTGCCAATTGTATTCTGGTCATCGGGGTGCAGGGAAGTCTACAGAATTACTCAGGTTAAAGAAGTATTTAGAAAATCGGAAATTTTATGTTGTTTATTTTGCAGCTGATGAAGAGGATATCGATTCTGAAGATGCCCAATATACAGATATACTCCTTGCCTGTACCCGCCGTTTGCTCAAAGATTTAAAAGAAATTGCTAGTCCTCGTCCGATACTTAACTGGTTAAAAAGTCGTTAGGAAGATTTAAAAGATTTGGCGCAGACTCCCATAGAGTTTGAGAGTCTGGAAGTAGAAACCCAACTTGCTCAGTTTGCCAAGTTGACTGCGAATTTAAGAGCTGTTCCAGAATTACGCCAGAAGATTCGCCAAAAAATTGATCCTTACACCGTCACTTTAATTCAGGTGTTGAATGAGTTTCTGGTGGATGCAAAAAAGAACTTACCTACGGGTAAAACTCAACTGGCGGTAATTGTCGATAATTTAGACCGGATGGTGTTAGTCAAAGAAGGAGAACGCACCAACTATGAGGAAGTCTTTTTAGACCGCAGCGAACAACTCCAAGCTTTAGATTGCCATTTGATTTACACTGTCCCCATTTCAATGGTCTATTCTACCAGAGCAACAGACCTCAGAGATATCTACGGCGATCCCCAAATTTTGCCGATGATTATGGTAAATACTCTCAAAGGAGACATTTACCAGCCAGGACTCAAGAAAGTTAAAGAAGTAATTAACAAGCGAGTCCGGCAAATTGCACCGGAACTATCACTAGAAACGGAAATTTTCGACAGTCTCCAAACCTTAGAAAAACTCTGTTTGATGAGTGGAGGTCATGTGAGGAATTTGCTATTGTTAACTCAAGATGCCATTGGACGCACTGAAGAGTTACCTGTTTCAGAAAAGGCGGTGCGACGAGCAATTACTCAAGCTAGAGATACTTTTCGCCGTGCTGTGGAAAATCATCAATGGTGTCTGTTAGCAGAAGTGTCTTCTTCTAAGCGGATTATTAATGATGACTTGTATCGGAGCTTGATGTATAATCGCAGTCTTTTAGAATACCGCTATTTGGATGATGAGGGAGAGATGCAGCGTTGGTATGATATTCATCCATTGATTCAAGGAATTCCAGAATTTAAAGAAGCCGTAGCGAAACTTTCATGAACCCAAATTTAAGTGATTGGGATGATGATTTATCCCCACAACCAGAAGAAGCTTACCAAGACTTACTTCGCGCACTAAAGCGAAAATCAGGATTTGGTTTGTTTTTCGTCCAATGTACACCTGGAGAAGCAGACAAGTTTATTGTCAAACTTCCCCAGGAGATTCCGCAGAAGAAGATTGCAGTCTTACGCTTTGTCGAGTCGATTGATAATTTATATCAGCCAGTGGCAGAGTTTGTTAAAGACAAGCAAGTTGATATTTTATTGATTAAAGGTCTGGAATATTCTTTATATAAGTATGAGAAAAGAAATTTTGGTGAAATTACAGAAGGACAATTTAGCAATTTAACTAGTGTTCCGCATATTTTAAATCACTTAAACCAACAGCGAGAACGCTTTAGAGATGACTTTCCCATTAGCTTTGTTTTTCTTTTACGTTCATTTTCGATAAACTATTTTATTCATCGCGCCCCAGATTTTTTTGATTGGCGTTCTGGGGTATTTGAATTACCGACAACACCAGAATTGTTAGATAAAGAGTCATCTCGCCTATTAGATGAAGCAGATTATGATGAATATTTGAAACTCAGCCAAGAAAAAAAGACAGAGAAAGTGTTAGAAATTCAAGACTTGCTTGCAGAAAAACACCAAACAAAAAGTCGAAAGGCTAGTTTACTACGTGAACTGGGTAGGTTATTACATTCTGCTGATGAATTTGAAGCCGCGTTCGCATCCTACGACAAAGCACTGAAAATTAAACCAGATTATCCCGACGCTTTGAACAGTCGGGGCATTGTGCTAGACGATTTAGGACGCAATGAAGAAGCGATCGCATCCTACGACCAAGCACTGAAATTTAAACCAGATGACCACAAAGCTTGGTACAATCGGGGCTATGCGCTACGCAAATTAGGACGCTATGAAGAAGCAATCACATCTTATAACCAAGCACTGAAATTTAAACCAGATGACCACAAAGCTTGGTACAATCGGGGCTATGCGCTACGCAATTTAGGACGCAATAAAGAAGCGATCGCTTCCTACGACCAAGCACTGAAATTTAAACCAGATGACAATAAAGCTTGGAATAATCGGGGCATTGCGCTAGATGATTTAGGACGCAATGAAGAAGCGATCACATCCTACGACCAAGCACTGAAATTTAAACCTGATTACCACCAAGCTTGGAACAATCGGGGCAATGCGCTAGGCAATTTAGAACGCAATGAAGAAGCACTTAACTCCTACGACCAAGCATTGAAATTTAAACCAGATGACTACCAAGCTTGGAACAATCGGGGCATTGCGCTAGATGATTTAGGACGTAATGAAGAAGCGCTCAACTCCTATGACCAAGCACTGAAATTTAAACCTGATTACCACGAAGCTTGGAACAATCGGGGCAATGCGCTATTTGATTTAGGACGCAATGAAGAGGCGATCGCATCCTACAACCAAGCACTGAAATTTAAACCTGATTACCACGAAGCTTGGTACAACAAAGCTTGCTATTATACCCTTCAAGGTAATATTGAGCAGGCATTAGAAAACCTACAAAAAGCAATTAATCTAAGTCCTAATGAATGTCGTGAATGTGCAAAAAGTGACTCTGATTTTGATGGTATCCGTGAAGATGAGCGTTTTCAAGCTTTAACTCAATAACCGCTATAAACACTAAACTAATGTAGCGATCACTTTCACACTTCCACTGAAAATACTAACTGAAATTAAAAGCGATCGCCCGTAAATGAATTAGACTAACATTATAAAAATCCTAACTAACATTTATGCAAAATGAATTGACTACTCTGACTTATGAAATTGAACTAAAACCAGGGGAGAAATTGAATTTCCCAGAATCAATACTGGAAAATATAACTACAGGACGCTGGGTAATCACCATCCAACAAAAAGCGGAAGAACCCAAAAGTACCCGCAACCATGACGCTTTTTTGAACGGCTACGCACCAGAAGACGAAGGACTTTATGACGACTATCCAAGCAGGTGAGTTTTGGGTAGCAGATATTCCATTTACTAGCGGTAGCAGTTCCAAAAAGCTCCCTGTGCTTGTGTTGTGGATAGATGGAAATGATGTTGTAGTAGCAGTAGTTACATCTGCAAAACCACGCACACAAAATGATGTACCTCTAAATGATTGGGCTGCAAGTGGCTTGCGTGTTGCTTCAACCGTGCGTCTGTCTCGATTAAATTGTTTAGAACAGTTTTTATTGCTGGCTAAAATAGGGCAAATTTCTGAATTAGATGCAAAGCATTTAAAAGAAGTATGGGATTTGCATATCAAGCCTCAATTTTAAGCAATTGAAATTAAAAGCGATCGCTACAAATTTATCTTTATTCAAAAACAGCGTGAATAAAAACCATTGCTCAACGGTGTACATAGCACTACCATCAAAATAGCTTCAAATAAATACCCACCGTGAACTAATTCCTAACGCATCCCTCAAAGGAGAGAGATAGGAGCTTAAACCCTGTTGTAAAATAGACATAGAAGGAATTGAGGGGCCATTTAACTGGTCATAAACGCCTATAGAAACTATTTTTGGAAATCTCCAAGGTCTGAAGTCCAGCCAGCTGAAGCAACTACAGCGGCTGTATCACCAGCGCATACCAGGCGATCGCATCACCACGCCTGAGTTTTCCCAGCGTATGGCAGCAATTAGCACAGAAGTCAATCAGCCTGTGTGCGCCTACATTAACCGTCGCGGACAAGTGATTCGCGTCGGGGTAGGCACACCGCGCCAAACGCAAATACCACCAATGGAATTGCCCCGTTACGGTGCAGAACGACTCAGTGGTATTCGTTGTATTGCTACCCATCTCAAGCCAGAACCGCCCAACGAAGCGGCGCTCACGGCGATGGCACTGCAACGCTTAGATGCCCTAGTTGTCCTAAATATTACCGGAACCGGATTTACACGGCGGGGCGGCGGTGCGACTGGGTATGTCAAAGAAGCTTATCTAGCTCATCTGACACCCCAAGAGTCTCGCACCCTGATTACTAGTCCTGCGGCTCTCAAAGTAGAGGAAAGCCAAATCCAATCTCCAAGTTGGAATATATCGCCACCTCTGGACTTGGACGATCTGGCAGAGCAGGATTTAGTAGATTTAGTAGAAAATCTGGAAGCGGAATTCCAGCGCGAATATGTCGCTCAGGAAGTAGATGCTGACCACGATCGCGTGCTGATTGTGGGGCTGATGACCAGTGAGATGACTCCCCTACAATTCCAAGACACTCTATTAGAATTGGGGCGTTTAGTTGATACTGCTGGGGGAGATGTATTACAGACAATACAACAAAGGCGATCGCGCGTTCATCCCCAGACAGTAGTTGGTGAAGGTAAGGTGCAAGAAATTGCCCTAACTGCCCAAACACTAGGAGTTAACCTCGTTGTCTTCGACCGCGACCTTTCACCTTCCCAAGTCCGCAACTTAGAAATGCAAATTGGTATCCGGGTGGTTGACCGCACCGAAGTAATTTTGGATATCTTTGCCCAACGCGCTCAATCTCGTGCTGGTAAGTTGCAAGTAGAACTAGCACAGTTAGAATACATGCAGCCGCGACTAGCTGGTAGAGGTCGCACGATGTCCCGATTGGGTGGTGGTATTGGGACTCGTGGCCCTGGTGAAACAAAACTGGAAACTGAACGCCGTGCCATTGGACAGCGTATTTCCCGACTGCAAAAAGAAGTGAACCAGTTGCAAGCCCATCGTTCGCGGTTACGGCAGCGACGACAGCATCAGGAAGTTCCTTCAGTCGCTTTAGTTGGATATACCAACGCTGGTAAATCCACTTTGCTAAATGCCCTGACTAATGCAGAAGTTTATACAGCCGACCAGTTATTTGCTACTCTCGATCCCACAACGCGCCGTCTGGCGATTCCTTATGGTGAAACAAATGAACATCAGGAAATTCTAATTACAGATACGGTAGGGTTCATACACGAACTGCCTGCATCATTAATGGATGCCTTCCGCGCCACCTTGGAGGAAGTCACAGAAGCCGATGCCCTACTACATTTGGTAGATTTGTCTCACCCTGCTTGGTTGCGTCATATTCGCTCAGTCAGAGAAATTTTGGCACAAATGCCAATAACTCCTGGCCCGGCGCTAGTGATTTTTAACAAGATTGATCAAGCCAATAGTGAGACACTAGCTCTAGCTAGAGAAGAATTTCCCCTGGCGGTATTTATTTCCGCGAGTCAGCGCTTGGGATTAGAAACCCTACGTCAGCGCCTTGCCAAGCTGATTGAATACGCCGTTGATTCTCAGTAAATACTGAAATAAATTTTTAATATCTAGTTGAAAATGCTGTAGTTAATAGTAACTATGGCATTTTCCATTGAAAATAATAGATATTATCAACCCCCTGCACCTCAACCGAAAAAAGTACCTGAACCCAGTACAACCGCAGTATTAGGATTATTTGCCTTGGGTGTTTTCGGACTCCAGAAGAAAAACAAAAAATATTTCCCTTTTTACATCACTTAATATTACTTTTATTTATTTTTGCCTACTTACATTAACGATTTCTGTAGATTAGGTTATCAAGGAATAAAGCAGCCACAGTCAGTGGCAAAGCTCTAAAATTAAAAAGTATTAAATCAAGTTGAGGACATCATGGCTGCAAAAGTAGAAATTTACACTTGGAGGACTTGCCCGTTTTGCATTCGTGCCAAAAGTTTGCTGAAAAACAAGGGAGTTGAATTTATCGAATACAGCATTGATGGAGATGAAGTAGCCAGAAATAAAATGGCTCAAAGAGCAAATGGACGCCGTTCTTTACCGCAAATTTTCATCAACGACAATCATGTTGGTGGTTGTGATGATATCCACGCTTTAGAAAGTCAAGGCAAGCTAGATAAGCTACTAACTTCTAGCAATAGCGTATAGGTTCAGAAAGTATTGCGCTAGCGACAAACCATTGCAAATTACACGGTAGTCGCTACAACTCTAAAAAAACAATGCGTTGCCTTGTCTACGGGTTTGCTCACAAAACCAATCTGCCCACAAGACTTTACCCTCCAGATTCTACTCAGCAGTAAATATGTACATCAATTGGTAAGAGCATCAAGAGATAATAATTGAATAACCATTTAATTTCTTGGTGATTGAGGTATAAAGGGTGAAACTGGCTTTTATCATTGATCCTATCCATCTACTTGATCCGTCTCATGATACCAGTGTTGCCTTAATTGAAGCAGCCCAAATCCTGGGACATGAAGTTTGGGTGACTCAGGCAAATCTGTTGAGTGTGGCGGAGGGCAAAGCTTGGGCTGTCCTACAGCGAGTCGAACTTGTACCAGTACAGTTAGTCGAGGGACGCTGGGTAGCGGCGAATCCTTGGTATAAGTTGAGCGATTCCTCCTTAACTTCTTTAGAAACAATGGACGCCGTATTTATGCGGACAGATCCACCTGTCAATGATTCTTACCTATATGCTACCTATATTCTCGATTACATTGACCAAAATAAAACTCTGTTGATTAACAGTCCCAGTGGCATCCGAGGGGCAAATGAAAAAATGTACGCCCTTCAGTTTACCAAAGCGATTCCAGAAACGATTGTCAGTGCTGATAAGCAGTTTATCCGGCAATTTATGGAAGCAAAGGGGGCAGCAGTTCTCAAACCGTTGGGTAACAAAGCTGGCGAAGGAATTTTATTTTTGCAATCAGGCGATCGCAATTTTAACTCCATTGTTGAACTCAGTACCCTCCAAGGTAAAGTGCCAGTAATGGTGCAAACCTATTTACCACAAGCAAAAGAGGGAGATAAGCGAATTATCCTGCTCAATGGTGAACCAATTGGTGCGCTCAATCGCCTTTCTAGTGGAACAGATTTTCGCAATAACATGGCAACTGGTGGTACAGTCGCTCAAACCGAAATTACCCCAAGAGAGTATGAAATCTGTACTCAAGTCGCCGAACGCTTATGTCAAGACGGCTTAATTTTTGTAGGTCTTGACGTTATCGGTGGCTACCTAACTGAAGTTAACGTCACTAGTCCTACCGGAATTCGTGAGATTGACCGCCTAGATGGTACTCACCTTGGTCATCAGGTTATTCAATGGATTGAACAGACATTAAAAATCCAAAAATAATTTACATTTATTTTTTTTGGTTGATGTCCTATTTCTCAGCAAACAGACTTTCTTTGGACACTTATGTAAATTGGGTTTTATATGCTACTTATTTTTAGCAAGTATACTTACTTGTGCGGAAAATGAGTTTAACAGATGGTGAAGGGTAGATGTATCAATAGTCTATCTAAAACGGGCTGTGACGCTCTTGCGGATGCTCGTGGACTCGCTACCGCTACGCTTTCGGTGATGCATCCTTAGTTGGGCAGGTATTCCTATTGTTTTCTTCTTAAAGCATAGCTGGACATGCAAGCCAGTAGACTCCTGCCCAAATTCATTCTATAAAGTAGTGTTGACGAGTTTTTTTACCAATTGACAAAATTGGGGACGGCAAAAGATTGCTTATCCCTGCCCTTGGTAAAACCCTGGCGGAAGTAGCAGATTTTATACAGTGTTCAGCCTGACCTGAGACTGCTAAGTTAATCTAAAATCCAAAATCTTTTAATTCCTTGGTGTACGTCGGTTTCTCAGAAAATCAGGTATATCTAATCCAGGTTTTTCTTTTGGTTCTGGAATTGGAGTTGGAGTTGGAGTTGGAGTTGAGGTTGGGGGATTAACAGGGGGTTGCTGTGTTGTTGGACGCTTTGAGGTATTCGGTGCTACTCGAACGTTAGGCACGCTTTGTTGTACCGCAGCTTGCACTTCACCTGTAAATCCGGTGGCAATTACAGTAATTCTTACCTCACCTTGAAGCCTGTCATCAATTACAGCCCCAAAAATAATATTGGCGTTGGGATCAACTACTTCATAGATTGCTTCTGCGGCTGCATTCACTTCATGCAAAGTCAGGTCAGTGCCACCAGTAATATTAAATACAACTCCTCTAGCGCCTTCAATAGAACACTCTAGTAATGGTGAAGAAATAGCTGCGATCGCTGCTTCTCTAGCTCTGGATTTTCCAGAGCTAACGCCTATTCCCATCAATGCCGAACCCGCATCTGCCATAACTGCTCGGACATCAGCAAAGTCAACATTTACCAAACCGGGGATTGTGATGATATCAGAAATACCTTGTACCCCTTGACGCAGCACATCATCTGCATAGCGAAAAGCTTCTTGCACAGGCGTTTGTTCGGGGATCACTTCCAGAAGTTTGTTGTTGGGAATAATGATCAGTGTATCTACTCTACTTTTTAATCCTTCAATACCTTGTTCTGCTTGACTGGTGCGGCGGCGTCCCTCAAAAACAAATGGACGTGTGACTACACCAACAGTGAGAGCGCCCATTTCTTTGGCCACTTCTGCCACGATTGGTGCTGCACCCGTTCCAGTACCACCCCCCATACCAGCAGTGATAAATACTAAATCTGCACCCTCTAAAGCCGTAGCAATTTCGTCCCGTGATTCCTCAGCTGCCTTTTGACCGATAGCAGGATTACCACCTGCTCCTAAACCCCGTGTTAACTTCTGCCCAATTTGCAATCGACTTGGAGCGCCAGCTAAGGTAAGAGCTTGGGCATCAGTGTTAATTGACCAAAACTCTACCCCAGAGACATCAGACTCGATCATGCGGTTAACAGCATTGCCACCACCACCGCCGACACCAATCACTTTGATGTTAGCGACCCGACCAGGAACAATCTCGCCAATTCGGCTATTTTCCGGAGAAATCTTCTTATCGTGATTTTGCCCGAAGTTCAGTCCAGAGTTATTAAAGGGATTGGTTGAGTTAACTGCCAGAGAGAATCCCGGCTGTCCCGTAGATTGGGAATTTTTATAGTTAAGTCCTTGGTTATTATCAAGTGTCATTGGATTTGTGAAAGGGTAGATAAACGACTTTTTCAGGTGTTATTCACCTAAGAGTCAACTTTAGTTTGACAATGCCACAATACTATGGCGTTGTTCTTTATTGTTTTCACTACTGCCAAGCCTAACAGAATTAGCAGTGCGAAAATTTGCTATGAGATAAGCTGTTAACACAGCCGATCGCACAGCCAATTCTAGAGAAGTATACCTATATTTATCTAAAACTGACCTGTATAACTTCAACCAGACATTAATCTCTTGATTATTTTCAGCGGCGGGCATAACTTGTAAAGACACACTACAGCGTATCTTCTCTGCCTCAATAATATTGTTAATAGGTTTGACCATTGGGGATGATTGCAACTTTAGACACAAAATTTACCTTTTACTTACTTATCCTTAAGGTTAAACTAAGCAAGAATTTACTTGTCAGACTATACCTGATTAATTTGTTGTTTGGGTGGTCTCAATGGACACTTTGTTGGAGCAATAGTCTATCTGACAAGAACCCTGACTAGTGCGGCCAACAAATCAAGATTTTCTAAGAGATTTTGTCACCTAATAGGAATTACAGCACAGAGTAGTCCAAACTTATTGCCCAAAAGCAATGCTTACGCAACTTTGGGTGGCATTTTTCGTTACAGATTGAAACTTCGGTAAACTGTCTTTGGAAGTGTCCTCAACAGACCAAAGCTAGAGCTTTTTTGCCTCTGCACTTGGAAGGCGGCGCAAACCGTTCTCATCAGTGCCCTCTGCTCACGAGTCCGATCTAAATGAAAAGCTCAAGCAATTTTTTCTTTTTTTGCACTGGGTTTAGTCAAAGAATGTATGGGCACAAGGCGTTTTGCACGCCAAAGACCATCATTAGATTGTTTGACATCTTGCACCCTACTATTAGATGTTAAGGTAACAATTGAGGGTCTGTTACTCGCAATAGAGATTTTATGATTAATCTTCTCATTTTAATTAGAAGTTAATGCCGATTTTCGTGCGATTTGCTGGAAAACTGAAAATAATAAATATATTTATCAGCATAAAGCTTCTTAATTTACTAGGAGCTATCAAAATAATAAACACGCTAGATGTTTTTAGGAATTTTGGGAGTTAATTTTTGGTCTTTTTGGTTCATTTGTACTAATGGGAATTCAGGATTTTTCAGATCAATATACTCTATTTGATCGGAATTAAATTTTGTTGCTAAATGGCGCATTTGGGCGAGTACCTTAATTTGTTCAGATAACTGGGGGCCTGGAACACCGAGATAAACATTTCCTAGTTCTGTTTTCAAAATTAAATTTGTTGGATTTTGGCAATCAATTTCCATCACTTTCACGGGACTTTGGCTCACAGCTTCATGGAGTTGAGTCCAGTAGGGGCAATATTGATTTGGCGAACCAATTACTCTGAGATTGGGTAATTTTTTAGTGGGATTCAGTGATGTATATTTTTCTAAAGGCATCCAGCCCCCACTTGCATCTAGTAAGCCGATTGTTACTTTTTTGTTGCCACGTGTTTGAGTTACCGCTACAGGTACTCGTTCTTGGATTTCAATGATTAATCCAGGAGGAAATAGGCGGCGTCTGACGCTCGCTTGGGCAATAGTTGGTTGTTTCTTCAAAGAGTTAGCGATCGCCGATGGTTCAATCCGCCACAAAGACTGAGGGTAAGACAGCACCAATAATGACTGAGCTGTTTGATCCGACAGTAATTTATTACCTGATTTCATCACTATTTGTTTAGGAGTTTTTAGCATCCACACTGGTTGGACTGCCACCCACAGCAATCCACCCGCCAAGCCAGTAATGGCAAAAGTTCGCCAAATAGCTTGAATAATTCTCATCTGCCGCTGCCGACGCAATTTCTGACGACGCTGGGCTAGATGCGTGCGGGAAACTGATATTATGCCAGCCATTCACACCCCTTTTTGCTTGCAATCTAAATTCCTTGACACGCTTGTATCATTGTTAATTTCGGTAAACACTGTTGGCATGTTTTAGCCACTCTCCTCAAGACTTTTTTTGTTTTTAGTAACACTTTACAGTAACTACACAAGGATTATGGCGCTAGTCATCGTTCATTTAAAGTTTCCGGTGTTCATTTTTAACTGACTGTAGTCTTTTTGACAAGTTATTTGTGAAGATTTTTTTCTTAAAGATTACAAAATATTAATTGAAATATTTAGGACTTTGTTTTTTTGACAAATAGAACATTAAATGGTATTACTATTCCCAAAGTATGTATGCATTGCTATAATTAATACTAGTTAGTCTCATCAGCTATCCAAAATAACAACCATGAAGTATCGTCGCTTTTTTTACACACGTACTCAGCTATATAATTTTGTGACAGGTCAAACAAAAGCGAGAAATTGTCAAAACCTTAATAGTAGGTGTAAAAAGGACAGATATGCTTAAGGCTATTAGGGTTGAATGGCACAAATAAAAAATGAAATCCTTGCCAGGTCTGGGTATAGGGGGTAGGGTGTAGGTTCGGAAAAAATCAAGAAAAGTAAAAATAAGTGTGAACATAAATAAATTTCTTTGCTACGCAACGCTGGCGCGAACCTCACTATACCTCACACCCTACACCCCACAACTAAAAGCTTTGTAGATAATGGGTTTGCGTTAACAAGCGTGCCATTCGCTATTAGGGTCAATTAAATCTTTACCATATTACTGACAGTAATCCTGCTATAAATGCTGTCTTTTGTAAGACACCACCACCTTGCGAATCAATCCTGTGTCTCCATCCCAGATAGGGATTAATTGTATAAAAAATCCAAACTAAACTGCATCTACATACACCTTTACGTACATGAAAACGACATTAAATTTGTCACGTTTTTATAAAGCATGTAACCCCAGCTACACGCTAAATATAAGTAACGTACTAGATCGGCAGTATTACATAGATTTTGCTGATGTACGTGGTTGCAAGATTGTCGAAGAATTGCAACGGACTATCATTCGGATTTCTCCTGATGAGCCAACCTGTCAGTTATTTACTGGTCACATTGGCTGTGGTAAATCAACGGAATTGCAACGCCTCAAGACAGAACTAGAATTAGCGGGATTTCATGTGGTTTATTTTGAGTCCAGTCAAGACTTGGACATGGCAGATATTGATATCAGCGATATTCTGCTGAGTGTAGCCCGTCAAGTCAGTGCCAGTTTAGAAGGCATTGGCATCAAACTTAAACCTGGTTATTTTACTAATTTGTTTAAAGAAGTAGGTGATTTTTTGCAAAGCCCCATAGAACTTTCTGGACAAGCAGAGTTGTCCTTGGGTATTGCCAAAATTACTGCCAAAACTAAAGATAGCAACCAGATGCGGAATCAACTAAGGCAATATCTGGAACCACGAACCAATAGTATTTTGCAAGCGATTAACGAAGAAATTTTAGAAAAGGCTGTTGAACAGCTAAAGCTAAGAGGTCAAAAAGGACTGGTAGTGATTGTAGATAATTTGGATCGAGTGGATATGCGTCCCTTAGCATCCGGGCGATCGCAACCAGAATATCTCTTCATCGACCGAGGCGAACAGTTACGCCGACTTAAATGCCACCTAGTTTATACAATTCCCTTGGCGTTAATTTTTTCCAATGAGTATGAGACACTGAAAAATCGTTTGGGGGGAGGGATTGCACCAAAAGTACTGCCGATGGTATTAGTACGGCAAAGAGATGATAGTGACTACGAACCAGGAATGTCACTAGTGCGCCAGTTAGTTCTAGCTAGAGCTTTTCCAGAAGTTCCTTTGAATAGCAGACTTTTATTAATTACAGAATTATTCGATTGCTCTCAAACTTTGGATCGTCTATGCCGTGTTAGTGGTGGTCACATTCGTAACTTACTGGGCTTACTTTATAGCTGCCTGCAACGACAAGATCCGCCTTTTTCTAGGGACTGCTTAGAAGCCGTGATTAAGGACTACCGCGACGATCTACTATTAGCTATTGATGAGTCCCAGTGGGAATTATTGTTTGAAGTAGTACAGCAGCAGAGAGTTAAAGGTGAGTCTGACTATCAGAGCTTGCTAAGAAGTATGTATTTGTTTGAATATCGCGATCCTGTGGGGCGCTGGTTTGGTATCAGTCCAGCCTTGGCAGAAACAGAAAAAGTTTTGGCTTGGCAACAAAATAAGTAACAGTCAATTGTCATTTGTCATCATTGGTCATTTGTTAGTGGACTAATGGCCAATGCCCCATATCCAATGCCCCATATTCAATACCTCATATCCAATGCCTCATATCCAATGCCTCATATCCAATGCCTCATATCCAATGCCTCATGACAAACAGCTACGCGTCTACACCAAAGAAAATCAGCATACTTTGCAAAGATTGATTAGAGCGATCGCACTTTCTGAAGGTCAATTTGCTCTGATTTTAGTTCGATGTAACTATGGGCGATTACGTGAGCAAATGTTAGAAAATATTCGCTCGAATACCAAAGAAATTAATATCAGAGAAATCGTTCTCAATCCATCAACTACTTCTTTACACAGCACAATAATCTCAGAACTATCTTTAGATAATCCTGCCGTCCTTACAGACTCTTTACCGTCTGCTGTAATGATTTTCGGTATTGAGTCAACTACCGACCTAGAAAACTTACTTACAGGTGTCAACCAAGCACGAGATATCTATGCTGCTACTTTTCCATTTCCAGTGGTGTTGTGGCTACAGGATGAAGTGGCATCATTGCTTTCAAGATTAGCGCCTGATTTCAAAAGCTGGGCTGCAACCACTATTAAATTTGAAATGGCCAAAGCAGATTTAATTGCTTTGATTTCTCAAGAGGAAGAATCTCTATTTGACAAAGTTTTAGAAGCAGGTGCTGAAACGTTTTTATCTAATGCCTTCCTAGATTTAGATCCAAAATCCCAACACCGCCACGAAATAGAATCAGCCCGTAATGATTTACTACGCCTATATGGCGTTAAATTAACACCAGGATTAGAAGCTAGTTTAGAATTTGTGTTGGGGCGAGATAAATACGCCAACGATCAAATTAATGGCGCTTTAGCCAATTATCAAAGAAGCCTAGCATTATGGCAGCAGGAAGCGAGGAGGGTAGCAGAGTGGGAGAGTAATTCTTCTTTGCCCCTCTCATGTCCTCAACCTATGCCCCCCTCATCTTTACTAAAGCAAGCAATAGTACTATTCCACCTGGGGCTTTGTTATCACCGAATGGCAGACTTATACCACAATACTAGTAGCTATTGCGAACATGCTCTATCGTGGTTTAAACAATGCTTGGAGCTATTAGAGGAGGTACAAAGAGAAGACTTAGTTGCTAAATTCATTTTGCCTGCTTGTGAAATGCTGCAACGCTTACAAGCCTGGGATGATTTAAAACAATTAGCTCAAAAGTCATTACATCTACATCAAACTTATGGAACTACCGCACAAATTGCCCAAAATTATGGTTTTTTAGCAAATGTGGCGGCTTCAGAATCGAATTGGGTACTGGCTTATGAATTAGCAAATACAGCACTTTCTATCTCCGAAGAAGTAACACAAGTTTCTCTGCAAGATGCTTTGCAAAGACGACGACAAGAAAGTTGGCATCTTCTCTTACTAGCACGTACACAACGGCATTTGGGTGAGTCGGAGGAAGCTATCAATAACTTGGAATGGGCAAGGATAGTTTGTGAGCTACAACATCAGCCATTACTTTACTTAGAGATTTTAGAGGAACTGCGATCGCTTTACTTTTTTGAATGTCATAACTATACAGAAGCCTTTAAGCTAAAACAAGAAAAAATTAAAATAGAACATCAGTATGGCTTTCGTGCCTTCATCGGCGCAAGTCAATTGCAGCCACAACGCCCTAGAATTAACCCAGTACTGGAACCTCACAAAATACCGATTATTCCTGAAGAAATTGCTCAAGAAATATCTGCTTCTGGACGGCAACAAGATGTCAATCGCTTCATTGAAAGAATTGCCCGTGCTGACTACAAACTCACAGTTATTTATGGGCCATCTGGTGTAGGTAAAAGTTCAATTCTCAAAGCGGGTTTAGTCCCAGCACTCAAAGGAAAAGTTATTGGGGAACGCATTCCTATACCAATTGTTTTGTCTGTTTATACTGATTGGATGACAATCTTAATCGCTAGTATCAACCAAGCAATAGCATACACAGGAATATCGGTTAATCTTGACTCTACACCCACCATCATACTAGAAAAAATTCGGTTAGCATCTGAGCGCAATTATACAATAGTTATTATATTAGACCAGTTTGAAGAATTTTTCTTTATTAATAATCCTCCTACACAAAGAATAGAATTTTATAAATTTTTTAGTGAATGTTTAAATATCTCTTATGTAAAAATTATTCTTTCATTACGAGAAGATTACTTACATCATTTATTAGAATTTGAACGTTTGAGTCAGAAAAAAAGTACTGGATTATATGATTTAGGAGTAATTAATAAAAATATTCTTGATAAGGACATTCGCTACTATTTAGGAAAATTCTCTAGCCAAGATGCCAAAGCTATAATTCACAGTCTTACTCAACGTTCACATTACGAACTGAGTGAGGAATTAATTAACCGATTAGTCCAGGATTTGACAGGAGAACTAGATGAAGTACATCCAATTGAATTACAAATAGTCGGTGCTCAACTACAAATAGAAAACATTACGACACTTGCAGAATATAAGCTTTGTGGTGGCTCGGCAAAATTGGTGGAACGTTGGTTGGGGGAAGTTATCAAAGACTGCGGTCAAGAAAACGAAGAGTTAAGTTGGAAATTATTATTTGAGTTAACTGATGAAAAGGGGACACGACCGTTAAAAACCAAAGCTGATTTAGCGGCTGCATTAGTGAATAATTATGATATAGATACAATCTCAAGCTTTGACCAAGTTGGAGAACTGATTTTAGAAATATTGGTAGGTTCAGGATTGGTATTGCGAGTCAGAGAAGAGTTAGGCGATCGCTACCAGTTGGTTCACGATTATTTAGTTGAACCAATTCGCCAAAAAAACAACTATGGTATGCTCGCCGAATTAGAAAAAATCAAACTTGAAAAAACTAGAGCGGAAGCAGCCCAACAACTTAGTCAAAAGCAACTAAATTTAGTATTGCAACGACGACTGCGGGAAGCACGGATAGCAGGCGCAATTCTAGCAATTATGGGGGGAACAATCGCAGCGTTATGGTGGCAAGCCGACTTACAAAAAAGAGCAGCAGTTCGTCAAACTCTACGAGCTGAACGCAGTGAAACTAACTTGAAAATTAGTGCGATCGCTGCTGCTAGTGAAGCTTTGTTTGCCTCTAATAAAGAATTTGATGCCCTATTAGAAAGTTTGCGGGCTTGGAGAAAACTTAAACAAGCAGATGGAGTTCAGCCAGATACCCGAATGCGGGTGGTAACAGCCCTACAACAAGCAGTTTACGGGGTAACTGAGGTTAACCGCCTGGATGGGCACACTGATATCGTCTGGGGAGTGACTTTTAGCCCAGATGGTCAATTGCTAGCATCAGGTAGCCGAGATCAGACGGTGAAACTTTGGCATCCTGATGGTACTTTACTCCAAACCCTCAAAGGTCACACTGATGCTGTTACTTGTATAAGTTTTAGCCCAGATGGTCAAACCCTAGCCTCCGCTAGCCTTGATAAAACAGTGCAAATCTGGCATAAAAACTCGGTTACAGGTGAATTTGACCCCAAACCATATAAAACCTTGAGAGGACATGGAGATTGGGTTTACAGCGTTAATTTTAGTCCTGATGGCAAATTATTAGCTACTGGCAGTAAGGATAAAACTGTAAAGCTCTGGCGTAAAGACGGTAGCCTAGTAAAAATATTGAGAGGACATCAAGGGTGGGTTAACTGGGTAAACTTCAGTCCTGATAGTCAATTCATCGCCTCGGCCAGCGACGACAAAACAGTGAAAATCTGGCGACGGGACGGTAGCCTGGTTACAACTTTGCAAGGACATAAGCAAGGCGTGATTGTGTCTATTTTCAGCCCAGACGGTAAATTCCTGGCGTCAGCAGGTCGAGATCAGACAGTAAAGCTTTGGCGGCGGGAAAATAACAACACTAAAGACAGTTTTGACTTTTTTCCTTACAAAACTTTACGGCAGCATAACGGTACGGTGTGGAGTTTGAGCTTTAGTTCCGATAGTAAAAAGTTAGCTTCCGCAGGTGAAGACAATACCATAAACCTGTGGAGTATCACTGGTACTTTACTCAAAACCTTCAAAGGACACAGTGATGCTGTCGTTAGCATCGCTTTCAGTCCAAAAAACAAATTGTTAGCTTCAGGAAGTTTCGACAAAAGCATAAAACTATGGAGTTTAGATGCTCCAAAACCGTCTATTCTTCAAGGGCATCGGAAGCGAGTTTTGAGCGTTGCTTGGAGTCCCGATGGCCAGATGCTAGCTTCTGGTAGTCGCGATCGCACTGTCAAACTTTGGCAACGATACACCAGTAGTGGCGAGGTCAAAACCCGACTTTACAAAACTTTGGTGGGGCATACAAATGAAGTTACTAGTGTCAGTTTTGACCCCAAAGGTGAAATGCTGGCTTCAGGAAGTTTTGACAAAACAGTGAAACTTTGGCGGTTGGACGGTACTTTAATCATGACTCTCCACGGGCATAGCAATAGTGTCATGAGCGTGAATTTCAGCCCTGATGGTCAGTTTTTAGCATCAGCTAGCAAAGATAAAACAGTGAAACTTTGGAACCGTGAGGGCAAGTTACTCAAAACCTTAGTGGGACATCAGGGTTGGGTAAATAGCGTGAATTTCAGCCCTGATGGTCAGGTTTTAGCCTCTGCCAGTGACGATCAAACTGTGAAACTTTGGCGGCAGGATGGTACTTTGCTCAAAACTTTCTCACCCCATGATAGCTGGGTGTTGGGTGTCAGTTTTAGTCCTACTGACGAGTTATTGGCTTCTGCCAGCTGGGATAACACCGTGAAACTGTGGCGACGGGATGGGACATTGTTAAAAACCTTATTAAAGGGGTACAGTGATAGCGTCAATGCCGTGACTTTCAGCCCCAATGGTGAATTACTCGCCGCCGCCAGTTGGGACAGTACAGTGAAACTTTGGAGCCGTGATGGCAAATTAATTAAAAGTCTCAATGGGCATCGCGCTCCGGTATTAAGTGTCAGTTTTAGCCCAGATGGTCAAACACTAGCATCAGCTAGTGATGACAACACAATAATTCTGTGGAATTTACATCTTGACGATCTGCTTGTTCGTGGTTGCGATTGGGTGGGTGATTACCTTAAGCACAACCATAATCTTGAGGAGCGCGATCGCCTTCTTTGTGATGGCATAACCCGGACAAACCCTTTTTAATTACGAATTAGGAATTAGGTTGAAGCCTCAATGAGCAACCGCCCTTGGTTTAGCGGTTGATAAGGCGATCAAAGTTATTAATTCAGAGCTAGAAATAAATTTTGAGCTAATCAGCCGCATGAGCGATCGCTCTCCAAAATTTCATGGTTATTTTCTTCGGGAGCCTCTTGTGGCAAATTCGCCAAAAAGGCTTGTAGCTTCATGCGCTCAATGTAAGGCCAGCCTCCCTCAGACTCAATATCTTTCAGTAGTGAGTAAAGTTGGCGACGGTTAACAGGTAAACTCTCTTGAAAAACCCCATCCCGGATCTCTCGGTGCAACTGCTCCAATTGCCGCAGCAAAGCCAAAAGAGCTACAGTATCGCCTTCAGAAGCTGTAGCTGCATCAGACACCACAGTTGCGATCGCTTGCAGTTTACTAGACAACTTCTCTAATTCAATATTTTTGCGATCGTTCATCCCACCCTTTCCCTATAAATGAGGTCAACTCAAATTTACCGGAGATTTTTAATTTTCCCTAGTTTGTCAGTTGTCTCCCTGTTACCGCATCTCCTCACTTGCCCTAGTTAGGAGTGAATAT
Organism: Nostoc sp.; assembly: GCF_036917515.1. Classification (GTDB taxonomy): domain Bacteria; phylum Cyanobacteriota; class Cyanobacteriia; order Cyanobacteriales; family Nostocaceae; genus Nostoc. The sequence continues at coordinate 48,525 of NZ_JBALDE010000132.1, read as the reverse complement.
AACTAGATTTGTATCTTTATCAAAAGCAATTGCGATCGCTCCAAAAAGAGCGTAGTAACCTTTAGCATAGGCTTTACAGAAGCTAGATGCGATCATAAGGAGACTTTCTTGGATTTTGATAACTTTGATTTTGAGTTAAAAAAAATCGTATGATCTGGCTGATTTACCCATCAAACAATGGGCTGTATGTAGTGGCGTCACATACATGATACAAAAAGACTTGGGCGACGCTGCTTTTGCCATAAGCAAAAGCAAAGTGCGAAGCAGACATCCCTGTTCGCACTCTTTGAGGCAAGCATTTATGCTGCTCTGTGTGAGGTTTATTCATCCACCCGCCCAACTTTAATAAATGCCACCAACAGTAAAACTGCTGGTTTTTTGCTCCCTTAGTGAGACACATCCAAAATGGATGCAGTGTGCTACTTAGTCTGGGGTTTACATCCCAAGCTCAAGAGAGCGATACGTATTAACTACGTTTAGCAACAGAAAAGTTTGAGCAGCGGTTGACAACCTAGACGCCCGGACACTTGCTTGAGCCTCTTAATCAGAGCAAAGGCGTGTCTGACCAAAGGTAGCTTTTCGCAGAGTAGCGACTTCTCATCAAAGATTAAAGCTTTGATGCAGTTTTACAACTTAGATATTAATTTTTGAGATTGAGGTTGACCATGAGGTATCGCGCTTTAATTGTTGCATTCTTGGCTTTGTGCCTGGGGCTAATAACCGCTTGTAGTGATGCTCCTGCTAGCAGTAGTGGTAGAGATGTACTCACTTACGATCAAATTCGCGGCACTGGCTTGGCTAACAAATGCCCCCAACTAACAGAAACACGCCGTGGCTCCATTCCCATTGATTCTAGCCAGTCCTATGCCATCAAAGAACTTTGCTTGGAACCAACTAGCTTCTTCATCAAAGAAGAACCTGCTAATAAACGCCAAGAAGCAGAATTTGTTGCTGGCAAATTGTTGACCAGATACACTTCCACCATTGACCAGGTGCAAGGCAACCTAAAAATCAACTCAGATAATAGCCTGACCTTTGTGGAAACTGATGGTCTTGACTTCCAAGCCATTACTGTGCAACTTCCTGGTGGTGAGCGAGTACCTTTCCTCTTCACTATCAAAAACTTGGTTGCTCAAACCCAACCCAGTTTGACCAGTATTAACACCTCCACGGACTTTGAAGGCACTTTCAAAGTTCCTTCCTATCGTGGTGCTGCCTTCCTAGATCCCAAAGGTCGTGGTGTCGTCAGTGGCTACGATAATGCCGTAGCTCTCCCCGCCCAAGCAGATGATGAAGAGCTTACCCGCACTAACGTCAAGCGTGCTGAAAATCTTAATGGCAAGATTTCTCTGCAAATCGCTAAAATAGATGGCTCTAGTGGTGAAATTGCTGGTACTTTCGAGAGCGAACAGCCATCTGATACAGATTTAGGTGCTGGCGAACCTAAAGAAGTCAAGATTCGCGGTCTATTTTATGGACGGGTTGAACCGACTCGTGGCTAAATCCTCGAAAGTAAGGAAACTGACTGGTACTCAGAACGATAATTCTGTAAGTATCAGACTTGATCGCAAAATTTAACCTATTTACCCTCTTTTTTCAAGAGGGTAAATAGATTTTTTACAAAAATCAGGAAAAGTTAAATCTAAGTAAAATAGCTCTGGCAATTGGGAAGATTTTTATTCCTTAGTCTTATAGGTAGCTTGATTCATTCCTTTAACCTTTTCCCTTTCATTAAAAGAATATAGACTTCAGTACAAAAAAGGGTGAAATGCCCTTTTTTTATGGGCTTGCGTAAATATACATAGGACTTTTTTAAATTATTTAGTGATTTTTAACTATTGAATAAATTTTAGTTGAAAGAGCACGTAATTTTACTGTAAATCCAACTTTTGCTTTTCAAACAAAAGCTCAACTACTGTTGTTTTGTTTCTCTAAATTTACTTCATCATTAATTAATTCAAGTTAAGTACAATCTCGGTTTGATATTTAGTGATTAATTTTATATTTTATTCCTATGTAGTTCTAAAACAGCTACAGCCCATACTAAAGATAAGTAACCAACGTAAATAGCGATTTCGCCCGTTTAAATTTTGCTCGATTGTCAGTAAACTATGGGATTATGAGAGAAAATCTTTATTATTTTCCATAGCATTTACTAGGAAGTATAGCGCAATATTTCCTTTGATATCGTGCGATCGCAGCTGAATTTAAAAGCGAATAATTGATTCTTTATTTGCTCAATAAACCCGGTGCTATGCCTACCACAGTCACCACTGAACTAAAGCACGAAATTTGGCAGTTGTTGCGAGAATATCAGCAATGTCCGTCAGAAAATATCCGCAATCAACTAGTAAAACTCAATTTTGGACTGGTGAGAAAAGAAGCTCACTACTGGACAAATCAATGTCATGAAACCTACGATGATTTGCTCCAGGTTGGATGTTTGGGTTTAATCAGAGCTATTGAAAGATTTGAACTTTCCAAGGGACATGCCTTCAGTTCCTATGCTCTTCCCTATATTCGGGGTGAAATTCAACACTATCTCCGAGATAAAGGTGTCACCGTGCGAATTCCTCGGAGATGGTTAGCACTCCAACAGCAAGCAATAGGAGTATCACGTTCTTGGCGTGAAAAGCACAATCGTCAACCAACCGACTCGGAATTAGCAGCTGCACTGGAAATTTCTCCAAACGAATGGCAAGAAATTAAATTAGCATGGGTTAATCGCGCTCCCTTGAGTCTTGATGTGCCAATCCAAGATGGAGAAGAAGGTTCTACCTGCTTGGGAGAATTGGTTCCAGATCCTCACTATCGCAGCTTTCAACTGGCACAAGAAGACCAACTTCGCTTACAACAAGCGTTGGTTCAGCTAGAAAAACGCACCCGCGATGTGTTGGAATGTGTGTTTTTGCAAGATTTGACCCAAAAACAAGTTGCAGAACATCTGGGCATCAGTGTAGTAACAGTTTCCCGTAGAGTCAAGAAAGGACTGGATTTAATGAAAGAGCTTATGGGTGTGGCAGAAGATTGACTGCAAACAAACACAAAACCGCAGTTATACTGCGTGGGCAGTACTAAAAATCACCCTTGAAATTTAAAAAATTAGGTTATAAAGGGAACATACTTTGCCTTAGATCCAAATTTTAGGCATGTTGATTTCCAATTTTCAATTTTCCAATGGCTTTTGAGAAAGGCTCATGGGCAGAACTTCAAAAATTACAATTGCAGCTATTCTAACTTTGGCGATCGCTGGATGTGCTTCTGAAGATACACAACAAGCTATCAATCCCGTGCCAATTCCCAAAATAGCCAAAAAGTCGCCATTAGCGGCTCAATCCTTTAAGAATCCAGTGATACCTGCTAAACAGGTTTCACAAGTTAATCTTGCATCTGTTAGCTTGATTCAATCCACTAATGCTACAGAGCGGGCACGAGAACTTGTGATATCAAAAGATCGAAGCGATCCTTTTACACAACTTTTCGGGCAGACGGTTCTCGGAATGCCTAAAACATTTGGAAGACCTGTTCCCGTGTTGCCTAAGCTACCTACTGCATCACTAGCAGGACGAAAACTTCCAACACGCAGCATAGCTTCAAACAGACCTGTTACCGTATCGCCTAAGCTACCTACTGCATCACTAGCAGGACGAAAACTTCCAATACGTAGCATAGCTTTAAATCCAAAGAAAAATAACGTTTCTTCTATACCAAAAAAAGTCAATCCTACCTTGACTTCAGTGTTGCCTAAAGTTTTGCCTCAAGTTATCCCTAACCCCACTTTAGTCTCTGTATTGCCACCACCAGCACAGCCTGAGTTAGCAAGGGCAGTAGTTGTAACTGGTGTAGTTCTAATTAGCAAGGAACCACAGGCAATTATCAAAGTACCCGATGAGCCGACAAGTCGTTATGTACAGGCGGGACAGCGATTAGCAAATGGGGTACTGATTAAACGTATTGAAATGAATCAAGGCTACAATCCCATTGTGATTTTGGAACAATATGGTATTGAAGTTGCCAAAATGGTAGGGGAAGGGGCTGTCAACTCAACGCCGTCAGCTGCATCTGCTACTGGCAATCCTATTTCAGCGACAACGCCCCCCCAAAATACCTTTAATGTGGGAGCTTCATAAAAATGGAGACTAAGGAAAAAGTCGAATTCCCTGGTTTGCCTTTAGCTGTATATAGAGAAATAGCAGCTCATTTACGTCAAGTCAAAGGGGTGGAAGTGGATTTAATTCCTCAGTCATCCCAACAGTTTGATTACAATCAAAGTCAAATTGCTGGCTTGAGCCTCTGGTGGACAGCAAACTCTAGCTTAGAAAATCGGCAACGAGTTAACCAGATTTTGGCTTACTATCAAAATCGCTATATGAATCCTATTTGATTTGTGAGAATTGCAACCCGCAAAACCCCGACTTCTTTAAGAAGTCGGGGTTCTTGTTGTTCGTGAATCATTCTGAAATTCATTCCACAAAGCAGCGATCGCAGTAAGCATTATTTCACACAGGTTCATAAAAATACTGTCTAACGGTCTTACAACACGCAGCAAGGGGAGGATTTTAAAAAGCAACGTTATGATAATTAATGCATTAATCGAGCTTGAGTCTAATAATAAATAAGTTGGCGCAAATAAACTTTCAAAGTACAAAGACGATTAATCGCCTCTCTAAAGCAGTCAAAAACCATTGCTCTTGACTGTATATTTAAGTGCTGCGTCCAACCAAAATCAGCCGTTGTACAAATTTCCATAAGGATAATTGAAGTGACTAGGACTAATTCAGACTTTCTTTCTTTCAGCGATCCGGCGATCGCGGAGTTAATCAACGACGAACTACAGCGTCAGCAAGACCATTTGGAGTTGATTGCTAGTGAAAACTTTACCTCCGCCGCTGTACTAGCGGCTCAAGGTTCGGTACTGACAAATAAATATGCTGAGGGTTTACCTGGTAAACGCTACTATGGCGGTTGTGAGTTTATCGACAAAATCGAGCAACTAGCGATCGACCGTGCTAAACAGATATTTGGTGCGGCTCATGCGAATGTACAACCTCATTCTGGTGCACAAGCCAATTTTGCTGTGTTTCTGTCACTCCTAGAACCAGGGGACAAAATTATGGGGATGGATTTGTCTCATGGGGGACATCTTACCCACGGTTCCCCTGTAAATTTCTCAGGTAAGTGGTTCCAAGTTAGCCACTACGGTGTCAGTCAACAAACAGAACAACTTGACTACGATCAAATTCGCGAGCTGGCGCTGAGGGAGCGTCCTAAGCTCTTGATTTGTGGTTATTCGGCTTATCCTCGTGTAATTGACTTTGAAAAGTTCCGTAATATTGCTGATGAAATCGGCGCTTACTTACTCGCTGATATTGCTCACATTGCTGGTTTAGTTGCCACTGGTCTTCATCCCGATCCCATTCCTCACTGTCACGTAGTAACAACAACTACCCATAAGACTCTACGCGGACCTAGAGGTGGTTTAATCTTGACTGGCGACGCAGAACTAGGTAAAAAGTTAGATAAATCTGTTTTTCCTGGCAGCCAAGGCGGGCCATTAGAACACGTTATTGCTGCCAAAGCAGTAGCTTTTGGAGAAGCCCTCAAGCCTGAGTTTAAAACTTATTCTGCCCAAGTGATTGAAAATGCTCGTGCTTTGGCCGAACAACTGCAAAATCGTGGTTTAAAGTTAGTATCTAACGGCACTGACAATCATTTAATCTTAGTAGATTTACGCTCTGTAAGTCTAACTGGTAAGCAGGCAGATCAGTTAGTCAGTACTGTGAATATTACTGCTAACAAGAATACTATTCCCTTTGATCCGCAGTCACCATTTGTTACCAGCGGTCTGAGGTTAGGTTCGCCAGCAATGACTACACGGGGCTTAAGAGTAGCAGAATTTACCGAGATTGCAAATATTATTAGCGATCGCCTACTTTCTCCAGATTCCGACGTAGTAACCCAAGATTGTCGGCAACGGGTAGCGGCATTGTGCGATCGCTTTCCCTTATATCCTCACCTGGAAATTCCTGTACCAGCATTAGCATAATTGGGCATGGGGGAGCCAGTGCGTTGGGCGGGCAATGCCCGACTTGAAGCAACTGGTGTCATTGGGGATGGGGCATTGGTCAATAGTTCTTCTTCCCCATTCCCCACTCCCTATTCCCCATTCCACACTCCCTACTTCCCTTCCCCAATCCAATGAGTGCAGAAATTATTTGTGTTGGTACTGAACTACTGTTGGGAGATATCCTCAACGGCAATGCTCAATTTTTGGCGCAACAATTAGCGCAACTAGGAATTCCCCACTACTATCAAACAGTGGTTGGGGATAACCCAGAACGCTTGAAGCAAGTTATAGAAATTGCTACTTCCAGAGCGCAAATTCTCATTTTCACTGGTGGACTCGGCCCAACACCTGATGATCTCACCTGCGAAACCATCGCCGATTTTTTTAAAGTCCCCTTGGTAGAACGTTCTGACATTATCGAGGACATAACTCAGAAATTCGCCCAACGTGGTCGGGTTATGTCACCAAGTAACCGCAAGCAGGCTTTGATTCCCCAAGGTGCAGAAATTCTACCCAACCCCACTGGAACAGCACCCGGCATCATTTGGCAACCTCGTCCTGAAATCACGATTTTTACCTTTCCCGGTGTTCCCAGTGAAATGCACGTGATGTGGGAAGAAACAGCTGTGCCGTTTCTCAAAAGTCAAGGTTGGGGTAAAGAAATTATTTACAGCCGGAGTTTAAAATTTTGGGGTATTGGTGAATCTGCTTTGGCGGAAAAGGTTGCTTCCTATTTGAAATTGCCAAATCCCACAGTAGCCCCTTATGCAGGTAAGGGGGAAGTAAGATTGCGAGTTTCTGCTAAAGCCACTTCCGAAGCAGCCGCAGAAGAACTAATTGCACCCATTGAGAAACAGCTTAAAGAAATCGCCGGATTGGATTTTTACGGCGTTAACAACGATACCCTTGCTTCCGTAGTCAGTCAGTTATTGCGGGCATCAAAAGAGACGCTTTCAGTGGCAGAATCTTGCACTGGTGGCGGTTTAGGGCAAATGTTGACTGAGATTTCTGGGAGTTCTGATTACTTTTGGGGTGGCGTAATTTCTTATGACAATTCAGTGAAGGTTGGACTGTTGGGGGTTAACCCAGAAGATTTAGATAAATTTGGGGCGGTAAGTGCTACTGTCGCAGAGCAAATGGCTGTTGGAGTCAAAACCCGCCTTGCAACAACTTGGGGATTGAGTATCACTGGTATTGCTGGCCCAACCGGAGGGACAGATACTAAACCGGTGGGTTTAGTTTACATTGGTTTGGCTGGGCCAAAGGATGAAGTGGCAAGTTTTGAGTATCAGTTTGGTACAGTGCGAGGTCGAGCTTTAATTCGTCATGTCAGCGCGAATGCAGCGTTGGATAATCTGCGGCGGAAGTTGTTGACGAGGTAGGAGTTATATTATGTTTGTCATACAAGTTGTATGACAAACGAACTTATCGAAAATCTGATGCTATGCTGAAAAACTCAATTACGAATTACGAATTACGAATTATGCAGGTATGAGCAAAGTTCCTATCCTCCAACCAAATCACTCATACATTTTTAGAAGCTATTTTGAGATGTCATTTGAGCCAGAAGACATACTGGTTGAATTTGGCTATTCTTTAAAACGTTCCTCTCTCAATCTACAAAAGTCTACCATTGAATTAGACAGACTTGCAAATCTCAAATCTAGAATTGAAGAGAGTTTGCCATATATTAGTTTGACTAGTAAGGCAGCCCGCAGAGAGTTACTAATTGCGCCAATTTTATTGGATGTTGTTCATTACACTCACGCCCAACTTAGAATCGAATATCCTCTTCTAGTTACAGAACAGTTAAAAGGTTCCCTTGACTATTATCTTCATACAGACCGTAAGCTTTTAGTTATAGAAGCTAAAAATGCTGATTTGGCAAGGGGTTTTACTCAGCTTGCTGTAGAACTGATTGCTATTGATGCGTGGACTGACTCTCAAGAACCAAATTTACAGGGGGCTGTTTCTACAGGGGATATTTGGCAATTTGGTTTATTGAATCGAGAAAGTAAACAAATAACTCAAGACCTGAATTTATATCGTGTTCCTGCTGACATAGAAGACTTGCTTTGTATTTTGGTGGCGATACTCGGTTGCTGAGAAAGATCGCGACTTTGGAGAATCAAAGATGAAAAATTATCATATTAATATTTTCTACAGTCAAGTCAAAATAGAATCTAGCAACCACGTTCTATCAATCGCTGATACCAACTTATGTAAGCTGGCTCGTAAACAGAGTTCGCTGCTTTTTCAGCATCCTCACAAGCTTGTGTAAAAAAGTCATTATCATCTATATCAAGCTTTGATAGACGACATAATGCTTTTGATCTTTCGTAGAGTGCCTTAGCCGAGTAATCAGAGTTTCGGTGCTGCGAAGCGTCTTTAAGTAAATCAACAGCATTTTTAAGCCAAGTAATTCGCTGATCCAAATTATATATGTGGCCTTCGGCTCCGAGTTGTTCAGCTGTATTCCACATCGCAACACCATGCTGGTACATTGCTACATGGTTGTATTCATTGGAGTTATGAATTTTTGCTAATTCATCAAATATTGTCATTGCTCGCAGATAATCTCTTTTCCAAAAAGCTTCTACTGCTGCACTCCTTAATTCATAGGGCGTTTTATCTTTTAACTGCTCTTGTAGTTCTTCTTTTACTTCAGCAGGATCGCTAACAGGCTCCCCTACACAGTTACCATCCAATAATTCTGTAGTAGAGGAAGGTATTTTCGCTGGAATCCATGCCTGAATAATATCTTGTGGAATTAGTTGTTCTCGAACAGGTTCCAATTCCGCAGCAAAACGATGATATTCACCGCGTTGTTCTTTGAGATCATCCCTGAAATGATTCACTCTAAACAGAAGTGATACTCCCAATTCATCATCAATATGTACAAATGGAGAAGCTAACCATTGAATTGAATTTTCATTATTGGGCGGATTCCATTTCCAGTAAATTTTTTGTTCATCAATATCTTTAGATTGAGTAATATTAAGACCTGTAGAAAAGCAAAGTTCATTGGTAATTAATCCATAAAAAGGCGAATGCCATTTTTTTATTTCTGGATCATCACTTACACCTTTTTTTGCCAATCAGTCAAAGGAGTAAGTAGTGATAGTACTTCTTGGCGAAGCCCTTCATAAAGATCACGAAATATCCTATGCGAAATTGGAACGTGTGCAAGTTTATTGCGTAGTGAATTTATCGCTTTAAGCCTATCGATCCTCTTAAGCTCATTACCTTTAAAACCTTTTACTGATTCAATACGTTGCCAAGCAGTGAGAAATGCTAAAGAAGGATTCCCATCAGGAACTTTTTCAAGGTAATCTTTGACACAAACGACAAATGAACACTCAAATTGCTCATCAAGCTTTAAAAACCAACTGAGAAAATCGAGCCATGCACCAATACTTCCACGAAGACAGCCTACATTATCTGAATCAAAATCAGGCTCACCAGCATCATCCTGTTTTATACCTGTGATTAATGTTCGTAACTTATTCAATTGCTCACTCATATTTGGTTGTTCTTGCCAAATAACTAAAAGCCGCGTAGCTAAAGACGCACTGAGTGTTACGACCAGTGACTCCTCAATATGGATCAATCGCCAAGTGTGTTCGTAAATCGCTGTAGAACTCCCAATTAGACGACGGCGATAAGCTTCATAAGCATTCGCAATAGGTGTCCACAGTTGACATTGAACCTTTGCCATTAGAATCCTTGTTCTTATAAAACTACTTGGAACATCTGCAAATCATCTTTAAGCTGGCTCAATAATTGCCCTTATTCACCAATAAGTACTAGCAGTAGTTCTTGTTGTGATTATCCTTATATAACAATGGTTGACAAGTTCTAAAATATCTAGCTGAGTGGTAGTTGGCAGTAGTGAGAGGCTTCAAAATTAATCTTGTTTCAGTATTCCCACTTGTAAGCGATTAATAGCACTTTGCACTAAATTTAATCCTAACAAAACAAAGTAAGTAATATATGATACATTTGCCCATTAACCATCAGCTATCCTATGCCTACCCATCAGTACAATTAATCACGGGATCGCTTGCTGTATTCTTCACAGTTTGTTACAAAAGTACAAAGAACTTCTAGAGACCCAAAATCACATGTTCGGCGGACTTACTAGTTTACAAGATCCTAAAGGCACTGATTGGGGAGAGCGGATGCTTAACACGGTCGCTAGCCAAACGATTCGCCACCTGTTTAGTATGAGCGAGTCAGTAGAAGTATTTGTGCGCTGCTACCCCTCCAGCAAGCTCTTGCAAGGCAGCATTGATAGCTTCAAAATGAGCGGTCGTGGCTTGGTGATTCGGAAAGATTTCGCGGTTGAGGAAATGTCTTTTGAAACTGATGCGGTTGCCATTGACTTCGGCTCGGTTTTAAAGGGTAAACTCAGTCTTAAGCAACCCACTCAAGCGATCGCTCAAGTAATCTTATCAGAAGTAGGCATCAACCAAGCTTTTAATGCGGAACTGGTGAAAAAGCGCCTGCTTAACCTCACCGTACCATCACTGACAGCATTATCTGGCGGAGAACCAGTCTCCTTTACGGAAGTTCAGATACAGCTATTACCTGAAAATCGGTTGCAGCTTGTAGCAAAAGCAGATTTAAATAATGGCGAACTTGTACCCCTGAGCATGATCCTAACTATAGGCATTGAAAGGCGGCGGCGAGTTTCTTTCAAAGATCCAAAAATCGAACTTGACCAAGTACCAGAAGCACAACGCGAAATCTCGCAAACCTTGAGCGTGGCGCTAGTAGAAATTTTAGATAATATGGTTGATCTTGATCGTTTTGACCTTGATGGAGTGAAAATGCGGCTCAACCGATTAGAAACTGAAGGTCAAAAACTTATTTTCAGTGGATATGCTGAAATTGAACGTATTCCAAATAGCGCTTGATGAAATACTTACACACAAACAATCAAAGTAAAGTGAAACTTTAAAAAAATTAAACTACCGCCTAGAATCATCTAGGCAGTAGTTTAATTCTTTAGGTTTTGAATGGAGTTAGGAGTTATTAATTACTAAGTTGTAATTAATTTTTATTATCATTCTTAACTCCTGTAGAGACGCGATTAATCGCGTCTCTACTTTTTATCTTCCCACACCTACATATTGGAATCCAGCGCGTATCATTACTTCGGGGTCGAGGAAGTTACGACCGTCGATGATAACGGGGTGGGCCATCAATTTTGCCATCTTCACATAGTCGAGAGTGCTGAACTGCTGCCATTCGGTGACAAGTACTAAGGCATCACAGCCATCAGCGAGTCTTTCAGCATCGGTTTCTACTAGCACGCCAGAAAGCCCATGACGTAGACCTGTTTGGGAAACAATGGGGTCATAGGCTTTTACTTTGGCTCCCAGTCGGTTTAGCTGCTCAATTAGGTTGAGTGCTGGGGCGTCACGCAAATCGTCGGTATCAGGCTTGAAGGTCAGTCCGAGTAGTCCGACTGTTTTGCCTTTGAGAATTTTCAGAACTTGTTGGAGTTTCTCCAAAGCAATCAATCGCTGGCGTTCGTTGACACTGACAGCAGATTTCAGTAGCTGGGCTTCATAACCATAGTCATCAGCAGTGTGAATCAGTGCAGAGACATCTTTGGGGAAACAAGAACCACCCCAACCAATACCAGCTTGTAAAAACTTGTTACCAATGCGGGAATCTAGACCGATACCTCTAGCTACTTGAGTAACATCAGCACCGACGCGATCGCAAATATTAGCAACTTCGTTAATAAAACTAATCTTAGTGGCTAAAAAGGCATTAGCGGCGTATTTAATCATCTCCGCCGAACTAAGGTCTGTTGCCAAAATTGGCACAGGAGGTAGAGATTGATCGGCAGCGAACTTGCGTTCAACAATTGGCCCATATAGTTGTTGCATCAATGCTACAGCTCTTTGACTATTGCCCCCTAATACAATGCGATCAGGGTTGAAGGTGTCGTAAACTGCTGAACCTTCTCGCAAAAACTCTGGATTACTGACTACATCAAACTCAGCTGCAAACTCAGATAATTTATCATCACTCGGCACTCCACCTGCGGGTACCAATGTTTTCTGCCGCTCTGCAACACCATCCAGAATCAGCATCCGCACCCAGTCACCTGAACCAATGGGTACTGTAGATTTATTTACTATTACTTTATAACCACCGTTGAGATTTTCGCCAATACCACGGGCTACAGCTTCAACATAACGAGTATCACTTTCACCAGTGGGTAAAGGTGGCGTTCCCACAGCAATAAACAGAATTTCTCCGTGGGAAACTCCAGCAGCAAGATCGCTAGTAAAATGAATCTTCTCTGCTTGAATGGCAGACTGCATAATTTCTGAGAGTCCCGGCTCAAAAATTGGAGACTGCCCAGACTTCATTAACTTAACTTTTTCTTCGTTGTTGTCTACGCAAATTACATCATGCCCAATATGAGCCAAGCAAGCACCTGTAACTAAACCAACGTAACCAGTACCAATAACGCAAACACGCATTTATTTAACTCCTCACTTTTTTGGGTTTAATTTTCAAAAAGAAATTCTCAATTTTACACTTACACACTTAAGAAAAATCAGTAACTAATATAGACTAGCTACCAATCGGATTAGCCTGCATGAAAATTAAGAGCAACGCTAGACGCCACTCAGGTGGTTGAATTATTGGCATCGCTTTGAATGCGATCGCGAAAATCTTCTATTGTCAGTTTTAAACCTTCTTGCAGAGGAATGGTAGGTTCCCAATTTAACCAAGTTTTTGCCTTTGTGATATCAGGCTGGCGACGTCGGGGATCGTCCGAAGGTAGTGCCTCGAACTTAATCTGCGCGTCTGGATTGATCATATTTTGCACAGTTTGTGCCAATTGTAAAATCGTGTATTCACCAGGATTGCCAAGGTTGACTGGGCCAACGTAGTCGCTATTCATTAGGCGGATGAATCCTTCTACTAAATCAGAAACGTAGCAGAAACTACGAGTTTGCGAACCATCACCGTACACCGTTAAAGGATTACCCTGCAAGGCTTGAACTATAAAGTTGCTTACCACCCGACCATCATTTTCTAACATTCTCGGCCCGTAGGTGTTGAATATCCGAACAACTCGAATATCAACTTTATTTTGCCTGTAATAATCAAATGCTAGAGTCTCAGCAATTCTTTTACCTTCGTCGTAGCATGAACGTATTCCAATGGGATTGACGCTACCTCTATACTCTTCAGTTTGGGGATGAACTTCTGGATCTCCGTATACTTCACTAGTGGAAGCTAAGAAAAACCTTGCTTTCACACGTTTAGCTAGTCCCAACATATTCAGTGTTCCCATCACGTTAGTTTTAACGGTTTTAACTGGGTTGTACTGGTAATGTACTGGTGAAGCAGGACAAGCTAAATGATAAATTTGATCGACTTCTAACCGAATTGGTTCGGTAATATCGTGACGGATCAATTCAAAGTACGGATGATCTAACCATTTGAGGATATTGCGTTTACTACCAGTGTAAAAATTATCCAAGCATATTATTTCATGCCCAGCAGCCATTAGTCGGTCGATGAGATGGGAACCAATAAACCCAGCACCGCCCGTCACCAAAATTCTCATAGTTTCCCAGTTACTTACAAATATTTTCAGTAGCTATTGCACTTAATTTTAGATTACCCACCTTGGGCACAAAAATTCAAAACAAAAAAAAATAACAAGCTTCAGTCAAAAAGTATTGTTGAACTTACTTATTTTTTCACAGTTGTAGTTTTGTTATATTTTTACCTGTTTTCTTAAGAATTTAATTAGCAAAATAGCAGAAATTGTTTAAAAATTGTTTGTTGTTCAGCCGAACTTTATCAAATCTTCAAAAATATAAAGTATTTTTACGGTTAATAAGATTTTATTTGGATACAAAAAGTTAGTCGAGTTCGGGGTGACACTCGTGCTACAAATACTTGCCAACAATACAGATGTACATTCCTACAGCCGATTCATTTATTGCCAAGATTTTTGGAAATTTGATGCCTCCAGCAGACTACGCTAACGCAGCCGAAGTTCACTTACTTAAACTGTATTCTGCCTTATATCATACAGCAGATGTAATGCTGCTAATTGTGGTAGACATAATTAAATTTGTAGTTTGAGTGCGTTGCGGTTCTCCAAGCATGATAATTGAGCAGGTGAGTTGTCTGGCTAACTGGGTTGTAACATCGCTAATGGCTAACCCTCCAGGACTAGTACGATTACGTATAAAAGGTAAAACTACTAAATCATATAATCTTGCTGCCTGCAAAATTGCTTGGGCAACATTTTCGTGAGCCATGATTTGAATTTCTGGGACATTGGTCAAAGCCAATTTAGATACCAGTAGGGAGAGGTGCGATCGCCTCCAAGCAATTTTGCTAGAACTAGTGCGGCGATCGCACACATTCAGCACAGTAATGTGGCTCTGATTTGCTTCGGCTAGTATCTGGGCAAATTGTACAGGTTGTAATGTCGATGCTGTTAAGTTTTCTATTGGTACTAAGATCCGCTGAATTTTTTTCGGTGATTCTACTAGACGTGTCACCGCTACTGGACAATGGGATGCCCAAAGCACACCATCAATCACATTCCCAAATAAACGCGCTCGTAACCCAGTCCGTTTACCCCAACCCATAACAATTAAATTAGCCTCTTGTTCGCGAGCCGCTCTGCTAATTCCTTGAGCAAAGGCATCATCAATTCGCAGCACTGGTTCTGCGGCTACACCCAAGGCTCGACTTTGTGTCGTGGCTTTATTCAATAACCACTCACTCCGTTGTAGAGACGCTTCTAACTGGGGCGCATCCATCTGAGCAGCAGCAGTAGCAATCGCCAAAGGTATAATTTTGCCCTGAGACTGACGCGCTAATAACGCCGCCATTTCAATCAAATACTGTTGGGTTTGAGGATTATATACAGGCACGACTATAGTAAAAGCACTGTTTGTTTCTGATGCATTCTCCTCAGATAGAGGTGGTACTGGATCTTCGGCTGGCAAAGAATTCAAACCAACAGCTATTCGACTGGTCATCAATGGTCCCAAGGTTGATGTGATAAGCATTACAGCAATGACGCTATGTAATACTTCTAGTGACAACAACCCAGTCCGATATCCCACTAACGTTGCTGCTAACGTTGTACCAACTTGGGGAAGTGACAGCGACCACATCGTTAGAATTTCTTGCCATTTATAGTGGTAAACCAGTTTTGTCAACAAAGCTGCAATCAATTTACTGACAATCAAACCAACTACAATCAACAGTGTTAACTTGAGTGTGTTCAAATTGTTCACAAAAGTGGGTAAATCTATCAGTAAGCCAAGGTCAACAAAGAAAATGGGAATGAACAGCACACTGCCAATAAATACCACCTTTTCTTTGACAGGACCTTCACCCACAGCTTCGTTCACTGCCAAACCTGCTAAAAAAGCACCAACAATTTTTTCTACCCCAATCAATTGAGCTCCCATAGCTGCCAGAAACACAGAAAGCAACACAAACAAAAACTTGTTTCCTTCATCGTCTCCAGACCGCTTGAAAAATTCTTTGCCTGCCCAATCAAAACCTGTAACAACAGCAACAGAGTAAATAGTTAACCAACCTGATAAGGTGAGTAGTTTAGCAAAGCTGAACACTCCAGCATGAGCGACAGCTACACAAACGGCTAATATCAGTACTGCGCCAATATTTGTAAAAATCGTCGCTCCAATGATCACAGTAACAGCTTCGTTGTTTACTACTCCCAAACGGCTGATTATGGGATATGCCAAAAGGGTATAGGAAGTGAATAAAGAGCCAATTAAGATTGAAGTATTCCAGCCATAGCCTAAAATCAGACCTAATAAAATTCCCATGACTAGGGGTATGCTGAAAGTCAAGCTAGCGAACCCAAAGGCACGACTTTTTCTGCGGCGGAACTGTTCTAGATTGACTTCTAGCCCGGCGACAAACAGCAAATAAATTAACCCAATGTCTGATAGTAGGTTAATTATCGGTGAGTCAGACTGAAGAAGATTCCAACCTGAGGGACCAAGTACTAGCCCTGAGAAAACTAAACCCACTAATCCTGATAATCTTAGCCGCTCAAATATGATCGGTATAACTAAGATGATCGCTAGCAAAATAGCAAAGGGAACAATTGGTTCTTTGCCAAGAACTTGGGAAGTTGGTTCCAGAACAAGAACTTGTGATATTAGTTCCATATATAGGAATTGAAGAGGCTATGGTAAAACAGCGATTACCTTGGGGGCGATCGCCCGGGCAATATAAATAAATAGAGAAGCCACCTGACGAAAAATCAAAATTTTAATGTACACTAACTAGGCAATTATTTAAGAATTAACTACCTACGGGTGGATTTGACTCAAAATAAAACGTAAGCGATCGTAGTCATCTTTAAGTAAAACACTTAAGCTACGTCCAGCTTTAATTAGCCATTCTCGGTCAGCTTTGCGTAACTGGTATATATCTCGAATGGCAGCTGCGATTAAAGACTCTATTGGCGCACCATTTATACAAAGGAGTGTCCGTAAAAAATCTAGTTCTTCAGTAAATTTAATGATAGCTTCTGGTTCACATCGATAAACAGCTTGATGAATTTGCGGGGGACGGGGTGGAAGATACTGATATACTCTTTGGTTATAACTTTGATTTTGCGAAGATACTTCAAATCCGACGATCGCAGCCCGGAATTCTGTACGGAGCATAGCAAATATTTGGGGTTGTTCCTCTCGTAAGTCTTGCAAGGACAACCCCAACGCTCTCGCTCGGTGTACGGAATCTATGGGCATAGTTGTGGCATAATACACTACAGCGTAAATTTGATTGCCAGATTCTTCATCTGTAGAACAGACCCAACTACCAAAGGGTGGCATGGAGGGAAAGCTTAAATCTTCCGGTTCCAAACACTGAGCCAAGAATTCAGTACTGGTAGTTTCAATTACCTCCGCAATATGATTGGGATGGCGATCACCAGTGGCAAACTGTGGTAAAGGGAGGCGCATAGTAATTTAGTCATTGGTCATTGGTGAGCCAGTACGGTCTTCTCCCAAAGGGAGAGGCTAGCGCCAAGGGGGTTTCCCCCATGAGCAACTGGCTCACCTGAAGGGTTATTAGTCATTAGTTTTTGCCAAATGACAACGGACAAATGACTAATGACTAATCTTATTTAGATTTTTTACGTCCGGCGGTGGTTTCTACAAGTTCCAATTCACTCAGGCGGAAGGTAACTAATTTATCCCAGTTACCACCCTCAAATAGTACGGCTACTTTGCCATCAGTAAGTCGTTGCACAAGTCCTTCGTAGCGATAATAGGTATCTGCGGGATTCTTGACGCGAACAGTTGCTCCAGGCAGAATCATGTTTTTAGCCTCGCTTGTTTCCTTTTAATAGCTTAATACTTGTTATTAGTCATTTGTCATTTGTCATTGGTCATTAGCAAAGGACAAAGGACAAATGACACATCAATAATACTTCTGTCTTTGCCGAAAATTTGCTACTGATTCTACTATTCCCAAGGAAATGAAGTTAGTCAGCATTGCAGAACGCCCATAACTCATCCAAGGTAGGGGAATTCCTGCCACAGGCGCTAAACCTACAGTCATACCAACGTTCACAATCACCTGAAATACAATCATCGACAAAACGCCAATAGCTAACAAGGAACCAAAGTTATCTTTGGCGGTTTGGGCAATATGCAATAGACGGAAGCAAATTAAGCAGAACACAAACAGCACTACCAAACAACCAACAAAACCAAATTCTTCCCCGACTGCGGAGAAAATAAAGTCTGTATGCTGTTCCGGTACAAAATTCAGTTGCGTCATCGGCCCCTTGAACAGACCCCATCCCCATATTTCACCAGCACCAATAGCAATGCGAGATTGGATTAAATGATATCCAGCACCTAGTGGATCGTGATCAGGATTCATGAATACAGTTAGTCGGTCTTTTTGATACTCTTTCAAAACATGGTTCCAGGCGAAGACTCCTAATTCGCCACCCAGTATATTAAGAGTCCACGCACCAATAGCACCTAAACCAAATCGACGCCAGGGAAGAGTTTGCCAGCCCACAATAGCCATCACAACTGACCAAATTAGTCCTAATGGGCCAAAAGATAGTTCTTTGAATAAAACTATTGGCTCTGTTAAAGGCCAAGATATACTAAACAAAATGGCGGCAACCACTGGAGAAATCATCAGAATTAACCAGCCTGGGTTAGCATTTGCCCAGTAAAGCATTCCTAAGACGATCGCACCAAATACCAGTGATGTTGCTAAATCTGGTTGTAAAAATACTAATCCCCAAGGTATAGCGGTGATTGCTAGAACGCGGAAAATACCTTCGAGGCTAGAAGCAGTGCGTCTGTGTAGCAAAGCTGCTAAGGTGATGATTATACCGACTTTGGCAAATTCTGAGGGTTGCACGTTAAAACCGCCGATACTAATCCACCGCTGCGCCCCTTTGGCACTAGTACCAGCAATCATCACGGCGATTAAGCTGAAGTTAGTTAACGAATAAGTTACCCAGTGCCACTGTATCAAGAGTTCGTAACGGATGCGAGATAAAAACAAGGCTATAAGCACGCCGATACCCGCTACCATCCAGTGCCACCACCAGTCAGTCACTGGCTGCTTAAGTTCCGTACTGAGAATCATCAGGCCGCCAAAGATACTAACAGCAATCGGCAAACAAAAAAGTAGCCAATCTACATGCTGCCAGGGCTTAACCCAAGACTTCCAGCGAATTTTGGGGAGCGATCGTTTTAACAACATTGTGCCAGTTTAGACTTTAGCTTTAATTGTTGGGAATTGGAAATTGGGGATTGGGAATTGGTTAATAATCAATAGTTATTTTTTTCCCTATTTACCCACTCCCTAATACCCAGTTTCTAGTATTCCCAAGCTATAGCTAGGAAGTAAATAGAAATTCAAATTTATAATTATGCTAGAGCAGCAACTGATACCTTACCTGCAATGGTAAGAGCGATCGCTGTTAATGCTTTTGCTGAAGCTGAATCTGGGTCGCCAACAACTATCGGCACACCGCTGTCACCACCAACTCGTGTGGAAATCTCTAGCGGCACGCACCCCAATAGTGGCACTCCCAATTCAGCAGCTGTTTTGGAGCCACCACCGGAACCAAAGATGTCATATTGCTTATCTGGTTGATCGGGGGGAATAAAATAGCTCATATTTTCCACGATCCCCAATACCGGAACATTCATCTGCTGGAACATCCGCAATCCTTTGCGAGAATCTAACAGAGCTACGTTTTGCGGTGTGGTAACAATTACTGCCCCTGCCATCGGTACTGCTTGGGTTAAAGTTAACTGAGCATCTCCAGTTCCCGGTGGCATATCTACAATCAGATAGTCCAATTCACCCCATTGCACTTGATAGAGAAACTGGCGAATTACACCATTGAGCATAGGCCCCCGCCAAATTACTGGTTGATCTCGGTCAATCAAAAAGCCCATTGAAACTAATTTGACGCCGTGATTAAAAGCAGGTTCCAGGATGTCACCTGTTTCAGTAGAACGCACAGTAATTTGAGCATCAGACAAACCCAGCATGGTGGGGTCATTGGGGCCATAAATATCAGCATCTAGTAAGCCGACTTTTGCTCCAGTTTGGGCTAAAGCCACTGCGACATTTACCGCCACTGTACTTTTACCAACGCCACCTTTACCGCTGGAAACAGCAATAATATTTTTTACTCCAGAAATACCAGTCCGATCGGGTAAACTTTTTTGTTGCGGCGTTTCTGCCGTCACTTCTATGCTGACATCTGTAACGCCTGGGAGTTTTTTGACAGCTTTCTGACAGTCTTCGACAATAAATTCACGTAAAGGACAGGCAGGAGTGGTTAACACTAAAGTGAAACTAACCTTACCACCGTCAATTTTTACGTTGCGAATCATATTCAGTTCTACCAGACTTTTGCGGAGTTCTGGGTCTTCTACTGGTCGCAAAACTTCTAACACAGAACGGGAATCGAGGACATCGTACATAAAAATTCAAAATTCAATAATGAATAAATACACTTGTGTGAAACATCTTAGCTATTAACTGGATGCCTTCTTAAGTAAGGTCAGCTTAGTGTTATCACGTTACTGCCGTGATAAAACTTAGCAAATTGCATTATTACCTAATAGAATCTTAACTTTCTTTGGGCATTGGGCATTGGGCACAAGAGGCAGAGGAGAAAAACTTACTGCAACTTCTCTCTCCTCTGCTCCCCTGCTCCCCTGCTCCCCTGCTCCCCTGCTTCTTTCCCAATCCCCAGTACCTAAAAATCAAAACAACTGTCATTAAGAGATTTTTTCTTACCAGATACCCCTGGTAATGCCGTCTTTTCTACTGCCTCGACTAAAGATCGTGCAACGCGGTCTGCATAAGGACGGGATAAAGACCAAATCAGGGGCGATAACCAACCCCGTAGGGTTACAGAATAAGATAAACAAGTACCACAAACCGTTGACTCTACTTGGTAAGTTACCCGTTCCTCTATTCCAGGAATCGCCATCACTCGGATACTCAGCATCTCTCTGGGATTGACGCGTTCCACAAAAATTCTGATGGGAATCGGCGAAAAGCGTGTTACAGCTTGAAAAATTAATCCTGGTTTGGGTACTAATCCGTAGGGAACATTAGTACTCTTAAGT
Source organism: Nostoc sp. (assembly GCF_036917515.1). Classification (GTDB taxonomy): domain Bacteria; phylum Cyanobacteriota; class Cyanobacteriia; order Cyanobacteriales; family Nostocaceae; genus Nostoc. The sequence continues at coordinate 27,777 of NZ_JBALDE010000132.1, read as the reverse complement.
TGTGGATGCCAAGAAACATCTGTTAAGTCAACCACTTTTTGCCATAGTTCATCTACAGAAGCAGAACTAATCTCTCGATATGTCCACACCAGAGAAGCACAAAACCGACGACGTTTGCGGCGGATGAATTTGGATAACCAACCTTGCATTTTCCTAATCCTCCTCCCTAAATACTTTCTGGTAACTCTGGTATGGTGTGCAACTACACTCAATTGTTAAATTAAAACTTTCTCAAAAATACCCTAAACATAGCAAGCCTTGATTCAGTACAGACCCTAACAGCCGACATCAGCAATATGGCAAAAAATTTCTGAGTAGACTAGTCAAATCTTTGATACCTCAAGCTTAAGACTAAAATTGAGTCTTTATACCAGAATATTCCAATTAAGAATTTCAAAAAAAAACTAATTCAATATACAAGCCTATACGCATTTGAGGGAAAATAACTCTAGTGATGCCCATCAATCGTATAAATGCTTAACCAGTAAGAAAAAAGCGGGTTGGGCAAATAGAGCTTGATTGTTGGTGCGTGTTTCCCCCAAATTTTAAAATGAAGAATTTGTGGCTTTCTGGAAATTGTAATTTAGGTTCGGGAATCTATGTTGACCAACTCGCAAATACCAACTGTAGATGCAAAATCATCCAAGTCTTTGCCAGCAGCTAATGCTCAGACTAGGGTCAGTCAGTTTATGAAACAACTGCAAGACGAAATTACCGAATCATTGGCAAAACTAGATGGTGTGGATAAGTTTCATGAAGATAGTTGGGAACGTCCAGAAGGAGGTGGAGGGCGATCGCGCGTACTGCGAGAAGGTGCAATATTTGAACAAGCAGGTGTAAATTTTTCTGAAGTTTGGGGTTCTCATTTGCCAGCCTCAATTTTAGCTCAACGCCCGGAAGCAGCAGGGCATGGCTTTTATGCCACAGGCACTTCAATGGTATTACATCCTCACAATCCTTATGTGCCCACAGTTCATCTAAATTATCGCTACTTTGAAGCAGGGCCAGTGTGGTGGTTTGGTGGCGGTCTTGACTTGACACCTTATTACCCCTTTGCTGAAGATGCAGCACATTTACACAAAACATTAAAGCAGGCTTGCGACCAACACCACCCAGAGTATTACCCAGTGTTTAAGCGCTGGTGTGATGAATATTTCTACCTCAAGCATCGTGATGAGACACGGGGTGTTGGCGGTCTATTTTTTGATTACCAAGATGGCCAGGGTGCTTTATATCGCGGGCCAAATCCCAATGGAGAAGCGGCTATTTATAGCAACCAGGTGGGAACACCAGCAACCCGAAATTGGGAAGATTTGTTTAGCTTTGTACAAGGCTGTGGCAGAGCATTTTTACCAGCCTACGTACCAATTGTAGAACGGCGACATGGGATCGAGTATGGCGATCGCCAACGGAATTTTCAACTCTACCGCCGGGGACGGTATGTAGAATTTAACTTAGTTTATGACAGAGGTACTATTTTTGGTCTGCAAACCAATGGACGCACCGAATCAATTCTCATGTCCCTACCACCCTTAGTGCGCTGGGAGTACGGCTATCAACCGGAACCCAATTCCCCCGAAGCCGAGTTGTATGAAACTTTCCTTAAACCTCAAGATTGGATCAACTGGACACCAGATTAATTGGGCATAAGGCATTGGGCATTGGTTATTAATTCTTTATCCCTCATTTCCTCATCTCCCCCAGCTCTCTCATTCTCCCTATGTCCCATGCCCCATGCCCTATTGCCCATGCCCTATTCTCTACTATTTTGATGAGTTAAACTACTAAAGTTAAGCACTTAGCCGAAAAAGGTGACAAATTTAGCTATAGCTTGTTAATCTCAAGTGACAGCATTAGAAAATTCTGTCACTAGTTAATCTTAAAAGGAATGCCACGGGGAGGGCTTTAGTGATTCATATAGACCAAAAAACCTATACAACCCAAGACGGAAACACTGTTATCGTCTTGACACCATCAGGCCGTCTGGATATCACCACTGCTTGGCAATTTCGCCTGAAGTTACAAGAGTGTATTTCCAAACTCAGTCGCCATGTGGTTGTAAATCTAGCTCAGGTAAATTTTATTGATAGTTCTGGTCTTACATCTTTGGTAGCTGGAATGCGTGATGCTGATAAAGTCAAGGGCAGTTTCCGCATCTGTAATGTACATCCAGAAGCCAAACTCGTGTTTGAAGTGACGATGATGGATACTGTTTTTGAAATCTTTGAAACAGAAGAGGAAGCTTTAGAAGGTGTACCTCGTAGCATTGCTAGCTAAAAAAGAGTTAAGAGTTAATTCAAATCTGACCGAGAACTCATAACTTTATCTTATTGAATACTGATTTCGCTTGGTGTAGCGATAAGGCCCCATAATCGCTCCCCAAGTTGCTTTTCCAGTTGCAGGATCAGTTCCTTTGTCATAGCTGTGAAATTCTGTCGCTGTAGCTGCAAAACCTAAAGAAACATAGACGCTATTGCCAAGATAAGTAAAGCTGCAACGAGTCTCTGGTAGTGGGGTAGTAGTAAACTTATAGCCATCTGAGGCTAGTTTTTCCTGAGTAACTGCTAGGATACAACCTGGTAGTAAATCTAATTGTTCGGGTGTCAATGTATTTAGTAGAGCAGGGTTATCACCTGCACCTTTTAATGCACCTGGATCTTGAGGCATATAATATTGTATTTCCACAGTTGCGTCAGAGTCACTTGCCTGACGCAACCGGATAATTCGCTGGCGGTAAGGTTGATCTAGGGTAATAACGTTAGCCTGTTCGGCAAATAAGGTGATGCTATCTTCTGCGAACAGATTAACTGGTCTTTGCCACAGGCAAAGGTGAACATACCAAACTGGTTCTGCTATGGCTTGTTCCCGATTATCAAATTCACCAGCTAGGTACTCACCTAAAGTAATTAACTGTGGCGATAAGTTCATAAGTACAATAAATAAATCATTAAGGATAATAATTTTTGGCTAGTTTTTTCGGGGAAAAGGTCTTATTTCCTGTAGCTACCAGCTTATAAAATACTTCTAATGTATATATATTGTAAATGAAACCGTCACCTGCTAAAAGCTCAACTTGGCAAAGTAGCCTTTAAGCGAGAAAATAAAGATACGTCGCCCTTAACATTTCTTTTTTCTTTGTGAATAACGTCCGTACAGTCTCTGATACAAAGCGAACTTTCTACAATCTTCACACCCGTCCGATCAACACTATTTATCGTCGGGTTGTAGAAGAATTGATGGTGGAAATGCATCTGCTGTCAGTAAATATCGATTTTAGCTACAATCCAATTTATGCCTTGGGTGTCGTCACTACTTTTGACCGCTTCATGGAAGGCTATCAACCAGAACGGGATCAAGAATCAATTTTTAACGCCTTATGTCAGGCTATAGAACAAGATCCGCAACACTATCGACAGGATGCCCAGAGATTGCAAACCGTAGCTAAAGGTTTGCCAGTTAAAGATTTAATTGCGTGGCTAGGCCAAACTAGTTACTTAGATAGAGATGCTGACTTGCAAGCACACCTGCAAGTGATCGCCAACAATCCTAACTTTAAATACAACCGTCTGTTCGCGATTGGTGTATTTTCGTTATTAGAACAGTCAGATCCTGAATTAGTCAAAGACGAAAAGCAACTTACTGAGGCGCTGAAAGCGATCGCTGCTGGCTTGCACCTCTCTGATGACAAGCTCAATAAAGATTTGGAGTTATACCGTTCTAACTTAGACAAAATGGCGCAAGCGCTAGTGGTGATGGCAGATATCCTCTCAGCCGATCGCAAAAAACGTGAGCAACGTAAACAACAATCAACTACCCCAGTTGCTCCCCCAAGTTCCAACGAATAGTTACAGTTTGGTAGTGATGAATTAGGAGTTATGAGTGAGAAATTGTTAATAACTCTTAACTCCTAACTCTTAGCTTTAGACACCCAATATTTTGTAGATTAAGCTGTTAATTATAGTCAGTGTAAATGCCCCAATAACAGCACTCCAAATCCCGTAACGCAAGCGAAAGCCCTCTACTAACCAAGCAGCAATACTAAAACAAACCACGGCAATCATAAATGTGAAAATGCCAGATAATAAATCCAATGTTAGTAGATTTGGTACTGCAAAAATGAGGCTTAAAATCGGTCTGACTATTGCCGTCACGATACCAAGCACTGCGGCAGAAAGAAACGCTTTACCAGGAGTATCAATTTCAACTCCCAAAGGCAACTTACTAATTATCAACAAGCTGATAGCTGTTACGACCCAAACAATTAAAAGCGTCACGATATTCATGCCACAACCCCTGATATTAATTAGTAATTTGTAATTAGGACACACTGAAAAACGCTTGATATAAGCGCTTTTCAATCTGTTAACCTATTTGGACATCCTTCCCCAATTTGGTATGAAATGTGGATGGTAATTGGTGATGAATTGCTTAGTCTATAGGTGGAAAAATCTTTAAAGCTCAACCAATTATTTGTAAATTAGCAGCTTTTTTTTCTCTAGCTGAGATTTATTCTAGATATCTTTAGGTTTGGGAAAAGGTTTGAAAGGGGACAAGGGAGACAAAGAGAATAACCCAATGCCCCATGCCCCATGCTCCATGCCCAATGTCCCTATATCATCTTTTAAGAGGAGGTTGGGTTTGTTTGGGTGCTACAGGCGCTTTAGGCGCTGTTGAGTTAGGAACCACCGGAGAAATACCAGGATTAATAGGACTGATGCCTTGCCCAGTTGGAGGCTGAGTGATGCTAGGAAAGGGTACAGAATTAGGTGCTAAGGGGAATTTGGGGGTAATATTACCTTCAGGATTGATGCCTGGAATTGGTGCAGCACCAGGATTTATTGGGAAAGAGGGGACGGCAGGCTGGTTAGATGGTTGAGATGGGCCAGGAATAATTCCCAGAGAAACGCGATCGCCTCCTACTTGTCGTAGCAAATCCAACGTCTCAATCACATCATTGTAAGTTGCTGTACGCGAAGCATTCAGCACGACAACGGCATTAGGGTTTGCTTGGAGATACTGTTTTAAACTCTGTTTCAAATTTTCCTGTTTTACAGGCTGTTTTTCTATGTAAGTATTGCCCACAGCATCGATGGTCACAATCACACTTCCACTCTGTGATGTTATTCCAGAGATTGTACTGGGGCTGGCTTTAGGCAAATCAACATTTATTGCCTGTTGCCGTGTAAATTGCAAAGCTGCTAATAAAAAAAATGTCAGGATACAAAAAACGACATCAATTAAAGGGATGATTTGAATTTGGACTTCTTCAATTGGAGTATGTAGATTAACTTTCATGTCTCACTCTCAAGCCTGGTTCAGGGGTTGAATTATTGACTATTAATTAGGTGTATTCGGGGGTTCAGGAGACTCAGAAACTCTAGTCTTTCCTGGCTTGCGGGGTGGAGTGAAATTTTCTGGCAAAATTGCTGATGTCCTATTGCTAAAGTCAGGAGGAGACTGGCGATAGAGCAATTCCATCTCATTCCCTGCCTTCCGAAAAACTTTGACTTGGTTGACTACAAAACTTTGAAATAGACGGTAAAATACCAAACTAATGATGGCAACTATTAACCCGCTTGCCGTACTAATTAAAGATTCACCAATACCAGTAGTCACGCCAGCGGTAGATTCAGTTCCCAAATCACCAATCCGAATTGAGCGCAGAGAGTGGATTAAACCCAAAACTGTACCCAACAATCCTAGCAACGGCGCTAGAGCAATCACGGCTTCTAAAAGTTTTTCACCCCGCCGCATCCCAGCTAATTCGTCTTCTGCTGTAGCCTCCAGTGCTAGTCGAAAAGTTTCCGCATCACTTTTGGCAAAACGTAGAGGGGCGTAGAGAAAACGCCCGACAGGCTGATGGCTTGCTTCTCTTGCCATGTCCGCAGCTACTTCCCAATTTTCCTGGGCAGCATCCAAGACGCGATCGACTATTTGCTTTTCCTGAGTCAAAATTCGCAACCAGAACCACAAACGCTCGAAAATTACACTCAAAGCCAGAATTGATAGAACTAGCAATGGCCACATCGCTGGCCCACCCTTATAAAACAAATCTAAAATATCCACTGTTTAAGTTTCCTCCCTCCACGACTAAAGCAAATGTGTTAAGGCATTTTAATTCTAGAGATTAATGCAAAATGAGGGACTTCCAAAATATAAATTTCTCGATAACCTAAAAAAACAGTGCAAGGATGACGTATTTAACTGAGACTGTTGTACAAACTTGCTGCTGGGTAGGCAATTGCATGATAGACCGATAATTTTTGGCATACTTTTGCTAGACTCCTTGTAATACCAATTTGAAAAAAGAATGCAATACATAGATAAGACCCTACCTAACCCATCCCAAAGCTTGAGGGAGGGTGCGCGTCAGTGAGGATGGGGTGTCTAGTCGCAAACATTTTTTGAATTGATATAACCTGAATCACGACAGGATATTTTCATGTAAAGGAGAACAAATTTTGGCAGCAGTCCGAGTCCGCCAGCATGTTAATCCACTTGGTAAAAAGTATCAAACACCAGCAAGTCCCCAAGACTGGGAAAAAATTTATGCAAAGCCAAATCAACCACTACATTTAGACATTGGCTGTGCGAAGGGACTGTTTTTGTTGAATATGTCCAAGATAGAACCTAACTGGAATTTTCTCGGCTTGGAAATTCGGGAACCGCTGGTGGTGGAAGCGAATAAGTTACGTTCTGAGTTAGGTTTAACAAACCTGCACTATTTATTTTGCAATGTGAATAACTCTCTGCACTCACTTTTTTCTTCCCTCCCTCCAGGAAGTTTACAACGCGTTACAATTCAATTCCCCGATCCTTGGTTTAAAATCCGCCACGCTAAACGTCGTGTAGTCCAACCAGAACTAGTAGCAGACTTAGCTAATTATCTCGCGGTTGGAGGATTGGTATTTCTGCAATCAGATATGGAATTTGTTGCTGTAGAAATGCGCGATCGCTTTGCAGCTAATTCAGCTTTTCAGAAAGTTGGTAGAGAAGAATGGTTGGCTGAAAACCCCCTGCCAGTTCCCACAGAACGGGAAATAGGTACGCAAAAAAAAGGTGAACCTGTTTATCGGGCTTTGTTTGAAAGGGTGAAAAGTACAGAATAGAGATGTTTATAATATCAACTTTATTCCTTAATTTTGGATTTGAAGTTTTATTAAGCATTTTTATAAATATTTATTAATATTTCTTAAGTCTTGCTTATTATATTTTTATTAAATATTGCCCAGGATTGGAAAATTTTTTGGGACATAAATGTTTTATTAAGGGTCAAAATTTTAATTAAATATTCTCTGATAATTGGTAAAAAAAATCTGCTACTGAAGTGAATCATGAGATATAAACTTTATTAATAAATAGTTATTAATGAAAAATTATAAGTTATTTTTTAGTGACATAAAAGGTTTATTTATGTCTGCTTATAAATTTTCAAAACATAGTTAAATCTATTATTACCATGCTTAAAATATATACAGGCTAAGTAATTACAGTACTTAATCATTAAGCCTACATCTAGTTATATCTTCAGAGGAAAAGTACAATGAAAAGGAATAAAAAGAATTCAGATTATCAATTTGATATTAGCAATCTGATTGATAATGCTGTTAACAATGCACTAGCACGACGGAATCCCAATCAGGATTTAGAAGATACTTTGCTAACTCTGTCTAATGAAGAAATGGCAAACGTTGCAGGCGGTTTTGTAAGGGTTACAAAATTCGATCCAATCATTGCAGGTGGTATTGGTGTGAGAGAACCAATTAATGATATTTCTGTGATACAACCGATTACTTGTGGACTAATTGCACAAGGACCCGAACTTGATCTCTTAATCTAGAAAGTACAAGTCTTTGAAGTTACTAGTCAGTATTAAACTCTTGGACATTTAATTTGCTTATTTAGGTTGATGGAGAGCAATCTGACTCAAAACTCTGTGTAAATCTCCATCAGCTTAAAAACACAATTCACTATAGGTTCAATTTATGGAAGACATCGCTACAGAAAAGACTACACTTTGCCCTAGTGCAAGACCAGAATGGCAGGACAGTGTTGTTTTCGGCGTCGTTGGTGGCACAGTCACAGAACCCCGCGTAGCTTATCTTAAGCACCCCCAACCTGTCACAGATGAACTAATAGCAAAGGCTAGTCCAGTAACACCCACTGAAATTTTTCGGACAGCAGCACCCTGTGCAACTAAGGGTTGTCAACATTTTGATGGCAAAGATTGTCGTTTAGCAATGCGAGTTGTAGAAAATTTGCCGACGGTAGTAGACGATCTACCACCTTGTTCCATACGCCGAGATTGCCGATGGTGGGAGCAGGAAGGCAAGGCAGCTTGTATGCGTTGTCCACAAGTTATTACAGATAATTACAATCGCTCTGAATTACTACTTAAAGTGGCAACACCGACTGTTAGTTAAGCAAAGCTACAAAGTTTATTTAAGTAATTTAAGGAGAATATAATATCAATGAACATTCATCACAAATATTTCACAAGTCAAATTGAAATTACGAACTTGATTGAAGAAGCCGTTGTGAATGCATCTGCGAGACGAAAACAAGGTTTAGATGTACAAGAGCCACTGTCAGAATTGTCTGAAGAAGAAAGAAATATTACGGGTGGAGCACTAAGAGATGTGATAATTCTCATCGGTGGCTATTTACTGGGTTAATCACTGCTGCACGTAATTTGTAATTTATATACCGCAGACATTTGATTAATTTAGAATGGATAGTTTATTAACGTCGTGTGGTAGTAGTTTAAAAAATCCTTGCAAAAACAGGTTGTGGTAGTAACTTAACTACCACAATTTTCTCTACATCAAAATTGGTTGATAAAAAAATTATGACATTTCTCTTAAACTCTCATAATGTTGCCAATTATTTAATTGAACAGGGATTATATAATCAGTTAAAACAACCACCGATTAAGGTAGAATTACTTACAGCAAAAAACTTTAATTTATTAGTTACTTTGTCAGGCGATCGCAAGCTTCTTGTTAAACAAGAACGACACAATCAAGAAGGTAAAGTGGCTGGTGAGTTTTTTAGTGAGTGGCGAATTCAAGAGTTTTTACAACAATTTCCAAATCTTGACAACTACCGCTCATTTTTACCAGAGTTACTGCTTTTTGATGGTGAGAATTCCATTATTGTCTTCAATTATTTAGATAATTATCGGGATTTAATGGATTTATACACTAAGGAAAATAGCTTTCCTCCAGAAATCGCTACGGCAATTGGTAATATTTTAGGGACTATCCATAGTAATACTTTCAACCGCCAAGAATATCAGGAATTCTTTTCTAAAAATTCAGATAATTTTATGGCTGATCAAGTATCACATTTAGTTCGGAGATTAGAACGGATTGAACCGGAAATTTTTGGTCTAGTTCCTAGCGATGGGTTAAAGTTTTTTGCTTTATATCAACGTTATGATAGCTTAGGGCAGGCGATCACAGAATTAGGTAATAATGTAACGCCTTCTTGTCTCACCCATAATGATTTAAAACTAAATAATATTCTCCTGTACAAAGATTGGCAGGATTCCAGTAACAACATTGCCCGGCTAATTGATTGGGAACGCTCGGCTTGGGGAGATCCAGCTTTTGATTTGGGAGCACTTCTTGGCAGCTATCTACAAATCTGGCTTACTAGCTTAGTTATCAGTAATTCTTTGAGTATTGAAGAGTCTCTACGCTTGGCAATAACACCTTTAGAACTACTTCAGCCTTCAATTGGTACATTAACCCAAGTTTATTTAAACACTTTTCCAGAAATTCTAGAACACCGTCCTGATTTCTTGCAACGAGTGGTACAATTTGCAGGTTTTGCTTTGATTCAACAGATTCAGGCGATGATTCAGTACCAAAAATCTTTTGGCAATATGGGAGTTGCTATGCTTCAGGTTGCTAAGACATTATTATGCCGTCCTGTACAATCGATGCCAACAATTTTTGGTGCTGCTGCTGTTGAATTAACTAACCTGAGTAGTTCTGCTGTTTAAATCATTTTGTTATTACTAAAGTAGTTATGCAATTATTAAATTCTCCTCAAACTCAGCTAGAGACTATTTTAACTGGGCAATTACTGAATGTTCTGCAAGATATTGTTCAGAAAATTGAAATAAAATCTGATTTCTCTATTCACCATCCAGATTACAAATCTTTAGAATTACCATCTGAGGCAGTTGAACGTTTTCAGAAGATGCCAACCCAGATGCAACAGAAATATCTGGGTCTGCAATTGCGGAGTTTTCTTTACGGTATTTATTACAACAGTTCTATGCAAAGTGCTTTAGTACTAAATGGGGAGGGAAATGGTTTGCCCTTAGATTTGGAGAATAATACTGTTTTAAGGGTAAATGTGGAGTTTTATAAGCGATTGCATGAAAGTAATTTTGGAGACGGCTACTTTGACCCTGGTTGGTCTGTTTTGAGAGAAGAAAGTGATGGCAGTTTAGTCGTGAATAAAGGCGGTTTGAGACTGCATATTCAACGGAATAAGCATCTTCAACCTACTGAAGTGGCAGCTGTGATAGGTGATTCTGTCGCTATTCGGATGCCGAAGAATTTGGTGCAAAATGGCTTTTACATGGCAGTTAGCAATGTCGTACATCAAAGTCATGAAAATCTGGTACGGGTGTACTTTAATGTCAGCCCTGAAGGTGCAGTGGCAGTTATGGATAGCCTGACACGGCGGCTGAATGCCATTCCCATTTTCTTCCACTTTAAGGTGCTGTATAACCCAGATGACTACAAGCGTTACGATTCAGGGGTACTGTACTTTGGAAAAAGCAACTATGAAGCTGTCCGGCAAGTCCTTGAGACTGTCTATGCAGAAAACCAATTGCATTTTCAGCCGGAGGTGCCGCTATTCACCATGCAACTTGCACCAGGGTTGGGGTTGGCAGAAGAACCAGACCAAAAGTTTGGTGTTCAGGAAAGCTTTGGGATGAATCGCTGTCAGATTGTAGCGAATGGGTTGCTGACAGCCTGGTATCAAGGGGATAACTCAATTGAGGGGCGGATGAGGGCTATAATTGAGCAATTTTCTTCTTTGGGAATAGAATTGCAGCGTTCATATCTTAATGCCAACTCTGAAGATATTTATACACTTTTCAAACTGTAAAGTTTTCATTCCAAAGGGGACTCAAAAAATGCTGAAAAAGTTGTGACTATTGGAATGTAATCAGTACCTACTGCGATCGCGGCTGCCCCTGATGATGCTTTATATGTAGGATAATATACGGGCTATCTAATCCAGATAACGCAGTGCATATTTTTAAACTTGGCCTCAATAATAAGCCAACATACCTTGATTTATTCTTACCTACTTAATTAAAAATTTTTTAGTATTTTAACTCAAGACAATAATGAAACAATTATATCCTAACAAATAATTATATTTATATTGAAATTAATAGTATTTACTTCATTAAAATTAAATATTTTTATCTTATACTTAATTAATATTAAAACAATTATGTCCTCATTAAATACTTATAAAAGTTGCTTTTACAGATTTTGAGTGCGACTATATAAATACAGTAATTAGGCAAAATATAACCTAATACTTATTAAATATAATAATAGTAAATCTCAAAGGAGATAAACCAATGTCTACAATCAAAATCGATAATTTATCCGTGACTGGCAGCGAATTATTTTCTGATTCCGAAAGCTATTTAGATCACTTAACAGAATTGTCAGAAAGCGATGCTCTCAGCATTCAAGGCGGAATGACACCTGTTATTATTATAACTTTAACTCCATTTTTACTAGGTTAAAGGGAGATACAAACTAGACTAATAAACCCCTCAAATTTCTTGAGGGGTTTTTGATAACATTAAAAGCGGCTTTGTAACTGGATTACCACTGCAAAAGAATTGGAGCAACAGGAGAAAAAATCAACTCAAGAAGCGAGCATAGGTCTGCAACTCTCAAGCATTGACGCAGAGCAGATTTAAGGAAAAATGAAATAGCCCTAAATTTTTATCGTTCAGTCTAAGAGGATTCTTGGGCTGATTTTTTTATAGCTTTTACTCAGTTTCAAAGTTTATGGAGACATAACTGTTTTAGTTTTATCTCTCGTCAAGATAATCTAATTTTAGAATTTTGCTTTTTATTCAACTATTTTTCACTCTAGCACACAAATAAGTCATGCCCAGTTGACAGCAAAGTGTTTTTAAGAGCTAAAATTAATTTTTTTTTATAAAAGTGTATCTTTTATGGTACTTTGTAATCTCTAAAATTTTAGCCATATCTAATTAAATTTAATACGATGTAATCAGGAAACAAACATAATTATTTGCTTCCTAGCAAAGCACACAATTTAATTGGAGAAAATACTCAAATGGCTAACATTAAAGTTAATGACATCGTACCTGCTGGTTTTGAATTGTTTGCTGATTCTGAAAGTTTTCTGAATGACCTAAATGAAAACGATGTTAATTATATAAAAGGAGGTGGCTTTACTCTTGTTTGTACCTTTGCACACAGTTGTGCGGGTGCAGTCGCTGAATTAGAAGCTGTAGCTTAATCATGAAGTAGTTAAACTTAAGGATAAGCGGTTAACGTCTAACTTATCCTAACTAAATTTAACTAGGGATTGGGAGTTTAATACCTAAATGGTGTTATTCATCCCATTTTTTTAATTAACGCTGCTATTATAATCAAGTTTAATAACTATGAAACTAAGCTCTAACAATGTATCTCATTACTTACTTGATATTGGGATATATTCACAACAGAATAGGAAATTAATGACGATTAATTCTAAATCAAGCAAAGGCAAAAATAATCTAATTTTTTTGACTGTCAAATTGCCCAGTGGCCGCCAGTTTTTTATTAAGCAGGATTACCATTACCACAATAGTAACATCAGTAACCGAGTTAAGAATGAGTGGCAGTTTCAGAGATTTTTGCGTAATTGCCATGATTTACATTTTGCTTCATCTTTGAATCTAGAAATCATTCATTTTGATGAAGGTAATTCGATTTTGATATACGAATGCCAGAAAGATTTGATTGATGTACAAAGTTATTACATAAGCCAGAAAGCTTTTCCTACTGGAATAGCAGAGTTAATGGGAACTTCTTTAGCATATCTACATCGTGAAACTTTCATTTCTAAGAACTGCTACGATTTCATGAATAAGATTATTGAAGGCAAATCTTGCTATCAATTCCCTTATCCTGGTCATTTGCTTGATAGAGTGGCTATTGAAACCTTAATAGAGGAATTTCTGCCACAAGGTTTTAGGTTTCTAACTTTTTATCAAAGCTCTGAAAGCCTGAGAGCAGCAGTGACAGAGGTTGTGGCTACTTATCATCACTGTTGCCTAACCCACAATAACCTTCAGTTAAATAACATTTTAATTCCTATATACTCAGAAAAGCTGTTATTTCAAGCAGAGCAGTCTAATAAGACTATCATTAAATTAATTAACTGGGATAATTGTAGCTGGGGCGATCCAGCCTTTGATTTAGGAACAGCGATTGCAGGATATTTACTATTATGGTTGAACAGTTTAATTATACATCCTGCTATTCTATTGGAGCAATCACTTCAGCTAGCCACAATACCTTTAGAAGCCATTCAACCTTCAATTATCGCCTTAACCAGATCATATATTATTAGCTTTCCACAAGTTTTAGAAGAATGTCCAGACTTTCTCAAGAGAGTGGTCCAGTTTACTGGTCTTGCCTTAATATACAAGATTATAGCAATGATTCAGTCTTTCCAAGATTTTAATAATCAAGGTATTTGTATCCTTCAATTAGCCAAAACTTTGCTATGTAGACCAGAAGAATCATTCAAATCTGTTTTTGGGATGACAGAATTAGCATTAAATGAGTTAATAGTTTTAGCCTGTGTTAGATAGATTTAATCATAACAATTATGCAAGTACTAGAGAAACTTCAAGATATTGCCACTCATCTTCAAATCAAATACTCAGATTTATTTGTCTGTCATTCTGATTATCAGCTACCAAAAACCTCTGCTGATGTCATAGCACAGCTTCAAAAACTACCTCAAAAGATGCAGTTTGAGTACCTTAACTCATTACTGCGTAACTCAATATTAAGCATTTACTATAACGGATCACTGCTACTAGAAAAAACCCAAGCAATTAAGGCAGATTATGGAATTGAGTTAGATAACACTGCTTCCGAGGTGGATTGGGAATTCTGTGAAAAACTACAGAATAACAATCAAGGAAAAGGTTGGTGGAATCAAAACTTTCGCGTTCTTAGAGAGGAAGCTGATGGAAGTCTCGCAGTGCAAAAAAAAGATGTTATTGTACACATCCAGCGCTCCTGTCATCTTCGGGTAGAAGAGCAATTAGCTGCGGTAGGTGATTGGGTTTCAGTCTATACGCCATCTGGTCAAGTGATAGATCAATTTTATATGGCATATGGGAATTTCGTTAGCACTTTTGATGATTCAACTGTATTTATCTACTTTAACTTCAGTCCTGAAGGTGCAGTTGCAGTTATGAAAGAACTGACAATACGACTAAATAAAATTGAAATTCCCTTCATTTTCCATGTCTTGCATAATCCCTCACATTATGGGCGATATGACTCAGCATTTCTCCGAATTAATAAGGAAAGATATACAGTGGTTCGACAAGTTATACAGAGTATTTACACCCAAAATCAATCGCACTTTCAAAATCAAGTTCCCATATTTACTAAGGTGCTTGCCCCAGGGCTGGGTTTAGCGGAAAAACCAGAACAGGAATTTTTATTTCCAGAAGGTTTTGGGCTGAACCGCTGCCAAATTGTTGCCAATGCTTTACTAGAAGCTCATAAGAATGGTGATGAATCAAAAGAAGCTCGGATGAAATATATACTCAAACATTTTGAGAACTTAGGAATTAACCTAGAGCGTCCATATCTCAATCCTAACTCTGAAGACATCTACACACCGTTATACTAAGCCAACAGTGTAACAAGTTCACCCGTTGCCAACAGAGTAGGACTTAAGGTTAAGCTTCAGAATTAGAGCTTAAACAATTAGAGTCTAACTGCTTAACAACATCAACTTTAGCGATTTGTTCCTTTAGCCATTCAAAAAACAAATTTGAAGCAATTTTTTGGTATAGGGCATTATTCAATTCCAGTTGAATAATCTCCTCCACCAAAATCAGGTGTACTCCCTTAGAACTAACAATCGGTTTGAGAAGCTGTGGCGGTTTAGATGCAAAAATCGCCGCAGAAATTTCTGGCTTTAAATCCTGACGATACACTATTCCCTGATATCCACCTTTTCGACGTAACTCTATATCCTGGATGTATTTGTGAGCAACATCATAGAAACTCACTTCACCTTCCTGAATAGCATAGAAAAGTTCTATTGCTAAATCTTCGTCATTTAAAATAACCTCATATAACACTACACGGGCATAGTCTAGTTGATGTTGAAAGAAATAGGGTTCAACTTTATCTGCAAATAGATGACGAAATAATTTATTACTAATTAAGTTACTGTAATTCAGTTTTTCAAAATCATCTAGAGACAGACCTTGTTTTTCTAGCCACGCCCAGGTATCATCAGCACTCTGAAGTTGATTTATTAATCGCAATTGATCCGCTGCTTTCTGAAGTTCCTCAGTCTCTACTTTGATACCCGCCTCGAATGCGGCATTTTCTACTACCGTGCGGGTGACAATCTCTTCAATTATCTCAGGAACTTTGCCAGATATCTTGACTTGCTCAAGAATGTCTTCGTTAGTAATCGTAATAGTTTGAGACATGATATTTATCCTAAGTAGATAGACTAAATAAAACGTGAAATGCTGACTTATTCCCAATCACTCTGTTAGTAGAAAAGGAGCTTTTTTATTCTTCACTAGGAAGCAAGAGAGATTAGGTTTAAAAATGCATGATTACTGCAAAATCCTTACAATTTTACCCCACCCTGCTGCAACTTCTTAAATGGGTCAAGCAGAAAATCAATAATCCGACGCTGACGCACAATTACCTCAGCCGTTGCTGTATCCCCAGGATGCAAGACAATACACTTATTAGCCGAGAGAACACAATTTTGTTTTAGGGCAATTTCTAAGTCATAAGCTGCTACCTTGCCATTAGATGTTTCCACCTCTATAGTAGTAGGAGAAATCTCTAACAATTCTCCTTCCAGTACGCCATAATCCTGAAACGGATAAGCATCAAACTTTAGCTTTACTGGTAATCCTCTTCGCAAAGAACCACTCTCAGTTGTTGCCATTTGTGCCCGAATTATTAAAGGCGAACCTTGGGGTGCAATCTCTGCAATCATTGCTCCAGGCTGCACCACAGATCCAGCTCGTTGTATTGGTAACTGAAACACTCTACCATTCACGGTGGCTCTTAACTCTCGTTGTCCTAACTGAAACTTTAAGGAAACAATCTGACTCTTACTTTGAGCAATTTCTGCCTGAAGTGTAGTAATTTCTGTCTCCAAATTCTTCTGTTGTTCGTCAATTTTTAGCAGAGCCAGCTTACTAGAACGAGTTAAAGTCTGATAACTCCTTTCTTGTTCTTTCAGTTGCAACTGTGCCTGCTCAATATCTGCACTTGCTTGCCGAATAGTCCGCTTATAACTACTCTGTTGTTCTACCAAACGTAGTTTAGCCTGCTGAATATCTGACTGATTTTGTTCGTATAACTGTTGCTTGTCTTTAGCTATATCTTGCTTTTGGACAACATTAATTTCTGGAACAACCCCTGACTGCCAAAGACTGCGATAGCGTTCAACTTCCCGCTCAGTACTCGCCAAACTACTGTTTACTAACTTCTTAGCTGTTTTACTATGCTCAAGAGTTTGCCGTGCTTGATTGACTTGAGCTAATTTTTCGTCTTTTTGTAAATTATAGGAATTTCTCAGAGCATTCATATTCTGTCGCACTTGGTCAATCTGAGCTTGCTTTTCTAACTGTTGAGATTGATTTTGTTGCTGTTGAGTTGTCAAAGATACAACCAACTGACTTTTAGATGAATTTAATTGAGAAAGTCGATTTAATTGTCCCTCCAACTTGTCCTGTGCCTGCCGCAATTCCGCCTTAACTAACTCCGATTCCAACACCAATAAAGTCTGCCCAACTTTAACCGAATCACCTTCCTTTACCCGAATTTCGGCAACAGTACCTGCCACAGCAGCATCCAGCCTAACCGTCTTTCCCTTTGGCTCAAGTCGCCCTGTTGCCGTACCCGTTTCATCTACCTTAGATAGCATCGCCCAAGGTAAAATGATAGAGACAAACACCATTAAAAAATACAGCAATCCCCTTGTCCACACCTGGGGCAAGCTATCAAGTAAATCCTTGGTTGCGTCAGCCCAATCATCAGTTGATTTAGCTAGTGTTTGCTCCCTTAAAACTTCCTCGTGCTGTTCTACCTCATAGATTTGGGTTTTAACCCTTCCATTCAATGTGTTTGGCATAATTTTTCCTGATATCAATTTGGGATTTTGGGAGTGGAAAGACAAGAAAAGCTTCCTCCTTCCCCTCTTTTTTCACCCTGCAACATCCATCTGCTGATGATTGAGATAAAAATAATGTCCCCGCTTCGCCATCAACTCTTGGTGAGTCCCACTCTCAATCAACACGCCGCGATCTAGCACCAATATCAAATCTGCATTTCGTACAGTAGAAAGGCGATGGGCAATTATTAAGGTGGTTCTGCCTTTGAGAATTGTGTTTAAATTCGTCTGAATAATCCTTTCTGACTCTGCATCCAGATGGGAAGTCGCTTCATCCAAAACCAACAGCTTGGGATTGCCTAACAACGCCTTAGCGATCGCAATTCTTTGTCGCTGTCCTCCAGACAACATTCCCCCTCCCTCACCAATCTGGGTTTCATAACCCATCGGTAACTTTTTAATAAATTCATCAGCACCCGCCAATCGCGCTGCCTCAATAATCTCTGCCAAAGTTGCCCCAGGATGTGCCAAGCTAATATTTTCCCGAATCGTTCCGCCAAACAAAAAGCTATCTTGGTCAACTACCCCAACCTGTTCGCGTAGAGAACGCAACGAAAGACTAGTAATATCCTGTCCATCAATCAATACTTTGCCATCTGTGGGGGGATATAACCCCAAAACTAGCTTAGAAATCGTGGTTTTCCCCGAACCACTCCGTCCCACCAAGGCAACCATTTGCCCACTATGTATTTCAAAACTGAGGTTTTCCAAAACATTGACATCGCTTTCAGGGTGATAACGAAACGTCACGTTGTCAAAGCGAATGTTACCTTGAATGGGTGGTAAAGATTGCCGTGCTTGGTGCTGCAAATCCTCTTCTGGTTCCGCATCCAACACATCATTAATGCGTTCCACGGCAATCACCACTTCTTGCAATTGATTCCACAAAACTGTTAATCGTTGGAAGGGTCTAATAATATTTCCCAACAACATATTAAATGCTACCAATTGCCCAATGGTTAGCTGGTTGTGAATCACTTGGTACGCTCCAAACCACAGCAAGATGGTAGTTACCACTGCTTCAATTGTGTTACTGAATATTTGCAGGCGATTACTGATAATTTGCCCGGAAAAGTTAGTTTTTACTTCCTTACTTAATAACTCTTCCCAATGCCAACGTACTGTCTGTTCCACTGCTGTGGATTTAACCGTTCGTACACCAGAAAGGGCTTCAATTAGATAGCTACTTTCATTAGCAACAGCATTAAAGATTTCTCTAGAAATCTTTTGTAAAAAAGGTGTGGCAATCAATGCCAGCAAGAAAAAAGGCGGTATAATCACCAACACCAGCAACGCCATTTTCCAGCTGTACCAAAACATCAATCCTAAATAGATAAAGACAGTGACTAAATCCAATAGGATGGACAACGCCTCACCGGAGAGGAAACGTTGAATTTTGCGGTTTTCCTGTACACGAGAGATAATATCCCCCACATAACGGGACTCAAAATAACTTAAGGGTAGCCGCAGGGTATGGCGAATAAATCCGACAATCAATGCTAAATCGAGCTTATTTGCCGTGTGGTCTAACAGATATTGCCGCAACCCCGTCATCGCCACACGGAATAAACTAAAAATTAGTAACCCTAACCCCACCGCCGTTAAGGTTAGTTCAGAACGCTGCACCACTACACGGTCTAAAATTAACTGGGTAAATAAGGGAGTAACAAGCCCAAATATCTGGATAAATAAGGAAGCAACAAACACTTCCAGCATTACTAAAGAGTGAGGCTTGATCAACTCAAAGAATTGCCAAAAGGGAGTTGTAGTCTCTTTGGCATCCTTCAACCAGGCTGTGGGTTGCAGCAGTAGTGTATAGCCAGTCCAGTTGGCTTTAAATTCAGCGTGGCTAAAGGTGCGTTGACCAATGGCGGGGTCGGCGACAATTACGTGTTTGGAGGTAATTTCGTAGACAACTATGTAGTGCTTCCCCTCCCAGTGGGCGATCGCAGGCAATTTTTGTTTCGCCAATTGGTCAAGACTCGCTTTCACAGGTCGCGTGGCAAAGCCAATACTTTCCGCCGCTGCCGATAATCCCCGCAGCGACGAACCATTGCGGTCAACATTGGCAATATCCCGCAGGCGATTTACACTAAAGTTTTTCCCCCAATAGCGAGACACCATCACTAAACAAGCTGCACCGCAATCCGATCCACTCTGTTGGGCAAAAAACGGATAGCGCCGAATCACACGCTGTAATAAATGCCCGACTCGCTGCGTGGAGTTGGGAAAATAGGCTTTGCTAATCTTTTTCTCGCATGGCTCTACTCCTAGGGTTGACAAAATCTTCGTTTCATGTACCAGTTTTGAGTCAGATGGGGGGTAATCTGAGTCCACTTGTTGGGGATTACGAGATAACGCCTTAGCCCACAAATGCTCCCGTATTTGGGGATATTTAGCCATCAATGGCCACAAAACCTCACCCGGAATAAAGTACAGTTGCAAGTTTACTGAAGCCCTTGCTCCATAAGGTCTGAAGTCAACTTCCTTGAACAATGTAAATTCCCCAAATGAGTCACCTGCCTCCAAAGTGGCGATTAACTCATCAGCGCTATCTAGCAACCTGACCTTACCAGCGATCGCAATATAAATACCCACTTTGGCATCAGTTCCTTGCCAGAACTTGCCAACTTTCGGATTGATAAATTTAATTTGTTGAAGACAGTGTTGAAATTCCTCTGTCGAAAGAGAATAACCCAGAGTTTTGTTGAACAGTTGCAGAGTTACTAACTGAGCGGATATATCTTGCGCCATGAATGTCTAAATCTTTTCCTAATTTTGCAAAGTTAATAGGTAAAAATTCGGTATTATCTGGAATAGCTGCGGATTTAAGGTCATCAATCAAAATTTTGGAACCCTGAGCTTGTTCATTGCTGTTTGCTTCAGAATTGCTGGGTTTTGGGAGTGTGGATAATCCCATCTGTTTAAGCAGTCGCTTGATATGGCGATCGCTCACCTCAATCCCAAATTCTTTTGTTAGATGTTTCCCAACCCAGTTAGCTGTCCAGCGTCGAAAAGCATAGCCATGTTCGCGGGGACTACTATTAATCAGTTCTTTCAAACGTTGTAAATACTGGTCATTTACTGCCTTCGGGCGACCAATGGGGCAATCTTGCCATTGATGCGCCATCCCAGTCCGGGCTATGTGTGTCCAATGCCTTGCTGTTGCTGCACAACACCCCAAGCTTTGACAAATCTCTGTTTGAGTTTTTCCCTCATCTGCCAACAACATGATTTCAATGCGTTGACGGTAGGATTCAAGTAAACTTTTTTGCAAATTTTGTAATAGCAGTTTCCGCTGAAACTCTGTTAAATACTTACCAGTAGATCCACTTAAGTAGTTAGTTTCAGGTTTCGCTTTGTAGTCGAACATAAACGTAGAATTGCTAGTTTTATAGACGCATAAATGCCTTGTGCTTGAAACATAATTTATCAAGCACTCACAAACAAATCTATTTAGGGGCTGTGATTCCCCTAATAGTTCACATTGTTTTATGTATTACATGTATTGTATGTCAGGTATATATCAGGCTACAAATCATATATGTAAATTCCATGAATTAACCGTTAAACTTTTATGAAATATGAGACTAAATATGACAATGTAGCACTACCACTGAATATTTTATTTACAAGTAAAAATATTTGTGATCGCTAAATTGTGGGTTAATGCCAATCCCGTTATCCTGGATTGAGAATAGCCATGCATCTTCTATTTTTGCTCCCATATAAAGTTGTGGTGGTTGGTCACTGTAGAACTTTATGAGGTTACGATCAGGTTCTGGAATAAATGCATCAACTGGCTACTATTCTTTGCAATTCTTCATTTTTTAATTAAATCTGACATTTTGCACTATCCTCAATCAGCATTAGGTGCAGGAAACAATATGGTTTAGATAAGGTTTTTTCTCCTTCTGCTCAACAACAGCCTGCCTCAACAGATAAATTTTCTTAACCCAAGCGTATTGGTGCAGGAAACACATCTACAGCATATTTTAGGTAAATGAGGTACAAATTTACAGGTTTTAAGGTAGGAGGCAGGAGGGAGAAACTATATCCAAGAGTTGAACCACATTCGCAGCTTATAATCGTTAGGGGAGAGGGGTAAACCCAAATAAATGGGCATCCAGAAAATAAAAGCAGCCAAAATAATAAAAGTAATGGTGACACCTAGCGCCCGGAGTTGTTGATAATAACTGCAAAGACATCGGTCGACAAACCAAGCGATCGCTAAAAATACAAACACTACTGCACACATATAGTGGTAGATAAAAACACACCTTGTCACTTCCACCCAAGGTAATAAGTTAGCAGCATAACTTATAACTAAATATAAGGCAATCCAAGTATCAACACTCAGGGTTGCAGGCATAGAAAAACGCTTTTCTTTTACCCAAGGAATTACTGCTTGTAACGCCAGCATCCCTACTAAAAACAACATAGCAGCGACACCAAACCACCACAAAAATGGATTGCCCATTGCATGGACATCATAAATAACTTGTCCAGCACCGACAGGTAAAGGCGGGCCCATGACAGGTAACGGTTCAGTGATACTTTCAGCCGTTTGATAATAATATGCCATTGGTCGAGTCATCAAAGGCCATTTATACCAAGCAGCACAGTAAGGATGTACGTTAGGACTATTTCCTCCTAAATGTAAGTGAAACTTCAAAATTTGCTGATGTACTGCAATAAATCCATAAGTTTTATCTAGTTGAAGGTGGGGAATCCAGATGATACTGTAAATAAAAGCTGGGATGATTCCTAGATAAAACAGCATCTGAAAAATATTGAGCTGAGTCAAGTTTTGTAGTGGTGTCTGAGATGAGAGTGATGAGGGAGAATAAGTACTAACTCCTGCCTCCTGCCTCCTGCCCTTCGGGTTCGGCAGTCCCCCATCGACGGGAACCGCCAAGACGGGGGCTGCCTCACCTCCTGCCTCCTTCAATAAAGAGGATGTAAAAAAGAATTTGAGGTTAGGAAAAGAATGTATCAAATGAATTACCCAAGCTGCTACCCAAATGAGATAAGCACCTGATAGGAACCATAAACCATTCCACTTAGTACCGACTGAGGCACCAAAACCAATGCCAGCAAAAACTAACCAAAAAGAACGTCGCCGATTTTGGTTATCTAATGCTAATAATAAAAACCAGTGCCCTAACAAACCAAAAATGACGATATAAATATTACTTAGAGCATATCGAGACTCAACTAAAAAAATACCATCACAAGCTGTGAATAATCCTGCAAGTATTGCAAAGGTACGACGATAACTTAACTGATAAGCGATCACAGCCACCACTACAGGAACAAATGAGCCAGTCAGGGCATTGAACCAACGATAAGTCCAAGGCGATCGCAATGAACCTGTCAGCCCATTTACCGTATCGTGCCCAAAAGGAATATGACTGCCAATCCAAATGCCGATCCCAATAATATATTGACTTAGCGGCGGATGAGCATTAAAAAATGGTGTACGCGTAAGATAATTATTACCGAATCTAGCAAAATAAACTTCATCAAATACTAGAGTGTTGAATCGCTCTAGTCCCCAAAATCTCAAGGCGAGTGAGAGAAGAAATACACTCACCATCCCAATTCGGAACCATTTTTTATTCATTAGTCATTGGGCATTGGGCATTGGGCATTGGGCATTGGGCATTGGGCATTGGGCATTGGGCATGGGGAATAGGGAATGAGTCTTTGATACTTGTGAATGAGTCTTTGATACTCGCCGACGAGTCTTTGATACTCGTGAATGAGTCTTTGATACTCATGAATGAGTCTTTAATACTCGCCGACGAGTCTTTGATACTTGTGAATGAGTCTTTAATACTCGCTGACGAGTCTTTGAACTCCGTTAATGAGTCTTTGAACTCCACTCCTTTGCCCTCCTACCCTCAGATTAAGAACTGCTCCCCTGTTCCCCTTCCACTCTTCAAGTGCATCTAGTTGAAACAGGAGTAGTTCAATACCGTAATACTTGTTTGTCCGCCCCACTAGTTTCATACCCAATCGTTCTGTTACACGGATTGAGGGATGATTTTCTGGCTTCACTACGGCATAAATCACTGGTAAGTTTAAAACACTAAATCCGTAGTTGAGCATAACTCGTCCTGCTTCTGTTGCATACCCTTTACCCCAAGAAGCTCGCCGCAAGTGCCAGCCTACCTCATAATCTTGAGTGGGTAAACCATCTTTGTCGGGCAATTGTTTAAGAAGGATAGTTCCTACAATTGTTGTAGTTTCCTTTTCAACAATTGCCCAAGATCCAGTACCATTGTTGCGTTGGTGCGAGCGCTCGATACCTTCAATTAAGCGCTGACGCTGTGACTCAACACTTGTAACGCGAGAAGCTTTACGGAGAAAGTGCGTAACTTCAAGGTCATTATAAATTACAAAGGCTTGCTCGGCATCTCGTTCGGGTATCCAACTGCGAATTATCAAACGTTCCGTTTCTAAAAGATTTGCCATCTTGCTTTTGGCTAAACTAAATCGCCATTCTGCAAAATACTAAGATACTTATGGTTGAGCAGTCAAAAGTTTTGTAGACAATTACACAAACAAAATATGGCGATTGCTATGCTATGGGCAGTTATCCAGAAGTTTAACTACCGTTGGTTATGCGATGCCTGCGGCGGTAAACTACGCAAATTCTAAATCTTTCCGCAGTTCTTGAGATCGGAACCCTAACACAATCCGAGCGTTTGGTATATCTGCCTTCACTAATTCGGTTGCTGAAGAGTGAAAACCGCTAATTGAGCGGCGAAAGCACGCTTGAAGGCGGGCCGCGCTTCGCTACGGGCGACATAGGTAGAGAGATTCGGATAGTCGGAGAGCATACCCGAGTTTTTCAATCTGAGCAGCACTGACACCATCATCAGGTCGCCTGCACTGAATGCGCCATCAAGCCAGTCGGCATCTCCAAGGTGACTGGAAAGTTCTAAGAGCCGATTATGGACGCGACCTTCGACGACACGCAGGCGCTGCTCGTACCAGGCCTGATCGCGCTCTAAGAGCGTGGCGATTCCCCAATCAACGATTGGCGGCTCCATCGTGTTAAGTGCGGCAAACATCCATGTGATTGCTCGCGCTCGACTATTCGCATCGTCTGGCAACAGCCCTGTATGGCCCTCCGCAATATGGAACACGATCGCCCCCGACTCGAACAGGGCGAGATCACCCTCCTCATAGGTTGGAATTTGCCCGAAAGGATGAAGCGTACGGTGCGCGGGTTGCTTCATCTCACTGAACGAAACAAGACGAACGTTGTAAGGTTGGCCCACTTCTTCGAGCGCCCAGCGAACGCGCATATCACGCGCCAGTCCCTTGCCGCCATCAGGCGACCGTTCAAAGGCGGTAATAGTGGGTGTCATTGTCAGGGTCATGGTGATTTCTCCTTTCGGTCCATTCTTTTTTGAAATTGGTATTACTTGAATTACGAATTAGTACCCTCGACTTTTGCCACTTCCAGCATTGTCTTTAAAACCGAATCTGGATTGAGACTAATCGAGTCAATTCCTTGTTCAACCAAAAACTGGGCAAATTCTGGATAGTCGCTGGGTGCTTGACCACAAATGCCGATTTTGCGATCGCATTTTTTCGCTGCTTCTATCGCCATTTTTACCATTCGCTTTACACCCTGACTGCGTTCATCAAATAACCGCGCCACTAAGGCAGAATCTCTATCTATCCCCAGTGTCAATTGAGTTAGGTCGTTGGAACCTATTGAGAAGCCGTCAAATACATCAGCAAACTCCTCAGCCATAATCACATTATTAGGCAACTCACACATTACATAAATCTGCAAGTCGTTAACACCTTGCTTTAAATCATTTTTTGCCATCTCTGCCAAAACTAAACGCCCTTCATCGGGAGTGCGACAAAAGGGAATCATCGGAATAACATTCGTTAAACCCATATCTTCTCGTACCCGCCTGATGGCATGACATTCTAGGGCAAAAGCTTCTTTGTAACCTTCATCATAGTAACGCGCCGCTCCTCGCCAACCCAGCATTGGGTTTTCTTCATGAGGTTCAAACTGTCGCCCACCTAACAAGTTGGCATATTCATTACTTTTGAAATCTGACATTCGCACAATCACTGGTTTGGGATAAAATGCCGCCGCAATTCTACCTATACCTTGGGCTAATTTATCTACAAAATATTGGGGTTTATCGTCGTAAAGTGCAGTAATGTCAGCAATTTTAGCTTTCACAAATTCATCTTTTAACAAGTCATAATGAATCAACGCCATTGGATGAATTTGAATTTGGTTAGCAATGATAAATTCTGTCCGCGCTAAACCGACGCCATCGTTAGGAATTGCCGATAAACTCAATGCTTCTTGAGGATTACCCACATTCATTAAAATTTGAGTGCGGGTGCGGGGCAAATTTTCTAAAGGAACTTCTTCCACTTCAAAAGGTAATAAGCCTGCATAAACTTTTCCCTCTTCCCCTTCAGCACAAGAAATTGTTACCTCTTGACCAGGTTTTAAAATTTCTGTAGCATTGCCGCATCCGACGATCGCAGGTACACCCAATTCTCGCGCAATAATTGCTGCATGGCAGGTGCGCCCCCCAGAATTGGTAACAATCGCACTAGCGCGTTTCATAATTGGTTCCCAATCGGGATCGGTTCTCTCTGTCACCAAAACTTCCCCGACTTGGAACTGGTCTAGTTTGTGAACATCTAAAATTAGACGTGCTTTTCCCTGACTAATTGCTTCCCCAACCGCACGTCCTGTCACAAGCGGGATTGGAGATTGGGAATCAGGAAGTGAGGAGTAGGAATTTTCCCCATTCCCGATTCCCCATTCTCGATTCCCCAATACCAACCGATAACTCCGCAACACATTTCCCGTCTTCTGTGACTGGACGGTTTCGGGACGCGCTTGCACAATAAAAAGTTGGTTAGTAATCCCATCTTTTGCCCACTCAATATCCATTGGAGTGAAAACGCCGTGGACTTGGGAATAATGGTCTTCAATTAAACATGCCCAACTTGCTAGTTGTAAAATTTCTTGATCATTCAGAGCGAATTTTCCTCTTTCGCTGGGCGAAACCGAAACATTTTTCGTAAATTTGGAGCCGTCATCATAAATCATTTTCAGTTCTTTACTACCCAATCTTTTATCGATGATTGGGCAAAAACCAGCTTTTAAAGTTGGTTTAAAAACATAATATTCATCAGGATTTACAGACCCCTGAACAACATTTTCACCTAAACCGTAGGCGGCTGTAATTAGTGCTGCATCCTTAAAACCTGTTTCTGTATCAATAGAGAACATTACCCCAGAAGTTGCTAAGTCAGAGCGCACCATTTTTTGCACACCCACAGCTAGAGCAATGCTAAAGTGGTCAAATCCCTTGGCGTGACGATAAGAAATAGCGCGATCAGTAAATAGAGACGCAAAGCATTTGTGACAAGCTGCTAAAACTCCTTCGACACCGACAACGTTGAGGTAGGTTTCCTGCTGTCCAGCAAAACTAGCATCAGGAAGGTCTTCAGCAGTGGCACTGGAACGGACTGCCACATCTGTGTCTGCATTGTATTGTTCACAAAGACTATGGTATGCTGTGGCGATCGCCTCGCGCAATTCTACCGGAAATGGTGTGTGGATTAATAGCGATCGCGCTTTTTTTCCGCGTTCTCGTAAATTTTTGACATCTTCAACATCCAAGTCAGCAAAAAGTTTACGTAGTTTTGCTTCTAACCCCGCTGATTGAATGAAATGACGATAAGCGTAAGCAGTAGTAGCAAATCCTGTGGGAACGTTAATGCCTTTGGGTGTTAACTGTTGAATCATTTCCCCTAGTGAGGCATTTTTACCACCAACTACTGGTATATCAGCAATACCAATTTCATCAAACCAGAGAATGAGCGATCGTTCTTGGGCAGATAGAGACAAAGTGCTTTTAGATACTATAGTCATAAATATTACCTTTGAAGTTTATACTCAACTTGTAAGTGCATAACTGCTACTGTATTTATTTTTGCCATATTCAACTTTAGATGTTTGGTTGTGTCGCGTAGTTTGATATTTGGCGATGAAATACAAAATTATAAGCAATACGAACTAACAATTATTCAGTTTAATAACTCGATCAAAATACCGGATGTAATACATGATGGCGCAGCTAGAACGACTCCTAAAAATGGCAGAAGATGAACTAACTGAATACAGCACTGATGCCCGCAAAATATAGCGGTTCTCAGTTGGGTGCAATATAGTAACAGCAGTGGGTGAACCATCCAATAATGTCTTTTTTAGTTACCGCATTCAGAGCATTT
>NZ_JBALDE010000131.1:0-11100 GCF_036917515.1 Nostoc sp. | reverse complement strand
AATTGATGAATGGTTTTCCAGCTTCTCCGATTCATTTGTCTATAGCTAGCTAATCTTCTCCTATTTTTCTTCCCCGAAGGTAACAAAAGAGGGATTAGTCAGAGCGAGAAGTGACAAGGGTAGAAACTGAAATCGCTGGGGAAAAACATTGGTTTACCAGCGATATTGTCGTTGTTGCTTGTGGTTCGATTAACTCAGCAGCCTTGCTGTTACGTTCTGCTAATGATAAGCATCCCAACGGATTGGCAAATAGTTCCGATCAGGTGGGACGGAATTACATGAAACAGCTGGAAACCGCTATAGTTTCCATACACTTAGAGGTGAATCACGCCAAATTTCAAAAAACGATCGCTGTCAACGATTTTTACTGGGGAGAGCCGGATTTTCCTTATCCAATGGGCATGGTGCAAAATACTGGCAATGTATTAGCAGATATGATTCCCGCAGAGGCTCCACCATTGATGGCTCCATTTATCAAGCTGATTCCTCATTTTGAGAGAAATTTGCTGGCCGAGCGCTCGGTTGGCTGGTGGTTGCAAACAGAGGATTTACCAGACCCAAATAATCGGATTCGTGTGGTGGGCAATCAAATTCATGTTGATTATACATTGAATAATATTGAAGCAAGCGATCGCTTAATCCATCGTTGGACATCTGTACTCAAGTCAATCCCTCAGTCGGCTAAAAGCGTCTTGCCATTTAGCATTTATCCCCGCACTCAAATACCTGAACAAGCAGTTGCTCATCAATGTGGTAGTTGTCGATTTGGTACAGATCCCAAAACCTCAGTCCTTGACCTTAATTGCCGTACCCATGATGTCGATAATCTCTACGTGGTAGATATAGGACTCATATTTTATTTCTGAACAAGATTTCAGATAAAACCCTGATAAAACGGGCTTTTCAGTCTCAGTATGTTTTCATAAATCAAATGGGAGTCCTATAGTAGTTTCTTTCCCTCAAATTCAGGTGCTAACCCGACATTAACGATTATGGCTAATGCGTTGCGTGTTGGTGATTTGCTTGCAGCAGCGTTTCGCTAAGGCATAATAGCTCAACGATAGCAATAGTGATTATTTATTTGTAAAGATAAAAAGGGCAAACATTATGACAAACGATCAAGGGCAAATTACACTACAACAGTAACCACAAATTCAATCTCAACAGGACGAGTCACAAGGAATACAATCCCATCCATTGGCTACAAGTCTAGGTACTGTAGGAGGTAGCGTTGCCGGAACCGCATTGGGGCGCTCCATTGGTGGTAAAGTGGGTGCTGCCATTGGTGGGATTGCTGGAGCAATTACTGGTGGCATTGCAGCCAATAAGCTGGTAGAGTATGCTGAAGAATTAATTGAAGAAATCCAGCCGACAAATAAATTAGGATTAGGAGCCGATCGCAAACCAATTGAACTACCCCCTCACTATTCTTGGGAAGAATTACAAGCATTATCAAAATTTTCAGCAATTTACAAGGCTTAGAAGAGTTTAGGAGCCTTGCAAAAATAACTTGAACAATTTTGATGGGGAAGTTAAGCTTGCAACTTGTTCTAGATTAAATTTGTACAACTTATTTTTACATGATGCCTATTAATATCGGGTGTTGCATAAATGTGGGATGATTTTGCTAGTTTTGTGGGATAAGCATCTTGCCCATCCTTTGTATTTCGGGGGTGGGCAAGATGCATTGGTGTCAACTTAAGAAGATAAAGCCCAAATTTGTTGGGTGTAAGCGTCACCCTTGAGATTGACGCTTACGCCTGTTTTTGACTAATCCCAGGAGTTTATGGCGTTCAATGAGGTAGGTAACAATATCAGAAGCTTCGTCACGTAGAACAGCTTGAGAAAAATGGTATAAGCCACGAAAGACCATTCCCATAGAAATGGCAGCTACTACATATTTTGTAAATCGGACAGGATGCTTAACATACAATAATAGTGCTATACCTTTGTAGTTAAAAATTTTAATAAACCACGAAGGCTTAAAAAATCACAAAGCCGACTTTTGTAACACAACCGTATTTGATGGCTAAATCAATTGTTTCAACAAAACGGCTCGGCAGCCAGTTAATCCATTGGTTGCTTGAAGAAAACCGACAAGATAAAAAAGGGCCTTACCGCAAGGAAGAAGCACATCGCCAGCATTCTTGGTGGCAGGTGATGTGCTTGACTGGTGTAGATTATTTCTCGACCCTTGGCTATCAACCAGGGATTGCAGCACTGGCGGCTGGCGCTCTTTCTCCTATAGCTACCCTGATTCTGGTTTTGCTGACGCTTTTTGGAGCGTTGCCAATCTATCGGCGCATTGCTGCCGAAAGCCCTCATGGTGAAGGGTCGATCGCAATGTTAGAGCATTTACTTTCCTGGTGGCAAGGAAAATTACTTGTACTGTGCTTACTTGGGTTTGTGGCAACTGACTTTATTATTACTATTACTTTGTCAGCTGCTGATGCTACTGCTCATATCATCGAAAATCCGCTGACACCAAGTTGGCTTCACAATCAGACGATCGCAGTTACCCTGATATTAATTGCACTACTAGGTGCAGTTTTCTTGAAAGGTTTCCGAGAAGCCATTGGAATTGCGGTAGTTTTGGTAGGAGCTTATTTGCTGTTAAACTTCATTGTCGTTGGCGTCGGTCTGTATCAGATATTAAATCACACAGAAACGATCCCGAATTGGCAAACTGCACTTTTTGCACGCCATTCTAACCCTTTGATGTTAATCGGCATCTCTTTGATCATCTTCCCCAAACTAGCGCTGGGATTGTCAGGTTTTGAGACTGGTATTACCGTTATGCCCCTGGTTAAAGGTAGCAGTAACAGCACTCCGCATCATCCCAAAGGGCGGATTCGGAATACACGCAAGCTGCTCACCTCTGCGGCTCTAATTATGAGCTTCTTTTTGCTTACCACCAGTTTTATAACCACTCTACTGATTCCAGCTGCACAATTTGCATCGGGGGGCAAAGCTAACGGACGGGCCCTTGCTTATTTAGCACATTTGTATTTGGGCAATGCCTTTGGCACAATTTACGATTTAAGTACTATTTCTATTTTGTGGTTTGCAGGTGCATCTGCAATGGCAGGGCTATTAAATATCGTGCCTCGCTACCTACCACGCTATGGCATGGCACCCAATTGGGCACGAGTAACCCGACCATTAGTGTTAGTCTACACAGCGATCGCTTTTGTTGTCACAATTATCTTCAAAGCAAGTGTAGAAGCCCAAGGTGGGGCTTACGCAACTGGTGTGCTTGTGTTGATCACTTCAGCCGCCTTTGCCGTAACTTTATCAGCCCATCGTCACCGACAGAAGCGGGCCAGACTCGTTTTTGGCATCATTACACTGTTATTTTTATATACCACTATTGTCAATATCATCGAAAGACCAGAAGGGATTAAGATTGCTGGGTTTTTCATCGGTGCGATCATTTTTACCTCGCTGGTTTCTCGTGTTTGGCGTTCAACAGAACTGCGAGCAGAGCGGATTGAAGTTGACGAACTTGCTAGGCAATTCTTTGCCGAAGATAGCCAGGGAACAATACGACTGATTGCAAATCGGTTGAATACGGGCGATGTCCTAGAGTATTTTATGAAAGAGAAAGAGGTACGCGAAGACAACCATATTCCAGCCAACGATCCAATTCTGTTTCTAGAAATTCACGTCTCCGATGCTTCGGAATTTGCAGATGTGATCAAAGTAAAAGGGGTACAAGTTGGTGATTATCGCATCCTCCGGGCTGAAAGTGCAGCAGTACCGAATGCGATCGCAGCTTTACTACTTTACATTCGCGACCAAACAGGTAAAATTCCCCATGCTTACTTCGGCTGGGTTGAGGGAAATCCCATACAATACCTATTGCGTTTTATCTTGTTTGGTGAAGGTGACATTGCTGTAGTTACCCGGGAAGTACTGCGTCGGGCTGAAAAGAATCCTCATAAGCGTCCTGGCGTTCATGTTGGGGGTTGAGTCACAGAAGAGGAAAAGGAGACAAGGGGAAAAGGTAACACGCGAAAATGCTATACCAGCAACGCTAATTATGAAAAGGACAAAAAGACAAATTTCCCCTTATCACCCCATCCCCTTGTCCTCTTTTCCCCTTATCCTATATAAGGTGCAGCAAATAAACCAGTAATATAAGTAGCGATCGCTGCTTCTCCCTCAAAATGGAAGAAATTGTCCTAAAATTTATGTAAAGATGAGCGACTCAATCTGAGATTAACTTTAAAATTATTTAATTAACTTTTTAGAATGCCAGACGCGGAAAAGTTCCAGAACCAGCTGGCTAATCACAAGCTGCTGCATCGGCAAGTTAGTAAAAAGGCAAAATCTTCGCTAGTAACCAGTGAAGAAGAAGGAATGGTGCTTCAGTTGGCTGATGGCACTATCCAAGCTTGCAATGCCTCTAGCGAGCGCATTTTGGGACTGACCGCACAACAGCTTGTGGGGCAAAATTTGCTCGATCCCAAGTGGCAGTTTATTCATGAAGATGGCTCTCCTTTACTCAGTGATCACCCTGCGATCATTACCCAAAATACAGGTAAACCTTGCTTAAATGTGGTGTGTGGCTTTTATAAGCCAAACGGTGAGCTAGTCTGGTTGTTGTTATCTTCACAACCTCTGTTTCAAACTGAAGGAAGTAATCTGTATGCGATCGTGACAACTTTTTTGGATATTACGGAATCTAAGCACGCTCAGTTCCAGGAAGACTGTAGTTGCGAACAAGATACTCAACGATTTGATGCAGATGAATTTCAAACACTGTGGGATAGTCAACGTTTGTTTCAACAAATTGCTGGCACTCTTCCAGGGATAATCTACATTTATGACCTAATTGAGCAGCGAAATTCTTACGTTAATTACGAAATTGCTCAAGGTTGGGGCTACACACCAGCAGAAATCCAAGCGATGGGAAAGGAGTTATTTACTCAACTTTTACACCCTGAAGATTTGGCTCGACTTCCTAGCTATTTTGAAAAATTTAATTCTGCTTATCAGGGTGAAGTCCTTAGCTTTGAATATCGAATTCGACACGCTAATGGTGAGTGGCGCTGGTTTTGTAGCTATGACACTGTGTACAGCAGAACTGCTGATGGATTGCCGCAATATCTTTTGGGGATCGCTTTTGATATTACAGAACGACGACACATAGAAACTTCCTTGCGGCAAAGTAACGAAAGGTTTGAGCTAGCAGCAGCTGCGGTTAATTGCCTAATCTATGACTGGGAGATTGGGAGAAATACAGTGGAAAGAACTCAGGGTCTAACCCAGGTTTTTGGCTACACACAACAAGAAACTGAACCTACCTTCCAGTGGTGGCAGGAACGCATCCATCCCGATGACCAACAAAGAGTTAATGACCAGTTCATCGCTAGTATGGTCAATGGAAACCGTTATCGGATTGAGTATCGAGTGCGTCACCAGGATGGCCGTTATTTGTGGGTGGAAGACCAGGGGTTTGCAGTCCGGGATGCAAATGGTCAGCTAGTTAGGGTAGTTGGTGCGAGTACCGATATTACCGAACAGCAAGCGGCTTTATCGGAACGTCAAAAAATTCAAACAAATCTGCGCGAGAGTGAAGAACGGATTCGGTTAGCCACTAATGCTGCTGAACTAGGTATGTGGTTTTGGAATATTATCACCAACGAGGTAATTTGGACAGACAAATGTCGGCAGCTGTTTGGACTGTCCATAGAAGCCGAAATCAGCTTTGAGATTTTCCTCAACTGTGTACATCCGGAAGACCGCCAATGCATTCATAAAGCGATCGCCCGCTCTATTGAGGAAAAAGTTGAGTGTGACATAGAATACCGTACCCTTTGGTCTGATGGTAGTATTCATTGGATTGCTGCTAAAGGTCGCGTCTTTTATGATACTGAAGATAAGGCAGTACGGATGATGGGTACTACCCAGGATATTACCCAACGCAAACAGGTAGAAAATGATTTGCGCCAGCGTGAAACTCAATTAAGGCGCTTAGTAGATTCCAACATTATTGGCATTATGTTCGCCACTCCTGACTACATTACTGAGGCGAACGAAGCTTTTTTAGAAATGGTGGGTTATACACGAGAGGAACTATTAACGGCTAAGGTACACAGACAACACATCACCCCACCTGAATATCATGCTCTTGATCGGCAGGGGCTAGAACAACTTTTAACGGTTGGGATATGTACTCCCTTTGAAAAAGAATACATCCGCAAGGATGGTTCCCGTATTCCCATACTAATTGGTGGTGCTTTGGTGGAGAGAGAGCCAGCGTCTTGGATCTGTTTTATTCTTGACCTAACCCCCAGGAAGCAATTAGAAAAGGCACTTAGGCAACAAGCAGAGGAACTCAAACAGGCAAACCGGAATAAAGATGAGTTTCTCGCAATTCTCTCCCACGAATTGCGATCGCCCCTCAACCCCATTTTAGGGTGGTCATCGCTACTCAAAAGCCGCAAATTTGATGAAGTGACTACAAGTCGTGCCTTGGAAACCATCGAAAGAAATGCTCAATTGCAGATTCAATTAATTGATGAGTTGCTGGATGTTTCCCGAATTATTCGCGGTAAGTTGAACCTGACTTTTGCCACTGTTAATCTGGTAGCTGTAATTGATGCTGCATTGGAAACAGTCCGGTTAATTGCCGAAACCAAATCTATCCAGATTAAAGTACAGGTTGACCCCAATGTTGGTAAAGTGTTAGGCGATTATAATCGCTTACAGCAAGTTGTTGGGAATTTACTCTCGAACGCAGTCAAGTTTACTCCCTCTCGTGGTTCAGTGGAAGTCAGTCTTTCATTGAGTGGTGAATTAACTTTCCACTCAGCAATAATTCAAGTTAAAGATACAGGTCAAGGTATTTCCCCTGAGTTTCTACCCCACGTATTTGAATACTTTCGTCAAGCCGATAGCAGCACAACCAGGAAATTTGGCGGATTGGGATTGGGATTGGCAATAGTTCGTCACTTAGTAGAGTTGCATGGTGGTACTGTAAAAGCAGCCAGTCCAGGAATTGGACAGGGAGCAGTTTTTACTGTCAGACTGCCTGTGATGAAGGAAAGTGAGGGTGCAGGTAAAGCAGGAGGAGCAGGAGAGAAATTTAACTCCTCAGTTCTGCGTGGACTAAGAGTATTAATTGTCGATGATGATGTTGACACACGTGAGTTTCTACACTTCTTGCTACAACAGAATGGGGCGTTGATAACTGTCGCAGCATCGGTAAATGAGGCGCTTAAAAATTTAACACAGGCTGTACCTAATTTATTAATCAGTGATTTAGGAATGCCAGAAATGGATGGCTACAGCTTAATTAAGATGCTTAGAGCCATGCCCAAAGAGGAGGGCGGAGAAATTCCGGCGATCGCTCTTACCGCCTATGCCGGAGAAAGCGATCGCGATCAAGTTTTAGCAGCTGGGTTTCAGAAACATATTGCCAAACCAGTACAACCAACTGAATTACTCACCTCAATTGCAGATTTGCTAGGGCAAAATCATCGCTAAAACTCTATTTCTGTTCATTGGATTTTAGGCTCAACTGAACTGTATTGGGTTATAAAGAATACACTATTCATCAGGCTTAAATCTCAATCGACTTAATCATGACCAAGAAAGATTTGCTTCGCAACCAAATTTTCACGCTGGAAAATATTCTTTCGCCAGCAGAATGCGCTGAGTATATTACTTTAACAGAAAACATTGGCTATACAGATGCTCCTATTACTACCCCTCGCGGTTTTAAAATGCGTCCCGACATCCGCAATAATCAGCGCGTTATTTTGGATGACCGAGAGCGTGCTTTTGATTTATGGCAGCGTGTGTCAAATTATATCCCCAACACCATTGGTAGATGGCATCCGGTTGGGCTGAATGAGCGTTTTCGTTTCTATCGCTACGATCCAGGTCAGAGATTTGTACCTCACCATGATGGTTCTTATCGGCGACCTAATGGTGAGGAAAGTCTATTGACTTTCATGATTTATCTGAATGAACGCTTTGAAGGCGGCGAAACCCGCTTTTATCCTCTTGAATACTACAAAGATTTATCTAATCTGGCTGTGCTTCTAGTAATAGGTATGGCTTTGTGTTTTGTCCACGAACCAGTACATGAAGGCGCTACTATTATCCAGGGACGAAAGTATGTCTTGCGATCGGATGTTATGTACAGTCAAATAGTCTAGAAAGTGATTAACCTGCAAAATAAACAAAATTTAATCTAACTCCCGGCGTCCTTCCAACGCTCTCGCCAAAGTAACTTCATCTGCGTATTCCAAATCGCCACCTACAGGTAAACCAAAAGCAATCCGCGTCACCTTGGTAAATGGTTTCAGTAGCTGACCGATATATAAAGTTGTTGTCTCCCCTTCTACACTCGGACTAATTGCGAGAATTACTTCTTGAGGTTTTTGCTGACTTACCCGGCGCTGCAAAGCTAGTATATTCAATTGATCTGGGCCAATTCCATCAATTGGCGAAATCACCCCGCCCAAAACGTGATACTTACCTTTGTATTCGCGGGTTTTTTCCAGCGCAATCACATCGCGAGGATCTGCAACAACACAGATAGTGTCGTTGTCACGGTTGGGATTGCGGCAAATTTCACAAACAGGTTCAGCAGATAAGTGAAAGCAAACAGAACACAAGCCTATCTGTTTTTTTGCCTCAATTAAAGCTTGTGCCAAAGCTGCTACTTCTGCTTCTGGTCGCTTCAAAATATGCAAAGCCAGTCGTTGGGCACTTTTGGGGCCAACTCCCGGTAGGCGTTGCAATTGTTCAATTAACCGTGCTAGAGGGCGTGCGTAAACCGTTGTCTTGTCTCCAAAATGTTTTCACTTTAACTATGATGACATTTTTTCAGTATTCCATCAGGCTCAACACTTCCAACTCGCGATCGCTTAGTACAGCATTTCATTAATTTGTAGCAATTAATGAAAGGCAATACTTTGCAATGCCAATGCATCCCTATGCAATGCCAATGCGTCTCGATACAATGTTGATGCGTCCCTCTGCAATGCCAATGCATCCCTATGCATTAAAAACGCTACGCTTTTATGCAAAATTGTACTTAGTTCTGGATTTTGCAGCCGTGCCAGTTTTGTGCCCACAGCAAAATATATGGTTGTTTGCTGTAAACTGCCCAAATCGCTTTCATCCTTAGTTTTCAAACACGCCCTAGCTAAAATTTATCCTAACCACTCAGGATTTTTGGCTGTACCATCAAACTGATTAGTAGTTTTAAACAGTTCATACTCACCTTTGAGAGCAGCTTGGCGAGTCCGATTCAGTAATGCTTTAACTTGTTCCTGGCTCATGGGTGTAAAAGTACGTACTGCCTCAAAAGCCTGGTTTAAGATAGGCATACTTTCAATACCTGTAATCACCGTTGAAGTTGGTAGATTCATCGCGTAATGCAGACATTCAATCGGTTTGACCACATTGCTTTTGAGAATGTTTTGATCGCCCATTGATTTCATCCCCAGTACAGCAATTCCATCTTGAACCAGTCTGGGTAAAACTTGCCTCTCAAAACTGCGGAAATGAGCATCCATAACATTTAACGGCATCTGCACTGCATCAAAACGGAACTTATTTTGATTGGCAACTTCCAACATTCTCAGGTGTACTAAAGGGTCTTTGTGTCCAGTAAAGCCTATGTAGCGAATCTTGCCAGCTTTTTGTGCTTCCACAACTGCTTCCATCGCACCACCAGGGGCAAAAATCCGGTCTGGGTCTTCCATGCGAATAACTTCATGATGCTGCAACAAATCAATGTGGTCTGTTTGCAAACGTTTTAAAGATTCATCAATTTGTTTAGCTGCAGCCGCCTTTGTGCGACCGTCGATTTTAGTCATCAGAAAAGCTTTTTGACGATAACCATTTTGCAGAGCTTTACCCATGCGAATTTCGCTACCTCCATTATGGTAATCCCAGCAATTGTCCATAAAATTAATCCCGCGATCAAGAGCAGTACGGATCAACCCAATACCCTCTTGTTCGTCTTTTGGTCTACCAATATGATGACCACCTAGACCAATTACAGATATTTGTTCTTTGATGCGTCCTAGTTGCCTGTAGAGCATTTCACCTTTTTTAATCTGGAGTGGGGTAGACTGATTTTGCGCTAAAACTTGTTTGGTTAAACCTTGTAAAGCAAATACCCCGGCTCCACCTAAACTAGAAGCAGAAACTACCTTCAGTAAATTTCGTCTGCTAATATCCACAAATTTATCCTTTTGCCACAGTATGAAAACTTGCCTTCATAGCTTTGCATGGAGCAAAATTCGCTGCTTCTAACTGTTGAATGATAAAAGCAGTGAGCTAGAAATAGATTTTGATTGAGTCCAGCTAAATTGTTCAAGCTACTAGTACCGCAAGGCGGAAGTCAAAAGTCAAAAGAATTGTATTCCAAGCTCTTGCGCCATTTCATTTCATTGGCATCGGCTAACTCCTTTTGCAAAAACCACTGCACTAAGGCACGAATTTTATAACATCCTTCTCTTTCTTCTACCAGTTGCAGCAAGTTGCGCCCCTAAAGTTTCTTTTTAGCTGCGTTTAATTTATCTTCTGACCAAGTTAGCTGTCTTTCTTCCTGATTTTCTGTTTTTTCTTCATGTGTCGCCACCCAAATGACCAAATCCCAAAAAATCAGTGCAGGAAAAAATAAGCTCAAAAATCTTCCTTGTTGCGCTAGTGGTCGAGTTCTTTCCAAGTTAAAGCAAAGGTGGCTTTAACTCCCAGTTGAGTTGAGATTTCTTACTCAATTCATTGCTTGTGATATCTAGGTTTTTGGAATTGAAACCAGTTGCCGTTACTAACATCGCCACTAACATCACGCTTTAAGTTACTAAAATAACGAATTTAGTTATCACCACGACGATTTTCCTTACAAACATCATTGTATTCGTTACAATATTAAGAATTTAGTTACCACCACGACGACAATTTTCCTTACAAACATCATATTTTTCCTTGATATTGCGGAGTCTATTGTTACACTCGATATCAAGATTTGTGGATTTTATAGCAGTTCCTGCTTGAGTGCAATACAGTATGGGATGATGGAGTATATCAACGTCTAAGTGCCTGTAGAATGAAACCTTACTCCTGTGA
>NZ_JBALDE010000130.1:0-24665 GCF_036917515.1 Nostoc sp. | reverse complement strand
GTCTGGGTGGGCGTTGATTGCGATCGCCTGGATTTGGCGGATTGGCAGGAACTCCCAATGCCGCCTTTAACTGTGCTTCTGTAACTCCTAACTTTGTTGCTGCGGCTTTCAAATCTGGTCGAGGTGGACGTGGCTGTTCGTTTGATGGTTGGTTAGGCGGTTGTTGCGCCTGTGCAATTCGATCGAATTGATTAGCGGCATTTGCTTGATTAAGTGAAATAAAACCAAATGTGCCAACCAAAACAGGAATTGCTGTTACGACTAATACTTGACGAATATTCATTATCAACACTCAAAAGATAAATTGTTTACATTTCTGATTCAACTAACCCAAAATTACACTTCACTCTGGTTCTGAATTACAGTTGTGTAATTTTTGTCAGTCATTTAAGCCCTAAGTCTTGTACTAAAATCACGTAATCCTCAGCCCAACATTAAAAGTTGCTGCGTAACCTTGTCCATTCTTGGTGAGCTTGAGCACCATTTGTTCGCCGCCATCACCTTGAAAAATTCTGTCATCAGCATTCCTCAGCGTACGTTGTCCCTTACTGGCATAAGGTGTCTGGGTATGTACCCGATCGGTGATCGAATCATCAAAATATAGCTGCGATGTAAACTCATAACGCTGCTTTGATGTCGCATCAGTGCGAACCTTAAAATGGATATGGACGGTTCTGCCTTGATACCAACCAGGGTAAATGGTTGTGAACTGGACAGTTCCATTCGCGTTGCTTACTTGATAGCCGCGCAAGAACTTTTGACCGACGGTACTAAAACTTTGGTCTGTCACATCTGAATAAACACCGAGTGCGTCACAGTGCCAAACATTTACGATCGCACCTGCAAATGGTGTACAGCCAGTAGTGCCAATTTGAGAAACTTGCAGTGTCAGATAGAGTGGCACACCGTCTTTCACCGAACCATCCGCCGGATCGGAACGGATATCGGAGCGGTTAAGCTTCTCATCCACAAAATAAGGGCCTTCAGTCTGTTCTGGACTAACGACACAGGCAGGCAACGTAGCAGAATTGCTTGCAGATGAACTTGGGACGGCTAAACTAGACTTTCGTGGTATGCATCCAACCACAAGTATTGCCGTTCCGGCTGCCCTAAATAGAGCAAGTACATCTCTTCGACTAAAAATCAGATTTAATTGGCGATTGTTGTTCATGATCGCAGTCCACCTTGCTTTTTAATTAATTGCGATCGCAGTAGTTTGGTAAGGCGAAATACAAGGGCGCTTCAATTAACGATTATTGTGTTCTACCCGATTTTGCACTTTTTCCTGATTATGAGGTTGAGGACGTTGGGGAGAACGCTTTTTGTGATGTGGACGGGGTTTAGAATGTCTGATTTGTGGTTTTTCATCAGATATTTGCCGTCTGTTGGGCTGTTGTGAAATCTCGGCGTGCCGATGAGATAGATTAGCAGCATTTGCCTGATTGGGTGCAACAAAACCAAATGTACCAATCAAAAAAGGAATCGCTGCTACGGCTAAAACTCGACGAATATTCATAAAAATCAACCTTCAAAAGCTAAGGTGTTCATATTTATAATTGAGCCACCTCAAAATTACAGCTTGCTTATTTTCTAAATTACAGTTTTGTAATTTGAACAAAAAATAATGAATTTAAAATAGAAGAATATATAAATTAATAAAAACTTGTGAACGTTCTGTTTGTTGAAGATGAAGCGAAAATTGCTAACTTTGTCCGGGCTGGACTCAAGGAGCAGGGATTTGTTGTAGACTACTGCGATAACGGTGATGATGGATATCTGCGGGCATTAGACAACGAATATGATGTGATTATACTCGACATTATGATGCCGGGAAAAGATGGACTATCGATTTTAAAACTATTACGGCGCCAAGGTCGGAATGCTCCGGTGATTTTGTTGACGGCTCGGAATGAACTAGAAGATCGCTTGCAAGGGCTAAATTTGGGAGCGGATGACTATATTGCAAAACCGTTTTTTGTAGAAGAGTTAGCGGCTCGAATTCATGCGGTTGTGCGCCGGAGTGTGAGCGATCGCCAAAATCTGCTTTGTGTTGGGCCGATCAAACTTGATCGCATCACCAGGGAAGTCACTTGCAATCACCAAGCGATAGAACTCACCAGCCGCGAGTTTAATCTTCTGGAATATCTCATGCGTTCTCCCGGACGGGTTTTTACTCGTACCCAAATCCTAGAACACGTTTGGGGCTACGACTTTAACCCCAACACTAACGTTGTAGATGTTTGTATCCAGCGAATTCGTAAAAAAATTGACCCTCTTGATGAAGCAGTCTGGATTGAAAGCATTCGAGGAGTTGGATATCGATTTCGCAAGCTAGATTCTTGATCATGAAACTCCCTTCCTCTCGACTCCGCATTGCTCTGTTGTCTGCGGCTCTAGCTGGCAGCACATTAGTCGGATTTGGCGCGGTTTCCTGGTTTCAGATTTACAATGCTAAGATTAGCCGCCTGGATGCAGAACTATTAAATCACTTGATGCGGGCAACTCCGAACTTCCCTCCACCAGAAAAACCTCCCGTTGGTGCAGCCTCTCCCAGAAGAGAAAGCTTAAGCGATCGCTCGCGGTGGCAGTTTTACGAAGATTCTTTATCTTATGCTTTCGGAACCAATACAAAAACCCCTGTCGCCCTAGTAGTGTTGGACACAAACAACAACATCCTTTATCAATCAAACTCTTTACCTGCCGACCTTGAGGTGAATCGTCTGTTGCTTAAGCGTCTTGAGTTGACACCTCTACCACCGCCCCCAAGGAGAGAACCACCACCTTTACCCTCTAATACAAATCCATCGATCCAGCACCCACCGCTAATTCATCCACGCCCACCTCAATTTGTTACAGAGCAGACGAAAACAGCAGTCTGGCGGATTGGGACAGCTAATTTTCCCAATGCTCAGATTGCCATTGCCGTTAGCTTGCAAGCCGTAGATCAAGAAATGGCTACCATTCGCAATATCTTCCTGGTTTCAATTCCGGGAGCGCTACTGCTGGTTGCGGTGGGGGCATGGTTGGTTTCTGGTGGTGCTTTGCGTCCCATCCGGCAATTAACGAGCGTAATTCAACAGGTAACTGTCAAAGGGCTAGATCAGCGGATTCCGATTGGGACAACTGATGTTGAATTTATCGAACTGATTCAGGTGTTTAACTTGATGCTGGAACGCTTGGAACGTAGTTTTACCCAAGCTTCCCGCTTTAGTGGTGACGCAGCCCATGAACTGAAAACCCCACTAACTATTTTACAAGGCGAACTAGAACGAACACTACAACAGGTCGATCCCGGTAGTGAAGTACAACAGCGCTTAAGCAACTTGTTAGATGAGGTGCGCCGCCTGAGTGGAATTATGCGGAAACTCTTGTTACTATCTCTGGCAGATGCCGGAAAAATGAGCTTGTATTTGGTTGAAGTGGATATGTCTGAATTGCTGATGGAGATATTAGAAGATGTGGAAATGCTAGCTCCCCATTTGACTGTGCAAACTGACTTTATTGATGGGTTGCGGGTAAAAGGCGATCGCGATCTTTTAATTCAAGTTTTGCAAAACCTATTTAGCAATGCAATCAAATACAATCTCGCCAACGGCTGGATACAGATTCGCACTCATCAAACTCCAACAACTCTTCACGTTACCATTGTCAATGCATCAAAAGATATTCCACTCAGCGATCGCGAACGCATTTTTGACCGATTTTATCGCGGCGATCCCTCACGTAACCGCAAGGTAGAAGGAATCGGACTAGGACTCAGCCTAGCCCGAGAAATTGCCAGGGCACATCGCGGCGACCTTACCCTTGACTTAACACCTTTTGGTCAAACAGCATTCACTCTCACCTTACCGATGAAGTAATATAAATTTCAGTTTCTGTTAGAAAGAAAAGCTCAAAGCTTGATTGAATCAAAGTTTTAGAGTTTCGCTTCGATTATTGTTTTCCAAAAGTGACAAAACAGGGATATTAGGGACTTCCAAGAAATAAAATATACAGTCATTGAAAATGATAATCATTAGAGGGAGAAGAGAGCAAGGGTTGCTGTTAGCAACCCTTGCTCTCACAAATACATAGATCAAATGGCGTAAACTCGTTCCTGAACTGGTAGTTCGCCCCGATTTATTGAGCGGATAGTAATAATGGATGAACAGAACAATCAAAATTATCGTTCACAAAATCGTTACTGACCGTCCCGCACGGAGGGAACCACGAGTTCAAAAACGCCGCCCCAAAGCTTACCCCTTCATGACAAAACTTCGACAAGAATTACGTAAACAACTGCAAACTTATTAATTGGCAACTGTTTTTGCTTTTCTTAGTACCATTTGTCTTTAGGCTACAGTGACTCCTAGCGTATAAGGACCAGGGTTAAAATAGCCAGAATCGAAAGTTCCGCCATTTTGCGGGAAGTAATCATAATCACTTATTGAAATGGAGTAAGTACCTGCCCCGAGTGAAGCGGTGATTGATGGAGAATCACTAGAATTCAGTAAGTTCCCGGCACTATTAAATAGGCCGAGAACTGTATCGACAGTAGAATTCGGCGTGCTGATAGTCACAGTTCCTGGGTTAGCTAAAGAAAATGTGAAAAAGTCGAAATCAGGCTTGTTCCCTGGAAGCGTTGCCAGTTGAGCAGAGGTATTAACTTCTGAACCTGATGTTAAAG
Organism: Nostoc sp.; assembly: GCF_036917515.1. Classification (GTDB taxonomy): domain Bacteria; phylum Cyanobacteriota; class Cyanobacteriia; order Cyanobacteriales; family Nostocaceae; genus Nostoc. Next base: position 19,999 of record NZ_JBALDE010000130.1, on the reverse strand, counting down.
TACCTAGCTTCTCAGCAGTAGCTAGTGTGTTGTTTGTCCCTTGTCCAGCATCTTCTTTCTCGTAGAACAGGAAGTCGTCACTATCAAGCCTCAGAGGCGATGCTTGCACAACACCAACGAGTTCATCTAGCTCTCCTGAGTTGTCCAGAAATACCCTTGTATCGGCTCCCACAGTCTGCAAGCGATAGTCTGCCACTGTTCCTTTGAGCTGGATTGTATCTTCGTTGGAGTTGAAGCCACTGATGGTAGCGTAGTCTGCCAAACCACTACTTTCACTGTTGTTATCGTCATAGAAGACATTAGTAGCATCTCCAAGTAAGAACTGATCTTCCCCAGGCCCTCCAGTTAGGATATCAACCTCCCCTAATCCAGGAGAATCAGAACCGTTAGTATCAACGCCTATGAGGACATCATTTCCAGGCGCTCCAAGGAGAGTGTCATTGCCGACCCCGCCACGGAGGGTGTCATCGCCTTCTCCTCCTTCGATTTGGTCATTGCCAGCCCCACCAAACAGGCTGTCATTCCCATCCTCGCCCAAGACGAGGTCATTACCTTCCTGACCATCAAGAAAGTCATTGCCATCCCCACCAAGCAAGGTGTCATTGCCGCCTCTGCCAAAGAGGGTATCACTGCTGCCTGCTCCAATCAGGGAGTCGCTAAAACTAGAACCAAAGACTTGCTCGATATTGAACAGGACATCATTTCCATCTCCCCCACTGGCAGTTCCAGCGCCAAGGTCAACAGTGACTCCAGCAGTGGCATTTGAATAGTCAGCAGTATTAATGCCAGTCCCACCAAAGAGTTGGTCATCCCCGCCTCCACCTTGGAGTTGGTCATCGCCATCCCCACCAAGCAAGGCGTCATTGCCACTGCCGCCTAGCAGGGTATCATTGCCTTCTCTACTAATGAGAGTGTCACCCCCGTCCTCACCATTGAGAAAGTCATTGCCAGCCCCACCAAGCAGGATGTCAATGCCGCTACCGCCAAGGAGGGAGTCATCGCCGTACCCGCCGTTGATAAAGTCGTCGTTAGTCCCGCCAAGGAGGGTGTCATTGCCGTTATCGCCAAAGAGGCGGTCATTACCAGCCTCACCATTGACAAAGTCATTCCCGTCCCCACCACTGATGAAGAAGTCATTGCCAGCTCCGCCAAGGATGGTGTCATTGAACCTAGAACCAACAACTCTTTCAATCTCCAACAGGACATCATTCCTGCCCTCCCCAGTAGCAGTTCCAGTGGCAAGGTTGATCGTGACTCCAGCAGTGGCACTGAAATAATCAACAGTATCAACACCAATTCCACCCAAGAGTTGGTTATTGCCAGTCCCACCACGCAAGGTGTCATCGCCAGCCCCACCACGGACAGTATCGTTGCCTTCCTCGCCATCAAGCAGGTCATCGCCAACTCCACCATCAAGCAGGTCATCGCCACCTCTACCAAAGAGGGTGTCATTACCGCGCCCGCCAATTAGAAAGTCCTTGAAACCAGAACCAAAGACTTGTTCGATATTAAACAGAACATCATTCCCTGCCCCTCCGCTGGCAGTTCCAGTCGCCAGGTTGACGGTGACACCGGCAGTGCTATTTGAATAGTCAGCAGTATCATTGCCAGTCCCACCAAACATTTTGTCATCCCCGTCTCCTCCTTCTAGTCGGTCATGGCCAGCCCCACCAAGGAGGGTGTCATCGCCAGCCTGACCAATCAAGTTGTCATTGCCATTCTCGCCATCAATCTGGTCATCGCCAGCCCCGCCAAGGAGGGTGTCAACCCCTTCCCCGCCAAAGAGTTGGTCTTTACCGTCTTCTCCAGCGAGTCGGTCATCTCCGTCCCCACCTTCGAGAAGGTCATTGCCAGATCCAGCAAGGAAAGCATCATTACCGAACCCACCAAGCAGGGTGTCGTCACCGCCTTTGCCAAGGAGTTGATCGTCCCCATCCTCGCCATCGAGAAGGTCATTGCTAGATCCACCAAGGAGGACATCATCGCCCAACCCACCAAGCAGGGTGTTCTCACCGTCCTCACCATTGAGAAGGTCATTGCCGTCCTCGCCATTAAGCGAGTCATTGCCAGCCCCACCCAAGAGGTCATCATTGCCGCCCCGACCAAAGAGGTTATCATCACCGCCCTGACCAAGGATAGCGTCATTCTCAAACGTGCCAATTAGAGTGTTATTGCTGTTGTCTCCAATAATGTCTGCCATATCAATCCCCTCGGTTATAAGTTTGATTCAGAGATATTCGCTGGCAGAGGTGTCATCTATAAGTAGCCCTGCCAGCGGGGAGAAACCCTAGATAGGTAGTTGAAATAAATGTAGCATCTACTTAGACTGGTTTCGTAACCGCTCAATAATTCGGGGTAAATCGCTCAGTGACAAGGCTCAAATGGCGTAAACTCGTTCCTGAACTGGTAGTTCGCCCCGATTTATTGAGCAGATACCTGGTTTCTTGGTATAGACACTGCCTAAATAGCTATCATTAGCATAGGGCAAAGGCATCTTATTTGCTACTAAAAACTCAGTAAGGGACTTCTTGCATAAATTCAAAATAAGAACCCCACCCCGCCTTTGACTTACGTCAAAGTCTCTCCTAAAAGCCTGGGGGGGTGCGGTTTAGGGGACTTTTGCAAGAGGTCTATTAATGAAGTGGACGCAGAAGTGTAATTTTGCCCATGCCCGTCTCTTGACTGAGTTGCGCCACGTAGAGATTTCCATTTGTGGGATTCTCAATCAAATCCAATGGACTTGGATTAAAACCAGTGAAGCCAGTAATACCTGTTTGGGAATTTACAATATCCAAGTTTGTGCCACCTGGTGTTAGCACAATGATGTCTTTCCCTGAACTGAAGCGTGTCACCAGCAGTTTGCCTTGCAGCTGACCACCTAAAACATGACTACGATATTCAATAATGCCATTAGGTGAAATATGCTCTCCAAAATCGAAGGCAATACCCTTCCAATTCCGGTCAGGTAGAGTACCAATGGGATATTCCTTTATCTGAACTGGATCTGTACCAGCTGTAGGATTTCCTCCACTCAACACCCACTCACAACGCTTCGGATTGGGATGACCGTAATAACCATTTTTAACAACGCGAAACAGAAAGTCTCGCTGTGTGCCTAGACTGCTAAGAGCAGGCACAGATGGACTAGTATATGCCCCATTACTAGCTTTATCAATACGGTTTTGACAGGCAAGAGGTAGGGGGATAGGTGTATTTGGCGTATTGCCACCAGCCGCCGAACCATTCGTTGGCACATACAACTGACCATTGCTATGCCAAACCAGATCATAGGCATTACGTATACCACTAGCAAAGATAGTTACAGGCGCTTCCCGATTAAAGGGGTTATAAGTACCTCCATCCTTAGTCTTAACGCTTAAAGGAGGTGAGGAGATTTTGGACAGGTCAACTCGTAATACAGCAGCAGTTAATAACTGCTCAGGACGATTACTCCAGGCAGTGTTTGGTGCGCCCGTGCTACTATTACTACCCTGCAACACATACAGCACATTTGGCTCATTGGGCTTAAACTCAATGCTGTTGGTTAGATGATCCCGACTCGAGCGTGGTAAATCAATCACATAATCTTTTACTGTCTCTAGATTGGTACCGCTTAAACGAGTAATTTTACCACTCCACTCTGGTGCATCAACAGTTGCATTCCAGTAGTAGTTATTTGTTACCCAGAGAATTAGGTTATTAGCATTTGTTGATGAGGGATCAAAGTGCATACCAATGATCGTTCGATTACCACCATTTGCAGTCTGCAATGAGGTTATCGTTTGTGGTGTGCCCAGAGTGCCATCAGCATTAATCGGGAAACGCAAAATCTCACCCAGTAGGGTGGCAGCATAGAGTTTATTGTCAGGCCCAATCAATACTGTGGTGTAAGGTTTGACAGGTACATTCGCTAATGGGACTTGCTCAAAAGTAATATTGCTTACTGGTTTTACAAAAGTGCCTGTTGTGAAACTGATAGTATAGGGTAAGAATGCAACACTATTGCTATCTTTAACCCCGTCGGTGATTTGTAACAAATATTTGGTATTGTTCTTGAGACGAGTTATTGGAGACACTACAATCACATCTCCACCACCGGAAGTGTTGTAATTAGCATTGACTTGCGTGTTAGTGCTGCAATCAATCAACTTGATAGTTGAGGCAGAAATGGTATTAACCGCAATCCCACTGTTAGGGAGATTTAGGTCTGCTGTAATCGATATATCTGGCGACACGTTTGTCTGACCATCATTGGGATTGGTTGTTCTGATCGAGGGACGATTACCTGGTGCGATCGCAATATAGTTAAGCTTGGTATTCTTACCACCTTTAGCATCAATTGTGAGCTTACCATCGGCAACATTAACAATCCGGGTAATTGCGGCAAACTTTTTGGTTGCTGTTGGTACAAAGCCAGAAATAGCAGCCCTCCCTTCTATATTAATCTGGTGCTTACTATTTACAGTATTACTAGCATCACCGACGCTAACAGTCACATTGTAGGAACCATTAGATAGGACATATTCCCAAGCAGCAGGTATTTTGACTGCTGTTCCCGAACTGCTAAGAGGATATTGCAGATGAATCAGTCTATTTAGTCGTTGATCGATGCCACTTCGGTTGCGATCGCGCGTATTGAGTTGGATATCAAGGGGAGTGGGTGTAGTATTGCCTAAGCTATCTTCACGCACCCAACCAAAGCCTCTAGTATCATTGTAGGCTTGACCGATATCTTTAATATACCCAGATGGTACAGGAGCGTTATTTGGTTGAAAAGCAATCCCTTGAACAATTGCTAATACCAGTATTTTGGGTTTGATCTTGTAAATCATAGTATGCCTTGCCGTTGTGTTCGTAGTTGATAGGTGAGTAATCCATTAACATTGGCCAAGTATCTGCAATGATTATTCTTGGCAATTCTTCACTAGCTATAAACGAACGTAATGACCGCAAGTCTTAGGAAACACATTTCTCCAAATTGTATAAAAAGTATTTACTAAATACTTTTTATACATCAATCCTGAACTTCTTTTTAAGAGAATTATAAAGGAACTTTCTAATTCCTCAACTTGCCACAGTATGATTACGTAAAAAGCAATAAATCTTCAAAATTATCACTGGAAATTTTTAATTGCTGTTGACAGAGTTCACTTTATCTATGCTGTTAATATGTAACTAATATCAGGTTCTTTGACTACAGCAGATTTCAACTTTGTGAGGTATAAAAATACCGCACCCACGTTATCGTGCACCTTCTCCAAAGCATCGGGGAGGGTTGGTGAGGGGTGTACCTCATGTAATTGTAAAACACTGTATTTATAATATCTGTACTTTGGGTAGCCACTGCGTTGAGGAGCCAGCGCAGTCTTCTCCCTTGGCAATAGCGTAGTCTTAGCGAGCCTGCGAGCGTATGGGATTTTCCAACAACCAAGCAGATGGGGTTGTAAGAACAAAACCCAACATTTTATCCTTATTTATGTTAGGTTTCACTGTTGTTAAACCCAACCTACATTGATAGATTTTATTAATAAGTAATTACCCTAACATGATATGACTTTGATAGCAAATCATGAAAAAATTTTTCAATATACATGCTTTAACCTAACTAATAAGATGATATTTTGATTTACTCATCTATCTGAGGGCAGATTATGCATAGGTTAACTCAATTACCAAACAAATCAGGTTTATTTATGAGTGCGCTTATGGGTAGATTATTAGTTTACGATTACATAATATTAATTGGGTCTACATCAATAGTTAAACTTACAGACGAAGGACAAAGCGATCGCACTTCTTCCCAATCTGGTAATTGTGGTAATTGATCAGGGGCAAATTTAATTAATATCTGCCAGCGATAACGATTAGCTACTCGTAAAATACTCGCTGGTGCTGGGCCTAATATCTCGAATTCTTCTTCTGCATTCAAGGCTGTAGCAATAACTTGCGCCGTATTTTGGACTTGAATCGGGTCGAGACTACTTAAACGCAACAAAATTAACCGCCCGTAAGGAGGATAATTAAGTGCTTGGCGTTGTTCTAATTCTGCTTGAGAGAAAGACTGATAATCGTGCGATCGCACTGCTGCAATTACCTGATGCTCTGTAGTATAAGTCTGCACAATCACTCTACCCGGATCTTCACCTCTACCGGCACGTCCAGCTACTTGCGTCAAGGTTTGAAATGCTCGTTCGCTGGCGCGATAATCTGATAAATTTAGCAATCCATCGGCGGCGACAACACCCACAAGTGTCACCTGTGGTAAATCCAAACCTTTGGTGAGCATTTGCGTACCGACTAATAAATCTGCTTCGCCGTTGGCAAACTGCGTGAGTAGGGTACGATGTGAACCTTTGTTGCGGGTGGTATCGCTATCAAAACGAATCAAGCGTAACTCTGGAAACTGTCGTGCTAGTTCTTGCGTGACTCGTTGAGTACCGCTACCAAAAAATTTCAAGTAAGGGGAACTACAATCAGGGCAAAATTTGGGGTGCGATCGCGCATAGTTACAATAATGACACCGCAATAATTCCGGCGCTTTTTCTTCGGTGTGGTGATACGCCAGCGACACATCACAGTGCGGACATTCCAATACATATCCACAACTGCGGCAAGATACAAAAGTACTGTGTCCCCGGCGATGGATAAATAAAATTCCCTGTTGTTTTCTTTCTTGCAACTCTTCTAAAGCTGCTTGCAGCGATCTACTAAATATAGAACGATTTCCCTGTTGCAACTCTTGCCGCATATCGACGATTTCCACTGGTGGTAAAGGGCGGGAGTTGATGCGTTCAGGCAAACTTAAGTAATAAGTACTGAGTGCTAAGTGAGGAGTACAGAGGCGATTAATCGCCTCTATACAAGAATTAGGAGTTACAAATTCTCCCCCTGTTCCCATGCTCCCCATCCTCCTCACGCTTACCCAAGTTTCCAACGAAGGCGTAGCGGAACCCAACACCAAGGGGCAATTTTCTAATTCGGCTCGCCACTGGGCAACAGTACGGGCGTGGTAGGTGGGAACAGGGGAATCTTGTTTAAAGCTGCTATCGTGTTCTTCATCTAAAATAATTAAACCCAAGTTAGGTAAAGGGGCAAAAACGGCGCTACGAGTACCAATGACAACTTGGGGTTCTCCCGTGAGCATTTGCCGCCAAGTGTCGTAACGTTCACCATCTGAGAGCGCACTGTGATAAACGCTGACTTTATTACCAAAACGGGCGCGAAAACGATCGGTTAGCTGGGGTGTAAGTCCAATTTCTGGGACTAAGACAAGGGCAGATTTACCTTGATTGAGGAGGGGTGCGATCGCTTGCAAATATACTTCGGTTTTTCCTGAACCTGTCACTCCATGCAATAAAATTTGAGCAAATTCATCTAATGTCTGGATTGTCTCTAAAGCGTTAGCTTGAGCAGTAGTTAAAAATTTAGCGCCATCGCCTACTAATGCTGGCCCTTGTTCAGTTCGCAATACTTCCCGTTCTTCAACAACGATGTAACCCTTTTGTGCCAACGTCTTGAGAATAGAGGAACTAGCATTGCAAATTTGCAGTAATTCATTTTGCCACAGCTCCCCACCACGCCGCCGTAGCACTTCTAAAATCTCTCGTTGGCGAGTAGTTAAGTCATCATCGATTGTACCTGTGAGTGTGACTGCTTTTTGCAACTTTGGTCGAGTCAGTCGCGGCGGTTCTAAGTAACTTTCTACTAAACCAAATCGCAATAACTCTCGAATTCCCCGATAAGCAGATTTGACTTTTTGTTGAAGGTAAACATAACTGTAGTCCCCGGCTGGTTGCCCTTGCAAAAGTTGCCAAACTTGCCGCGCAGTCGGAGTCAAAAAAGCTAAAGGATCGGCAGATGCCAGTAAAGAACTACTCCCCCCTGCCCCCCTGCTTCTAACCAGACGGATACGACGCTGCGATCGCCCCAGTAACCCTGGTGGCAGAGCAACCCGGATTACTTGAATCAGGGGCGTATAGTAATATGCAGCAACTCGGTTGAGTAATTCCCAATAAGCACTTGGGAAAAATCCAACGCTGACAATATCTTCTACTTCCCGGATTTTTTCTGGTGGTAAATCGATATTTGGTTGTGCCAGTAATTGAATCGCGATCGCTCCTAATTGTTGGGCCCCAAATGGCACGCTCAAAATATCCCCTGGTTTTATTTCTAACTGGGCTGGCAATCGATAAGTAAATAGTCCTGTACTTCCTGGACAGTCTACCAATACTTCAACCCACCGATTAACAGTTTTACCTGACTGATATGATTCACTCGCTTCACTTACTACTAAAGGAGATAAATTGATGTCATTAATATACATACTTGCTGACTTTATAATTAAATATTTTCTTCACATAGCTGGTCAAAATCAACTCAGCTAACTAAACTTTAGTTTTTCGCTTTCTTAAATTTAAATGGTATTTATCAATACTGTTCTTCTTCATAATACTTGATAATTTTCCTCTTATGTAATCTACTAGACAAATTCGTATTAACTATATATGCAATAAATATTTGGTGCCCACTATACAAATAAAAGCATGTCGGCTATTGCTGCAACAGTTGCTATATCTACTAAATATGGGGTAGCCTTTTTCCGCCTAGCGGTAGATATTCAACTCCTTCTGTATATGAGATAGTTTTATACAAAGTAAAATTATCCCAAAATTAAGTTGCATTTCTTATGATTTTGATCATGTAGGTAACTTTAAATCAAACTAAGAATGCATAAAATCAGTAGTAGGTCTTCCTTTTATACACTGACTTCCAACGTCTAAGACATTATAAATATTTAGAAAAATATATGAAAGTTTAAGAACTTTGGATGGCTAGCTGAAATTTTTATATTTGTTAAGGTTGAGAAAGTTTGAGGGGGGTTTGACATATTTGATAATTCAGAAAAAAATGAAAAATATATCTGTTGGGAATCTAAGAAAAAAGCTTTATTGGGTGCTAAGGTCTGTTTCGTTATAGTTATATATAACTGTAACCTATAGGTAGTAGGTAGATGCCGATTTTTATTTCTGTAGATAAATTAGCATTAGCCTATATTTCGCTATTTTTTACGGGTGCATTGTCCATTAGGGAAAACTACCAAGCCTCAAACGAGTAGGTGTAAATAAATTATGTACCAAACAAAGCAACAATCCCTAAAGGAAAATATGAATATTGTTGAATTGGGAAAAATGGAAGTATTGGAGAATGCTGCTGATATCGAAGAACCATCACTCGATAGTTTAAATGCAATGGCAGAAGAAGAATCTCCAATTGTAGTAGAAAATCTAGAATCAGACGAACGCGATGGAGATGAAATGGCGGCGGCTCGTCCTTCGGGATACAACAAAACCGAACATGATGATGCTGTCGGCGCGTTTTTTAAGGAAATGGCGCGTTATCCACTCTTAAAAGCTGATGAAGAAGTAGAGTTAGCGCGGCGAGTCAGGTTTCTAGAGGAAGTCAGAGAGATACAAGCAGCTTTAGAGTTAGAACTGAAACATGAACCCAGTAAACTAGAAGTAGCTTCCGAGCTAGGAATGACGGAAAAGCAACTAGAAAATCGCTTGTATCAAGGGAGAGTCGCGAAACGCAAAATGATTCGCTCGAACTTGAGGTTAGTAGTGTCTATTGCTAAACGATACTTGAATCGGGGAGTGCCTTTTCTGGATTTAATTCAAGAAGGAGCAATGGGTTTAAATCGCGCTACAGAAAAGTTTGATCCCGATAAAGGATATAAGTTTTCTACTTACGCCTATTGGTGGATTAGACAAGCAATTACTAGAGCTATAGCTAACGATGCGCGAACAATTCGGCTACCGATTCATATTGTTGAAAAGCTTAACAAGCTAAAAAAAGCCCAACGGGAACTCAAACAAAAACTCTGTCGTAATCCAACCGAAGGTGAAATGGCAGAATATTTGGAGATTAGCGTGCAACAACTACGTCAGCTACAACAGCTACGACGACAAGCACTTTCTCTCAACCACCGCGTTGGTAAAGAAGAAGACACGGAATTGATGGATTTGCTAGAAGATGAAGATAACTTGTCTCCTGAAGCAAAAATGAATGAAAACATGATGCGTCAAGAGATTTGGGAAGTCTTAGGTGACGTGTTAACTCCACGAGAGAAAGATGTTATTTCTCTGCGTTATGGTTTGACAACCAGCGAACCATGTACCTTAGAAGAAGTTGGCAATATGTTCAATCTTTCTCGTGAGCGAGTGCGTCAAATTCAAAGCAAAGCCATGCGGAAATTACGCCGTCCTCACATAGCCAAACGCTTAAAAGGTTGGTTGATTTAACTACATTGCTCAAGATAGAGATGTAATCCCTAACTTAATTAGCCTTGCAATTCGCAAAAATCGGGCGTTTTGTAGCTTTTTTCGGTTCTTATTTAGTCAATACTCAAAATAAATTGCCCAGTTGCCTATAGACTATGGACTATAAACTATGGACTATAGACTAATGACTTCGGGTAGCAATTTGATTGTGCGTTTTGTTGAACCAGCCGATTGCAGCGTACTGTTTAAATTAATTGAAGGGCTTGCAGAGTATGAAAAATTATCTCACGCGATCGCTGGGAATGCTCTAGCACTTCAAGAGCATTTATTTGGTTCGCGGAGGTATGTAGAAGCAATATTAGCAGAATCTGCAAATCAAGCTGTTGGTTTTGCGCTATTTTTTCATAATTATTCAACATTTCTGACTAAGCCAGGAATTTATCTGGAAGATTTATTTGTTTTACCAGAATATCGCAGGCAAGGTATTGGTAAGGCTCTGTTGACTAAAGTAGCTCAAATAGCTGTAGAACGTGATTGTGGGCGATTAGAGTGGAGCGTCTTAGATTGGAATGAGTCAGCCCAAGAATTTTACCGTAGGATGGGAGCATCTATATTAGATGATTGGCGAATTTGTCGCGTCACAGAAGATGTGCTTACTCGATTAGGAACTGTTAAATAAAAAACAAAGGATGAATTATAAAAGATGAATCAGAACAATTTCATCTTTAAAATTTCATCCTGAAATTTTAATCATTTTTTTTATAAAATGTTCAAAATCACAAAAGTATAAATACACATTTTTGCAAATAAGTAAGCTAGGGTATTTTGTCGGAAAATACCTTATCGTAACATATAGTTTTGTGCTAACAAACCTAAATCTAAAATCGCCAGAATTCAAAATCAAAAAACTTTATTTAATAAACCAAAGTTTGACAGCTTGTCTTTTGACTATGACAGCGGCTCAACTCACTATTATGGAGGATATTGCACCGAATAAGCCGTTATTGCAGAGAGAACACGAAATGAAAAAAATGATTATAGTCATACTGTTAGGCATAGCAATCTTCACCTTTGCCTTCAGTCGTCCAGCTTTGGCAGCAGATGCTGCTAGTGGAGCTAAAGTATTTAGTGCCAATTGTGCCTCTTGTCACGCAGGAGGAAAGAATTTGGTTAAAGCTGAAAAAAGCCTGAAAAAGGACGCTTTAGAAAAGTATGGTTTGTACTCAGCAGAGGCGATTATTGCCCAGGTTACAAACGGTAAAAATGCCATGCCCGCCTTCGGCAAACGTTTGAAGCCTGAACAAATTGAAAATGTAGCGGCTTATGTACTTTCACAAGCAGATAAGGAATGGAAGTAGGTAAAATCTGACTTTAAAAATTAATAATTAGCGGGGCTTTTTGTCCCGCTAATTTTAGAGTTACCGCAATTATCAAACAGGATGCATATACCAATTTGGGATTTTGGATTAAGAGTCTTTACAAAAAGACTGTTCCAAGAATATCAAACAATATTACCTATCCTAATTTGGTATTATGAGTAATTTTTGGCGATTGTTTTTCAGTACAATTATTGCTTTACCTCTGACTTTTCTGACTTTATCTCCACATTATTCACCCATTTTTATTACCCAAATTACAGCGAGTGATTTCTTAGAGTTAGGTGTAGATAAGATGCAGGGCGGTGAGTATCAGGAAGCAATAGAGAATTTCAACCAAGCGATTGCACTTGAGAAACATTTTGCTGTCGCTTATAGCGATCGCTGTCTGGCTTATCTGCAATTACAAGATTACCATCAAGCTGTTACAGATTGTACTCAAGCCATAAATTTTGCACCGGATAACTTTGAGGCTTATCTGAACCGGGGAGTAGCACACTACAGACAAGGGGATTATCCTGCTGCCATTGTCGATCATAATCGAGCCGTTGCACTCAAACCCTACGATTTTCGAGCTTACTACAACCGAGGGCTAGCTCGTGCCGGCGAAGGGAAAGACTCAAAGGCAATTCTTGACTTTAATTTAGCCCTAACTCAGATACCTCGAACAACTAACTTACTACTTGCAGATATCTATAATGACCGAGGTTTGGCGCATTTTGTCTTGCAAGATACCCAAGCAGCCATGCTCGACTTTAATGTAGCAATTCGTCTCAATGCTAACGATTATAGAGCGTACTTTAACCGGGGTTGTACTTGCGGACGAAATGGAGATGACTTTGGTGCAGTACGTGATTTTTCTCAAGTCATCAGACTCAACCCCAGTAATGCCCAGGCTTACGTTAATCGGGGAGTAGCTCAGTATCGTTTAGGATATCATTTAGGAGCGATCGCTGATTTACAAAAAGCATCTGAGTACTTTGAAAACCAAGGAAAAAAAGTTGTCTATGAAAAAACTCTAGATTTACTGAAGAATATGCGACAACAAATTTCGTCTGTAACGGAAATCGCTCTTTTCTAACACTATCAGCGCTATGCAGGGTATCCACCAGCTTGAAAAATCTGTTCGGCAGTTAAATCTAATTCGGGGAAAAGAGGTGAGATAATGCGTTATTTACCGCCGTAGGCATCGCTACCTTGAAACTGACTGACTTAGTATTCTCCCTCAATTAAAGTGTAGAGAGAGACAGTTGGTTGTTTGGGGTTGCCAATAAATCGCCTACCGCCTAAAGCAGCATAGTCTACAATCCAGTATTCTGGTATGCCTACAGCCTCATAGTCAGCAGCTTTTTTTAAATAATCATCACGCCAATTGCTACTCACTACCTCAACTACTAAGGGTATTGATTCCGCTTGGCTTACAGTAGATTCTTTTTTTCACAAAGGTTCATTACCAAATTAGGGAGATTTAGTATCAGTACATTTGGTGAGTAAGCAGATTCATTTTCAAGCGGTTTGACTAATACTGTTTTGAGTATGAAGTAGGGGAGATTTAAACGAATACACTCTCTAGTAACTTCAAAGGCTAAAAATCCAATTACCTCTTCATAGTCGCCTGTATGTTGCGGCATCTCAACTATTACTCCATCATGCAATTCAAACGTTTTCCTGTTTTGTCAGGATATTTAGCAACGAATTCATCGAATGTAACTAGTTTACGTAAGGCTTGAATCATAAATTATTGTCTTCTGTTGTGTTTGGTGAAGCGTCCATTTTTCTCAATACTAACTTAATTCATAATTGCTACATCTAGCGTTTCTCAGTTGAGTTCAATACAAACCTAATAAGAATAGCCCCTTAAGAGCTAGCGTTGGGGAGTAAGCCTTAAAGCCTTTCTCATTTTAGGAGAGAGGTTAGATCATATTACCAGTAGAACCGAGATCACACTTCAATGAGTTTATCTCGGCTAAACTGAATAATTATACTTAAATCTAACAAATGCTTACATAGGAATATAAATTATGACAATGAGGAGAGCAGATCGCAGAGATTCTAATCATGACAACAATGTTAATAATCTTCGTTCACGGCAGAAAGAACCACCTTCTCCTCGTGAACTTCAACAGCTATTGATGACTGTTCGTGTCCAACGCGATGAAGCACAACAACGTGCGAAAGAAAATGAGGAAGCTGCATCTCAACTGGTTCATGTTCAGCAAGAGATTCAAACTTACCAAATTGAGGCTAATGAGCTAAAAGAGCGAGTCGCTCAAAATTATCGCTTCTATATTGATGAGCAAGAGAATCATCAAAAGACGCTCTACCTTTACAACGAAGAAAAAGCGAAAATATCCCAGCTAGTTCATGTTCACCAGCGAGAGATTCAAACTTGCCAACTCAAAGCTAATGAGCTAACAGAGCGAGTCACTCAAAATTATCGCTTCTATATTGATGAACAACAAAGTCATCAACAAACACTCTGTCTCTACAATGAAGAAAAAGCTAGAGCAACTGAATTGCTTACCAAATATGATGCAACCAACTCCGAACGAGAAATGTATTTGACTTTATACAATGAGACCAAAGCAGAACTCAAACATGAGCGTCGTTCCAAAGCTAGTATTAAGGGATGGGAAACTCGCCGGAAAGCCGAGAATGAAAAACTAAAACGAGAAATTGCCCAGATGGTTGTGCTATTGCGTGACTCTTTAGCAAGTAAGGATGAAGCAGTAAATAGTCTTTATGTTGTAGCAGAGCGTATGGATAGAATTCAATCTCTAGTTGATTCGGTGGAAGAAGAAACAACTAATAATCCAATGGGTTTGGTACAAAAGTTTAAGCGCATCTGGCTAGCAATTAAAGACATACTTTCTGAATAAACAAGTATACTTATGAGCAAAAAATCACTACCAACCACGCAAAAACAAGGTAAAGCGAGGCTGGGAGATCAAATTCGCAGTATTGCCGATCGCCTTAAGCAAGAGACTGATATACAGATACAAGCAACTTCTCGGATTTTAGGGGCTGCTGCTCAGATTGCCGAAAATCATGACCGACTTATTAGTGAAGTAGTTGATATGGTTGAGTCAGACCTAAATGTAGAGAAACAGATATATCAAAAGCATATTTACACTGTTGATATTCTGAAGCAACAGTTTAAAATATTACGGGATGCAAAGGCTCACTTTAATCTGAAAGTTACTAGTTGGGAATCACTAGCTAATAAATTAAATACTGCATCATCCCAAACAATCATAATTAAGAATAAACCTCAATCAAATCAGGATTTGGCAGATACTAATACGATCAATAGTGAATATAATTTTAATAATATTGAAAAGTTGACAGTTTTTTTAGAACCTGATGTTGCAGAAATGTTTCCCAATTCGGAAGCAGTAAATGAAGCACTACGTTTTCTAATTAGAGTTATGAGTAAAAATCGTTAAAGCATTTTAGCAACTTTATAGAAAAAAGATAGAAAAAATATATTTTCTCAGGAATTACGCAAAAATAACATAATTTTGTCATTACGAGCGATAGCGAAGTAATCTTCTCTGACGCTGGGATTACTTCCCTACACTCCGTTTCGGTCGCAATAACAATATCGGCGTTGCGTAATTCCTATTTCTATAAAGTTGAGTATCTTTTTCTCCTCATACTGCTAACTAATAAGACGTAACACCATCAAAGAGCGATCTGTAACTGGTACAGTTTGAGAGTCTGAAACTAATTTTCCTCGATCTAAAAAGCGAGGTTCATTAGTGTCAATTACTATCTCCCACACCTTGTCTTTAAAGTCATCGGGTAAAGCAAAATCAATTAACTCGTAGTGAGCGTTAAAAAATAGCAGAAAACTTTCATCAATAATCCGCTCACCACGATCCCCTGGAGTAGCAATTCCCTGCCCATTAAAAAAAATCTCCATTACTTTGGCATAGCTAATAAGCCACTGCTTCTCAGTCATTTCACTGCCATCAGAATTAAACCAAGCAATATCATTAATGCCTAAACCGTGAATGGGGCGACCTTGAAACCACTTACGTCGTCGGAATACTGGATGCTGATGGCGAAAATTAATCAGTTCACGTGTAAAGTACAATAAATCTGCGTTCGCTTTATGCAAATCCCAATGCCGCCAGGAAATTTCATTGTCTTGGCAGTAGACATTATTATTTCCCTTTTGACTACAGCCAATTTCATCCCCCTCTAATAGCATTGGGACACCTTGAGATAGCATTAAGGTTGCTAAAAAGTTTCGTCGTTGCCGTTCCCGCAAACGCATTACTTCTGGATCTTCAGTTTCGCCTTCTGCACCACAATTCCAGGATCTATTATGGCTTTCACCATCTCTACTGTCTTCCCCGTTTGCCTCGTTATGCTTTTCGTTGTAGCTGACTAAATCATTTAACGTGAAACCATCATGAGCAGTTATGAAATTAATACTTGCATTTGGGTTGCGCCCATTTGTTTGATAGAGGTCAGGGCTACCTGTAAAACAGTAGGCAAATTGTCCTAAACTATCATCTACACCACGCCAAAAATCTCTGACTGTATCCCGATATCTACCATTCCACTCAGACCAACGCAGTGGAAAGTTCCCGACTTGATAGCCTCCTTCTCCTAAGTCCCAAGGTTCAGCAATCAGCTTTACATCTGCCAAGATTGGGTCTTGATGAATAATATCAAAGAAAGCTGATAGGCTATCTACTTCATATAATTCCCGCGCCAGCGCCGAGGCCAAATCAAAGCGGAAGCCATCTACATGCATTTCTGTTACCCAATAGCGCAGACTATCCATAATTAACTTCAGAACTTGAGCATGACGCACATTCAGAGAGTTACCGCAGCCTGTAAAGTCCATGTAGTAGCGAGGGTCATCCTTTACCAAACGGTAATATACGGAATTATCAATACCTCGCAAAGATAGCGTTGGTCCGAAATGATTTCCTTCGCCAGTGTGGTTGTAGACTACATCTAAGATCACTTCAATTCCGGCAAAATGCAGTGCCTTGACCATTTGCTTGAATTCAGTGACTTGTTCTCCTCCAGTTCCACTAGCACTGTAACTAGAATAAGGGGCAAAATAATTGATAGAATCGTAGCCCCAGTAATTGCTTAATCCTTTTCCTTCTAAATGTCCCGGTTGAGATAAAAAGTGATGTACTGGCATCAACTCAACTGCTGTAATACCTAATTGCAGTAAGTGTTGAATTGCAGCAGGATGCGCTAACCCGGCATAAGTGCCGCGCAATTCTTCTGGAATATCTGGATGTAGTTTAGTAAAACCTTTGACGTGAGTTTCATAAATAACAGTTCTGTACCAAGGCGTAGCAAGCAGTTTATCACCTTCCCAATCAAAAGATTGGTCGACCACAACACACTTGGGCATTATTTTGGCATCATCTAGTTCAGAAAAAACTAAGTCTTTTTCCTCAGCATCTAGAGAGTAGCCAAAGACAGCTAGATCGTTACTAAATTCACCGTCAATTGCCTTAGCGTAGGGGTCGATTAATAATTTGTTTGGATTAAATCGATGACCAACTTCCGGTGCCCACATCCCATGCACTCTAAATCCATACTTTTGACCTGGGCCAACTCCTGGTAAGTAACCATGCCAAACAAAATTGTTTTTTTCTGTCAAAGGTATACGAATTTCTTCGTCATCGTTATCAAATAAACAAAGCTCTACCCCTGTTGCATTTTCCGAAAATAAAGCAAAGTTTGTTCCTTTCCCATCCCAAGTTGCACCTAAAGGATATACATTCCCCGGCCATAAAGCTAGATACATAAGTAAATCTTGAATATTAGTTTTTCGGCAAATATTGATGATTTTCGATTTTTTTGAATAATTAGTTAAAAAATAAAGTTACTAATGATTCCTTCTATTCACTAACAATGTTCTAATTTAACTTAAAAATAATATTATCTGCTCTATCATTAGTAATAAAAATCTCTATTCCTTAAGTTTTAAAAATTAATGTATAGGGCAACAGGTTAAAGGAAAACTGCCCTGTCTGCGACACACCGCGCGATCTGCTTCGCTAAAGCGATGCCTATAGCAGATTACACCAAAGCTAAAAAGCAAAGCTTCAAAACACTCACTGTTGCGTCATCTTCCCCCAAGGTACAGCTATTTACATGATTCTAAATCATCCGGGGTCGAATCCCCTTCTGCTTTCTTCAAATGCATTTGCTATCGAGTTTAACACATAATCAATTGACAAATAGTCTCATCCGAACTGTAGAAATATGACAACGTGTCTTTTGACACAATTTTACTATTATAGCCAAAATACTACGTAGTTACTGTTTTGACATAGTGTGAAAGAGAACGTGAAAAAAGATTTTTTGTTGCTAACAGTTGCTTTACCGAGTTTACTGATAGCGTCTCCTAGTTATGCGATTGAAAGTGAAATTGAGCAGATAAATACTAATAAATCAATCGAAGTCATTTCAGATATTCCGAGTTTGAGTGAAATTGAGCTACCCGTCACTAATGCTGAATTCTTATCTCAACAATCGGTACCGAGTGAAGTTAATCCAGAAGAAACTCAGCCAGAAACAGAGCAAACTCTGAGCGATGATGCAGACATTACTATAGAAACGATCGCAGAACCAGACAATCTACCCCAATCTACTCCAACTTACGTAATAGATCGAGAAGAAATTAAAAAGCAGGGTGCAGAAAGTTTAGCAGATATCTTGAAAAGAATGCCAGGTTTTGCAATCAATGATGTCGGTCATGGTGCAGATATTCACACAGGTACATACTACCGGGGAGCCTCAATTAATCAGTCTGTATTTTTGATTAATGGCAGACCAATCAACAACAATGTCAACACTTATCATGGTGGAACTGATTTAAATAGTATTCCTGTAGAGGCGATTGAACGAGTGGAGTTATATAGCGGTACAGCCTCCGCTTTATTTGGTTCCTCAGCCTTTGGAGGAGTTGTCAATATCATTACCAAAGAAGGTTATGGTAAACCTCGATTGAGTGGTAGTGCAGAATTTGGCTCATTGAATTTAAATAATCAGCAAGTGACTTATGGTGGTTCATCTGATAAAGTTAAGTATAACTTTAGCTTTGAAAGATTCTTTACAGATAACCGTTACCCCGTTCCTGTAGGTGCAGCAAATCGTGATGAAAAGGGATTTTTATCAAATGCAGATACAGCGACAAGTACTTACTTTGGTAGCATTGGACTAGATTTAGATAACAAAAATTCTTTGAATTTAGATGTTACTAAACTTAGCAGTCGTCGCGGCTTAATTTATTTTGGGTTTCCTCTCCAAAGAGATAGATTAGACCACGATGGTTTAAATGTTGGCTTATCTTGGAAAACTCGGCTGGGTAATGGCGAAAGCTCCAATATTACAACCTCAATTGGTTATAACCAAGATTATTTCAGCACTTACGGTCCTACAGGATCGTTTTACCGTACAGGCGCTTTAGATACACAACAACTTACAGCCAGGGTAGATCATGAGTGGAAAATTACAGCCAATAATAAATTGCGCTGGGGATTAGATTTGAAAAACACTGATTTAACTGGTGATGTTTTGAGTACAAATCCTAGTACTATTGCCAATAACGAAACTGAAAACAGGAGTTTGTTTAATGCAGCTTTATTCGCTGTCAATACTTGGAATATTAGCGATAATTTTCTGATAGATTTAGGACTAAGGCAAAGCTTTGACAGCCAGTTTGGAAATTATCTCAACCCTAGTGTTGGTTTACGTTATGCCGTTACACCAATAATAGCAGTGCGTGGAAGTTGGGCAGGAGGACAACGCAATCCTGGGTTAGATCAGTTGTATGTTTATGATACAGTTCATGGTTGGCAACCTAATCCTGATTTAAGCCCAGAAATTGGCTCAACTTGGACTGCGGGAGTGGATGTTAACTTTTCGGAAAATTTGATTGGACAGTTTACTTACTTTGGTAGTAGTATAGGCGATCGCTTGGGAGTCATCGCTGGAAAATGGGCAAACATTGGATTAGTAGATACCAATGGTTTAGAAGCTGCATTGCAATTAAAAATTGCGGCTGGTTGGTCAACTTTCCTCAACTATACTTATACAGATTCACAAATAAAAACAGGGACAGAGAAAGGTTTACAATTAGGTTTGATTCCTTATTCTGTACTTCAAACTGGTGTGGGTTATCAAAATTCAGGTTGGCAAGCTAATTTGTATGTTACCTACAATAGTGGCGCTCGCAGATCCATCTTTACTAACCCTGGTGATACCATTTCTGTATGAAGCTGCGCTAAATTATCACCAAGGGTAAATATTGGTTTAAGCGTGATGGGTTTAAGATTACAAGTCGAAATAAAAGAG
>NZ_JBALDE010000129.1:0-36561 GCF_036917515.1 Nostoc sp. | reverse complement strand
TATCCGCAAGCAACTGGAGTACTTCCCTACCTTGCGAGCGGCAATGGAGTATGTTCTGAGTTTAGTGTCCTAACCAACCTGGCGGTTGCTATATTTTGGAAACAATGTCAATTCAGGTCAATGAACGTTATAAACTCAACATTGGAATTAGAAAGAGATTTATTCAATCAGCGAACAGTTATCAGGCGCATGGTGAGGGATTTAAACCCGTCACCAAAGTGTTTTACTTTGTTTGTGGGAGACTAAACCTCACGAACAAAATTGATAACTGATAACTGTAAAATAATTCAACCATAAATATCTAAACCTAAGTAACTCATAGGTTATTGAGGCTTCAGCATGAACAAGAACGCTAAGTTTCAGTTTAATTTTTGCTGCTCATTTTCTCGTTTTTTTCGTTATAGTTTAACTGCGTTACTGGGTGTAGTTTTGTTATCTGATACGGTGGGTGCAAAGGTTAGTGGTTTACAGAACTATTTACCAAAGCGATCGCCAGAAATTCTATTAGATAAATATCAAGATAATTTTCCATCTTTAGAAACTGGGGATAAGCAAGTATTACTGAAAAACTATCAGAATAAACAGAAAATCTATCTTGCACAGCAGCCAACGTCTACCCCGTCGATTCCTTTGAATCCAGAGCAACAAAAGTTATATGAACAGGGAGTAAAGCTGATTCAAGAAGGACAGACATTAGAGAAAAAAGGGACTAGAGAATTTTACAAACAAGCGATAAATAAATACCAACAAGCGTTAAAAATTGCCCAAGAGCTAAAACTGCGTCAAGAGGAAGTTGAGATATTATTTCTTACTGGCAGTGTCTACTACTCTATTTCAGACAAGAAAAATGCCTTAGACTATCTCAATAAAGCATTATAAATATCGCGAGAACTCAAAAAACCTGTATGGGAAGCAAATATACTTGGTGGAATTGGTGCTGTTTACACCAATACTGATGAACCAAGAGAAGCACTCAGTTATTTGCAACAAGCACAGTCAATATTTATAGCCCATCAACAATTTCGTGAATTAGCAATAACTTATGGAGCAATTGCTACCGTTTACAATAAGTTAGGCAATACAAAAGAGGCTCTATATTCTCTGAACAAAGCATTAAAAATCTATCGTGAACCGCTAAAAGACTCATCTGGTGAAGCAGATACTCTCTATAATATTGGCTTTGTCTACTCGATAGCAGGTGAAACTCAAATAGCTATTAATTATTACAAACAAGCCTTAGAAATTGAGCGTAAAAGGAGAGATTTACCAGCACAAGTCAGACTACTTAGTAGTATTGGCGATCTTAAAAGTAAATTGGGTAAACCAGAAGATGCTCTGAAATCTTTAAGAGAAGCATTAGAACTGCATCAACAGGCAGGTTCTAATTTATCTGATAAAGCTAGAACGCTAATGGATATAGGTTTTATCTATGCTTCACAAGGAAATTATCAGACAGCGATTAGTTACTATAACCAAGCTGGAAAACTCTACCATCAAGCAGGAAATACATATTTAGAATCGTTCATTCCCCTTGCGATCGCCAATGTTCACATAAATTTTTCTGGCGATTATCAAAAAGCACTGGAATCTCTAGATGAAGCTCTCAAACTTCAGGAGAATGATCGAGATGGACAAGTTACTACTATTAACGCAAAAGCTGATATTTATGTATCACAAGGTAATTATCAACAAGGATTAGACGAGTATCAAAAATCTTTGACTATTGCACGTTCAATACCAAATCCTAGATCGGAAGCTCATACCCTTAAGAAGATTGCACTAATTTACAAATCTCTAGGCGACTATAACTCAAGTATTGATACTTACAAACAAGTATTAGATATATACAATCAATTTCCAAATAAATCTGAACAAATTCGTACTTTATTATTTATCAGCATGGTTTATCAAACGCAAGAAAAGTACTATGAGGCACTTCCATTTTATGATCGAGCACTATCGCTATTAAGTAAAGATGATTATCAATCTGAAATCCTGATACGTCATGAGATGGCAAAAACGCACAACTTTTTGAAAAATTACACTAAGGCGTTGGAGTTTGCTAACCGTGCATTAGAATTATCACAGCAAAACTCTTTTCGAGAAGAAGTTTCTCTTAATATTCTTGCTAATATATATAGTGCAAAAGGTGAGTATCAAAAATCATTAGATATATTTAAAAAAATTTTGGCGTATTCTCGTAAAGTCGGATTACGTATTCGAGAAGCCCTAATATTAAGTGATATGAGCATAACTTATCACCTACAGAAAAATTTTAACCAGGCTATAGATACGCTCAATGAAGAATTAAAATTATTGCGAACTTTAAAGGATAGCACAGGAGAAGCACAGGCACTTTACCAAATCGCCATCAACCAACGCAATCTCGGAAAACTCGAAGCCGCACTTTCTAACATCCAAACTACAATCAACATTGTGGAAAACATACGCGGTAATGTCCAAAGCGATGAACTGCGTACCTCATACTTCGCTACAGTGCAGAATTACTACAAATTCTACATCGACTTGTTGATGCAACTGCACGAAAAAGACCCTACCAAAGTATGCGAATTCAACATCCAAAACCTCAAAATCAAAGATAGATGTGATGCTGTTGCACTGCATATCAGCGAACGCGCCCGCGCTAGAAGTTTGGTAGAACTTTTAACCGAAGCTAATGCCAAAATTCGTAAAGGTGCAAACCCAGAACTAATACAACAGGAACGTGATTTATTACAAAAACTGGATATAAAACAAAAACTCTTGCAAAATTTAGAGGCAAGTAGTCAAAAAGATCCCATTGCTCAAGCCTCTATTAAAAGATGCCAACAAGACATTGAAAATATCCTTAGCCAATACCGTGAGTTGCAAACTAAAATTCGCACCACTAGCCCAAAATATGCTGCTCTGAAGTATCCCCAACCCTTGAAATTAGACCAAATTCAACAACAACTCGATAAAGATACCATACTATTACAGTATTCTTTGGGTGAACAACGCAGCTATATTTGGGTGGTGACACAAAATTCTCTGTACAGCTACGAACTCACTAAACGCCAAGATATAGAAACAGCCGCACTCGATTTAAAAGCGCGTTTACAAGATATTGCAAACCAGGGAACTTCTCCAGACAATATTCCCATAGCTGGCAAAAAAATTAGTATTACTCAGGCCGCTAATCAACTAAGTAAATTTATTCTTGCACCCGTTACAAAGCATTTAGGTCAAAAACGTTTAGTTGTTGTTGCTGATGGCGTCTTGCAATATATTCCTTTTGCCGCACTGACAATACCACAATCATCTATTAGTCAAAATAATTATCAACCATTGTTGCTAAACCATGAAATTGTCAACTTACCATCAGCATCAACAATTGACATTCTCAGGAAAGAAATCAAAGAACGTAAAGCACCCAAAACCCTTGCTGTTCTAGCTGACCCGGTATTTAGTAAACAAGACGAACGGCTTGCAAACAATTGCCAAAATCCTCAGCCTTTCTTTAGTAACAACGATCAACAATTAATCATAAATCCTCAAAATACTTCTTCTGCTCTCGAACTTGATTTAGAAAAATTCGCCTTAATACGAGCTACGAGAGATATAGATTTGGGCAATATTACACGGCTTAAAAAGACGCGGACAGAGGCTCTAGAAATTATGAAATTTGTGGATGATTCAGAGCAAATACACGCTTTTGATTGTGAGGCCAATTATGCCTGGGCAAGTAACCCAGAACTTAGTCAATATCGCTATCTGCTATTTGCTACTCACGGCATACTCAACGATATTAATCCAGAATTATCAGGGATAGTTCTATCTCTGGTAGACAGAAACGGCAATCCTACTCAAAAACCGTTCCTACAATTGTCCGATTTATTCAATCTCGATTATCCAGCAGAATTAATCGTACTAAGTGCTTGTCAAACTGGGTTGGGTAAAGAGGTCAGTGGAGAAGGATTGGTAGGGTTGACAAGAGGACTAATGTATGCAGGAGCAGCGCGAGTAACCGTCTCTTTGTGGAGTGTAGAAGAAGAAGCAACCTCGAAGTTAATGCGCGAATTTTACAGAGAAATTTTGCAGAATGGCAAAACTCCAGCCGCTGCATTAAGAGCCGCACAACTAGAAATGTGGCGACAGGAAGAGTGGCGCAATCCTTATTCCTGGGCAGGTTTCACGTTATTGGGAGAATGGCGCTAACAAAAAACACTTGTGAAAGCTATTCTACATCTACAAAATTGAAAATTTTGAAATTAGGAGAATCATAAATGAAACGGCAATTTATCTTTCTTGGCGTATCAGGTTTTTTAGGTTTAATGATTTTGGGGATTTGGGCATCTGTTGAAGCAGAATCTCAACCAGTACCGCCAAAGTTTAGCATCGTCAAAAATCTCGCAGGATTTAATTTAGTAATTGACAAAAAACCCATTTCAGCAAGTGATCTCAAAGCCATTGATCAACCACCAGACTCAAGACAAAGTATTGTTGGCAAAGATGACCGTATCGCCATGACTAGCAGAAAAAATCCTTGGTCATCTGTCGGGAAGATTGAAATGTTAGACGCTAACGGTAATGGTTATAGTTGCACGGGTACACTGATATCTGAAAGTGAAATATTAACTAATGCTCACTGCATAGTCAGTCCAGAAACTCATAAAGCTTATCATAGTATTGCGTTTCTACCTAATTTAATTAACGGTGTTTTACGCGATCAAAATGACATTGCTTACGGAACTGATGTTACTATTGGTACAGATTTTCCAACTGGAACGTTAAAAGATTTTGTAGATGACTGGGCTGTTGTTAAACTCAATAAACCTCTTGGGAAAAAATACGGTTATCTAAAATTGAAATCCATACCATCTTTTGACCTGGTAGGAGATACTGAGCAATTTGCCTTAGTTGGTTACTCTGGTGATTTTCCTAATCCCAATAAACAAGGATTTGAAGATTTGACTGCTGGCCAAAGTATGACTGCTGGCGTTCATTTAGGATGTAGTATTCTTAAGCAAAAGGATAACTTACTATATCACAACTGTGATACTACAAAAGGCGCTTCTGGTGGTGCAATTATCGGTCAGATTGGCAGTGATTACTATGTTTTTGCCTTGCATTCTGGTTCGGATAAAGTTAACGGACTATTATTAAACCGTGCTGTTGATATATCACGTATAAGATAAGCTTTGCGAAAATTAGTTGGTCATCAATACTTATCGCAATACTAAATCATTCGTGAAAAGTTAGATCCTCGACTTCTTTGAGAAGTCGGGGATCTGCATACCGTCAATTTGAGGGAAATCAAATAGGATTACTATAGTTACATAGTTAATGACTAGCAAGCTAACAATCTGTAATTTTACAGTTTATGAATAATATTTCGACAAGCAATAATTGGGATACTTCTCTTTACGAAGATAAACACGCCTTTGTTTGGCAATATGGCGAGGACTTATTACAATTACTCAACCCCCAGCCAGGAGAATCGATTTTGGATCTTGGCTGTGGAACTGGGCAACTCACTGATAAAATTGCCCAAACTGGCGCTCAAGTCTGGGGAATTGATAGCGCTCCCGCAATGATAGAAAAGGCAAGAGAAAACTATCCCCATATCCGCTTTGATGTTGCGGATGCGACAAATTTTCAAGTTGAACAGCCCTTTGATGCTGTGTTTTCCAACGCTGTATTGCATTGGGTGAAAGAAGCAGATAGTGCGATCGCTTCCATACATAAATCCCTCAAACCCGGAGGGCGTTTTGTCGTAGAATTTGGGGGTAAAGGGAATGTAAAGGCGATCGTCACAGCTTTATACAGTGCTTTAGAGTCCATTGGTATCCCTCAAGCACAAGTAGAGAATCCTTGGTATTACCCCAGCATTGGCGAATACAGCAGCCTACTAGAACAGCAAGGCTTTGATGTCATTTATGCTATTCTATTTTCTCGCCCAACTCTCCTAACAGACGGAGAAGTAGGTATGGCAAACTGGATTAAAATGTTCGCCAGCACTTTCTTAGCAGGACTTTCACCAGAGCAACAAATACAAATAATTTCCGTCGTCGAGGAATATCTAAAGCCAACACTATATCAACAAGGAACTTGGACAGCAGATTATCGAAGAATTCGCATCGTTGCCATTAAACTTTAATTTGTGCCAACTTTAACTTATGCCTTCATAACAAATTATAAATTAGTATCAGTTATGCATATACCTAAATTGTGCGATCGCCTTTATCCTTGGCGCAGCCATCGCCAAACATCATTTTTATTACTACTAACTATTAGCCTCACCACTTTACTAGTCCCGCCCTCACTAGCGCAAACCCCTTCAATACCGTCGCCTTCTAGTGCGCCTTTAGAACTAGACTTATTGACCAAGCCAAAAGACTATATAATCACAGCTACCACCATTCATCCAGAACGATTAACCGTTCCCAGTTTATGGTGGGCACAACAAAACTCCGAAAAAAAGCTATTGGATAATTGGATCGCATATCCAGCTTCCAAGAAAGAACCTGCACGAGTAGACTTGATCGTGAATCAGCAAATTTGGAGTTTACTAGAGTATATAGAGCGCTACGACTTCGTAAATCGCTTGGGTAGCGCTGCACGGAACTTTGGTTACAACGTCCGGGTATTTAATTATCAAAAAGAACCCTTGGCAACCTACACTTGCAACTTTAGTACAAGTCCAGCTTTATGCAGTATCCAAACCACTATTAAGAACAAGATAGGGTTACAGCGTTCTTTGTAGAAAAAAGGGAGTAGGAAGTGGGGAGCAGGGGGACAAGGGGACAAGGGTGAATTATTGAACAAATCTCTCTCCGAAGTTCTGATGCCTACGGCGGGCTACGCCAACGCCGAAAGCCGGCGCTGGTGACTTCTCTCTTTATCTCCCCTCTCTTCCTTGTCTACCTTGTCTCTTCTCAATGCCCCATGCCCAATTCCCAATTAAACCTTAATTTTAGCGAATAAAGACTCGTATTGTTTTATCGCTGATGCAGGTAAGGGAAGTAAAAATTCACTTTTATCGAAAACTTTGCGATCGCTCTCTAACAAACTCCATAATGGTTCTTGGATATCGGAAGCGGCAATATTTGTAGAAATTGGCGAATTACTTTTAGTCAGCACCGAAATTTCTTTAGCTGTGCTTGGTTGCCAACAAAAATCAATCCATTGATCTGATAAAGTATCCTTAGTAATCCCTGCGGGACGTACCCATAAGTCCGCCCAAATTGCTGTTCCTGACTGGGGGATAACTGCGGCAAGCTGCGGATAACGTCCCAGAATAGGCAATACATCGCTTGACCAACCAACCGCTAACCAAGTGTCTTCTATAATTAGAGGTTCCAAGTAGTGATTGGAACTGTAAAACTTCACCTGTTGGTTTAATATCTGTAATTCCTTTTCCAAGTCTGGTACTTGGTCAAGATTCTCTGTATTATAAGATTTTCCCAGTTTTTTTAAGACCAAACCAATAACTTCTCGTGGTTGATTCAGTAGGGAAATACGCTGCTGTATTCCATCTCGCCACAAATCACTCCAATCTTTGGGTGTCCATCCCAATTTTCGCAACTTGTCACGGTTATAAACAATTACTGTACTACCCCACCTGTAGGGCGCACCCCACACCTTCCCTTGAGTATCCAAAATACCTTGATCGTTACGCGTTACCAATTGTTTCCACTTTTCATCTAAAGTAGACCACTGCTTTAATTGGTTTCCCTGCACTTCTTGGAGTGGTTGAATCAATTTCTGTTCAATAGCTGCTTGTAGCCAGTAATCTCCCAATGTCACTAGGTCTGTGTCAGCTGCTTTTTGACCTTGCCTAAAGGGTATAAAGCGACGCCATCCCTGCTCATCGTTGGTTTTTGGCTTCTGCTGCCAATTTTGTAATTGCTGAAATAAATCCTGTATATGCCCAACTGGAGTAAACTTTAACTGCGCCCGTTGTTGCAAACCTTTGTGGAACTGATTCACAACCTGACCAGGTATAGAACCTTTTAATAACTGTACTTTTAGTTGCGTCTGCTTGTTTCCACCACAGCCAAAAAGCAGTTGTGAAAGTACCAGTGTGCTTGTACCTAGCAAAAAAGACCGTCGATCCATTGATTTTGGATTTTGAGATTTTTGATTATACCTAATATTAAGCAGAGATTCAGCAGTGACCGACTAGCTGAAAAAGTGGATGTGGAGAATTATCGGTATTTTTTTGATAATACGAGTAATTTTGAGCATTTGACTCAAATTAGCTGTTTTTTGGCAAATTTCTCTCTAAAGATTAATTTTTATCCATAAATTTACTTAGTGGTACTTATGGTGAAACCTTACTTATATTTAGAAGTAATGATTTAAATGTCACATTTCCACCAAAAATTATCAATACTTAAATAATCCATAAGTATCGTTAAGGTTGAGAGTAAATTGAATAACATAGAGAAAATGTACAAATAAAGGTATTAAATGGAGCTATTACAGCAGCAGATCCTGACTTTAAGCCAAAAGCTGGATGACCTGTGCCAAGTAATTGAGCAGCTTGATGGTAAAGTGACTCAAACTTTCTCAGAGTGTTCTTTAGCGAATACACAAGCAAAGGATAATTGCCAACAAAATGGCGCGGCTGGAGGCTACCAGTTTAAAGGACGCAACAATTTAAATTCAGAAATGGAACACAAGGATGTGTTGACAGATGGCATTTATCTAGATACGCATTGTCAAGCTGGAGATAATATAACACCAGAAATTCAAATACAACGACTGACAGCGCAATTAACAGCAGCGTACAATCGTATTGCAGCTTTAGAAGAACAATTAGTTAGAGAGAGAATTCACTAAATTTAACTTGAAGTTCAACAAATTAAAAAAATAGGTTGAGGTAGTTATGACAAGCCTTTAGGTTTAATATCAGATGATGGTTTTATGAGTATATACTTAGATAAAAGTAAGTAATCCAGCCATCAAATTGATAAAAAAGTTAAACACACTATTACATATCTTTACGTAATAGTGTGATATATCTACCCATAGGTTTTTAGTAAATACCTCACTATGAAACAAAAAAAAACAACCCTAAGACTGGTGTCGTTAGGGTATTGTATGGTTTAAAAACCAAGATTTTTTTATTAATCTGCGTTTTTCTCATTAGCGTTTTTAGTATCTTGTTATCAAATTGGTTGATGACAAGCCAGACAGCTTTCGCAAAAATTGATCTTTTACAACCTGCTCCGACCCAACCGTTAGGTTATTACGACTATTTCGGCAAACTGCTGAGTCCTCAAGAAGCATCACAACTAGTTGCAAATAAGGGACTCAATCCTAATAACCCCATTTCCTATCAACGGGTAGGGGCAGTTAAAATTACTAAGGAATTAATTGCCCAAGGTGAAGATATATTCTTCAATCGAAAGATTGGCGACATATTTGGTTTGCAAGGAGTATTCGGTTTTGGACTTGGCATTGCTAAAATTTTGCCAGAATTACAGACAGCAATAGTTAAGTTGCAAGGTCAGCCTACAACAAACTTAAAAATTGTTCTTCAGAAGGATATAGCATTAGGTAGTCGAACTTTTCCCAAAGGAACTGTCATTAATACAGGCTTAAAAATGGAAAAGGGAGGGACTTTTCCTATTGGACTAGGAATCACACCCAAGATTGATGTTAGCTGTGCTGCTTGCCATGTATCTCTTTCAAATAAGGGTGAACGTCTTTTGGGAGTACCTAATGGCGAAATTGCTACGCCCTTGTTAGTTGCCTTATCACCAAATACAGCCGCAGGATTTGCACGATTAAACTTCAACCCTCTAGAACCACAATACCAAGGTAACGGTAAAACTATTATTGACAGTAAAGGTGATAAAGTAAAATTACCTGATCCTGAAAAGTTTGAAAAAGCTTTTGATGATGCCGTATTAGATGTGCCTTTTGGTAATTTTGAGAGTTCTTCAGATAGTATCAACAATACTACTCAAATTCCTAGCATATTTACATTTAAGAATCATCCTTATTTCCTTGATGGACAGTTTGCTGTGGGGCCATTTGCGGGACTCAGTGCTGTCAGCAACGGTGTTCATTCTTCAGAAAACAATCTGTTAGCAGCTGCTCAACTGAGTAGAGAAACCCTTGGCATTGATCCAGAAGTTTATATTGGTACATTACTGCAAAATGCTGCCGTTAAGAGCCTACGTTTACCAGAAGGAGTCATAGTAAAACCCTCTGAATGGCTGCGGGGGGTAATTGCACCAAATCCTACACAGGCAGAATTAGAAGACCAAATTCCTGCTTCTAGCACAGGAACTTATCCAAACCTGCGCCCTAGTTTGTTTACTTACAACGGTTTAGTTTTTAGCCCAAATACTCAAAAGCCTGGAGATATTGCTAGTGGCACTTTCTTATTTGCTGACAATGCTATGTCTGCTTTCCAAAATAGCTTAGTACCACCTGCCAACCAGACTTCGGAAAACTGGCAAGCGTTGACTAGCAATTCTGTTAAACGTGGCGCAAAAATATTTGAAAAAGCTAATTGTGCAACTTGCCATATTCCACCATTCTTCACTGACAACAAAATTCATCCAATAGATGAAATTCATACTAACCCAGCTCGTGCCCAATCTCGCTTGGGGCTGAATAAATTGTTAGTACCACCCAAGTTATACACTTTTAACACTCCCGTTCCCATACCTGCTAAAGCTGAAGTGCTGGATGTACCAACGCAGGGTATCTCTGATGCTCCCACAACTCTACCCAAAGGTATATTGCCAAAAGGTGGTTATAAAACTACTAGCTTGCGTAGTCTTTATTTAAGCGCACCATATTTACATGATGGTGGTGCAGCAGTACGGGCAGGAAGCTTGAAAGTTGACTCAAATGGTGGTTTCACAGTCGTTAACAAGAGTGGTTTAGGGCTATCTGGCACTCTCACCCAAGGTATACCTGCCGATCCTGCTAGCAGCTTGCGTGCCTTGGTTGATCGCGATCTTCGTGCTTTAGTTGTGAAAGCTAACAAAGCTAACCCTGCTTTAGTGCG
Organism: Nostoc sp.; assembly: GCF_036917515.1. Classification (GTDB taxonomy): domain Bacteria; phylum Cyanobacteriota; class Cyanobacteriia; order Cyanobacteriales; family Nostocaceae; genus Nostoc. The sequence goes on along the minus strand of NZ_JBALDE010000129.1, from coordinate 25,547 downwards.
TAGTAACCTTGATGGCACAGGTCATTACTTCTATGTAGATAGACAGTCTGGGTTTAATTCCAACCAGCAAGCAGACCTGATAAATTTCTTGCTAGCACTTGATGACAATCCTGGAAGTTTTTAATCAAGCTACGGTTGATATCATATTCTAATACCAAGTTTTCTAGTGATACATCATGAAGGCGACTTGGTATTACTTTAAGTAAGAGTAAGATGGTAAGCATAACTCAATTTAGATCGGAAATGCACTGTAAACCTTACAGATAGATACGTTTATGAGACTGCTTCTGGGAAGCTAGTGCTTGCTTTCGCTTTGTCCACCAGCCAAAACCAAGAGCAACTAATGAGCCACTTACTGTATAAGGTTCGGGAACAGGACGTGGAATGACAACACTAAAGCTGCCATAAGCTACGTTGCTTGAAAGCTCTGAATAACCTTCATCCAAACTACTGTAAAATACGTTAATGTTACCATTTCCGTCTTCCCCGCTTCCAGAAACCAGGTAAGAAAAACCGTTCTTGGTTAACAACGGCGTACTTGTATTTAAAAAATTATCATTGATTCCATATATACCTGGTGAAAGCAGCCCGATGATTGTCTCAGTAATTCCTTGGGCTGTTCTTGTCCCAGTTATTCCTGTGATTGTGTAATTGTTTTTTATCGGATCTAGCTCGGTGGTTGTAAGGGTGCCGCTAGCAGAAATCGCTGTACCATTTGCTTCATAACTGGGAAAAGAGTACTGAAAATCAAATAGTTGTACAGCTTGGACTGAAGAAGATGCACCGACACAAGTGATACTTATAACAGCACTGACGGTAGCGATAACAAGATTTTTGACTAATTCCATCAGATAATTCTCCTGAAAAACTAGAAGGTTAAGAAAGTTGTATATAGCAATCCTATTTGATTTGCTCTCCACTTAAAGGCTCAGAACCTCGAACTTCTTCAAGAAGTTGAGGTTCTTTTTGTTCATAACTCCTGCACGGATTACTATAGTTGAAATTGCTAGAAAGACGATCTTACGTACAGACACGCAGAAAAGACCTCTCCTTGGTTTCATTACGTAAAATCGTCCCTCTCCGACTTGCAGAAGGACAGACTTTCATCTTTAATTCAAGGCAATACTTAGCCGTTCAAGTTGGGCTTCAATAGCTGCTAAAAGTTGGTATTGCTGCCAATCTTGGCTAAGATGGGCGGCTATGCAAGCGGCTCCAGCACCCATACCTTCTTTGACAAAGCCTTGCTCATAAGCTCTCAGTTGGGGATAACGAGAATCAGCAAAGCTCAGATGAGTTGCTAATAGAGGAGGGGTTTCTCCACTTGGAGTTAAGCTGTTTTTTCCTAAGTTAAGAGCTAAGTCAACTGTAGCGCCAGTAGGATCTTCAGCCACCCAGCGGGTTGTGCCTACAACTACTGCTTCTGGTTGCCATGATAAGGCGTAAGCTTGAGCGATCGCACTCATCAACGCATAAACAGCCAACATTTGCGTCCCTCCAGCCAGCATTACACCACAACTACGGCTAGCAGCGATCGCCATCCCAGCTACCACCACCTGCATCGGATCGCCCACGGCAGCGACAAGTTGTAAAGGATCTATAGAATTTTGAATTTGAGATTGAAAGTTTATCTCCCCCTGCCCCCTACTCCCCCTTAATTTCTCCAGTCCAGCTTGTACTAGTGCCCACTTTTGCGCGTGGTTACAAACGGGGTGGCTACTGTTAACTTTTCCAGCAGCATCTATACCTAAACCAGTTAAGATTGCCAGGGCAGTTGTAGTACCACCGACGACGCACTCACCGATAATCAGATATCCCTGTTGGATATTGGCAGCTAGGCGTTCTCCCCAAAGTAGCCCTTGTTCAAACAAGTGGTGTATTGTTGTAATTTCCATCGCAGCACCTCCACTTAAACACTTAGCAGCAGCGCCACCCAAATCAATTACTGGCACAGCAGGAGGCTGGGGTAAACCAGCATTAAATAAATGAACTGGTATCTTTAGTGACTCAAAGACAGCGCGAGAAATCAGCACAGGTGAAGCCCCAGCCGCCAATGGTGGTAGGGGATATTGGGCTTTATGTTCTGGGCCATAATACAAAAATTCCGCATCGGCACAAGCAGTATATTTCCGATCATCTGGAGTACGACCAGCTGCTGAAATCTCTGGAATTAAACCAGTTTCAGTAAATCCTAAAACACAAGCAAATACAGGTAGACAACCACGATACCGTCGTAGCCATTGTTTACCCTGTTCTTTTCGAGTATAAATACGAATTTGGGAATTGGGCATGGGGCATTGATTATTAGTTAGAACCGATCATTTAACCAATGACCAATGACAAATGACAAATGACTAATAATTATCCTTCATAATCCATGAGAACTTGTACCCAGTGTGGTGGGCGGGGAATCGGGTTGCCCAGGCGGTCAAAAAGCAACCATGCTGCCAGGTGTACCACAAAAAGGTAGATAAAGTTGTTGAGTATAATTAAAGCGATCGCTCCTACTTGAATCAAAAATACACTGGGACTCGTCAACAAACTCAAGTTAAAAAATACCCACTCAATGAACTCAGTCACCTGGCTAATCACATAAATCCACAGGTCTTCACCCGACAAAACAGACAGCAACCACAGCCGAAAAAAGACTCCTAAAGTGCCCAATAGCGTACCCAAAGTAATAGAAACAATCCAGGGAACACGACGACACCACGTAGCGCCCAAAAGCACGCCCATGAACCCGTAGGGCATGACAAACAGCAAACTGCGGGCTGGCCCCATCAGTACCGTTAGCAGTAACCCAGAGGTGAGTGCTGCCATCCATGCCGCACGTTTGCCCCGACGCAGATAAACTAAAGCGATCGGCACCGGAAAAAATATTCGTAAAACTGGGCCCAAGGGAAAGTAAAAATTAATAAACCAAATTAAGCTAGCGGTACTGGCTAAAAATGCTGTTTCCACCATCCTCAAGGGTGCATCAGCCTTGATTTTAGGAGGCATTAACTGCTGTTCTTTATCTAACCAATGATTCTGAGGAGTTGGAGATTCAGAGGATGGATCTTCCTCCGGTTCATCTGGGAGAGAATCTAAAATACTCATATCTGACAAGTTTTTAAACGATCATTCTTTCTAAGGCTGACAAATCGGGAATACAAATAGTGTCTTGATCCCGTTTAATCAAGCCTTTTTTTTCTAGCCTTGTCAATACTCGTGTCACCGTTTCTCGCGCCAGTCCGCTCAAACTACTCAATTCCCGATGAGGTAAATTGGGAATTTCGGTTCCGGTTTGCCCTTTTTTTCCCTGTCCTTCTGCCAAAAATAACAACGTATCTGCTACCCTAGACTGACTATCAGATTCCCGCAACCGCAATCGGCGATTTACTTGCCGCAAACGTCGTGCCATTAGTTGCGCCAATCGAACTCCCGCCAAGGGTTCTATCTGAAGTAATTTGACAAAATCCTGAGCAGGCATACTACCAATTACCGTCGGGGCTAAGGTAATCACATCCGTGGATCGAGGTGCTTCATCTAGCGCCGCCATTTCACCAAATAATTCACCTTTGCCAATAATATTTAGCGTTACCTCTTTTCCTTCCAAATTGTAGGTGCGAATTTTTACCCATCCATCCATAATAAAATACACAGAGCCACCCCAGTCATTTTCCAGTAGAATCACTTGATTGGCTGGGTGAGTGCGGGTAACAAGATGGATGAGGGCTGATTCCACAGCAGTTTCTGGCAACCCTTGAAAAAAGGGAGCAGAGGCGATCATCCAGGAATTAGCCTGTGCTTGCAAGCTATATCGATCTTCCATTACGACATCTTTAATTCAAGCTGCTATGTACACACAAAAAACAGGAGCGCCATTTGTAGCCTAAGCTATCATTGCACAGCTCCTTTCCAAAGAAAAAACTAAACTATGCTACACAAGAAAGCGATAAGAAGTTTTTCTAAATAATCTTTATCTATAAGTTTAAAGGGGTAAGAGTTTTGCAAAAAGTAGTTTATAGCCGACGGTTGTATTACTTAGGGGCTAGCTGCACTGCAACTTAATTAGTTATGAATATAGGCAAACAACATTAATGATACTAAAGGGAGTAAATTATTGCTCAGGTATTTTAGCGATTTTCAAAAATAGGCAATTAATGACCTGCAAAATTAGGCTTTTCGAGCAAAGGCTGTCTGAAGAGGACAAGGAGAGGGGGAGACAAGGGGATGGGGGGACAAAGAGAAACTTTTTCCTTGTTTTCTTTGATGATTGAAGATTGCCACGACTCCCAGTAATCCATAACATAATGACAGTCACAAGTCCAAGCAGCGGCTTTGGCCACTCAAAACTTATCCTATGGTCGACGCTGCGCCTAGCAAGATCCCCATAGGAGTAGGGTGATTGTAAAGTAATTGTCACATTAGTTGACATACATTTCTAGATAAGGTGACAAAAGTGACTTTTAGTACAGATGAAATTCAAAAGCTGATCGCAGACATTGACAACTTACTTGCCAGCAGTGGCAAGCGCCTGTCTAGATTTCTGTCTGGTCAGGCACAAGAGCCTAAAGAAGTTTTAGAGCGAATTCGCGACTTCTTGGTAAGATTACAAGAAAAAGAAGCATTAGAGAGCGATATCCCAAATCAGTCTTCTGAAGAACCGCGTTCGCCCTTGGCGTTGGCAAAGCCATCGCCTTTGTTAACAAAATTTATTGATCGCGATTATAACCAGTATCCACTACCGCAGCCCGAACTCAGTCAGGAACCGAGTACTATTAGCGCCGGACAATTAAATAATGAATTTTCGAGATTGATTGAGCCGTTGCGATCGGAATTAGAATTGCTTTTGCAAGAGCGAGCCACTCTCATACAGGAAATTCGGCAGCTAGAGCAAAAGCGATTGCAAAACTACTCCTTAGCGCAGCAGTTGACAAACCAAGAACAAATGATTACCGAGTTTTTACAGGTACTCATGAGTCGCCTTGTGCCAACTTTAACACCACTAATTGGACAGACGAGGGAAAATTCCGCCAGTTCTTCAGCAGGTGTTAATTACGCAACCTCTGCAAATCAATCTTTATTAAAATCCTCTGACGATGTGGAGCGGTTAACCCAGTTAGCTAGGGAGTTAGATCAACGCCTCTTATCACTAGATGGGACGGTGAATGTAGTCTTTGAAGCACTACAGCGCAATATTAATACTTATTACGAATCCCTGTCACAAGCACTGGCAAGAATGCATAGCAAGGGGATGCAAGGCGAACAGCTCATGGCCAGCTTTGTCAACAATTTGACCCAGCATTTGCAGCAAGAATCCCCTAGTTCGCAGTCATCTTTGCTGGAAGGAGAATCTGAAACACTACCATCATTGACTGAACCAGCCGAGATCGCTACTGGAGTTGCACCCCAACCATTGGAGCTTATACAACCAGAAACTTCATCTCCACTCACAATTGAGCAACAGGAGACTACCCTCACAGAGGATCTAGATGCAGTACTGTTGCAGCTTGGTGTAGACTCATCTGAATATTCTCAAACCCCGACTGAATTACCGCAAGATATTTCTACGGAAATTGGTGATGAAGTAGACCAACTTTACGCCAGTTTGTTTGATGCTGGTGACGTTAATAATCCAAGCCTTGATGTTCCCATAAATGACTCTCCTTCTACAGCTTCTCCATCACCGTTGAACATCACACAGACCCCGCCTGTCTCTCCAATCATCGATTCTGCGGTTGTGGCTCCAGATACAGGTCTTTCAACCCAAAAGACTTTAGGAGAAACCACAGATTTATTAGAGCCACAGGAAAAACTATTTTTTGAAGAGGATACCGATCCAGACTCACCTCTTAGCTTCTCTATTCCACAAATAGACAGTTTGCCAGTACAAATTGGCACTAAGCCAGCTAATGTTGATACAATTAATACTCTAACTGATTTATTGCCTGATGCAGATAGTGAACTGCAACTGCTGGAAGTCTCATCTTCTGTCGATAATGGCATAACTACAGCAACTGATCTATTGCCTGATGCCGATAATGCCACAACCACAGCACCAGTTACTCCAGAAGTAGCAGAAATTGCCTTGGCAAAGCCTACCGTTCGCGAAGCGGATGCACCAGAAAGTATCGCCACATCTGAAGTATTAATTAACAATGATCGCTCTGAACTGTCTTCAGATAACTACATTGCTGCTTCACCCCAAGAAAACTTACTTTCTATTGAGTCAAACCAGTCTCCAGCCGTACCAGATATTTCTTTAGATGAAGAACAGTTGCAGCAATTAGATCGGGATTTGGTTAATTTTGATCGGCAGCTAAATTCTGAGTCGCAGCCAGATAACAACTTGGATGTTTTTTCGGAACAACTTGATAACATTCAAGACACAATCCCCACAACTTCCCCTGAAAATCTCCAAATAGCAGAGAATACATCCGCTGGTGCTTTCTCCAGTTTGGCAGTTCCCCAGGTAGAAACTGAAAAAAAAAAGGAAGTCACAACTCCTATTCCAGAAAGTTATTTACCTCCAATTGCTAACTCCATAAATAATACAGAAGTTTCACCCAATATTCTAGAATCACTCTGGTATTTAGGAATTGATTTAGGTACAACAGGAATTTCCGCCACATTATTAAATCGCTCGACTTTTGTTGTACATCCTATCTACTGGTCAGCAGAAAATCCGCCGGGAACAAGTTCCTTTCAGCAATCGTTTCGTTTACCAACAGAGGTTTATCTGCCTATAGCGTCTGTACCCCACGGTGAAAACGAAACTATCGAGACACAGGAGCAGACAGCACCTGCGGCTGTTGCTCAAGATAAAGTGCCCGATCGCTCGACCACCACTCCTGCAACACCGAAATCAACAGCAGCTCCGACGAAAAATAATTTTTACTCGGCGCAGTTGAAGCCCTATTTACAAGTAGCTATTCCTTACAAGAGTGAACGACAGAAATGGGAACCTGTTTTACAATTAAATGAATTTTCAGCAGGGCCTTTGATTTGGGTTGTGCGATCGCTCTCTAAATTACTATTAACCCTCAAATCCGAAAAAACAAGTACCACCCCTAGTTTAATGGCTGCTGCTGTTGGGATCAGCGAACAAGATTTTCCCCAGATTATCAATAATATTGCAGGTGTAATTTGCAGCTGTCCATCTAACTGGTCGGAACAATACCGCTTTAACGTGCGGGAAGCTTTACTCACTAGCAAACTTATTCAACATCCGCAGCAAGTCTTTTTTGTCGAAGAAGCGATCGCTAGTCTACTTTCGGAACTTGATGCTGCTAATGGTGATCAGGTAAAATTAAGCGATGCTCAAGGTTCTCATCCAGCCAAAACTAGCGAACATCCCATTGTTGGCAACACCCTTGTGATTAACATTGGGACAACTGCTACAGAAATGTTGCTGGTGAATCTACCAGAAACCTTGCAGCAATTGACATACAATGATTTCATGCTTCACAGTTTTGCTTATGCTGGCAAGGGTATTGAACAAGATATTATCTGCCAGCTGCTATTGCCACCGAAATCTCGGCAATCACGCTTAGAAACACCAAGCGATGCCTGCGGTGGGCTACACCTACGCAAAACTACCACGAGTAATCCTTGGCAATGGCAACCGTCAATTCCCGGTTTAGACCAAATGCATTGGCAGACTTTAGGGTTGGAAGAATTACAACTACCCAGAGTTGGAGAACCAGATATCACGGCTCGAATTCGTCTCCAACAGCGTCTAGAAAGCTCTCTACTAGGACAGGCGGTATTAGATGCAGCATTAGCCTTAAAACTAATTTTGCAACACCAAGACTCTTTTACCCTGGAATTGGCCGATCAGCGGTGGGTTTTGCAGCGACGAGACTTAGAAAGCCAGGTATTTATCCCCTTTGTGCGCCGCCTGAACCGAGAACTTAACAAGTTATTGGTAGCTCGTGGTATCCCCACAGAAGCTATTAATCAAGCTATCCTGACTGGTGGAGTGGCTTGTGTCGGGACGGTGAATCGCTGGTTACGCCAAAAACTTCCCAGCACTAAGATTATTCAAGATTTATATCTCGGCGAAAATGGCGCTCCCAATTGCAGTCGGGTTGCTTATGGTTTGGCGATGCTGCCTCTGCATCCCCAGATTTTAGATATACCCAGGCAACAATACACTGATTATTTCTTGTTTACAGAATTGTTGCGACTGCTACCAGACCGTCCCTTATCTTTTGGTGAAGTTATCCAGTTATTTGAGGGTCGTGGAATTAATACTTGCACTTGTCAGCAACGGTTGCTGGCTTTTTTGGAAGGTGAACTGCCTTCCGGTTTGATACCTTCAGTCACAGAATCAACCTGGCTTACCCAGAGTTCGCAAGAAAATCCTGACTACCAGGCGATCGCCACAGCACCACTTTTTGAAAAACAAGGGAATCTGACTTATCGTCCCAATTCTCAACAACTGTTGTCTTTGCGTCGCTATCTAGATGCAATCAAGGCTAGTAATCAGCAATCACTGGAGGAACCATATACGGTGAATTTCGTCTTAGAGGTTGATCGTTGAGACTAGTACATCACGCTAGAAATAAGAATATTACTCAAAATTCCAAATGCTCATAACGTAAGCATTTGGAATTTTTCAAAAAGACGGAATTAAAAATTAAAAATCAAAAATTAAAAATGAATACAGCGTAAGCGTTTCATTGATTTGGAATAGGTGGTTTATTTACGCCGTATTTTATCAGTAATAATACTTTATCTCAGTAATTTTTTGGATGTGTACAATTTTAGTATCTTTATTTATCAGATGACGAAAATACTGTATATTTACAATCTATCAGTTGAATTGAAAGAGTCTGTAAATTTTGAATTTTTGGTTTTTATATTGGTTAAAATTATGTGTGGATTCACACCCAGTAGTAGCGACAACAAACAGTAGTAAAAATCGCCTAAAAATTATGTCTATGTCTACACTACTAATGTAAAAATTCCTGTTATCAAACTAAGTTATCCCTTGTGAATAATCTTTATCTTTATTCAGTTAATTATTGGCAACAGCCTTCACACCCGTCAACGTTAAGCATAAGAAAACGATTAATTGACATTGTTGGAGCCATTGTCGGGCTGATTTTTACATTTCTAATAGCAATTCCCGTAGCAATTGTTACCTTTATTCATGAACCAAGTCCAATATTTTATTCCCAAATTCGCTGTGGTTTAAACGGAAAAACTTTCCGCATCTGGAAATTCCGCTCCATGATAGTCGATGCTGATCAACTCAAGCATTTAGTTGAGAATCAAGCCAAAGGTCATATTTTTAAATCCATTGACGATCCTCGCATTACTCCTATTGGGAAATTTTTGAGGCGTACTAGCTTGGATGAATTTCCTCAATTTTGGAATGTTTTGTTAGGGGACATGAGTTTAGTTGGTACTCGTCCACCTACTCCGGATGAAGTCAGTAATTACGATCCACACCACTGGGATAGATTGCGAGTCAAACCAGGAATTACTGGAGAATGGCAAGCTAACGGACGTTCTAGCATTACCGACTTTGAAACCATTGTCAAAATGGATATGGATTATCAACACAAGTGGTCTGTAACTTATGACCTGAGTCTGATTATTAAGACTATCTGGGTGGTATTTAAAAAGACTGGTGCTTATTGAATTTATTATTAGTCATTAGTCATTAGTTTTTCTCCAGGTTCGTGCATCTCCATTTTCTTATTCAACCCTTAACGCCGCTACCAGTTTCTGTAGGTACAATGTAACGTTGTAAAAACAAAAATAGTAATAATACTGGGGCGATCGCAATCACTGAGCCAGCAGCTACCAAACGCCAGTCAAGAGAAAATGTCCCTACTAGCTTTGCAACTCCTAAAGGAAGAGTGTATAAATTTTCGTTTTGGATGATAATTAAAGGCCACAAAAAGTCACTCCAAGCACCAATGAATACAAAAATAGCTAAAGTTACCAGTGCTGGGCGAACTGCCGGTAACATAATGTGCCACCATAATCCTAACTCTGAGCTACCATCCATCCGGGCGGCTTCTTCTATTTCTTTGGGGACACTCATAAAAGCTTGGCGCAACAGAAAAATACCAAAGGCAGAAGCTAAACTCGGAAAAATCATCCCTAAATAACTATTTGTCAAACCTAACTGGACTGTCAAAATATAAAGGGGAATCATCACGATTTGGAAGGGAATCATAATCGTAGAGACGATCGCTACAAAAATCCAGTCTCGCCCCACAAATGACAATCTTGCCAACGGATAGGCAGCTAAAGCGCAAAACAGTAGATTTAAGCCCACAGTCAGTACTGACACCAAGGTACTGTTATACAGGTATTGTCCAAAAGGTAGAGAGTTCCACACACTAGAGAAGTTATTTAGTGTTGGCTGACTGGGTAGCAACTGTGGCGGCGACTGAAAAATATTTTCCGTCGGCGATTTCAAGGCTGTACTAATTAGCCATAGTAAAGGAAAGAGCATCAACAGTGCGATCGCTCCCAACAGCGCATACATTAGCAGAATCTGCGATCGTGATTTTTTCCAGTTCAGCATTTGATTAATAACTTTCCAAGTTTTGTAAATATTTATGACAGCTTACTTTATAAGACTACAACTTGCTTTTTATGTTTTGCACTTGCTCAAATATTTGGTGGATGTTCACCCATTCTCACCCACATTTTCCGCACACGAGTCAATTGCAAACGATTCATTTTTAAAGTAGAAATTGTTGCTCTACCAATGGTTGTAAGCCCTACAATTTCTGTAGTATCTTCACTCCAAGTAAAATGATCTGCCCACAATTGCTGTTGTGGATTAAATAATTTAACCTCATTCTGAGTATTAGGGTCAATTGCTGTTTGACGAGTTGCTTTATAACGATTACAAGATGGGCAAGCCAAGCAGAGATTTTCAAATACAGTTTCCCCACCAGATGACAAGGGAATAATATGCTCAAATTCAAAAGTAGTGACTGTTAAAGCTTCAGCAGTGCGACAGTAAGCGCACAAATTAGCAAAATGACTGCGAATTTTATTTTTTAATTCAATAGGAATGTAAACACTCACGTTGCTTGCTGTTTATTTTGAAAAATATTTAATGTATATATAGCCCTAGTTTTTAGAATATTTAATTGGTCTACTTGCACCAATAATCTGTCTAAAGTTTCAGCTTCTTCATTTGACAAATGATTTTCAGAATTTTTAATTAATAATTCCTGTAATTGGATCTGAGCTTTGGAAGATAAAGAACTTTCTGCTAAGGCTTGCAACTCATGTATGTTTAAACCAATCAATAATTCAGAATCTACAGACAAGTTGGTTAGCTGTTGATAAGTTTCTAAATCTAACAGAACTCCAACTTTTTCTCCTTGTGTATTAGTGACATAGTGAACTGAGTCAGACATGGCTTTACTTGAGAATTTCAATTAATTTTATCGTAACCTTATCTTTACATTTGTTATTTGAAGCGGGAGGCAAATTATGGATGCTGAGGAGTTGTTGAGGAGATATGCTGCTAGAAAGAGGGATTTTAGTGGAGTTAGACTAGAAAGATTTGTGAATCTGAATCCTTCAGCCTTTTTGAGTCAATCCGGTTTCCGTACAAATAGCTTGTAATGGTTTATCCCAAGGCTCAATCGGTATTTGAGATAAATAGGCAAAATCGAAGACAATTCCGATAGTCGGCTTTATCTGCCACTGCGGTAAACTGAGCAAGCGATCGTAATATCCGCCACCATAACCCAAACGAAATCCTTGATAGTCGCAGGCTACACTGGGGACGAGAATCAAATCCACTTCAGCTGCATCTAATATTAGAGCATCGGCGTGCGGTTCAGAAATGCCATAAGCGCCGATTTGGAGAGAATCTTCAGGTGTCCAAATATGCCAACATAGGGATTTATCAACGCAGCGAGGAAATCCCCAACGGTATTTGCTGTCTGTAAATAGTGGACTGAGGTCAGGTTCTTGGCGAAAGCTGAAATAAGCGAGTATTGTTTTTGCTTGGGTAAACAAAGTAGAGTTTTGTAAATGAGAGCATAAACGATCGCTCTTTTCTCTCCATTCTCCAACGGACATTGATTTACGTCTTTTAAGTAAAGTGCCGCGTAATTCTGCTTTATTTAGTTGATGATTTTTGTTCATAAAAATTTATATCGTCAAAAAAATAAGCTGGGTATCGCCCAGCTTATATCACTCTAAATTCACCAGTAAATTGTTATGCAGCGTGTTGACGATACCATTCAATGGTATTTTTTAGCCCTTCTTCAAAGCTCACCTGAGCCGTGAAATTAAAGGCTTGCTTTGCCCGTTCAGTATCTAAACAGCGGCGGGGTTGACCATTAGGCTTATCAGTTTGCCACACAATTTCCCCCTTAAACTCCATCAATTCGCAGATTAAAGTTACTAAATCAAGAATGGAGATTTCATAACCGGTTCCCAAGTTAACTGGTTCCGATTCGTTATAGAATTGAGTTCCCATAACAATCCCCCGGGCTGCGTCTTCTGAATACAGAAACTCACGGGTGGGACTGCCATCACCCCAAACTTGAAGTTGCTTTTCTGCTTTAATTTGGGCTTCGTGAACTTTGCGAACTAACGCTGGAATGACGTGGGAACTTCCAGGGTCAAAGTTATCTTCTGGGCCATACAAATTGACTGGTAGTAGGTAAATCCCATTAAAATCGTACTGCTGACGGTAAGATTGCAATTGAACTAAAAGTGCTTTTTTTGCAATTCCGTAAGGGGCGTTGGTTTCCTCTGGGTAGCCATTCCAAAGATCGTCTTCTTTGAATGGCACTGGAGTAAATTTGGGATAGGCACAGATTGTGCCAACACAAACAAATTTTTCTACACCAGCTTGATACGCAGCGTGAATTAGCTGGGTTCCCATGATCAAGTTATCGTAAAACAACTCTGCAGGTTTTTCGCGGTTTAAACCGATACCACCGACATGAGCTGCTAGATGGATGATTATGTCTTGCTGGTCAACTGCACGCTGGCTATTTTCCCAGACACGTAAATCGGAATCATGCGATCGCGGTATTGTAATTTTCTCGCGATCGGCTCCTGCTTTACACAGTTGATCTGTCACCTGACGACCTAGAAACCCCGACCCACCAGTGACGAGAATCCGTTTATTTTTTAATACTAAGGCGGTCATATTTTATCCTCTGTGATGCGAATCAGAAGTGCAAAGCGCCTAGTTGTTGACGAATAGTGGCAATATCATCTGGAAATTGCGAACCTTTTCCATTGGGTGAAGTATGACCCAATGCTTGTAAGTCTGCTTCTACCATTAAGGAAACTAGTTCTTCAAAAGTTACTGATGGTGTCCAGCCCAAGTTCTGCCGTGCTTTGGTAGAATCGCCAATCAATAGCTCTACCTCAGATGGACGCAGGTAACGCTCATCAAACTCTACATAATCTTGCCAATTAAGATTCACATAACTAAATGCCAGTTCCAAAAACTCCCGCACCGAGTGGGTTTCACCAGTAGCAATTACGTAATCATCTGGCTGATCTTTCTGCAACATCAACCACATTGCTTTGACATAATCCTTCGCATAGCCCCAATCTCGCTTGGCATCTAGATTACCCATGTAAATCTTTTTCTGTTTACCAGCAACGATACCAGCTACCGCTCTAGTAATTTTGCGGGTTACAAAGGTTTCACCCCGCCGTGGTGACTCGTGGTTAAAAAGTATGCCATTACAAGCAAATAAATTATAAGATTCACGATAATTTACAGTTTGCCAGTGGGCGTAAACTTTCGCACAGGCATAGGGACTGCGGGGATAAAAGGGCGTTGTCTCAGTTTGAGGTATTGCTTGTACTAAACCGTACATTTCTGAAGAACCCGCCTGGTAAAATCGCACCTGAATTCCGGTACGATGCTGGTAGTCTCGAATTGCTTCCAACAGACGCAATGTCCCCATTCCTACGGCATCCACTGTGTATTCTGGTGAATCAAAGCTGACTCTAACATGGGATTGAGCGCCGAGGTTGTAAATCTCTACTGGCTTGACTTCTTCTAAAATGCGCCGCAACGTTGTACCGTCTGTCAAGTCACCGTAGTGAAGAAACAAGCGCACTCCCTCTTTGTGGGGGTCTTCGTAAATGTGATCGATGCGGTCTGTGTTGAAGGTAGAAGTCCGGCGAATGATGCCATGAACCTCATAACCTTGTTCCAACAAAAACTCACTTAGATATGAACCATCTTGTCCAGTAATACCAGTAATTAACGCTCGCTTCTGTTGCGTCATGCTCAATTATCCCTTATTGTCTTTGATTAAAAAGTTACAGCTAATCTGATACAACCTAGCAACTAATTGCTGAATTGCCTAATGGGAAACCTACGAGTTCTTGTTGTTATAAGACTTTTTCCATAAATAAATATACTTAATAAACAGTAATTTAATACGTAAGTCCAACCTTAGATAGCTCAAGATTGTTTAATGATGTATATTTTCTTTGCTTTATATATCTTTAGTTTTGTGAAGACTTAATAAAATAGGTATTTTAAATTAGACTTCTGGCAAAAATGCAAATCAGGGGGAAAAGAGTCAAAGATCCATACTTACAGAAGTTTTACTTAAGTAGAAAAGTACAAATTATAGAAAGATGAGCAATTTTTGAGTTTTAGGGGAAGAATTAATACTCAGGGGCATTTAATGCCCCACAGAATTTACCCTAAATATTTACTCAGTATGCACCGTTATTTTTGGGTAAAATTACTACATCAACAGTTTTTAAAATGATCCATAAATCAAGCCAGAAATTCCTAAATTTGACATAATGCAGGTCTATTTGGACTCTCCGATGGTAGGGAATGTCATTACGTCCAGATACCTGCCACAAACCAGTAATTCCTGGACGGATTGTTAAAATCTCATCAATGTGATAACCGTATTTTGGCAGTTCTTCTGCTACCAAGGGTCGGGGCCCAACTACACTCATGTCCCCTTTTAAAACGTTCCAGAACTGGGGAAATTCGTCTAAGCTAGTAATTCGCAAAAATCGACCAATTTTGGTAATTCGGGGGTCTTGTTTCAGCTTAAAACTGCTCTCAAATTCTTGTCGCAATTCGGGCGAGGTTTCCATCATTTGCATGAGGATTTCATCCGCATTGCTTACCATTGTTCGGAATTTAATACAATTAAACGCTTTGTAATTTTTCCCTACTCGTTCCTGGACATAAAAAATTGGGCCTTCTGAGCTAAAGGCAATCAGCAAGGTCAAAATTAAGTAGACGGGAAAGAACAAAATTAATACCGACAGCGAAAACACTATATCGAACAGTCGTTTGGCAAACTCTCCGTTTAAACCCTGAAAAGATAAACCTTTGGGCTTAAGTTTTGGCGTCTTTGTTTTTTGACCGCGTTTTAAGAAACGCGTAGACGCTCTAGTGTCTTGTCGTACGCCTCGCTTGCCGGAGAGGAGTGAGCTCTGGGCAGTCATCATACTCCTTAATAATCCACACCACACATAGTCCCAATATTAAAGCCAAAATGAGGTGCTTCTGGGGGAAATTACCAAAAGCCTAAAAAAATAAGACGTTAACCAACACCATCATTGCAAAAATGGTCTTTTTTCGTTGCATTTGTTTACAAAATCTAGATAACGATCTGCAAAGATTTGCGGTGAAAACTGCGCGGCGTGCGATCGCATATACTCAAAATTAAACGAACCCTCATACATTTCAAACTTTTCTACTGCCTCCACTAAAGCTGCCTCTGTTTGCGTCTTGAAGAATATACCTGTCCCTGTATCCGCACAAGAGCTAATATCTCGCACTGTTTCTAGAGCACCCCCCGCACCATAAGCAATTACCGGCGTGCCACAAGCTTGTGCTTCCACTAGGGCAATACCGAAATCTTCACAAGCTGCATACACAAACGCTTTAGCCCTAGACATATATTTTTTTACCACATTATCGGGTTGCCAACCGAGTATTTGGATATTTGAGTTTGCCATCTCGCGAATCTTGTTCATTTCATCTCCTGTACCAATGACTACTAATGGTCGTTCTAGTTGATTAAAAGCGTTGACAATCAAGGAGATTTGCTTGTAACTCACTAACCGGGAAACTGTCAGGTAAAAGTCCTCTTTCTCAGACAGAAACGGAAATTCCCCAATATTCACTGGTGGGTAAATAACTGTTGCTTCTCGTCGATAGCAACGCCAAATCCGCCGAGCTGTATGTTGCGAATTGGCAATGAAGTAATCAACGCGATTGGCACTCAATACATCCCACTGGCGCAAACGATGTAATAAATACCGTATCACCCACCCAGGTAAACCACTACCCAGTTTGCTGTAGCGCAGATAATCAAAAGTCAAGTCCCAGGCATAGCGCATAGGGCTGTGACAGTAGCAAATATGCATCTGTTCGGGAGTGGTAAGGATTCCTTTGGCAACAGCGTGGGATGAAGACAGAATGACATCGTAATGGCGCAAATCAAGTTGTTCAATTGCCAAAGGCCACAAAGGCAAGTATTTTTGTATACCGTTACGGGCATAGGGAAAGTTCTGGAGAAACGTCTTGCCAATTTGACGCTTATATAAATAACTTTCTCTATTGCTGGATTCAAAATCGATAAGAGCATACAAATCAGCATCAATGTGATTCAAAATTTCTCGGACAACGAGTTCTGAACCACCTGTGGCTTTGGGTGTTAGCCATTCATGAACCAGAGCATATTTCAAGGGCACAGCTAAACAATTCAAAATTCAAAATTCAAAATAGAAGATAGTTTTTTTAGACTCCGACTGAAAAGTTTCCTCTTGTGATTAATTAACCGGAAGTGCTTCAGATTAGCAAATGGGACGGAATCTTTCCCTCAGAGGTTCCAGATGGATACTACAACCTGATAATCTCAGATTGGGAATGGGGAATGGGGCATTGGGCATTGGGCATTGGGTATTGGGCATTGGGTATTGGGGATGGGTTATTCTCCTTGTCTTCTTAGTCCTCAGTCCCCAATACCTACTCCCTGAATGACAACTGATATAGAAAGGGTGAATTTATGCGAATTCTGATTATGGGTGGTACTCGGTTCATTGGTGTCTATTTGACTCAACTATTAGTGGAACAAGGACACGAGGTGGTGCTGTTCAATCGTGGGAATCGGCCAACACCTTCTTTACAGGGAGTAGGACAAATTATAGGCGATCGCACTAATGCTACTCAATTAAAAGAAAAACTATCACAAGAAAACTTTGATGTCATTTTTGACAATAACGGACGGGAACTTACTGATACTCAACCACTAGCAGAAATTTTTCAAGACCGAGTGCAACATTTTGTGTATATGAGTTCTGCGGGGGTGTATCTCAAATCCGATCAATTGCCCCATATAGAAGGCGATGCAGTAGATCCCAAAAGTCGCCATAAGGGTAAACATGAAACAGAAGCTTATCTAACTCAATTGGGATTGCCCTTTACTTCTATTCGTCCTACTTATATTTACGGCCCTCGTAATTATAATGAATTGGAAGGCTGGTTTTTTGACAGAATTGTGCGCGATCGCCCCGTTCCCATTCCTGGAAATGGCTTGCATATCACCC
This sequence comes from Nostoc sp., assembly GCF_036917515.1. GTDB lineage: Bacteria > Cyanobacteriota > Cyanobacteriia > Cyanobacteriales > Nostocaceae > Nostoc. The sequence continues at coordinate 8,003 of NZ_JBALDE010000129.1, read as the reverse complement.
AGTTAGGTCATGTAAAAGACTTGGCACTAGCAATGACTCAAGTTTTGGGCAATAAACAAGCCATAGGACAGATTTATAATATCTCTGGCGATCGCTTTGTCACTTTCGATGGTTTAGCCCGTGCTAGTGCTGTTGCCGCAGGTAAATCACCTGATGCGGTCAAAATCGTCCACTACGACCCGAAAAAGTTTGATTTTGGCAAACGCAAAGCTTTTCCAATGCGGGTGCAGCATTTTTTTGCTTCGGTGAATAAAGCGCAAACAGAATTAAACTGGCATCCTGAATATGATTTGATTTCTGGTTTACAAGACTCTCTGGAAAATGATTATTTGGCTAATGCAAAAGACAAAGCCGAAGTAGATTTCTCTGTAGATGAAGAAATTTTACAAGCGTTGTGAGTAAAGATGTTTAGGGGTACATCGCTGTGTATCCCTACTGGTACGATGCGATCGCATCTTCATAACTCATCAGGGTTAAGGCCTAACTCTCGCAGTTGTGCTGCTAATCGGTTAGCACGTTGACTTTCTCGTTCTAGTGGTGTGGGAAGCCAATTCCCACTTGCATCATACCAACGTAGCCACAATCGTTCAATTTGTTGGTAAGAACCTTGCCAAAGTCCTAAGCCCAGTTCCAAACCCGGCATCCACACCCGTGAGGTACTCAAATCCAATTCGCTGTAGCGGTCTGCAACTAATTGGAATGCTTGGAGTTTGTCAGTGTAGCGGTCAAACACAATATGGTAAGGAACTCGCAAAATCTGCTCATAAACTTCCCATTTAGTCGGCGGTTGGTTAATCTCCCGCAGAGTTTGTCCTAAGTCTTCTTTTTCAGTGTCAGGAGAAAGCAATTCTACCACTACAAAAGGAGCAACCCCTTCTTGCCAGATCACATAACTCAGACGCAAGTTTTGCTGCTCATAGAGACGCGAAACTCCCACAGCAGCAAACCAGTCTGGGCGTTTATACGACAGTGTATGCCGGAGGTCATAGTAAAGGTTTAAGTCAGTGGCTACAAATACCTCCTCTGCTGGATAATTAGGTGGACAGAAGGTTTCGCGCAGAAGTTGGGGTTGAAAAAGGTGAAATTCGTCAGGCAAACCAGAGTCCTCCGGGTATTCACTGGGAAGATCGTACATGGTAGGTAGGACTTCTTTGGGGGAGAGAGGCGGGTCTGTTTGGTACATAAGGGGAATCCTGACCGACTAATTTTAAGTTAACGGATTGCGGTAAAGGTTTGGTCAAAGTCAAAAATATTTTTTTCTACCTGAGAAAGACGCGATAAATTGCGTCTTTAGTTTTTACTAGAACAGGAATGACAATTTTCTCTATTAGTCAGCCAAACGTTTTTTAGAATTGTTTGAAGGCTACTAAAACTAGTTTCTGTAAATGCTGTTATTGGTTGATAAAATGAGCCAAGTTTTGCAATATCCACTCCAAAATGTTCTAGAGTCTCGCGCCCGTTTGGGTGAAGGCCCTATCTGGGATTCTACCCAAAACCTACTGTACTGGGTTGATATCTACAACCATCGGGTACATCAGTTCAATCCTGCTACCGGGAAAGATTTGTTTTTTTATGTGGGAGATGTGGTAGGCGCGATCGCAACCGCAGGTAAAGATAATTTAATTATGGCACTGCGTCATCACCTGGCATTCCTCAATACCCAAACAGGTGAAGTTACGCGAATTTTGGAAATTGAAGGAAATCAGCCAGATAACCGCCTCAATGATGGAAAATGTGACTCCCAAGGCCGCTTTTGGATTGGTTCAATGTGTTCTTTAGAAAAACCTCAAGCTAGCCTCTATCGCTATGACCGTGACGGTTCATTGCATGTAATGGAAACAGGATTGACTCTCTCTAATGGGCTGGGTTGGAGTCCCGATCAAAAAACATTTTATTTGAGTGATTCTCCTCACCAAAAGATATATGCTTACGACTTTAATTCAGTAACGGGTAACATTACTAATCGCCGGATTTTTGTTGATTTAACTCATGAATCTTTTTATCCAGATGGGTTAACAATAGATAGTCAAGGAAATATTTGGTCAGCGATGTGGAATGGGTGGTGTGTGATTCGTTTCAATCCCAAGGGTGAAGAGATATTGCGGATTAATCTACCTGTTCCACTCGTAACAAGTTGTACCTTTGGTGGCGAAGATTTGCAAACACTCTACATCACTACTGCTTCAGTTGAACTCAGCCAAGCCGAGATTGACAAAAGTTTCTACTCTGGTGATTTGTTTGCTCTGCAAACTGATGTTACTGGATTACCTAGCTATAATTTTGAGAAATAAAGTAGTAGCTGTGTTAAGGTGAGCCGCTAAATTGCCTCTCGTATTTGTTCAACTCGACTTTTTACTTGTTTACGAATTCTAAAAATTCTGAGTTTGGAACTTTTGATCTCGAAGTTCCAGGTTCAAAGGTGCAACTTCCGTGTTCAAAGCTGCAACTTCCGAGTTTAAAGCTGCAACCTCCGTGTTCAAAGTTGCAACTTCCGAGTTCAAAGCTGCAACCTCCGTGTTCAAAGGTGCAACTTCCATGTTCAAAGGTGCAACTTCCATGTTCAAAGGTGCAACTTCCATGTTCAAAGGTGCAACTTCCATGTTCAAAGGCTCAACTTCCGAGTTCTAAAGGACTTGCAAATAAAAAAACATCAGTACCATGCAGCTTATTTGATTTCACTTTGAACTTAAAGGTGTATTTTTCCTAGTTACAATACTATATTGCCGTTTCATTAGTGCTAACTTTTTGTGGCAAAAGATAAATACCCCCAGATATTAAAGTCAAGGCAACAGAAATCCAAAAAGCGATCACAGAGGAAGTTTGCCAGACTTCAGGTAGTGGCGCAATTAGAAGTGCGATCGCGATTATTTGACTAACAGTTTTGAGTTTACCCCAAATATTTGCTCCGGTAATTGTCGTTTGATTTACCCGCCAACCAGCGATCGCTAATTCCCGCGCTAAAATCAAAAATACTCCCCAAGCCGACACTTTTCCTAGTTCAATAAAAACCATCAATGGCGCAAGTACCAGAAATTTATCCACTAACGGATCTAGAAACTTACCCAACTCACTAATTTGATTGAGTTTCCGCGCTAAATAGCCATCTAACCAATCCGTTAACGCCGCAACGATAAAAATCGCCAAACATATCCACCTAGCTTGAGGTGTGGGGTTGTACAAGCCATAAAGCAAAAATGGTACACCCAGAAGGCGAGAGAAGGTAATCCAGTTAGGTACAGTCATGGAAAATTAAAAATTAATAAGTGTAAAGCAACAAGCAGCCAAGCAAATATGCAAAATATATGCAGATTAGTGTATCTGAGTGTACCTGCGTGGGAAAATCTGTTTTCTGTAGCTCTCCTAAAACAATACTATGACTGAATACACAGACTCCCAATTCCGCATCGAACGCGATTCGATGGGCGATCGCCAAATTGCTAGTAGCGTTTACTACGGTATTCAAACGCTGCGAGCTATCGAAAACTTTCCCATTAGCGGTATCAAGCCTTTACCTACTTACGTAGATGCTGGATTGATAATTAAAAAAGCTACAGCAATTGTGAATGGAGAACTGAATTGCATTCCCCAAGATATTAGTCAGGCGATTGTGCAAGCAACTGATGAAATCTTAGCTGGGAAGTTCCGCGATCAATTTGTTGTAGATGTTTATCAGGCAGGTGCTGGAACATCCCACCACATGAATGTCAATGAAGTTCTCGCAAATCGCGCCTTAGAAATACTTGGTGAAGAAAAGGGCAATTACAAACGTGTTAGTCCCAATGACCACGTTAATTATGGGCAGTCTACCAATGATGTGATTCCTACGGCAATTCGCATTGGTGGTTTATTGGCATTATCTAAGACATTACACCCAGCAATAGATGGGGCGATCGTAGCTTTAGAAAACAAAGCTGTAGAATTTCAAGATATCGTTAAATCTGGCAGAACCCACTTACAAGACGCTGTACCTGTGCGTTTGGGTGAGAATTTTCGGGCTTGGGCGCAAATTCTTACAGAACACCAAAACCGGATTTATACCGCCTCTGGAGATTTGATGGTACTGGGTTTGGGAGGTAGTGCAGCCGGAACGGGATTAAATACTCATCCTCTGTATCGCGCCCGTGTGGTAGAAGTTCTTTCAGAATTGATTGATACTCCTTTAGAACCTGCACCCCATCTCATGGCAGCTATGCAGAGTATGGCGCCATTTGTGAATGTTTCCGGTGCTTTGCGGAATTTAGCCCAGGATTTAGCCAAAATATCTCACGATTTACGGCTGATGGATTCAGGGCCAAAAACAGGCTTGAAAGAAATTCAACTGCCTCCAGTGCAACCCGGTTCCTCGATTATGCCAGGGAAATATAACCCAGTGATGGCAGAGATGACATCAATGGTGTGTTTTCAGGTGATGGGTTACGACAGTGCGATCGCTTTAGCTGCACAAGCTGGACAATTAGAACTAAATGTGATGATGCCATTGATTGCCTATAACCTAATTCACAGTATCGAAATTCTCGGCAATACCATCGCCGCACTCACCGAACGCTGCATTCAGGGAATTAGCGTTAACCGAGAACGTTGTTTAGCTTATGCCGAAGGCAGTTTAGCTTTAGTAACTGCACTAAATACCCACATCGGTTATCTAAATGCCGCAGCTGTCGCCAAAGAATCTTTAGAAACTGGTAAATCCCTACGGCAGATTGTTTTAGAACACGGATTGATGAGTGAAATAGACTTAGCCACAGTGCTAAATCTAGAACAAATGAGTGGTATCTTACCGCTCAAAACAGAATAATAGGTTATGGGGCATTGGGCATTGGGCACAAGAGGCAGAGGTGGAAAGGGGCAGAGGGGAAAAACTTACTGCAACTTCTCCTCTGCTCCCCTGCTCCCCTGCTTTTCCATTCCCTCATCCCCCCACTCCCTCTATCCCCTATCTATCTATGGATCAAAAATCATCTGTTAGTCTTATTCGGGTTACATCCTACGCAAAAGAGGCTTTACGGGAATCTTTAGTGATTCTCCTGGAACCTTTTGGAGGAATGGCAGCGTTTGTGAAAAAAGGCGATCGCGTTTTACTCAAACCGAATCTACTTACAGGATCGCGTCCTGGGAAAGAGTGTATCACCCGTGCCGAACTAGTTTACGAAGTTGCCCAGATGGTAATTGAGGTTGGCGGTAAACCATTTTTGGGCGATAGTCCTGCTTTTGGCAGTGCCAAGGGCGTAGCAGTGGCAAATGGCTATCTGCCTATTTTAGAAGAACTCAATCTTCCCATCATCGATTTTCATGGTCAGCGTTACCAAACCGTCAGTGACAATTTTTGCCATCTGCGACTGTCTAAAGAAGCAATGGAAGCAGATGTAGTGATTAATCTACCGAAAGTGAAATCACATGCCCAGTTAACATTAACACTGGGCGTAAAAAACTTGTTTGGTTGCGTCCCTGGTAAAATGAAAGCTTGGTGGCACATGGAAGCAGGAAAAGATGCGGACAGATTTGGTGAAATGTTAGTAGAAACTGCCAGAGCAATTAACCCTGACTTAACCATATTAGATGGTATTATCGGTCATGAAGGTAATGGCCCCAGCAACGGGGAACCTCGCCAACTGGGCATTTTAGCAGCCACATCAGATATATTTGCCTTAGATCGGGCAATGGTAGAAATCCTCAATGTTCCTCCTGAACAAGTGCCCACAGTTGCAGCTTCCCAAAGGCTAGGAGTTTGTCCAGAACTTGCTGCCATTGACTTTCCGCATTTAAATCCTGAGTTATTAAAAATAGAAGATTGGCGACTACCAGACAATTTGATGCCCATAGATTTTGGGATGCCACGCGTAATTAAGTCTACGTTTAAGCATCTTTACACCCGATTTATTAAAGAACCAATGAGTGTTTATGGGAGGGAGTAGGGAGTAGGAAGTGAGGGGGAGCAGGGGAGCAGAGGAGAAGTTGCAGTAAGTTTTTCCCCTCTGCTCCTTTGCACCTCTACACCTCTGCCTCTTGTGCCCAATCCCCACTCCCTAATTCCTCACTCCCAATTTAGTGCAACCTTCGTTACAGCAATTTCATTTATCAGGAGAGTAATCTGTAATTACCTCCGATTGCTTAACCAGACCGCCCTATTATAGTTAGTGGCGGTTTTTTTAGATGATTAATTTGTTATACAGTTTCTCGTTTTAAATTTTGATTTATCCAAAAAGTTATACGGATTTAGGATCTGAAAATTTAAATTGGGTATTCTTGGTCAGATATGAGCAAAATTTGGCGATATCCCGATACATCTCTACGCCATCTTCTAAAACATTTTTTACTCTACCTATATATAGATTGACAAAATTGCTGTGTCTTAGGTATATTTGAAAGTTTAAATTTTGATAAATTTTGAAATATTTGTCTAGTGATATCACTAAATCCATGCTGCACAACACAGGTGGTGTATATGAATTTATTCAGTAATTATCATTAGTTATAAAAATCATTCCTACCCATTTTTTCTTTGGTGTCAATTATTTTTGTGTATAACTACCGGATAAAAATCTCAAATACTGACTATTTATCAGTGATTTTGCGGTTTTGTATTCTGTATCACAAATTAGTAATTCTAGTAAAATGACCTTATCAAAGGCTTTATAGAATGTTATAATCATGAAGTATCGGACAAATAGATTTTGCTAATTAATCTTTAAGCAGCGAGAAAATATTGTTTATGATGCTGTTAAAGTTAGCTTGCGTATGCGAACCGTTACACCATACAGGGAAACATGTGACAAATATTAATCACAAAATAAAACATGATTTGTTTACTTGTAACTTGGTATTAAGAATTTCGGGTATAAAAACGCTATTATGACAGTTGAAAAACTGGTTTAGCTTGTAGAATGTTATACATTTTACAAGTTTAAAAACAACTAATAATAGTATTAAGACAGCATTAAAACTCTCAGTCAGAGAGTAGACCTACACAGTGTTACGAAAAACTTCAATTTTGTATGAATTCAAATAGCCAGTCTGCCAATACCGACACATATTCCCAACGTTTGGCAGACATTGTGGGAACTGCGATCGCTCTGTTGACTCTTACCCTACCTGTATTTGTCATCGCCCACTATTCTTCAACTAATGTTCAAAATAACCAACAACCTCTGATCCAAAACATACAAGGAAATCAAGATTGATAAAGCTTCCCCGTAGCATTTCACCAGCAGGAAAGCTACAAAAAGCAGAAAACTGATTTTGAGACAATCTCTGTAGATTTTAAATGTAGTTTATCAGGAGTAAGCTGAATCTGTGTTGTGTGACTCCAGATTTCAGTTGTCTTTACAGAATCGGAGTAAAAATCCATAATAGATAGTAATTAAGGGCAGAGGATATCCCATAATATCCTCTTGGAAAAAGCGTTGCGAGGAAACTTTGCAACGCTTTTTCCATTTTTTGGCTAATTTTAAGAGGCTGTTTGAAAAGTTTTAAGGGGTTAAATTTTATGCTAATCGTTTTTCACCATGATCCGGTTCATGGCAAGGTAAATAAAAGTCTCCGATGTTCCGGTAATAACTCATAGTCTCTAACTAATTGCCGATACCCCATCTCACAATATATACTGAGAAAGCTTTTTTACCATCTCTCCGACTCTTCAAATAACCTCTAAGTTTGATTTGATAATTTTCTAAAATTGCCTTGATGCTAGCTCGCTTGCAATTGCATTTATCAAGAAATATAAGCTAAGTGCAATTATACCTGAAGGTATCTGACAAGAAGGTGTTGGGAGTGATCACTCCCAACATCCTGGTATGGTTTAAAGGGTTTGAAGAGTTTTGAAAAGCCAATTATTTAATTGGTTGAGTTACAGTTCCAGTAATTGGCAGCCGCTCGTTAACTTGTGGTGGGTTGCTGTCAAATCGCTGTGATATTAATACCAATTCTCTAAAATTGGACTACAGATGAGAGAATAAGAATAAACCAGATGAAGGATGAACAATGTCAGGGATATATCAGCTAGAAAT
>NZ_JBALDE010000128.1:0-18109 GCF_036917515.1 Nostoc sp. | reverse complement strand
CTTCTTTTTCCATTTTTTCTAATCTCCGTAGACTTACAGTATGGACAATGCACAGTATGAACCCTCTCCTCATCCCTTTATTATGCAACACCCAACGGAGATTTGCTCAGTAACAATCTGCGTTAACACTTGGGTCTTGCTCCTGGTGGGTTCGAGCTTTTGCGGCACGTAAACACTGCTTGAGTTTTGACCAACACAATTCAATGGGTGACAAATCTAGTGAATAGAGGGATAGAAACACAACCTGCGCACCGATCACCTCAATTATCTGTCGAATTACCGCAGCGGTATGCACCGACAAATTATCCATTACTACGACCGCTCCCGTCCATAACTGTGGTGCTAGAACCCAATACAGTTCAGTTAAAAGAGACTTGGGAGACAGGGTCGTAAGGGTTTAATCTATGATTACTGCTCTTGCAATTACTCACGTCAGAGTAAAATTACAAACCTTTGTCCAAATCTGTAACACCTTCTACTTCAGCGATGACTCTTCTAGACTCGGGCTTTTCAGGCTTGGCGTCAAAGTTCAGCAGGTCAAGGCAAAGCTTGAATGAGTTCTCGAATCACGTCTATTGCTAGTTTGCCTGTCTGTTCACAATACTTTTCAAGGTTTTGAGCTTCATCTGATGTCAAGTTTATAGTGATTCGCTTAAGCGCTCTTTTTTTACTGGAGGTTGTCAAATGGGGAAATTTAAGTGCAGCAGTTTTATTCATTGATTGATAAGCTAGATATATACAAACTTTCCTTATCAAGATTGCCAATTCTAAGCTGTTTTTACCAGTGAAAATCGAGATTTTGAGATTGAACTTAAGCTTTACGCCCCAAAAATATTACGGAGAATAACAGGTATTAAATAACTAGTACCATACGCAAGAAATCTGCTATCACCAAATGTAAGAAGCTCTTGGCTGAAGAGATGATGTCAGCAATGCCTTATAGTCCAGATAGTCTGTTGAGCAAGCGGTGTTGAATTACCGAGATAAGTGGATGTCAAAGGAGGTTTTTATCAGTGAATATTTTGGTAATATACCTGTTTTAAATCCTCTGCAATATGAGATTATTCGTTTGTTATGGCTATTACCCCATATCTATAGCAACCTAGTACGAGAATTCCTTTTAATAAAAAGTGATTAAACGAACAGTGAGTTAATACATGACTTTACAGAATTGGAGACGTAAGCGTGGCGTTGCACTTACTACCAAGGGTTTGCAAAAAATTAAGGAAGCAAAACATCAGTCAGAAGCAAAAGAAAATTTTGGAAATCGGTATACTCTTGAAGAAATGAGTGTACGTTCTGGTTTATATTCCGCCACCATCTCAAAAGTATTGAATCGAGAAGGAGGAGTTGACAAACAGACTATTGAGCAACTTTTTTCAGTTTTTAACTTAAAAATAGATAAAAGTGACTATTCAAGTTCAAAAAATCGTCTAGATTGGGGAGAGGCTATCTTTAACTTAGCTTTTTATGGGCGTATAGAAGAACTTATTACACTAGAGCAATGGATTCTCAATGAGCACTGCCAATTGGTTGCACTATTGGGAATAGGAGGTATTGGAAAAACAGCACTGTCTGTAAAGTTTGCTCAAAAAATTCAGGACAACTTTGAGTATGTGATCTGGCGATCACTACGAGAAGCACCGCCTGTTAAAATTATTCTAGGTAACTTAATCCAATTTCTATCTGACGAACAGGAAACAGAAAGTAATTTACCAGAAAGCTTTAGCGATCGCGTATCGCGACTACTCTATTATTTACAAAATTATCGCTGTTTAGTGATCCTCGATAATGCAGAATCAATTCTCCGCAGTGGTAGCCGCGCCGGACTTTATCGAGAAGGATATGAGGAATATGGTGAGTTTTTAAGACGGGTGGGAGAAGCAACTCACCAAAGCTGCTTAGTACTGACTAGTCGTGAAAAACCCAGAGAAATAGCATTTTTGGAAGGACAAGCACTACCTGTTCGCTCATTGCTACTGAGTGGATTGAAGGTGGCGGAAGGGCAAGAAATTTTAAAACTCAAGGGACTATCGGCGGCAGAGGATGAATGGAAAGTAATGATTGAACGTTACGCAGGCAATCCATTAGCCTTAAAGATAGTTGCCACGACCATTCAAGATATCTTTGATGGTAATATGACTGACTTTTTGCAACAAGACACGGCTGTCTTTGGAGACATTCGCGATCTCTTAGAGCAGCAGTTTGAGCGCTTGTCAGATTTAGAAAAGGAAATAATGTATTGGCTAGCGATTAACCGGGAGTCGATCGCACTATCAGAATTGCGAGATGACATTAGATCACCAGTACCACAAGCAAAATTACTTGAAGCTCTGGAATCTTTAGGAAGGCGATCGCTAATCGAGAAGGCTACGTCTACGCTTATTGAAAAAACTGGATCAATCTTTACGCTCCAGCCTGTAGTTATGGAGTATGCGACTAGTAGCTTGATAGAACTCGTCTGTGAAGAGATTGTCACTCAAAATATTAATTTATTCAGATGTCATGCTCTGATGAAGGCTACGGCTAAAGACTATGTTAAAGATACTCAAGTTCGTCTCATCATTAAACCAGTTATAGATGGGTTGCTTAATATCTTAAGAAGTAAAAGAAAAATTGAAAATCAGTTAATTCAAATTCTTACAAGACTGCAAGAAGAATCTCCTTTAGAACCAGGGTATACAGCTGGAAACATTCTTAATCTGCTTTCTCATCTAGAAACTGATCTGGGTGGCTATGATTTTTCTCACCTGACTGTTTGGCAAGCAGACCTACGCAACGTACATTTGCACAATGTAAATTTCACTTACGCCGATCTAACCAAGTCTGTTTTTGCTGAAACTTTGGGAGGCATTCACTCAGTGGCATTCAGCCCTGATGGAAAATTCTTGGCTACGGGGGATACTAGTGGTGAGATTCGCCTGTATCAAGTTGCGGATGGAAAACAACTACTTACCGTCAATGGGCACACAGGTTTTATCTGGCCAGTGGCTTTTAGTCCGGATGGTCATATTTTTGCTAGTGGCGGTGATGACCAAAAGGTCAAGCTATGGAATACTAATACGGGGCAATGCCTTGCAAATTTGCAAGGTCATAGTGGTGGAATCTGGTCAATTGCTTTCAGTCCAGACGGTCAACTGCTTGCAAGTAGCAGTGAAGACCATACGGTGAAGTTGTGGGATACTAGTAGCGATCAATGCCTTAAAACTCTGCGGGGACATAGTAATCGTGTTACATCAGTTGCCTTTAGTACTCAAGGTACTACGCTTGCCAGTGGCAGTGATGATCAAACCGTGAAGTTGTGGGATACTAAGACCTGGCAATGCCTCAAAACTATGGAGGTTGAGAATAGTGGGAGTAAATCAGTTGCTTTCAGCCCGGATTGTCAAACTCTGGCCAGTGGCTATCATAACCAAATTGTGAGGCTATTTGATGTCAGTACAGGTAAATGCCTTCAGACTTTGCATGGGCATACTGATTGCGTAAATTCTGTTGCTTTCAGTTATGATGGTCAGACGCTGGCAAGTAGCAGTGATGACCAAACGGTGAAACTCTGGGATATAAGTACTGGTCGCTGCCTTACCACTCTACACGGACATAATAGCAGGGTTTGGTCAGTTGCGTTTAGTCCAGAAGGTAAAACGCTGGTAAGTGGCAGCGATGACCAAACGGTAAGGTTATGGGATGTCAGTATTGGTCAATGCCTTAAAATTTTTCAGGGTTATTGTAATGGTATCTGGTCAGTTACCTTCAGTCCTCAAGGTACTACACTAGCTAGTGGCAATAATGACCAAACAGTAAGGTTATGGGATGCTAATACTGGTCAGTGCTTCAAAACTTTGCGAGGACATAGTAATCGGGTCACATCAGTAGCCTTCAGTCCTCAAGGTACTATACTTGCTAGTGGCAGTGAAGACCAAACAGTAAAGTTGTGGGATACTACCAGCGGTCAATGCCTGAAAAATTTGTTGGGACATAGTAATCGGGTTACATCAGTTGCATTCAGTCCCCAAGGTAGTGTGCTTGCTAGTAGCAGTGAAGACCAAACAGTGAAATTGTGGGATACTAAGACCTGGCAATGCCTCAAAACTTTACAAGGTCACACTCATTGGGTATGGGCAGTCGCTTTTAGCCAGGACAGTGAGATGCTGGCCAGTGTTAGTAATGACCAAACAGTAAGGCTGTGGGATGTCAGCACTGGTCGTTGTCTTCAAACTATGTACGGTCATACTGACTGGATTTGGTCAGTCGCCTTAAGTCCTGATGGTAATACAGTAGCGAGTGGCAGCTTTGACCAAACAGTGAAACTTTGGGATGTCAGCACAAGTAAATGTATTGGAACTTTGCATGGGCATACTAGTGGCGTATACACAGTTGCCTTTCTGGATAATTGCACGCTGGCAACTGGCAGTGGCGATCAAATGGTCAAGCTATGGGATCTGAAGACAAGCAGTTGCGTAACAACTTTGTTAGCACATACCAAGTTAGTCTGGTCAGTAGCCTTTAGTCCCGATGCTCAAACCCTAGTTAGTGGTAGTCAAGATGATACGATTAAGCTTTGGAATGTTAAGACAGGTGAGTGCCTGAAAACTTTGAAAAGCTATAGACCCTACGAAGACATGAATATCACTAAAGTGACAGGTTTAACTGAGGCTCAAAAAATTACTTTGAAAGATTTAGGGGCACTTGAGAAACAGGAGTAGACCACACTTACTGCGCGGTATATCCCCCATCAATTATCATATTATGCCCTGTAACAAAGGAAGCTACATCCGAACATAACCATAAGACAGCTTCTGCAACCTCCTCCGGCTTGCCAATACGTCCTACAGGATGCCCAGCTGCAACTTGAGCGAGTAGGTCTGTGGGCACAGTTGCTAACATATCGGTTTGAATGCTACCGGGACTTATAATATTAAGTCGGATGCCAGATTTAGCATATTCTATTGCCGCTGCTCGGGTTAAGGCAATAACTCCACCTTTAGTGGCACTATAGGCGGCAGTACCTGCGGCACCTATCACACCACCAACTGAAGCAACGTTTACAATTGCACCACCCTCTTGTTTGAGCATTGTGCTAATTTCGTACTTGAGGCAGAGCCACATTCCTTTGAGATTTACGTCGAACATTTGGTTCCATTCTTCTTCCGGCATTTCAATGAGTGGTTTGAAAATTGCGCGTCCGGCATTATTACAAGCGCAGTCTAAACGGCCATAAGTATCTACTGTCTTGTTAACCAATGCTTCCACTTCAGCTGCCTTTGATACATCGGTTTTAACGAAAATAGCCTCTCCTCCTGCCTCTTGTATGCAGCGCACAGTCTCCTCCCCCTCAGCAATTCGACGGCTAGCAGCTACAACCTTTGCTCCAACACGTGCAAATGCGATCGCTGTCGCCCGACCAATGCCTGATGAAGCCCCAGTAACCAATGCTACTTTTCCATCAAATTGACCTGTCATGGATGTAACTTTCCCTCTAAATTGCTTTGTTCTGCATTAACTGATAATGGCGTTGCAGTGCCGAAACTGCACCAAAAGCACTAAAGGCCAACACCCCTAACACATTAAAAGGTTCAGGGACAGATACTGGCTTCAGTACTGAAAATGCAGATTCTCGAATAAGCCGATGAGCTGCGGTTGTAGGATGAACTGGATCCCAAAATAAAAATTCGTCTGGATTACAGGCTACTGGTTGGGTGGGCAAATTTAAGGGCACTACTGATAAGTCTTGTATGCAATAGTTGGTAGCATTTGTCAGACCGAATTCTTTTGGTTCGGCGATTATCCGACTAAATAAGTTATTAACATTGAAAGGAATGATGTTGATATTAGGGTCTAGTTGCTGGTTCAAAAAGTTGATGGTCGCGTTTAAGCCAGAATTATGTGCATTGATCAATGTGCTGAATAAGCTGGGTATTTGACTATTAAAGTTTGCAACTGGAAACTTTCCCAAATCTGGCTGATTAACTACTATAATATCTTGAGCGCCTATGGCCACAAGCGATGTGACTGCTGCTGATATATTTGCAACTGCCTGATTGGAGTTCGTAACACCCCCCGCAAAGTAACTGAAGTAATCATTAGCACCAGCCCATACAATATAGAGGGCGTTGGGATTAGCAGACGGATTTTTTGCTGTAAAGCTAGCGATTTGCTGTTGCAATCCGGGGAACTCAGGAACGCTAATGTTATCAACTCCGGTGGTAGCCCCTCCAAAGGCAAAGTTGCTGCGAGGATTGAAGGATAATTCCAAGTCTTGTGCCAGATATTCTACCCAAACTGGACCATTGGAAAAACGTCCATCAAAGTATGTCGGACTTGAGGGAAAGGTTTTATTTGTGGCATTGAATGCATTTCCTGTATCAGAAAAGCTGTCACCAAAGACATAAATATCCTGATAATTCTGTGCAGCTAGAATTTTTAGCGGAAACATAAAAGACAACAAGAAAAATCCTATTGTCAGAATTGTTTTTTTCATTTAACTTCTGACTACGGGTTAAATCCTGCTGGACATCTTAGCAAGGAATGATACTTCCAATTTCGGAATTTTTCACTGTCGAATCAGTTTCATTGACCGGAACAGGACCTAGCACCACATCACCCCAGCGGATCACGCTTGCAGAGGCAGAACTGGCTGCGCCAAAGGCATAGATCAAAACCAAGTCATTTTCGTGAATTTTGCCCAATTGAGCAGCGTGGTACAAATTGCCTACAGTTAATGCTGGTCCAATGTTTGCATAAAGAGGGTAGACATTGATTGTGCGCTCTGGATCAATGCCCAATACACGGGTACAGAAGCTTGCAAACCAAGCAGAGGCTGTATTGAAAATAAAAAAATCAATTTCCTCCAAGGTTATACCCGCAGCAGAAATAGCGCCTTCGCAACAAGTATGCAGAAGACTTGCCGCTGTTTCGCTGATCGCCTTGTTTATACCCTTGGTCATCTGCATACGGAGCCGCTGCTTGCCCTGTTCATCCTCCATAAGTTTAAAAAAGAATTGATCGCACAAAATGCTAGTGTTAACAGTCTTTGTGCCTAGAATACCTTGATTCGGCTTCAGCGAACTAACTACAAAAGCTCCAGCACCGTCGCTAAAAAACCATGATAAAGTATCATCTTCATCGAAAAAGCGAGAGTACGTACATGATATTACCACTAGCGCATTGCGGTACTCTCCAGCTTGTACCAAGGCACAGGCAGTTTGAAGGGAAACTGGGGTACTGGCACACGTTGCATCAAGATTCCATGCGCCACACTGTAATCCCAGTTCACGAGCAAGGAAGGCAGCATTGCCAAATCCAATTTGTTCAGGTAAGAATGAGGCGACGAGCAAGAGATCTACGTCGTCCGTAGAAAGCTTTGCTGCATCGAGAGCATCCTTTGCTGCACAATACTCCAGCGTCAGCGACGACTCACCTGGACTTAGCACCCGCCTCTCAACAGTGCCACGAAAGGGGTCTGACAGATAGGGCATCATCTCTAATTCAAACTCGTTGCTGGGTATGGCTCCTACAAGCGAGAACATCTTTGCTAAACTTTTTTGCTCAGCCTGAGTGACTAGCTCAGGGTATTTTTCTATGTAATAATCATTTCTACGTATAACCCTTGGAAAGCTCACGGCAAGTGAGCGAATACCTACTGGGGGATGCACCATATCCAATCACCTAGTTAATTATAGTCTTAGCGCCTTGCGAAATTAGACTCTGATTGCGACTCTCGGAGGGTGGTATATGAGTGGGGTCTATGAGTACGTCAACTACGAATGGACTGCTTGCTGCCATCGCTTTTTCCAGTGCAACTTGGATGTCGGACTCCTTTTCAACGCGTATTCCATCAGCTCCCATAGCTTGGGCAATCTCGACAAAATTTGTCGGCGTAATTTTCGCATCCACTCCCTTAAAATTCAGTAACGTCAATCCTTGGTCACACATGTTATAGCGCGAGTCATTAAGTACAATCCAGACAGCAGAAATCTGGTGTTGCACTGCTGTACTGATCTCGTTATTCATGAGCATAGCACCATCCCCGACAATAGCAACAGCCTTACTATTCCTTACCAGTGCCGCACCTACGATGCCCGTAACGAAATGCCCCATAGACCCAAAGCCAGTGCTAACCCGAAAACGGCCTGGTTGAGTAAATCGTAGATGGTGAATTGCCCAGGCAAATGAATTACCCGATTCAGCCATTACTACTGCATCGCTTCCTTCAACAATCACCTGTTGAATCATATCCATCAGTACTTTGGGTCGCACTAAACTGCCTGTACATGGCTTGATTAAATCAAGTTCAGGTCGAGGCAGCGTTACCCCTGTTGGGCAACTATTACTTACAGAAAAATGCTTCAACAACTCCTTCATGAACTCTTTTACGTCAGACTGGATAGCAAACGTCTTGGCATCTGGATACGCTGCTCCTGGCACATCTGGGTCGATGTCAATATGCAAAAATCTTCGCTGGGGGATCATGGTAGAGTTCCAGAACGATGTAAACTCACCAAGGCGCGTTCCCAGAACCAAAGTATGCAAAGGATAGTACTCCTGCATATATGTCAAAACAGACTTGTGTCCAGCAAACCCCGTGACTCCTACAAATTGTGGATGATCTTCGGAAAAAATCCCTTTACCACGCGGCGAACACATTACCGCAGCCCCTGTTCTCTCAGCAAGTTGGCGAATCTCTTCAGCAGCATCGCGCGCACCGAAGCCAACCCAGATGACAAAGGGTCCTTCAGTCAGTAACCGGACACATTCTGCAATTGTTTCCTCACTTGCTGTTGCCACAGTCTCAGACAGAGTTACTCGTGGCAACGAAGTTGTTAGTAAACTTGTCTGGATATTTGTAGAGATACTTAAATACGCGACTAATCCTCCTGGTTGTACCAGTCCAAGAGCAAGCCTTCGAGAAATCTCTGTGAGTTCATCGCTACATTCGACAGTAGTTGCATAATGAAATATTTGCCCTGAACTCATAATACTTGTGCAGGGCATAGTGTATGCGCTGGTTTCCTGGAAAGCCCAACGCCCTCGCTGTGGCGCAGAGGTTGAAGCGGACACAAAAATTACCTTAGCGCCCTCCCAACGAGCAGCTAACAATCCTGTCAAAGCGTTGGTAATTCCTGGACCTGTGGTAGTGAAAACTACAACTGGCCGATCGCTAGCAAAGTATGCCTCAATGGCTGCAAAAGCTGCTCCAGCTTCATGGCGAAAGTGCAACACCTGGATAGAACTTTGATGTAACGCAGCCCACACTGGCGCGATCGCACCTCCCGATACACCAAAGGCATACTGCACTCCCATATCTTCCAGGATTTTTACCACTGCCTCTGCTACCGAAAAAATTTCGGATGGCTTGCGATGAAATGTCTGTTTACTTGAGTTTAATTGTTTAGTGGTATTCGCTTGTGTATCCTGAAATTTTACATCCATACAAACTATACTTAGGAATAATCTCCTTTTTGGAATAACTAT
The DNA here is from genome assembly GCF_036917515.1 of Nostoc sp. Classification (GTDB taxonomy): domain Bacteria; phylum Cyanobacteriota; class Cyanobacteriia; order Cyanobacteriales; family Nostocaceae; genus Nostoc. The sequence continues at coordinate 8,638 of NZ_JBALDE010000128.1, read as the reverse complement.
TATCCCACACCTAAACTTAGTAATATTGTAATATCAATGTAATATAAAGTTTTTTGGATAACGCCCATACAGCTTCGGTGAGCACTGCTCTCTAACGCAGGTATAACAGTAAAACGACCTTGGCAGTTCACTTTGTCAATCTTTGAGCAACCTATAAGTTCCGCGTTACCTTGATATAGAAAAAATGTTCAGAGACTTCAAGAACAGTGGATGTGGCGATGCCTGCAGCGGGCTGTGCCAACGCAGATGGGTTCACCCGTCTTTTGGTTTGTGAAAACTGAACACTATTAATCAACCTCTGGAGTATAAAAAGGTGATTAACTTCAATCAGTATAAAACTTTAACTTTTGATTGTTACGGAACCCTAATTAATTGGGAGAATGGCATCTTAAGGGTGCTAAAGCCACTTCTGCTGGCACACAACACTAATTTGGATGACGAGCAAATTCTCGATATTTTTGCTGAATTTGAAGCAGAACTGGAAAAAGCAGAATATATCAAATATCGAGAAGTTTTGAAAAGAGTAGTCCAGAAATTTGGTGAACGATTTGGCTTTGAGCCAACTGCTGACGAACTAAATTCACTTGCCGATTCGATTCAGCATTGGCTGCCTTTCCCCGATACAATTGAGACACTTAAAGTTTTAAAACAAAAGTTTAAGCTGGTAATTATCTCAAATGTAGATGACGATCTCTTTGCTTTCTCGGCAAAGCACTTGGAGGTGGAATTTGACCAGATAATCACAGCAGAACAGGCAAAAAGCTACAAACCCTCCTTCAACAACTTCAGACTGGCTATTGAGAGAATTGATTTGCCGCTAGAGCAGATATTACATGTTGCTGCTAGTATATATCATGATATTGTGACAGCCAAATCTTTGGGACTATCAACAGTCTGGGTAAATCGTCGAGCAGAGCAAGGGGCTAGTGCGAACTTGCCAGCAGTCAGTCAACCTGATTTAGAAGTGCCTGATTTGAAGACTCTCGCTACTTTAAGTTCACAGTAATTTGCCGATCTTAATTGAACCATGGAAGAAACAAAAAGTAACATCCAAAGAGTCTTTATAAGCATGTCATATATTACTTAAATTAAATTTTTTTAGTAATTTTTGCGTAAATACTGATTGAGTGATTTTATCACATTCTTGACCGAAAATAGCAGAAAGTTGGCGGGAGATAGGGAAATGCCAAAGTAAAAATCTGTCGTGAAAAAACGAAATAGGGATTGCAACATAGATTGATTCTGTCTTACTCTGGAAAAACTACTATGCCAGTTTAAGTTCCTAAACTTTGGGAACCACAGTACATAACTGGCTCTTCAGGATCAGCGCCCTGCCGATAACTTTGTTCAATAAAACACTTTGATAGCCTAAAACGATGAAAGCATCTGCTAATTTCGACTTTGAAGACGAGAAATTCAATGCACCGCCTTCTCAAGTCCTTCCCTGGTGTCAGATGATTAATCCTCGGTATGGCACAGATGGTATACAATCTCACGGTTTGGCGATTAAGCTGGATAATGCCAATGCTGTCGGCTTTGTGCCAGATGATAATTGGCAGCAAATAGAACATGAGTTTAGCTCTGGAATAGAAACAATCTTTATTACTGCTACTCCACGCTTGGTTATAGTGCGTCGGGGGCCATTGTCTGTTAAAGACCGGGAAAGTGGTTTAAAACTGGGTACGCTCAAAGATAATTATGATGCTTTTTTAGCCGACAAACTTAAATTTAAAACCTTTACTCGCTATCTAATTTTTATAGTGGGTGAGAATAAAAAGTTTTTACATGAATCACCACTACAACTAACTCTTAATGGTGCAGCCGGAGCGAGTTTCAGCAAAACCTACTGCGAATATCAACAAGGCAAAGTAGTTAATGGATTCGTTGCTGAACTAGAAAAAGCTTATGCTATCTATCGCAAGCAACCTTTGACACCAAAAGGCCCTTTGTTCCATGCTCACGGGATTTTTTGTCCCATCATTGAATGTGAAGAAAGAGGCATTGAACCAAATACAGTTTTGGTAGCTTCAACTGTAAACTATAAACATCCCACAGTAGGAACTTTAACGCAATATTTAATTGCTTCCGATGCTCTTGAGTCTGCAATGATTTGTAAGACTTTTGAAGAATACAAAGATTTTGGCAAGGAACCTGTAAAATCAGAAACGCCTAAATTGGAAATGGCAGGAGTTTCCAACTCTTACGTTTATGCTGATGAAGATGATTTTGCTTATCCGCCGTATTAGCTAGGGAGTGGGGAATGGGATGAGGGAGACAAGGAAAATAACCAATTTCCCATCCCCTTTAGGAGTACTGAGTACTGAGTGCTGTTAGCGGTAGCGGGGCGTTTAGCCCATGCTGAGTATTAAGTGAGGAATCTCACTTATTTACTCGAAAATCGGAACGGGCTAAACCCTAGCTATGCGCTAACGGAACTGTTTTGCCCAATGCCCAATGCCCAATATCTATTCTTTGAGCAGCAAATAATATAGTGAACCATTACCGCCTGTGACGCCAGCGCGATCGCCTGCTAGTTTACCAGATCCCATGAAATAATCCACCCGGCCCGGCCCTTTGATGGCGCTTCCTGTATCCTGGTCAAGCACAAAGCGGCTAACAGTATGCCTCTCTAGTTTGCCACCACTGGTAGGATAGGGAAATGAATTGTAAATCAGTGCTAACGCTCCCGGTGGCATGAGAGACTTATCTGTAGCAATGGAACGTTCTGCTGTTACTGGCACATGAATACTACCAGTAGCAGCTCTACCGCTTGTTTCTTGGAAGAAAATAAACCGTTTCCAGCGCGGTAGATAATTGCTCAACTCTTGAGGTTTTTGCCGGAAATAAGCAATCATCCGTGGCATTGTCAATCCTGCCAGTGGAAGTTTGCCATCTTTGGCAAGTTCTTTACCGATACTAGTCCAAGGATAATCAGTTCCACCAGCATAGCCAATTGATGTTGTTTTGCCATTGGTTAATTTAATTTGGGCAGAACCTTGGATATGTACCATGTATGCCTCTAGGCGATCGCGAAACCAAAGCAGTTCTAAACCGCGTAACTTGCTCTTATTCCCTTTTAAACCATCCTTCCCTTCCAAATCAATTCGTTTTGGGTGAGGTTTAGGCCATTGGCTAAAATCAGGTGGTAGCCGATAAATGGGATACTTATAGATTGCAGTTCTAACACGGCTAGCGGTGTAAACAGGTTCGTAGTAAGCAGTGAACTTAACAGTACCCTTGCCATCGTTGCCCACAGATTGGTAGAAGACAAACTCACGCTGTACAGCAGCTTGTAGTTGCGCTGCTGACATAGAACTGACAACCAGTTGGCGGAAACGTAGCAAACTCCGGCGGACGCGATCAAGGGTAATTTCCCGAACTGGATAATTTTGATATGCTGCGATCGCATCACCCTTTGTTAGGTAAAGCAAACTGTTGTCAATAGAAGCTAACAACGCATTGCGATCGCCTGTTTTACCTCTTTGACCCCAAATTTGCTCATCCCAACCCAAACAAGTCGGCCGGAGCATGCAATCGCTGACGATGGCGATTGGTTTTAGCGGCGGCGTTATCTCAGGAGTGATTGGTATTGGTATAGGTGGAAGATCGGGAGTAGTCGGTATTGGCAACGGCAGTAAGTTAGGAACTTGAGCAACAGCCGACCAGAGAGGATTTACAAGAACAATTCCTAAACTCAAGGAAAGCAAAGCAAGGGTTTTTCTCATCATTTAGTTGAATCTTTCAACACTGGAACTAAAAATGGGTTCTACCCGGATTGCCACGATCCGAGAAGGGCGTACTACCATATATTCCCCTTGAATATTTTTGATCGGCACGCTAATAAAGTCATTAGAAGCAGATTTTGGCACAAGTTCGCCGCTATACCATTTTTGAAACTCTTGAATAGTAGGAAAACGTACTTCTTCTCGGTGGCCGCTTTCCAGTAGAAGGTATACGGCATATTCATTTGCAGTTCTAGCCATAAAGTTGAATCATTTCAAAAAACATTCAACCCATTGTTAACCACGTAACCCCCGAATGAAAAGGGTAAGCATACGGGAGGTCGCCAGCAAGGGAGCAGGCGAGATGAGGGGGACAAGGGGGACAAGGGGGAAAAGGGAAATTATTGAACAAGTCTCTCCCTTGTCTCCCCTCTCTTCCTTGTCTCTTCTCCATACCTCTTATGCTCAATGCCCAATGACTCTTCACTCTAGACGCCTAATCCTTTAAGCAGTTCCTTAAAAAGTGTAAGTTTACATAAGCTCTTGCATAACTCTCTAATCAACTTCTGATAAATCATTGGCATTGTTGAAAAACAGTTATTCAGGAAGCAAAAATTATGAAACTTTACTATCGTGGTCTGAGCTACGAATGCGACCCAAACAAAGTTGGTAGCAAAAAAACAGAACAGCCATTTCGACCAGTTCCTCAAATTGGGTCAGCTTATAATCTGATGTACCGTGATGCTAACTATCGTGTCGATCCAAATTCAAAATCGGCTAAAGTTCCTCTACCAATAGCTGATAAATTGAGCTTTCGAGGAATCACCTACTTTGTAAATAAAACTCCACTAGGAGAAGTTAGCGTAGTCTCTCAACTAACAACTAATTCAAAAGTTGAGGTACTGCCGATTTCTGAGGAATTAAAGCTTCTACAATAATATGGCTGCAAGCCGAACTGGAGTCTAAAGAGTTATAAACTGGTAGTAGAATTCTCAAAAAACCTTAAAAATTCAGCACTACCTACCTACTTTCTGTCTCAAAAAACCTTGCCAAAGCTGGTAATTGTGTCAAGATTAATTTCAGGACTTAAGGCTTGTGACACAATGTTAGGACAATTATTAGACGGACGTTACCAAGTCCTCCAGATATTAGGTGGAGGTGGATTCGGTCAAACCTATATAGCCCAAGATACTCATCGGCCAGGTTTCCCGAAATGCGTTGTCAAACACCTTAAGCCCGTCACTCGTACCCCTGAATTTCTCGAAACTGCCAGACGGCTATTTACCAGTGAGGCAGAAACACTAGAACAACTGGGCAACCACGATCAGATTCCTCGGCTTTTAGCCTATTTTGAAGACAACCAAGAGTTCTTCTTGGTGCAAGAGTTTATAGAAGGGCAGACTCTGAAGGCGGAACTATTCCCTAATCAACGTTGGACAGAAGATCGAGTAATTCTATTGCTCCAACAGGTTCTGGGTATTCTACAATTTATTCACAGCCACAATGTTATCCATCGAGATATCAAGCCAGATAATATAATCAGGCGGCAACAAGACGGTAAGTTAGTACTGATTGACTTTGGCGCAGTTAAACAAGTCCAAACTCAACTGCTTACAATTTTAGGGCACACGGGAGCTACTATTATTATTGGTACTCCCGGATATATGTCTACAGAACAGGCGCAAGGTAAGCCCCGCCCCAACAGCGATATTTATTCCTTGGGCATTATTGGTATACAATCACTGACAGGGTTACATCCGATAAACTTTGAGGAAGACCCAGATACAGGAGAGATTTCTTGGCAGCATCAAGTTAACGTCAGTTCTGAGTTGGCATCTGTGCTATCGAAGATGGTACTACATCACTTTAAACAGCGTTATCAGTCTGCGGCGGAAGTTTTGGAGGTGCTTAAGTATTTCAATACTAGAGTAGAAACGCAATCAATTCAACCACCATCCTTTACACAACCGCCTCCTCAAGCTTTCTTTTCTCAACAAAACTCAATTGAATATCCGTCTGCTTCTATCCTGTCTAAGGAAAACTACAACCGCTTAGAAACGATTCTTTTAGAATTTGTTGGTCCCGTTGCCTCTAGATTACTACGACAAGTTGCAGCATCAGCGTCCAATTTTGAAGAATTAATTAGTCAATTAGCCTTTCATCTTCGAGACAATCAACAAATTGATTTTAAAAAGAAAACAATGTTTCTACTAGAGAAACCTACTTTACTACAAGAACTTACTGTTAAATCCGATCGCTCTGATATTAATTCAAATAATTTACTAAACCAAGAATCTCAAATCATCAGTGATAAATTTTTTGAAGAGTGCGAACGTGAGTTGGCTAATTTAATTGGTCCAATAGCTAAGTTTATAGTTCAAAAAGCTCTTAAATCTTCTGGACAAATTTCTCGTGCAGAATTTGTGAAAGTTTTAGCATCACAAATTCCTGATCCTCAAAAAGCTTTACAATTTCAGCAACGCTTACTTTCTTGAATTTTCCACTTGCAGGATTAGGTCTAATTAACTTAATCCCAAATATAAAATAGTGTCAACTTTGATTATTCAGCATCTCCAAAGCTATTTTTAAGCTAGCTTTCATCCGATTAAATGCTTCTGCTAACCCGCCAATTTCATCATTAGAGCTTTCTTCAAAATCAGCGTTCATATCACCAACACTAACTTTTTGAGCTATTTTTTCTATTCTTCTAATGCGCTGAATCACATATTTTGTAATTAAGAAGTTAATCAAGAAAACTATAAACGCAAAGATTGCAATTAAAAGTCCCATTATCAATGTCCAAGTTCGTTTGGCATTGGCAAAAATCTCTTGAGAAGGAACAGAGATTATTTGGGCAGAAACAATCTGATTTAGTTTCCAGCCAAAACCATTTTCTGATCCATAAGTTATTAGTTGACTCTTAGGAGCCAGATCTGGTGTAGTATGACACCGCAGACATTGCTGCTGTGTAATCTTGAGTGGTCGGGCAATATAAAATACTTCGCCTTCTGACAATTTACGAAAGCCAGTAATTTCTAAAGTCTTGGGTTCGTTGCGAAAACGCTTTACAAGTTGAGTTTCAAAACTATCGGCTTTATCTGCTAAATTAGTTGGATTAAGTGTTGCATCTTTATGAAAAAAGTTTTTATATTCCGGCTTTTTACGAAAATTCTCAAAAACTTCTTTAGAGGAGAAACTTGGTACTACTTCAGGCATGAATGTTGGGTTAGTATCTAATCTAGGTTCCAATAGAGGAACTATACGATTTTGTGTATAATCTCTTACTCCGTTCACCATTTGGATGAGAGTCTGTGCTTGAGAAGCTACTTCATTTTGCGCTCTCCCTTGAAGTACACTAGATAAGGCAATGCCACTTCCTACAATACTGACTATGAAAACTAATATTAAAAGTAAGTTAAATTTAGCACCTATTTTTAAGTTTTTTAACGTAATGTTGTTCAACATAACCTAACTAAGGAAGACGGTATCTGAGTTTGTCTAATATTTATTTATACCTGTTAGAAAGCATCTTAACAATATTTAAATAAATATTAATTTTTTGCTGTAATATAACCTACTTAGGCAGCAGTCAAACTTGTCTAAATTAGTCTTGAAAGCCAAGTTACTTTCTTAACCATAATTAGTGATGTTTTTGCGATTTCCCCGTCGTTTCTTTCTATTTAATCTGCTAGGTTTGACATTTGCTGCCTGCCAACCACGAAAGGAGTTTGAGGGCACGTTAACTATTGGTGCGATCAACTATGGTGGAGGCGAAGAGATTATTAATCAATATGCTAAATTTAATAGTTACTTAGGCGAAAAAACGAACTCATATATTCAGCTAGAGCCTGTTTTTAATGAAAATAGAGCGGTTGAGCGTCTTCAGGCTCGTGCTTGGTCATTGGTATTTGCTCCACCTGGTTTAGCGGCTATTGCGATCGCACGCTACCAATATGTTCCCCTATTTCCTTTAATAGGTATTAATAATTTGCGTTCCATCTTTGTTGTTCGCAAAGATAATCCGATAACCAACTTGAAACAGCTACAAGGTAAAACAGTGGCTTTAGGACAGCTAGGTTCAGCAACAGGATATTATTTTCCTCTTTACAATCTTTATGGTACAACACTAGCTGACATACTGTTTGCACCCATACCTAAAGCCGCGCTAGAATTAGTGGCTCAAGGAAAAGCGATTGCCTGTGCCGTCTCGGAGGCGGAATTAAGTCTCTACAGTTCACAGTTGGCCCCAACTGAATTTCGTATATTATTTAAAGACCCTCACTATGTACCATTAGGTGTGGTCTTGATTGGGCCGAATGTAGAACGTAACCGTCAAGAGTTTATCCGCAAAGTGATGAGTGATTCGCCTTCAGGTTTAGCTCAAGAAGTAGGATACGTAACCAATGGACAAGTACCAGATTACAAGTACATGATTTCTGTGGTCGATCGGGTAAGCTCAATTAGTTCCAAGCTGCAAAATAAACCTGTTCGTTTATTCTAATTAAAGCAATAATAATACTTTCAGCCTTTGTTTTATCTAAAATGCTCATCTAATGCTCAGATACCCTAATTTCAGTATTTAAGTATAGTTAATATATATAAAATTATACCTATTATCGATTACAAAAAATACCCTTTAAAGGGTCTTGCAGTACTGATTAAAGAATTACTTCTCTTCTGTCACTCTGCAAAAACATTTGCCATTTATAAATTTTAGAGCTGTTGTATAGCAAGCGATTGGGCGATTATTTTCTAAGGATAAAAAGAAATAATTCCAAAAAAACTCACGAATATTTAGGAGTGCTATAGTTTGGTTTTTGGTAAGTAACCTGAGTTCGGGTTAAGCAGGTTGAGATAAAAGCCACTCCATCTGAAGGCTGGGTTTCTTAGGTTGATGGCAATAAGCGATTAATCCG
>NZ_JBALDE010000127.1:0-7875 GCF_036917515.1 Nostoc sp. | reverse complement strand
ATGCGGATTAATCGCTTATTGCCATCAACCTAAGAAACCCAGCCTTCAGATGGAGTGGCTTTTATCTCAACCTGCTTAACCCGAACTCAGGTTATAGTAAGAATTACATCAAGTTTAGAGTTGACACCTGCATTCAATGCTTCTCGACAGAACAAGCAGTCAACACATTCCAACCAGCACCCATTTCTAATCCCAATTTTGCGATCGCCTGTACTTTTGTCTAAATTAAGTTTGGTAGCAGTATGCCCAATTACTTCCTTGTATACAGCAGCCACTCATCTTCAGGCATTGAACTTTACCCTTTAGGTTCTCAAATAGAACCTGGTGAAGGTGATGAAAAATGCGTATTTGTGCGTACTGCTATTACTTCCAGATATACAGATATTCATGCGGCTATTTCTGTACCAATTAGTCAGAAAGAAATTGAACAAATCGGTGTTCGTGAAGGTTGGCGTGTAGTGCGCTGTAACCGCGATTCTTTCTTTGATGTGATTGAGTTCTGGGTGGAAAACAGATTAATGATTGAATTGCTAACACCAGAAATGGCATCTCAATATTTAAAATTTGCCACCCAGCAAGAAAATCTGAAATATTTTTTGGCAGAACTAGCTTTAGCCACAATTTCATAAACATCTATAGCAATCCTATTTGATTTGTGAGAATTACAAAATGCAGATCCTCAACTTGTTCGATAAGTTAGGGATCTGCTTTTAATTGCACCTACCCTGCGGTAAGCTTCTTTGCGTCTATGACTGAGACAAAACTCTACTTCTTCACCGCCGGATAGCTATTAGTTAGTCTTATACTGCTAGAATAAAATTATTTTAAAGATATTAAACTAGCGGTATTGTAGATAATTGATATGATACACAAATATCATTACTTATTTTGCAACAGCCAATCTACCAATTCTTGATAAGCACCACATAGTTGCTTTTTGAGAGCATCGCGCTCATGCCAGCTAACTGGGTTTGTTGGATCTAAAATTTTATCTAACCGAGTATGAGCTTCTGTACTTGATGATCTCAAATCATGACACTTGAGTAACCCACTAGCAAATATCCTAAGTTTTTGTTCTTGACTATGAATGTATTGCATTCTGCTTGGTAAAGGCATTTTTGCAACATCTTCCCTACTGGGTTTCAACTTTAGTTTCTCTACAAGTATGGGATAGAGTAATTCTTCATGGAACAAATCTAACTGAGACGCATATCTCGAAGCGTTAGAAAGGTATGATTTATCAGATTGCCATAGAAAATCAGTCGCACGTTGATATGCCGAACCTAGTAAAGCATGAAAGTCTACTGGCTGAGAAAAGAAGTTGACTCTGTAAAATTTTGTGAAAATATACCGTATGTAGCATGGTTGAAGATGAGGCAACGAATTATCATACCCTCTGGCAGAGTTTCTCAAGTATTCACTGAGTTGCTGGGTTTCATCAAGACCCAATTTCTTTATTGTTAGACCATGTTCAACGTATAGCTGGTATAGCAAAGTATCAATCACAATTGGTGATTTGTCATAAATGCTCTGTTTGAGAATGCATAGAGCTTCATGCTCATCAATTGCCAGTCGTAAGGCTTGAATTATTGCTGTACGTCTTACTGATGGACTATATGAAGAAGATGAAATTACGTTGAGCAAAACACTCATGTTCTCTTGGTTATCTCCTAACGCCATTACAGCAGCACAAAGTAAGGGCCAGTCGCGCTTATTATCAGTTAGCCATTTTCTAAATAAACCATGATGATAACGAAGTGAAAAATTCTGGCGCATCAAAGTTTCAATTGCAAATGTTACAGTGCTGTCATATACACTATGTATAGCAATAATATTTTTATCAAGAAACTCAAGAACATCTTTATCAAGTTCGCATTTTCTTAAATATTGATGTAACGGCTGAGTGAGCCAAGGTCTATCGAGCAAGTATGGTAATATTGCAGTTACAATCGCAGGATTCGGATCTAAACGATACAGACAGAACTTTAAATGACGTTCAGCAAACGGATTATTTCCACCAGCATCAATAGACTTTTTTGATTGCCAAAACAACTCAAGTAAATCTTCTTGTAATCCCGAAGTAGCTATTAATAAATCTAGGCTGCTATTGCCTATTTTACAATCCTCACCTAAAAGAGCAACGTCATGTAATGATGGTTCTGCTAAAGAATCAGGTAATGTTGTGTCTGGTATCTCATTTAACTCACGAAATCTACGATCTACTTCTGATAATTTAGATGCCATTCGATCCGCCTCTTCGGCAAAATTGCTAATTTGACGTACTGTGGTTTTAGTAGTTTGTATAAGGAGTCCTAAAGTTTTTAAGGTTCTGTCAATTCTGATAAGTCCTTGCTGAACTGCTTCTCTAGTTCTGGCAAGTAACCTAATGTCATCTACATATCGAATATAATGGTACTCTTGGACAGAAAGTTCCCTGTCAAATCCATACAGGAAAAGATTTGCGAAGAAATCTGATGCCAAGCACCCTTGTGGGAGTCCACGATTGATTGTTTCTTCTCCTTTAACTGAAGCCCAGATAGGTAAGTATATACGGAGATGTTCCGCCGTTATGTCATCAACTAGCTGTTGTTCACGCAGATACTTAATCAACATGGTTTGGTCTATCGTCTCGTAAAAAGCAGCCATGTCTGTTTCTGCTAGCCAGACATTACCTTCTTCATACAGAGTTTGAAACTTTTTTTGGAAAAGACGATACTGTATTTTCCAGGGCATAAACATAGGTTTCTGTACTGGAGCAGACAAAACATTAGCAAAAGACTGTCGATTAGCTGCTGTAGACAGAATTGGTCTAGCCTTTTCAGCCACAACATTAGCTATAGCTTGATAGACTACACGATCGCTAACTGCCAGTATTGCCATTGGACGCAAAGTCTGAGATGCCTTGGGGAGATACTTAATTTCTGGGTATGAAGCTTCAAAAGTTCTCCCCATCAAAGTTTGTCTGAGTAGTTCAAGGTTGTGGTCACGATTGGCAGCAAATACTTTTAAGCCAATCCAGTCTCGTGAATCAGAGCGATCAAAGTAGCGAACACGCTCCCAAGCAAGTTTGAGATTATCAAGGCTAATAAAGCTATCATATATTGAAATACTAGTGTTCATTTGTAACAATAATTACTTGTAAGCAGTTTCAATTATATTGCACTACATTTATAATGCAAATAATTACATACTTATGAAAGTGAAGCCTAAAGTAAAGTTTTCAATAATCTACATGAGATACTTTAATTTTCAATACCACACCTCACCGCCTTACTACTTCTTCAGCGCCGGGTACTGTTTCAACACCTGCTGCAAATATTGCCCAGTATAAGACCTGGGATTTTTTGCTACTTCCTCTGGTGTACCCACAGCAATTAATTCTCCACCTTTGTCGCCACCTTCTGGCCCCAAATCTATCACCCAGTCAGAACAGCGAATTACATCTAAGTTGTGTTCAATTACTAAAATTGAATTGCCTTTATCCACTAATCTTTGCAACACATCTAACAATTTGTGGACATCATAAAAAGATAATCCTGTTGTTGGTTCATCGATTAAATAAAGTGTCTTACCTGTGGCGCGTCGAGATAGTTCTGTTGCCAATTTCACCCGTTGCGCTTCCCCACCAGATAAGGTAGTCGCAGGTTGTCCTAATTGGACATAACCCAACCCGACATCAAATAAAGTTTGCAAACGCGCGATCGCTTTGGGAATATTCTGGAAAAAGTCTAAACTTTCTTCAACTGTCATTCTCAGAACATCAGAGATTGACTTATCTTTATACTTCACCTGTAACGTTTCACGGTTGTATCTTGCACCTTTACAGATTTCGCATTGCACGTAAACATCGGGAAGAAAGTTCATTTCAATAACATTCACACCCTGTCCGCTACAAGCTTCGCAACGTCCACCTTTAACGTTAAAAGAAAATTGTCCGGGTTTGTAACCTCTAGCTTTGGCTTCTACTGTTTGAGAAAATACATCCCGAATGGCATCGAAAATTCCTGTATAAGTTGCAGGATTAGAACGTGGTGTGCGTCCAATAGGGGATTGATCGATAACGATCGCTTTATCAATCGCATTCAATCCCTGAATTTTATCCAAATGTTTGGGTAAAGGAACTTTCTTAGTTAAATGGTGTTGCAGAGATGGGTACAGTAACTCGTTAATCAGGGTAGATTTGCCAGAACCAGACACACCTGTGATGGAGACGAGTTTACCTAGTGGAATATCTACATCTATATTTCTTAAATTATTGCGATGGGCGTTTTTGATTCCCAAACTGCGCCCATTTCCTTCTCGGCGTTGTGCTGGTGTCGTAATTACTCGCCTTCCTGATAAATATGCACCTGTCAAGGAATCTTCTGCTACTAATAATGCCTGAAAATCACCTTGGGCGATAATATTTCCGCCGTGAATTCCTGCACCAGGGCCAATATCAACTATATGGTTGGCTGCACGAATTGTTTCTTCATCGTGTTCAACGACAATTAATGTATTACCCAAATCGCGCAATTTTGTTAAGGTTTTAAGCAACCTGCCATTATCTCGTTGATGCAAACCAATACTCGGTTCATCTAAAACGTAGAGAACTCCTGTTAAACCAGAACCAATTTGCGTTGCTAGACGAATTCGTTGGGCTTCACCCCCAGAAAGAGTCATGGCGGGACGGTCAAGGGTGAGGTAATCTAAACCTACATCTAACAAAAATTGCAATCTAGCTTTGATTTCTCTCAACACTAAATCAGCAATTTGTAACTGGCGATCGCTCAACTTAAATTGCTCAATTCTCTCTCGACAATCCCGAATTGATACCCCAGTTAATTCTAAAATTCCATATTGTCCCAACTTCACCGCCAATGCTTCCGGTTTTAACCGTTTTCCCTGACAAACTTCACACGGTTGATCGATTAAATACTGCTCTAATTTTTGCTTAACTAATTCCGAACCACCCTCATACTGTCGTTGCAAAATTGGAATAGTACCTTTAAAACTCTGCTTCCTCTGTGCCTCTGCGGCTCGTTCATTTTTCTCTCCATACAGAACAATTTGCTGTTGTTCTTCTGTCAGCTTGTTCCAATTGGTCTGTAACTCAAATCCATAAATCTGTCCGACGCTATAGAGTAATTCCAGATAATAAGAATTATCTTTTTCTGACCAAGGCGCGATCGCAGCATAAACTGGCGCTTCCCAGTCGGGTACGATCAACTCTGGTGCAAATCTTCTTAAAGTCCCGATGCCATGACAGTGTGGACAAGCACCATAAGGTGAGTTAAAAGAGAACAATCGCGGCGATAATTCTTCCATTACTGCGCCATGTTCTGGACAGGCAAAGTTTTCCGAAAATACTAATTCTTCTTCTTTTTCTTGTCCGTCGTCACCAAGCAGGCTCACCAGAATGGCCGCAATCCCACCCGATTGCTTGAGACACGTAGACAAAGAATCAACCAAACGCTCCTGAATATCAGCCTTTTTCACCAAGCGATCAATTACCACTTCAATGGTGTGGCTAAAATTTTTATCCAATTCAATCGAATCTGACAGATCGCGTACTTCGCCATCGAGCCGCACGCGGACAAAACCTTGGGATGCCAGACTTGACAAAAGCTTTCGGTGTGTACCTTTTTTTCCCCGAACAACAGGTGCAAGAATTTGGAAGCGGGTGCGGTCTGGTAATTCCATAATGCGATCGCACATCTCATCAATTGTCTGGGGTGCAATACAGCGATCGCATATCGGACAATGGGGTTCGCCAGCTCGACCAAACAACAGCCGTAAATAGTCGTAAATCTCTGTCACCGTACCCACAGTCGAACGGGGGTTATGAGAGGTTGACTTTTGGTCAATGGAAATTGCTGGACTTAAGCCTTCGATCGCCTCCACATCCGGCTTATCCAGTTGTCCGAGAAATTGCCTGGCGTAGGCACTGAGGGATTCCACATAGCGGCGTTGCCCTTCAGCGAAAATGGTATCAAATGCCAGGGAAGACTTACCAGAACCAGAAACGCCAGTGAATACGATTAGGCGATCGCGTGGCAATTCCAAGTCAATATTTTTCAGATTATGCTGCCTAGCACCCCGAATCCGAATGGTATTCTGGCTGTTGTGGCTGGGGTACGGAAGATGTCCATTCAAGGATGCTGCTAGCTGTTGGTCTGACATATTGGGCGGCGAAGAAGGAGTTTCTTATGAAACAGTCCTTAATAATACTATCTTTAATCAGTTTATAGTAGAACAATCGTACTGTTTTGTTAGTTGTCATTCCAGATTTATGGCGCAGACATCTTTAAGAGTCTGCTAATTTGAAAGCATCCCGATTAAATATCCTTCTGAGGGCGAAGCTATGGTATCGCAAATCCAACCGCCGACCCAGCCAGAGGTCATCTACCCAGATAGTGACGGACAACCAGTGGCTAATAATACCATACAGTTTGGCTGGATTGTAGAAATTAAGCAAAATATAGAGTGGCTATTTGCTGACGATCCAAATGTTTTTGTCGCCGGAGATTTATTTTGGTATCCGGTAGAGGGACGCAACACAATTGTTAACGCCCCAGATGTGCTGGTGGTATTGGGTAGACCAAAAGGCGATCGCTTGTGCTACCAACAATGGAAAGAAGAGGGAGTTGCACCGCAAGTGGTGTTTGAAATTCTTTCTCCGAGCAACACCCAAACTGAAATGGACAAGAAATTACTTTTCTATGATCGCTATGGCGTGGAAGAGTACTACATTTACGATCCTGAGCGCCATAATTTGCATGGATGGTTGCGTGGTGAAGATGGGTTAGATGTCATCCCCCAAATGGAAGATTGGGTAAGTCCTCGGTTGAACATTCGGTTTGCTCCATCACCAGAGGGTTTACAGTTATATCGCCCTGACGGAGAACGGTTTTTAACTTATACAGAAATTTCTCGCAACGCTGAACAAGAACGGCAACAGGCAAAACAAGAACGACAACGGGCGGAACAAGAACGCCAACGAGCGGAACTTGCAGAACAAGCGAGAAGAGATGCCATACCTCGATTATTGCAAATGAATTTGAGTATCGAACAGATTGCCCAAGCTTTGGGATTGTCAGTGGAAGAAGTGCGAACCCTTGCTCAGGAGTAATGCCGTGTGCAATTTTTTAATCGGGCTATTAGAAATTAAAGTTGTACTTGAAATATTCTGATTATGCTAGCCAATGCAGCCACCCATCAAGTTACTTGGGAAAAGTTACCTGATGATTTTGTTTTAGACAACGAGCCAGTGGATAACATTAATCAGCCACTTTTGGCTGCTGCTTTAACAGAAAGCTTGGAACTTGCTGGCAGATTACCCACCGATGCTTTAACCATCACTAACTACGGCATCTGCGCCACCTTGAATAATCGATTTGTGGTCAAAGCACCAGATTGGGGTTATGTATCATCTATTCGAGTCTCACGAGAAGAAGTGAAGCGCAGTTATACGCCACAACTCCAAGGTGATATTCCCGTAATTGTGATGGAATTTCTCTCAGATACCGAAGGTGGAGAGTATTCGAGTAAACCGACCTATCCCCCTGGTAAATGGTTTTATTATGAGCAGATTTTACAAGTGCCAAACTATGCCATTTTTGAACCAGATAGCGGAGTGTTAGAAGTTTATCGGCGAGATGATTTCGGATATTATCAACTGCAAACACCAGATGCAAATAATCGTCACTGGATTGTCGAAATGAATTTGTTTTTAGGTTTATGGCAAGGAAGCCGAGAAAACCGCACAGGTTATTGGTTGCGTTGGTGGGATGATAATGGTGAATTATACCAATTCTCTAAAAGCTGGCTACAGATAGTGCCTCTAAAATATATTGCCTTCGGGCAATAGATGCAATAATTGGTTTGGTTAATTTG
>NZ_JBALDE010000126.1:0-45488 GCF_036917515.1 Nostoc sp. | reverse complement strand
TTCATCCACCTTTGAACTGGATGAATCCACCTCAGATACTCGTTCATCCACCTTTGAACTGGATGAATCCACCTCAGATACTCGTTCATCCACCTCGGAACTGGATGAATCCACCTTAAAACCTCAAATCTCCCAATCCCCAATCCCCAAAGTTGGCATCCTTTTCTACCGTGCTCATTATTTAGCTGGAAATACTAAAGTAATTGATGCTTTATGCGAAGCTTTGGTACAGAAAAATTTACAACCAGTGCCAGTATTTGTTTCCTCATTGCGCGAACCAGATGTACAAGTTGAGTTGAGTGAATTTTTCCAACCTAAAGAAGCCGAATCAATTGCCGTGCTGCTAAATACCACCAGTTTTTCTCTAGCACGCTTGGAAAGCGAAACACCCCAAACCGACCTGTGGCAAAAATTGGATGTGCCTGTGTTGCAGGTGATCCTCAGTGGCGGCTCAATTGAGCAGTGGGAGTCACAATTTCAAGGGCTTTCTCCTCGCGATATTGGGATGAATGTGGCGTTACCAGAAGTTGATGGGCGGATTATTACTCGTGCTGTGTCTTTTAAAGCATTGCAAACTCGTAATCCTCATTTAGAGACAGATGTGGTAATTTATGAACCAGTGAGCGATCGCATCGAGTTCGTTGCGAAACTAGCAGCAAATTGGGCGCGTCTACGTTCCAAACCACCCCAGGAACGGCGAATTGCCCTAATTTTGGCGAACTACCCCAACCGCAATGGCCGCCTCGCCAATGGTGTGGGACTGGACACCCCAGCTAGTTGTGTAGAAATCCTGCAAGCTTTACATCAAGCTGGGTATGAAGTAGAAAATCCACCTGCTCAAGGAGACGAGTTGATTCAACGGCTAACAGATGGTGTAACTAACGATCCGGAAGGTAGAGAATGGCTTCCGGTACACCAAAGTGTTTCTTGGGAAGAATATCAAAAATATTTCGCTTCATTACCGCCAGCAGTGCAGCAAGGTATTAGTAAACGTTGGGAAATGGGGGAGGGAGCTCTTAGCAGGGGAGAAGAGTTTTCACCTCTGCCCCCTGCACCCCGCCCCTCTGCCTCTTTCCCCGTTCCCGGAATTCAACTCGGCAACATTTTCGTGGGAATTCAGCCAGCAAGAGGTTATGATAATGACCCCAGTTTGAATTATCATGCACCGGATTTAGAACCAACTCATGCTTATTTAGCTTTCTACTATTGGGTCAGAGAATGTTTTGGTGCTGATGCTGTAGTTCATGTGGGAAAACACGGAAATCTAGAATGGCTACCGGGTAAAAGTGTGGCTTTATCGAGTAATTGTTATCCAGAAGTGGCTTTCGGCGCACTTCCCCATCTCTACCCGTTTATCGTGAATGACCCTGGTGAAGGTTCCCAAGCTAAACGTCGCGCTCAAGCGGTGATCGTAGATCACCTCACGCCGCCGATGACTCGTGCGGAACTCTACGGTTCTTTGCAACAATTAGAAAATTTAATTGATGAGTATTATGAAGCAGACAGTTTAGATCCTTCGCGTTTGCCAGTGATTCGCGATCGCATCCACGAACTGATAATCAAAGAAAATTTACACCAGGATTTGGGAATCCAAAATGAAACAGAAATTTTTAATTCTGAATTTTTAATTTTGAATTCCATCGGTGGCTATCTGTGTGAATTAAAAGAAGCCCAAATCCGCGATGGCTTGCACATTTTCGGGCAATGTCCCCAAGGACGGCAATTAAGGGATTTAATAGTAGCGATCGCTCGCATACCCAATCGCCATTCTTCAGGTATTACCCGCGCCATAGCTGAAGATTGGGGTCTAGACTTCGATCCCCTCACAGCCGATTTGTCAATGCCTAGCGGTGAATACTCAATAGTCAATGGCACAGAATGCCGTACCCTCGGTGATATCGTCGAAGTCCTAGAAGAACACGCCGCCCTCCTAGTAGAAAAACTAATAAATCAAAACTCTTGTACAGACGCGATGAATCGCGTCTCCCCCCCCAGCACAGACGCGATTTATCGCGTCTCTACCTGGATACGCGATCGCCTACTTCCAGCTTTACAAAAAACCCCCGAAGAAATCACCCATTTATTACACGGACTCGATGGCGGTTATATCCCCAGCGCTCCATCTGGCGCACCCACCCGCGGCCGCCCCGAAGTTCTACCAACAGGGAAAAACTTTTATTCTGTCGATATTCGCGCCATTCCCACAGAGACAGCTTGGGATATCGGCAGAAAAGCTGCTGAAACCCTCGTTGAATATTACACTCAAGAGCATGGTGAATATCCTAAAACACTAGGCTTATCAATGTGGGGAACAGCCACTATGAGAACTGGCGGTGATGATATAGCCGAAGCTTTGGCTTTACTCGGAGTTCAACCTGTATGGGATGGTGCAGCACGGCGAGTAGTGGATTTTGAAATTTTGCCTTTAGCGATTTTAGGGCGTCCCCGTGTAGATGTCACCTTGCGAATTTCTGGATTTTTCCGCGATGCTTTTCCCAACTTAATTGACTTATTCGATCAAGCAGTATCAGCAGTAGCAGACTTGGATGAACCGCCAGAACAAAATCCCCTAGCGGATGCAGTTCGCCAAGAAACTGATTTGTGGACAAGCCAAGGATTAACTTTAGAAGCAGCCGTGGTGCGATCGCGCTATCGCATCTTTGGTTCTCGCCCAGGTGCTTACGGCGCCGGACTCCAAGGTTTAATCGAATCGCAAAACTGGACAGACGACCAAGATTTAGCCCGCGCCTACATTAACTGGAGTTCTTACGCCTACTCTTCGGGAAACTGGGCAGGGGAAGCAGAGGAAGCAGGGGGAGCAGGGGGAGATAAGGAGAATAAACAATGCCCAATGCCCAATACCCAATGCCCAATGCCCCATGTCCCATGCCCCATGCCCAATATCAAAGCCTTCGAGCAACGCTTGGCGCAAATGCAAATTGTCCTGCACAATCAAGATAACCGCGAACACGACCTACTAGATTCTGATGATTATTACCAATTTCAGGGTGGCTTAACAGCGGCGGTGCGTTCTCTACAGGGAAAAAATCCTCAAACTTATTTTGGTGATAATTCTATACCCGCCCAACCACGCGTTCGTCAACTGAAAGCAGAAATTGCACGGGTGTATCGTTCTCGCGTAATTAATCCTAAGTGGATTGCGGGAGTTATGCGCCACGGTTATAAAGGAGCCTTTGAAATGGCGGCGACGGTAGATTACCTATTCGCCTACGATGCCACAGCTAAATGTGTCGAAGATTACATGTATCAAGGCATAGTGGATGCTTATTTACTAGATCCAGTTGTTGTAGAATTTATTCAGCAAAAGAACCCTTACGCACTGCGTGATATTGCTGAAAAATTATTAGAAGCATACAAGCGCAATTTATGGGAGGATGTAAATATAGGAACATTAGAAGCTTTGAGGAACCTAGTACATCAAGCTGAAGCAGTTATCGAAGAAAAATCAATGGTGTAGGAAAAAAATATGGAGAATCTTGCGTATTTGCACCTAGCTTTCGCCTACGAAGACAGCACACCCAGTGAATTGGTCTCTCTCAGTTCTTTGTTTAAGGACGCAGCTGCACCAGACTGGAAAAGGCTTTCAGGTAAAGCTTGGAAGTATATGTTGCCCCTTGCTCTGTCTTTATCTATTCTTGGCGCTGTCAGTAGCGTTATGGCACTGGAAAAAGGCGATCAAGGCCCTTCTGTCAGAAATCTACAACAAAAGTTGAAAACAGCAGGTTTTTACCAAGCTTCTGTTACCCAAGTATATGACGCATCCACACAAGAAGCTGTACGGCGCTTCCAAAAGGCCGCTGGTTTACCTGTGGACGGTATTGTTGGAGCAAACACCCTGCAAAAATTAGAAAATTGGCAGGTGAAAAAGCCCACAACTAGGGCTACACAAGCTAAAAGAACTACTACTGTAAGCGCACAAGTCAAAAAGCCCAGCACTACTAATCCAGCCACTAGCAAGCGCCGCAATTCCAACTACCTTGCAAAGGGAGATGAAGGTGAAGATGTCAAAGCTTTGCAAGAAAAGTTAAGAATCACAGGCTTTTATTACGGAAACGCTACAGGCATATTTGGTCCAATTACCGAAGAATCTGTCAAGCGGTTCCAAGATTCTTACAAATTAAACGTTGATGGAATTGTAGGTCCAGCAACATTGAGTAAATTGCCCGGAGTTGGCATCGGTGACGGAGAAGAGGCTCCCTCAAAGGTAGTCAATCGAGACAAACTTCGTGTAGGCGATCGCGGTGAGCCAGTTAGAATTGTTCAAGAACAATTGATCCAGGCAGGATATTTAGAGGGAGAGCCAAATGGCTACTATGGTCCCTATACTGCTGATGCTGTAAAGAGATTTCAGGCAGCTAATTTCTTAACAGCAAGTGGTGTTGCTGGCCCAACCACACGAGCTAAGTTATATAACTCAGTTAATACTACTAGCAAAAGCGAATTTAATACTTTAGAAATTCAAACCCGACTACGGGAGAGGGGTTTTTATAAAGGCAAGCTGAATGGTGTGATGGCAGATGACACTAAAAAAGCGATTAAACAAGCCCAAGAATTCTACGGCATTAGCCTCAAGGATCTTAAGAGCGGACGCTTTTAACATCCGCTTTGGTGTCGTTAGTATCAGTTCCAAACTGGTTGCTTGCCTCCAGTAACAGCAAATTACGAACTGCTCAGATTCCATTTATTTGGTTAATTTGAGTAGTTTCGTTTTATTTATCCACCCAAGTACTAAAGGGGCATCAGCGCCCGTTGGCACTTGGGACATACTGCATGAATGGTCATTTGACAGTCCAGTAGGTGAAAACCTTCTTTTTGAGCGGTTTTTGACCCAATTTTTAAAATTGAGTCATTTTTAAACTCAATAGTTGAGTTGCATCGAACACAAATTAAGTGATGGTGATGGTGGGGATAGGGCTGGTTGATCTCATAATGCTTATGTCCCTCGCCCAATTCTAGTTCCCTTAAAATTCCCATCCTTGCCATCAACTTTAAAGTCCGATAAATAGTTGACAGACTAATACCTTCACCATCAGTTTCTAGCCGATGATAAAGATCCTCAGCACTTAGATGTTCACCTTGCGGAAGTTCTTGAAAAATGTGTAAAATTGTTTCGCGCTGGGGAGTTAAACGCCAGCCTCGGTCGTTCAATTCTGCTTTAAGTGAAGTAGTTGTGTAGACAGTCATACTAATATTTCTCAACAAATATCGTTAATTGAGAATATAACAAATCTTTTGAGCAATTTGCAACAATCATTGCCTATTGAGAATTCTTACTAAATATTTAAGAACAATTCATCAAATCTTGAGCAAAATTCAAGTAATAAGCTGTAGTACATTTAATTTGCATACAGCTAATAGTTAAGATACTTGTAACGATTGCATCCCTTGACTTTGAATTTTGCATAAGTTAAATTTGAATTACTTGTTGCTCCCCACCTTCAAGATATCTGAGTAAAGATTTGGGAAAAACTTGTGTAAAATTTAATGCCAATTATTGGCTGTAAGCCGATAAAAGGCTTTTAACTTAGGGATTAAATCAGCCTTTTGTCTTTAGTCATTTGTCAAGTGTAGTTTTCTAATGACAAAGTGCAAAGTCGAGCCAGTCGCACAGGAAGGGTTTCCCGACTTGGGCGAACTGGCGTTGAGCGCCGACTTCCGGCGTTGGTGCAGCCCGCCGTAGGCATCAGAACTTTGTAAGAGATGACTAATGACAAATGACTAACTCAAAGACTCCAAATAGTCGCGGATGAGGTTGCGGCGCTTGGGTTGACGTAGCTTTTGCAAAGCCTTGGATTCAATTTGGCGGACTCGTTCGCGCGATAAGTCAAGAGCGCGGCCAATTTCTGCTAAAGAATAAGGATGACCATCTGCTAAACCAAACCGCATCAGAATTACATCGCGCTCCCGGCTAGTTAAATCTGACAGAAGATGATGCAAATCTCTTTGTAAAGATTCTCGCATTAACATCTCTTCTGGAGTTACACTGTCAGTTTCGAGTAATTCGCCTAACTCAGTGTCTTTATCTTTTCCTACTTTGGTTTCCAAAGAAACGGAGCGAGGTACGCGCAACAAAACTTCTCGTACTTGGGTCGGTGTCATCTCTAACTCAGTTGCTAAATCTTCTAGAGTTGGGGTGCGACCTTTTTCTTGAGCAATTTTGCGTTGGGCTTTTTTGATTTTGTTTAACTTTTCGGTAATATGAACCGGTAGGCGAATCGTGCGACTAGAAGTAGCGATCGCCCGTGTAATACCCTGACGAATCCACCAGTAAGCATAGGTACTGAAGCGATAACCCTTAGTTGGGTCAAATTTTTCTACAGCCCGCTCCAAACCTAATGTACCTTCTTGGACTAAATCCAACAATTCTAAACCACGATTTTGATACTTCTTAGCAACAGACACAACTAAGCGAAGATTCGCCTTAATCATGTGTTCTTTAGCTTGGAGTCCTTGGGATTGAACTTGTTCCAACTCTTCTACAGTTAGCTTGGCGATTTCTGCCCAGCGACGTTTGCCATCTGCCAAAGTCGGCCTAAGATCGGATAAAATTATATCAGCAGTAGCAGCCCATCTTTCCAAAGACGGCCGATGTCCCAGTTCAGAAGTAAGGCGTTCTTGAACTTCAATTAACCGAAGATAGGGTATAATCACTGCATCCCCTTGCTTGGCGGCGTTAGCAAGTACTATCCGCATCCGCAAGTAGCGTTGGACTTTTTGAGCTTCTGAAACCTCTTCATCGCGCCCCAACAAGCGAACTCGACCAATTTCTTGAAGATATAGACGTACTAGGTCTGTACTCCGACGGTTGGTGCTAGTAGCAAAGTTAGCATTGTCAACAGAAGCCATCTCTAGCTCCTGTAGGTCATCTACCGATAACTCACTGTCATCAACCGTGAGATCCGAGTCGAAAGCCTGGCTAGACTTTTTGGTGTTGTAGGGGGCGTCTGCATAAAAAGATGTTGCTGGCATAAAGATCGTCTCAATGGCTCCAGGTAACAATAGATTTCGGTCAGCTTAGATTACGGTCAGCTATTCAACTGTTGCTATTGTTCCCGTGATTTACGATGAACTAACATGGTTGAACGTTCCATTACAATTTTTTTAGAATTAACTGTAAGGGTTTTATTAGATACAGTATTACTGAACTTAATCGGCTGATAAACTTTTGATTCAACCAATAGCTATTTCAATTCACAGCTAGGCTTTCAATATTTAAATTACTTAGTTAACATTTCAACCTTGATGGTTTTTTGATAGTAATTTTTGCAACCCAGTATAAACATCCTTCAGTGAATGTCATCTTTATAATTGGCATAGTCACATTTACATGGCGACAAAAGTAATATCCTGACGATTTAGCAATTTTTTCTCAGGATTATTCAGGTATAAGTAGAACTAATAGATATTGGAGAAGTGATTAGCATTAACGGCAAAATTCTCTCGACACGGAGATAGAAGATGCGGATAAATTATCAAATCCTCTCTCCGTGTCCCCGTATCCTCTTGCATATCAGCCTTAACTTGCCAATTTCAATTTAACAGACTACTAGTAGTACGCCTTGGCAACGCCAGCGGGGTAAAGGAAAAGGGGGAAAGGGAAAAGGTTTTTTATCCCTTACCCTTTTCCCTTTAACCTTTACCCAACCTCCACCTAACATTTTTAGGTTGGCAGACTACTAGTAGTTGTACTCTGGCTTGATATCTCGCAACATCAGTTCATCAAGTGCTTGTCCGGGTGTGATTTCGCCTTGAAGTAACCGATAAACTTGCTCAGTAATTGGGACTGCGATGTTTTGTTGCTTGGCTCGTTGCATTAAAACTCGGCAAGTGTTTACTCCTTCAGCAGTTCCTTGTAAATTTGCGAGAGTTTCTGTAAGTGATTTACCACCAGCTAGCTGGTAGCCGACTTGGTAATTGCGACTTAAGGGACTGTTGCACGTTGCTAACAAATCTCCTAGACCCGATAAACCATAAAATGTTTCCGTCTTGGCACCCCAGTTGTTGCCGATGCGAACCATTTCTGTCAGTCCACGGGTGACTAAAGCAGCTTTGGCATTGGTTCCCAGTTGTAAACCATCGCACACACCAGCTGCGATCGCAATCACATTTTTCAGTGTTCCCCCTAGTTCCACGCCCAAGGGGTCGGGATTGGTATATACCCGGAAACGATGAGAAGAAAATACTAACTGTACTACTTCCGCAGCCGTGGGAATATTACTGGCTACCACTGTGGCTGCTGGTAATTCCATTTGAATTTCTTTTGATAAATTAGGCCCAGACAAAACAACCACTGCATGGTTAGGGAATACTGTTTGCCAAATTTGTGATGGCGTACAGGTGGTTTGAGGGTCTAAGCCTTTCGTCGCTGTCACAAAAATTGTTTCTGGAGAAAGGGGGAAAGACTCAACTTGGGAAGCAACATCTCTCACACCAATCATCGAGATAGCGGACAAGACTATTTGGACATCTTTTAAAACTGCTTGGATTTGGCAACCTTGACGCGACCACACGCGCACGTGATGACCATTTGCAGCAGCGAGATTTGCCAGAGATGCACCCCAAGCACCTGCACCAAGAATTGCAACAGAAAGTTTTGTGTTGGAGTACATCTGCTCACCCATAATTCCTAATTCCTAACTCCTAACATTTGAGCGTGGGTAACGTTCCATCAATTCCCTGACTTGTTCTGCATGATATGAGCTTCTTGTCAATGGTGAAGAAACAACTTGTAAAAATCCGATTTCTTCACCGAATGCCTTCCAGTCAGCAAATTGTTCTGGATTGACAAATTCGTTTACCTGCAAGTGTTTTTGACTGGGTTGGAGATATTGTCCAATGGTCAAAATGTCGCAATCCACTGTTCGTAAGTCTTGCATGACTTGGCGGATTTCGGTATCAGTTTCACCGAGTCCAACCATGATCCCGGATTTAGTGTATGTGTTAGGAGAAAGTTGACGAGTGCGTTGCAATAATTCTAATGTGCGATCATAGTTTCCTTGGGGACGCACCCGGCGATATAAGCGTGGAACAGTTTCGGTATTGTGGTTTAATACCTCTGGTGCAGCTTGTAGAATCGACTCTAGAGCATTCCAATTACCGCATAAATCAGGAATTAGCACTTCAATTGTGGTGTTGGGTGAAACAGAGTTAACTGCATCAATACACGCCATAAACTGAGATGCACCACCATCAAGCAAATCATCTCGGTTTACAGAAGTGATAACTACATGATTAAGGTTCATGCGGCGAACAGCTTGGGCCAGTCGTGTAGGTTCCGTAGGGTCTAGTGGTTTGGGTTTTTTCTCAAAATCAATATCGCAGTAAGGACAAGCGCGTGTACAAGCCGGGCCCATAATCAAAAACGTAGCAGTCCCAGCGTTGAAGCATTCACCAATATTCGGACAGGACGCTTCCTCGCAAACTGTATTGAGGGCTAAATCCCGCAAAATTTCTTTAACGTTACCGATGCGCTCACGTCCAGGTGCTTTCACCCGCAACCAGTCTGGTTTTACAGTCACAATCCGCTTTTACCACTAGAGTTATACAAACTCAATCCTAGCAAGCAAAGTCTTTGATGAAGCGATCGTATATAGATGAATTCTGCTATTTAGCACAGGTTGTGATATTCTTAATTTACAGTGCCATCTTTATGGCGGGATGTGGCGCAGCTTGGTAGCGCACTTCGTTCGGGACGAAGGGGCCGCTGGTTCGAATCCAGTCATCCCGATATAGATATGTCGAATAACTAATTATTTGTCGTCATTAACAGATTAATGTCGTTATTAACAAATTAATATCGCTGTTAACAAATTAATGTCATCAAAGTTGCTCTTACAAACGTTAACAAATTAATGTCGCCGACTGTCTTTTTTGGGGCTGGTTCAAAATCAAGCTTCCCCAAAGTCTAATATAAACTTTATCCTGGTTTAAACCTGTGGTATTTGCAATCAATATTGCTTGAAAAGCTTATATACCAAAAGCTACATGTATCAACAGGCTGTTTAAAAACCTTCAGTTTTCAAGATGGACATGGTTTAAATGCAAATATTCAGAATAATCCCGAACGAAGTGCGCCTTTCAACCCTCTTAATAAAGTTGTAATGATGAAAAGTTTTTTCAACCCACCCCTAGCCGGGATGATTGTTGAAACCTATTCTCTTTCGTCCAGAACTGGCAATGATAATTACTTTCAACCCACCCCTAGCCGGGATGGTTGTTGAAACCGTAAGTGGCTAAATCAGTATCTTCCAGAATCCAAAGCCTTTCAACCCACCCCTAGCCGGGATGGTTGTTGAAACCTAATAGCCCACAGTAGCTTGATAAGTAAAGGAATTTCTTTCAACCCACCCCTAGCCGGGATGGTTGTTGAAACCCTGCATCTTGGTCATCACACTTGCCAATTTCCCAACTTTCAACCCACCCCTAGCCGGGATGGTTGTTGAAACTCGACCCGTCTAATACCCTTGTTTTGCAAGCTGTCCACAAACACTTTTGTCAGGTCTGCTTTAAAGCATGTCCAACTGAAAATTCAAAAACTAAATTAACTGACAGTCTGATTTCTGAATTTAATGCTGGACAAGGGTTTTCAGTTTTTGGCGGGAGTCCAGGGATTTTGCCCACGCTTTGCCTTGCCAAAAAATATTTGAGAGGGTTCCCCCGACGAAGAGGGTGATTCAGTAACCACCACTGCGGTAAACCGCACCGTTACGAAAACGGCTAGGGCAAAAAGCCTTACTCTTTATTGCTGGGAGCGCACCTGTCCTTATTTTGCTATCCTTGTATAAACTTCTTTTTTCGTCGCTGAACAGGTCGGAAAATAATTGGTTTATCCAAGCAAGCTACAAAAAAGGGTATATCCTGTCTAGTCAAGCTAGACAGCAGCATCAAGAGCGGGCAGTTACCAGGGTCAGAAAGCATAACAGTCTTCCAACTGTCAAACTAACCCAGATTTTTCGCAATACAGAGGCTGTAAACAGTATGAATTGCGGCGCTGTTATTTTTCATATTAAGTTTTCAAGGTTCAGTATTTTATTTAGATTGATGAAGTAATTCTGCATTGATAAACAAATAAGGCTAAATCCCGTGCTTGCTCCTGTGGACTACCTCTAATTGCTTGCCGTTCTATTTCAATAGAGATTCCAACTTTTGCGGCTTGATTTTGGATATTCTCAATCAATCTTCCATAACTCCAGTTATGTACTTGTCGTTGGTACTCTTTGGCGTAATTCTTTTGACCTTCGATAAAACCGGGTATTTTTTTCTCAGCTTTGAAAAGAACTTCGCTTTGAATAATTTCGCGCATATCATCAAGCTTCGGTATAACAATACTTCCAGCAGAGTATACTTTTGCAATTTCCACAATTTTTGTGGCTAGTAACCTGTCTAAATATTGTCCTAACTCGGATTCACCAAAATCGTTTGGCGCAAACTGTTTTTGAGATTTGTGACGTTCGTGAGAAGAGCGTTGTTTTTGCTGTCGTTGACGGTTAAGTAAGTTGTAATTATCACCTAGTAACTGCTTAACACTGCGATAAACGAGGACTTTGTTTTTAGCTGCATCGAAAACAGCAATGGTTACAGGTTTTTCTAAACCAAGGCTAACACCAACTAGAATATTCGATTTACCTTCATATAAGGGTTTACTGGGACGAGGAAAGGGTGTATTAATTATAGCAAGTGTAGATTGTTTACGGATGACATCATCTTTCTGTTGAGGGTTGAGTTTGCCTTTCTCTTCGGCTTTTGCTAACTTATTATTGATATCTGCTGTTTTTTCTTCAATAATTTGTTGAGTTCCTTCAACAGTCCACATACGAGTATCAAAAGAGCAAAAAAGAACTAGACGGTGTACGTTCCAAGGTTTTCCTTACCTTCTTGCTCTAACCAAGATATTCGTCCAGAACGCAGAGTAAATAAGCTGCTGGAATGTTGTTTTTTACCTTTACGTTTAGTTTCTTGGTCTTCTAGAAAACGATTAAATAAATGAAGATGTCTTTTGTCGCAGTATAGTTCAAATTTTAGCTTTCCTAAACCGTTAAAACCAACAAAAAGTCTTTTTTTATCGTTAATTTCCCATTTTATATCCTCGCTAGTTTCATAAACAACTGGAAAAGGAATAGAACTTGATTTCCTTAAAAGGTCGGCTTGCCAATATTTAGCTTCCTTTTTATCTAGGGCAACTTGCTGAACTGCTTGTTCTAGAGTCTCTAGCCATTTGTTACCAGTTAAATCTCGTCCTCTAGGAACTCGGCTTGTTAATTGGATTTTCAGCCGTTCAATTTCTATTTCTTTTTTTCGTCTTTGTTTGGTATATTGTTCGAGGTCTTCTTCAACAAAACTTACCTGACAATTATTTTTGAGGAGGTAGACTATGGCACATCTTGTCAGAGCATCTTCTGTTTGGCGATAAGCTTCAAATAAACAGCTTGGTTTAATAGTTACAACTTTATCTGGTCTATCAGCTTTTTCATCTTTAGGCTTCCTGCTTCTTCTCACTCTCAGCTTATGATTTGTCTCATAAGTCTGATGTGTTGCAAATGAAGTTAATATTTCAGTTGATTTTGTTCTGATATTTTCTAAACTTGAGTTACTTTCTTGCTCAAGTTCTACATCAGTTTTGAGCATTTCTAACCATCGCTCTTTCCCTTCAATTTTAAGCTGTCGTCGCCTATTTAAAGCCAACCAAGACTTGTATATATACGTGACTAAGGTTATTGCAGACGTATAAAAACGACCTGGTTGACCTCTAAATGGTTCTTGGGTTTTGAGAGAATCCCACAATTCTTTGATCGCAGTTTTGGGAACTTTTGCAGTTTTAACCCATATCTCGAATTCAGAATGTTTTCCTAATCGTTCCAATATTTCATTGACTAAGGGCGTATTTTTCTCTGCCATGAATTCCCAAAGATGGCGGAGGGTTTCATCATCTGCAACTAGACGACATTGAATCGTGATCACGCTCATAGATGCACGTAAGCATTGTTGTAATTAATAACCCAATTTAATTATGAGCTTAATAACGCAATAGCGCAAGAGCTAAATAGCGCAATTACATTTTTGTTAATATACTATGCAAAAATTAAGCCCGGACAGGGACTTGGTGCTGAGATGACTGAAGAAACAAGAGAAGTTAGGGGAAGAATCCCTAAAGAGTTAAAAATTGCATTTGAGATTGCCTGCGCTCGTTTGGAAGTAACCCAGACGGCAGCGCTGGAAGATGCTATTAAGGATTGGTTGAAAAAACAAGAGTCTACATCTGCTGAGAAATAGAGTTGGCTTGGAAGTGCTGACTCTACAGCTAATCACCTAATATTTGGTGATGATTTCTGGATCTAGCCTGTAACCATTCCCATTACATAAATCCCCATCAGTATCCTCAACTAATTCAAGGCTTAAATTTTTGCCCATAGCTTTCCCAATTAGTTCCATTAATGCTTTTGCTCTTACTTGGAAAAATATTTCAAAGTCGTCGTTGTGTAAAATTTCTAGTTTGATGCCATGCGATCGCATTATTTCATCCAAGCTAGCTACCGCAGTTCCATGTAGCTCGAACTCTTTGAGGTAAGTCGAAGGTGCTTTGCTGCCGATTCTTTTATTGGTTTTGGCACTTAGAGGAGTGCGATTAACTAGGCAGTTATATTTTTTGGGGTCAACGCCTTGTTTGTGACACCATGCTACCGGGAAGATGTGGTGCGAATCGATTTGTTCTTCAAAATAAACAACGTCGTTAATTTCCTCGCCTGTAATCCAATCTACTGCGCCTTCACGCCGTAGTAATGCCGCAAATCCCTGATAAACTGCGCCAAGTCGCTTTCTGACGCTCAGAAGTCGTTCAAACGAGAAATTTGCTTGCGTGATACCAAAGGGAACGGAACCACCTTCAATCCATGCTGGTACTTCGACAATATCGCGTCCAGCTTGGGAATCGTGCCAGTGGGTATAAATTTCACCAAACATTCCGCACCACAGCCAACGCTCTAACATGGAACGTACTTGAAACGAACGAGAGCGATCGCCAATAATAGTCAAAATTGCACTCAAGGCAACTAATTGGATGGGATAAGCAATATCATCAGCATCAAAGATTTTTTGACCGCGTAAAAAACGAGCCGCTTCTTCAAAACCTTTATTAACTGGGTCAGCCCATATTTGATATTCTTCTTTTGTTAATTTTAATACTTCGGTACGACCGCAAGCAACACCAGGCAATTTATCTAAATTCCAACCCTGTTTAGCTGCTTCGATTCTTCGAGCGTAACCAGCTACTAAGGTAACAGCTTGCATAAAGTCGGTACTACGAACCTTCCGCAAAACCTTGAATGTTTGAAAGCGATTTTCGCGGTGTTTCCAATCATCTCGAAGGCTAAAATCACCCACACAATAACTCGAACTCATTAAATCGAAGAAATTGAGGTCGCATCCGGTTGTATTAGTATCCTCAAAAACTTGGCATACTGCCTCTTTTGGTAATGAGTCACGTAGTTGAATGACTGGTATTTGATAATGCTCAAATTTCTTGATAACTTCTAATTCTAAAGTGTCAATTAGTTCGAGTTTTTGAGAGTCGTACTGCCAATATTTGGAAAACTTGCTGCGCCATTCAGAGAAAAAGAATACTTTGGATAACGGAAATAAAAGTGCTTCATACTCGTTTTTGAGGGTTGAACAGTCAATAAAATCGCCGTTTCGAGTTCGCATAACTTTCGATTCGGGTAAAGCGATAATGGCGGTTTTGCGATCGCACTCTGGTTCAAGGCATTTTTGAATATCTAGGTAATACCATTTTTTCGCCAATTTCTGGGTTTTGGGGTCTTTGATAACGACGGGTTGCTCAGATAGCAGCACCATGAAAGAAGTGGTTAATCTTTGCTGACCATCAAGCACAAGCAAATTCGGCGTTTGAATTGCAGCATTTATTACACCGTCAAGTAGACGCGGTTTAAATTGTTGGCGCTCGATACCTTGCTGTAACATCATGACTGCACCAATAGGGTAAGCCAGCGATATACTTGCCAGCAAACGACGCACATGAGTATCGTCCCACACCCAATCCCTCTGAAAATCTGGTAGTTGAATGCGTCCAATTTTGATGTCCTTCATGACATCGAATAAGGGATATTTTGTAATATCAAATGTCGAAATTGAATCCATTTGATGTTCTGCTGTTGCTACCATCACTCACGTCTAAAAGATAATCTGTATGTCAGGTTAAAGAAACCTTGCAGTCATTGCAATGGTTTTTTAGAGTAACTGATAGTGACTAGCGACTAAATTATTCCTGGGTAAAGTCTGAAGGTAAATTGATAATTCCTTGAGCAACAAGCTGTTTAAATTGATTAATTAAATCAGCCTGCCGTAAAATTCGGGTAACGTATTTGGGTCTGTAGCGAAAATTTCTTCCCCAGTCTTTTACAGTTTTGGGACTTGTCCCCGTAACTTGCACGATCGCATTAATGCAAGCTTTGCGATAATTACGTCCTGGTTCGTGAGTAACCCAACGACGACAATACTCCATCGGTTCTAGGGGCAACTGACAGAGGATATTAATTTGATGTTTGTTTTGGTGGGATTGCCTCCCAGTTTGCATCTTGAGCGTTCGTGAGTTAGTAAGGGTTATAGCAGCAGGGAATTGTGAAGACACCTAGCTACTGCAACCAAAACCCATACTTGCTGACCTCAACTTAAGAAATATCTGCTCTTAGCACAAGTATTTTAGTCACGAATCACGAGTAAATTATTGTTGTGGAAAGTCAGGGGGTAGGACTATTTTTTTGATTTGGTTGAGCATATCAGCCATGCATAAGATATGCGCTGCATAATTGGGGCGCTTCTCGAAGTTGGAACCCCAATTACCTATAGTCCTTGGACTCAGCCCAGTTGCTTCGGCGAGAGCGGCTATGCAGGCTTTTCTGTAGCCCCGGTCATCGGGGGACATATCAACCCATTTTTTACAGTATTCCATCGGCTCCAATTTTCACTGAGCGCGTCGATTCTATATTCAGCCCTTGGGCGAATGATGTCTATCACCCTACTTAATCTGAGCAGCACTTTTACTCATGAATCGTGAGTAGACGTGTTCATAAATAATGAGAATATGTTCAACTGTCAGCAAATCCTTTTTGAGTTGATAAGCCAGAGCAATCCCATACAAACTCATACAAAGATGTCTATCAAGTAAGCTGTGAGATGGCGGAGGAACAAGAAAGATCGTCTCATTAGCGATCTTGTTGTGCGGATTCCTAGAAGAAGCAAACTCTGCCTCAACAATAGTGAGGCTGTAACTACCTTAATATTGCAGATTCAACTTTTTTATACTTAGTATAGAGTATGAAAAGTTAGCATTCTAGCTAATATACTATTAAAGTGAATGTAAAATTTAATTCAAAAAATGTGATGTTTTTACAGGCAACGCAGAAAATTACTATGTCAAATGGCTAAAACATTTATAAATATTTGAGGGTGTGATTAATAATACTAAAATCGTGCAATTTAGCTCCAATTTTTCTAGAGACTTTTTTGTGTCCCATATTTTACTCATCGAGGACAATAGTAATACTTCTGTATTACGTCCTGTAGTTGGTATATCAAACAATTTGCCTCATCCTGTGCAAGTGCGTCTACACTATATTGATGAAAATGAACCAACAATAATCGCAGAACAGTTTTGCCCAGCAAAATTATCTAGTGGATCGCAACAAAACCAGAAAGTGGATGTGGCATTAGATTTACTTGATAGTCTAAAGCCACGACGAAGTGAAGCTATGGTTATTGCGAGTGCTTTGTATGGATGTAAGAAGCGCTTTATTCAAGGGATTCAATCGCGGAATTTTCGTTTTACGCTACAAATTCGCCCTTCTACTAAAGTGCGCTTAGGCAGTGAGCATCCTCACTACAATAATTCAAAAGAAATTGTTGCAGCATCATTATTAGATTCAGATATAGAGTGGCAAGAAGAGCCGATCATAGAATATTCAACGGGACAAGTCGTAAATTACAGCATAGCTGAATTACCCAACGTACTTTTACCAGATAATAGTTCTGCTCGTCTAATTGTAGCTTATAGAGGTGGTGTATCAGGATTTGGTTCAAATACAATTTTTGCTCTGTCTTCAGCCTCGGAATTAGGGCTAAAAGACTTAGTACAAACAGTAGGTTGGGTGCGATGGATCAGAACAATCCTTAGAAAAAAAGAGCGGAGCAAAATAGTTGCTTTGGACACTAAATCAAGCTCATGTTCACAAAATACAAAAGATAAGTATGCCGGATTAGTCATTCGTTCTAATATAACTTTAGCCTGCAAACAAGATATAAATCTTACTTTTACTAAAGAACAAAGTCCTTCGAGACGAGCAAGCCTGCAAAAAACTTTAGGTGATTCATCACATGGATTGAATGTTGTCGAACTATTTGCCGGGGCAGGGGCAATGGGACTTGGTTTTTTAATGGCAACCAAACCAAATAAACACTATAAGATAGGTTTTTGCGGTGAGGTTAATCCTGTTTATGTAGAGACTCTTAAACATAACCACGCGGCTTTTCGTCAACTCTCTCAGATATCTGGAGTTGATTGTGTTCCAGAACAAATAGAACCTCTTGACTTACGTACAAAGGAAGCACAAAAATTTACAGAAAGTCGTTGCAGGGAATTAGGCGATGTCCATATATTAATTGGTGGCCCACCATGTCAGGGTTTTTCTAGCGCCAATCGGAATTCAGGGAATAGCGAAAACCCAAATAACCAACTTGTAAATACTTTTTTCAAATATGTTGAGAAATTAAAACCTCGCTGTTTTTTAATGGAAAATGTCCAGGGTATCTTGTGGACACCAAAAGCAGGTCAAAGTTCTACTCAAATCAATGTTGTAAATTGGGTAATTAAACGTATGCACAAAGCTGGATATATTGTTTTCCCAAAACTTATAGATGCAGCTTGGTATGGAGTACCACAACATCGTAACCGCTTTTTCTTTTTTGGCATACATAAAGATTTGGGCTATAGAAAAGATGATTTCGGTGAGTGGGGGCCATTCCCTTTACCTATGCATGGTTTGGGTCAAGACAAGCCTTATGTAACAGTACGAGATGCAATACAAGATTTACCTACTATTGGTAACGGATGTCTTGAACACAATATGGCTTATGAAGAACTAAGGGATAAAGAACTTATAGCAAATCCTTTTTTAGAAGCTATGAGAGAAGGAGCATCTGTTGGTTTAATCACAGACCATATTACTTCCCGTCATTCTGAATATGTAATTGAACGTTATCAACAGATACCACCTGGAGGAAATTGGCAGGATATTGAAGACAAACTCACTAATTACAGTGATGTTCAAAGAACTCATAGTAACATCTACCGAAGGCTTGGCTGGGATGAACCATCTATTACTATTGGACACTATCGCAAGAGTATGTTAATTCACCCACAACAACATCGAGGTCTATCTTTGAGGGAAGCATCCCGACTACAATCAATTCCAGATTGGTTCCGTTTTGCTGGAAGTATCGATAGCATAAACGGTGGATTAGTACACAAGCAACAGCAATTAGCTAATGCTGTCTGTCCACTTGTAACTAAAGCCATAGCAGAATTTCTTTTTGACCTTTAATAGATTATGTAAAATTATCGTGTTTTTTGTGTAAACTTAACTACCACTGTATTATTTGTAAATAAAATGTAAAAATAAGCACTAGTTTTTTACTGCAAGGGTACTACCGTTATTCCATGAGCCACTTAAATGCGCTCTCACTATCACAAAAATATACTCTTTGGAATCGTGCGATCGCAGAATACTTTTTCTCTAACAATTCCAATGAACAAGAAATTTACTTGACGATATCTCCAAAAAGTCTGGCTGCTGCTTTTGCGAAGATTCAAGTAATTCAATTGTCACCTGAAGAAGCAGAACAAGATTTTGTTGATGTAGTTTCATCAGTATATCGCCACAGGGTACTTTCATATTCAGCAGGATTTAGTGTCTTGCATGGAGACGATGAAAACGGGTTTCCAAAATATATTGCTTTTTTAGCTTTGTGTGTTTTAGCTGCTTATCGAATGCATTCGGATGAAGAAGTTAGCACCGGAGCTTATTACCCTAGACTTGCGGAACTTCTTGGATGTAAAATAGTCAGGGGTTTTCCTAAAGGCTTTCATACAGATGAGTTTGAAAAGCTTTGGAAATTACTAAATAAATGGCTTAAGCAAAAAAAATCGTTGCTTTTGGCAATGCCAGAAGCAAATACAGCAAAGAAAATATATATTGCTTTCCCTTTAACCCACGTACCTCTTCGTCAAGTTGATATTGAAAAGCTACCAAATTTTTTTGCATGGGCTGGTTATACTCCCGGACAAATAGCTCCAATCAATAAGTTAGAAGTAGATATTTCAAGATGGGGAAGTTGCTACTTCACGCTTACCGGAAAAAAGCCCTTGCTGATAAGAGACTCAAAGCTGTAATTGCACAGGTTAACAACGAGCTTGAACTGTGGGATGGTGCGATAAATGACTCATACGGTAGAAGAAGTGCATCTGTAGAGATTCTTCTCGATATTGTGCGACGACAACCGCAACTTTCTTTTCTTCCCAGATGTCCAGACTCGTTTCCTTCCTTTTTTGATTGTGAAGAATTATATTTAGAGTCGAGCGGAGAGGGATGGTACAATCCGATTTCGCTTGGAGAGAAAAACGGACGAGATTTACGTGAAGGTTTCTCTTGGAGTACAAAATCTAACAATATTCAATTTGTTTTACAAAGGGCGGGTTGTTCTGCGATCGCACTTGCTCCCAGTTCGGATTATACAGGGTTTGTTTCTCGCCATAGTTTACCCACTGGCATCGCTTGCAACGTCTTGGTACACAAGGATGTAGCCAAAAATGCAAGAGAATACTTTGAGGAAATTTCATCTCGTAGCTTTAATCCTATACACGATAAACGACTCCCTGATGGTTGGTGTTTGTTTCGTGACGTAAAGGCTGAAAAGTATATAGCAAATATACCTTCTGGACTGGAATCACTTTACGTAGAGTCATCTGTAGATATAGTGCTATCGGGAGGACTACGTTTGGGCAAAAAGTCGGCATGGCTTTTAGGTGCGCCCCCCCGCTTAATGATTACGGGTTTACAAGAAGGTCAACAACCCAAAATTGATGGTATACCCGTAACTATTGCGGAAGATGGAACTTTAGTTGACTTATCGCATTTGATGCATCCAGGAGTTCATTGGATAGAAGTCGCTTCGGTATGCAAAAAGATTGAGATTGTTGAACCTGAAATTAATTTTGATAAAGAAGGACAAAATTTTTACCGCACCAATGTCACGGGTTCTCATGTAGTTCTCCCCCCAGGTAATTGGACAATCATAGGCGCAAATCCTGGTGAGGTAACGCAAGCAACAATCTATGAATCCCAACAGGGAATAATAGTCAAATCTTCTTTTCAGGCAGTGTGGGCTATAGAATTCGGGTCAGGTACAGGAGCAAGAGTTGTCTGTTTGACAAAGAGTCCACCCCGTCCTAAAACGCTAAAACTCTCCATAGCAAAGACTCAAATCCCATCGGAGATAGAACGTTGGACATCACTGGTTTACAACGCGGCTATTCGTCGTCCCAAACTAGCATCGATTTACGACGAAGAAAAAGCTTCTAATTTACAAGTAGCTTGGAAGGGTTATATGCAAGCTGCACGCGAAATCAAGCGACAACAAAAAAGGAGATATAAACGATGAGTTGGGATACATTGCTTTACTGGCTAACTCATCAGCAAGAGAGATCATGGATAACTTTTCGTAGAGCAGTCACAGAGTTTGCTTCTTTTGAACATCTTGATGTCGATATCAGCTATTTATGTCGAAATCTCCGGTTTCAATTGTCCGAGGCTAGTCATATAGATTTTTTTATTGATGGTTCCCAAAGATGGAAAGTTCGTCCACCAATACTCGCAGGATTGCTTAATTGTCCTAATACCGCCGTACTGTGTGGAGGGCGAACACCGAAATTGCTTTCGCAGATGTGCGATGTTGCAGCAACCTTAAATTGTCAAATAATTAACGATACGATATCTCAAAAAATAGCTGAAATACGTGTTAGGGGTACAGAAGAGGGTATTCGCCAAATAGCTGCCATTATTGGTATTCCTTTTGTTCCCCAACAAGCAAAATGTTTAAGCCAAGACTTGAACCCTATTCTCAAGCAACTAGAAATCGCAGAGGAAGCAACTCCGCTAGCTGGATGGTCGGCTCAGTCATTCGATTGGCAATCTCGAAAATGGGTTGATACGGAGCGACACCTGTAGCGGGATTACGCATGAAAGATGGGAATGTTAATTCTCAAAAGCAGGGAAAGCTTAAAAAACAGCTTTTAGAAATGGATAATGAGTGGTCAGATCAAGTTTCTGATGAGGAACTCATTTACTATTTTCAAAATCCTGATGGTTCTGAAATGTGATCTCGTTGGGATATGCAGGATAAAGCTCCCGATATCCTAATTACCAACTACAGTATGTTAAATATCATGCTGATACGTAGTGTTGAAAATGACATATTTGAACAAACCAAGCAGTGGTTGGAGCAAGATCGGCAGCATCATATTTTCCACCTTGTCATAGATGAACTTCACACATACCGAGGAACACCCGGAACCGAGGTTGGCTATCTTTTGAGGGCTTTACTCAATCGGATTGGCTTGGAGCCGGATTCGCCACAATTACGAATTATTGCCACTAATGCCTCTATTGAGAACGATGAAGAAAGTCTCGATTATCTCGAACAATTTTTTGGACGCGATCGCAATACATTTTCGATTCTTCCTGGGGAACAACAAAATTTCCCGACCCCAGAACATCAGCCAAACCCACTA
Organism: Nostoc sp.; assembly: GCF_036917515.1. Taxonomy (GTDB): domain Bacteria; phylum Cyanobacteriota; class Cyanobacteriia; order Cyanobacteriales; family Nostocaceae; genus Nostoc. The sequence continues at coordinate 23,614 of NZ_JBALDE010000126.1, read as the reverse complement.
GAACCTTACAAAGAGACATTTGCACAAATCGACAACATCCTTAACCAAAGCCAAAATAATGATGAGGATGCGGTTATTGAGGAAGCAGCAACAACGTTAGCGAATACGCTTCATCTTCCTAACGTAGATGCTCCACCAAGGTAAGTTTTAACTGAGGGCTTAAATCACATCCAAGCGTTTGGGGCTGTACAAACCTCAGCCAGCCAATATCCATTGACAGTCAAAGAATTGGCAGAAGCAGTTTTTGGCGATGTGTCGTTAAGCGGACAAGCTGCGGCTCGCGGATTAGCTCGAACTATTGTTTTAGCAAGAAACTCTGACAATGAAGCCCTTCTCCGCCTACGTTCGCACTACTTTTTCCATAATGCAGGCAGGATTTGGGCTTGTGTAAATCCTAATTGCTCCGGGCGATCGGGGGTAACTCCATCAGGAGAACAAACACCGCCTGTTGGTAAACTCTTTTTAGATCCTAAACCAAAATGCGATCGCTGTAATTCGAGAGTTATTGAGCTTCTTTACTGCCAATCATGTGGCGAAGTATTTCTTGGTGGGTTTAAACGTGAAGACCAGGATTCATCAAATGCTTGGTATTTATCTCCAGATTACCCTTATCTTGAAAACGTTCCAGATAAGGCAGCATCGTTAAGCCGCACCTTCGGGGAATTTTTAGTATTTTGGCCTGCAAACGGAAGGCCACTAATAAAACAAACCCAGACTCGTATTCCACGATGGCAGTGGCAGGAAAAGGAGAAGGTTTATGAATGGAGACCTGCGTTACTCAATCATCTGTTAGGACGTTTAACATTACCTGCTTCTCCAAATACTGCTTCAAGTGGTTCTACTGCTGGCTATGTTTTTATAGCACCAAAAAATGAGGCAAACGCTTTTCCATCGAAATGTCCTCATTGTGAAGCTGACTGGTGTGGTAGGCGAGTCAGTTCTTCGATTCGTGACCTTGGCTTTGGTTTTCAACGAGTAGTACAAGTATTATCTGATGCTTTAATGCGGCAGATGTCACCCGAAATAGGTCGGAAACTGGTTTTATTTTCAGATAGCCGTCAAGATGCTGCCAAACTATCTACAGGTATTAAACGCGATCATTATCTTGATACAGTCCGTCAAATTGCTTACGAAAGGCTTTTGCGTCAAGCACAGGAATCAGAAACACAGTATTTGCAGGCTCAGACTCAATATAGGTTAGCTTCGGAGTTATTTAATTTGCAAAGGCAGATTATACAAGATGCAGCTAATGCTAACATTGCTCGTTATTCACAGTTGTGTAATTTATTGCCTACTGAAATAGTAGGTGTCGTGATTAGCGATGCATCTACTGGTGGCGTAGGAAATCCACCTCTAGCATTAACACCTCCGACAAGTGCTGGAGGCGTTATTTGCCTTCCATTTAATTTTTTATTAGACGCTGTTAGAGAAGGGTTACTTTCAATTGGTTTAAACCCTGGTGGTTCAAGTCCTTCCTTAGCAAAATATAAATTTTCCGATAATGATGAGCGTTTGTGGACTGATTTAGTTGATTGGAATTCAACGCCAAGATGTTACCAGTTAAATTTACAGCCCACACAACGAGATGCAATGAGACAAATTGAAACCGATTTATTAGAGTCGGTTGTAAAAGCTGTTTTATTTGCTAGTGGCGCTCGTGATTTCGAGTCTCTCAAGCTTGGTTTTTTGTGGATTGACGATTCTCCACCTTCTAGCTTAGAAGAGCAAGTTGCTGCTTCTGTCATCCGGCTTTTGGCACAAAGAAGACGTTGGAACGGCTCAGGTTATCCCGGACAACATAACCCTCCTGGTTACATTAATCAGTACCTTAACCGTGTGGCTGAAATCAGGGGCTACAATCGAGAAGAATTAGAGCAAGCAACTTTAAACATCATTAATTCAGTTTTAGATCAATGGCGAGTTGTTCCCCAGTCTTTACAGGTTCTTAGTCCACGTCATAACGAAAATAACCAAATAGATATTTACGCCTGCGGGCAATGCGGACGGATTCACCTACATGCTTCAGGAGGAATCTGTACCAGTTGTAACAGTCCTTTACCGAACATTCCAGGTACTTACAACTTAAGTGATGATTTGGAAGATTGCGATTATTATGAATACTTAGCACGTTCTAACGAACCAATATTTTCGCTTAATTCTGAAGAACTCACAGGTCAAACTGATCCTGGTGTTCGACGTGTGCGACAACGCCTTTTCCAAGATGTTTTTAAACCATCCGAACAACCCGATCCTTCTAGAATTAACCTCTTAAGTGTCACAACCACTATGGAGGCAGGAGTTGACATTGGTTCACTTCAAGCTATCGGTATGGCAAATATGCCTCCAATCCGTTTTAATTATCAGCAACGCGTGGGAAGGGCTGGTCGTCGTCGCGGTTTAGGTATGTCTGTTGCTTTAACATTATGCCGTGGGCGTAGTCATGATGATTACTATTTTGAACGTCCCCGACTTATTACTGCCGAACCTCCACCAAAACCTTACGTTGACGTTAGGCGTGAAGAAATTGCCAAGCGAGTTATAAACAAAGAAATTCTCCATAGAGCATTTCAAAATGTCCCTCTTGAATACACGGGAGATAATGTTCACGGTGAATTTGGTCAAATCTGGCAATGGTTACAACATAGACCAATCATTGAAGAATGGATACAAAATCACCCATCAGAAATTGAAGAAATATGTGAAGTAATTTTACGCCGTACTTCAATAAATGAAGCAGAAATCGTTGATTACATCCATAATAAACTGCTACAAGATATTGATGCAGTTGTTGATGACTCTACGGACTTTCAACACTTAGCCTTAAGTCAGCGTTTAGCATCGCGTGGCATTCTTCCCATGTTTGGATTTCCTACCCGCAGCCGTTATCTGTACCATGAACGCCCAACAATGCAAGCAGGGGAATGGCCTCCAAAAACAGGTGTTGTGGAGAGAGAATTAGATATTGCAATTAGTCAATTCGCTCCAGGTGCCCAAACTGTAAAAGATGATATGCTCCTTACCGCAGTAGGAATTATCGATCCTATCCCTTCGGGGAATAAAACTGTATTCCAACCAAATCCCTTGGGGCAAGGTGTCCGTGTTGGTGTTTGTCGCCAATGTCAAGCTTTAGTCGAGAATCCGTCAGAAGAAAGGGGTTGCCCTTATTGCTCGGCTCCCAGAGATGAAAAGGGATACCGAACGGTTGATATTAGCGAACCACCAGGATTTAATACATGGTGGGCAATTAACGCCGAGTATAATGGAGCATTTGAATTTACTCCACGGGCACTCAAGACACGTTTGGGTACACCTTCTGAGGAATATAGTTTTGAAACTCGTCAAAACTTTGATATTAGATGTATTCCACAAGCTTTGGTTTATCGCATTAATGATAACGACGGCAAAGACTTTGAATTTTTCAAAGTCTCTAACCAGCACGTTTGGATAACTAGGGAAGCATTTGAACAAGCTTTGTTGGATTTATCACGAGAAGAACGTGATAGGGTTACTGAGCCTGTTAACGATCCCTCTGTCCAACCGATTGTTAGAGCTTTGGCTGCCATTTCTACAACCGATATATTAATTGCAGGCATCCCCAATGGCGGTTTCGGACTCAATTTAAATCCAGCACTACCGGAAGCAAGAGCTGCTTGGTACTCATTTGGTTTTCTTATTAGGCGGGCTGCTGCTGTCAGCTTAGATGTTGCAGAATCTGAGCTTGATGTTGGTATTCAGCCCTTTACAGACCTTAGCAGCCCTTTTGCCCCACTATCCGCTCGGATATTTTTGTCTGATAGTCTAGAAAATGGAGCGGGTTATAGCTCACATTTAGCGGAGCCAGAACGTTTTGAAAACCTCCTGCATTTTATTCTCGGTGACGAACATTCTTCAAATCAAACTTTTGCTATTCCATTACTTTTTAACGGACATCAAGAAGAATGTTCTACATCTTGCCATCGATGTTTGCGGGAGTTTGGTAATATGGCTTACCACTCGATTTTAGACTGGCGACTTGGTTACGATATGGTGCGTCTTGCACTAAATCCCAATGCACAAATTGATTTAAATTATGATTACTGGGTGGATTTGGTATCCAGTACAGCTAATTCCTACTTCTCAGGGCTGGGTTTGAAGCAAACGACTTTCGGTAGTTTATTAGCAGGTATCGATAGTTTTAATAGCGAAGCCATAATCCTCATACATCCTCTTTGGGACATAAACCCTGAAAATTTACGATCAGAAATCATGCAAGGCTACACAGAAGCACAGGAACAAGGCTTAACTCCCAAGTCAAAATCAATTTTTACCGCTATTCGCTTCCCCTATGAATGATGTTTGTTTGGTTCGATGCTAAACATTGTTTGAGCGATCGCCATTATTAATACAGGAAAATTCCGATAGGGCGATCCGCTCAACTTTTGGGTGACACAATAGAAAATAATTAGCCCAGGAATCCAATTCACAGCGAGGCTGTCGCGTAAGCGTTTTCAAGAGAAGGTATCGTTTTCAAAAAACTACAGTAGCCAACTTCAACAACGCTTTTGACGTTTCGCCATCGTCGCAAATGATAAAAAACAATGCGGACACTCCCCTTGTACCCAATCTGCTGGAATCGGGAAGGGTGTCTCGCAGTTAGTGCATTTTGTGAGTAAGCGTAATTGATGGCGATCGCATGGCCCAATCAGACTTTGTAATACCTCCACTCTCAACTTAGCCTCTGCCGAAAGTTCAGTAACAATTACATTGTTTTCTTTTGCATCTGCACTCTCCGAAGTTTTATCAACCTGATCCGAGCGAGCGTGCAAAAGCAAAAATTCATCAACCTGATTGGAGTTTGGAGTTTCACCCATAAACAAATTTCATAGCTTGAAACTAATTGATTAGGCAATACAGCAAGTCTCTCTAAGAAAAGCCAAGTTTACAGATTTAGCTTGCATCGAAATAAAGCCGGAATAGGAGTATGACTTCGCAAGCAGAGAGAAACAATAAGACACTAATATTCATATGTCTTATTTATTACTTATTTTTGTTTGCATACTATTTAATATAATACTATTTTGTTCCAAAAAGCGACATTGAATTTTATATATTTATCTCACTTAAAAAAACGACACTTATTTCGTTATCGATACCCTAAAAATTTTTAAAGCTGTTTTTGAAAAAACGACGCTTAAAATGTTATGTATTTAGTTTACGACAGCTAATTAGTTAAATAACAAATGGTATTAAATTTAGCATAAAAAAGCTATATACTTTGTTCTGTAAGGCTTATAGCTATTTTAAATAAACGACACTAATTAGTTAAGACGACAAATAATTAGTTATTCGACAGGTCAATTAATTTGTTGCTCTACAGATCGTAGCCTAGATATAGGTATGGCTACTTTAAGTTTGAGTGACTATAAAGAAAAAGGTACAAGCCCCGAAATTTATTTATGGGGTTGTTACTTTTAACTTTTAACTTTTGATTTTTAACTTTTGACTTCCCCGCAGGGGCTGACTAGTACTATGTACATTGAATCATTATCGATAGCAACCTTGGAGCAAGCAATTCACTTAAGAGAGGAAGTTTTCCCAGGCGTGAGTAACAGTAGTGAAGGGCAATCGCTGCTGGCAAGTTTATATCTAGATGAATATACCCAATGGTTTTCAAACAGCGGAATTACCCAACTCAATTACTGGGTTGCTATCGATGAGGAATCTTTCCAAGTAATTGGGCTAACTGGGTTATACTGCAAAAGTGAAGACGAACAAGAAGCTGACTGGTTGGGCTGGTTTTGTGTAGCATCACGATTTCGAGGAAAAGGAATTGGAAAAGAGCTATTAGACTTTACCATCGACTTAGCACAAGCAAAAGCAAAAAGGTACTTACGGTTGTATACTTGGGAACATCCTTCTTCTTATGTAGCCCGGATGCTTTATCTCAAACGCGGTTTTTACCAAATTGGTGAATCCCTAAACAGCAGCGGATTTAAAACTATCTATCTTGAACTTCAACTCGATAGCATTCTATCTTGAACTCCAACTCGATAGCATTATTCATAGTGGATGAAGAAATTCATCTGGTTACGATATTGCAAGGCTTTTTGTACATTCGATTATTTTAAGTGCTTGAAACGATGATTTTTCGTTCAAACTAGATCAAAAAGCGATCGCATCAGAGTGCGATCGCAGCCATTGAGCTATCTAACGAAATCTGCCAGATAAGGCGATCGTAACCAACCTGAGTTCGAGTTAAAAATAAGGAGGTAAAAGCCACTCCAGTTGAAGGCTACGTTTCTTAGGTTGATGACAATATGAAGCGATTTCAACATCCGAGAAACTGGCGAACTAGAGAAAATCTAAATTGTCTAGAGTGAATGTATTAGTCCGTATACTGCTTTGCAGATATTGCAGAATATATAATATAAAACTGTAACAAAAACTACAAAAATGTTATTTTTACCAAAGAAAGACAAGCTTAAGTACAGATGATATCCGGTTCGTAAAAATACCGTGATTAGGAGAAAATTTTATGATTTCAAAATCCTTTTTGTTGGCGGAAACTGCTTCTCCAGGGCATATATGCCCATTTGACCAAGCCTGTAGCTACTTAGAGGCGGCAGCTAAAGAATTAAATTTAAATCAGGGTTTGCTAGAAATTCTCAGCCACCCGCGTAAAGTTGTCACGGTTTCCATTCCCGTAAAGCTAGATGATGGGGATATACAGGTTCTCACTGGACATCGGGTACAGCACTGTGATGTCTTAGGCCCATACAAGGGCGGAATTCGTTACCATCCGGCTGTGACATTGCGCGAGGTATCCGCTTTAGCAATGCTGATGACCTGGAAATGTGCCTTATTAGGTATTCCTTACGGTGGTGGAAAGGGTGGCATTGCTATAGATCCCAAACGCTACAGTGTTGGTGAATTAGAGCGAATCAGCCGCCGTTATATCAGCGAGTTGATTAAAGATATTGGACCTTCTGTAGATATTCCTGCGCCAGATATGGGTACTTCTGCCCGTGAGATGGCTTGGATGATGGATACTTACTCTGTGAATGTTGGTAATGCTGTACCAGGAGTTGTAACTGGAAAACCCCTTTCAATTGGTGGTTCTCTAGGGCGAGAAATGGCAACTGGACGGGGCGTAATGATTACTGTACGTGAGGCGCTAGCAGATCGAGGTAAATCCTTGGGAGGAGTGCGAGTCGCTATTCAGGGTTTCGGTAACGTCGGCTGTGCCGTGGCAGAATTATTATATGAAGCAGGCGCGAAAATTATCGCGGTTTCAACTGGTGCTGGGGGAATATTCTCTGAAGTTGGTCTTGATATTCCCAAGTTGAAAGTCTACGCTGTTGAAAATCGCAAGAGTATTGCGGGTTTCCCACAATCTGTACCAATTAGCAATGCAGATTTATTAACTTTACCCTGTGATGTCTTAATACCAGCGGCTTTGGAGAATCAAGTCACTAAAGAAAATGTGAATCAGGTGCAAGCGCAGATTGTGGCAGAAGCAGCTAACGGGCCAGTTACTCTTGAGGCTAACTTGGCGTTAGAGGCACGAGGTGTGACAGTGCTACCGGACATCTTGGCGAATGCTGGCGGTGTGGTGGTGAGTTATTTAGAGTGGGTACAGGGTCTTTCTTACGTATTTTGGGATGAGGAGCGTGTCAACCGCGAAATGGAACATTTAATGGTACAAGCGTACTGTAAGGTGATTCATCAGTCGGAGGTGCGGCAAATTTCTTTAAGGTTAGCAGCTTACACACTGGGGGTAGGTAGAGTGGCTCAGGCACTAACTGACAGAGGTCTTTATCCTTAGTTTGTTTTAGTTATTCATGAGGCAGAATAGATCGTTGGCGGCAGTAATTTTACTTGAACCGCCATTAATTTATCTGCCTTTTTTATTGAGCGATCGCTATAATATGACCAGTAAACGATGGCGGAAGTTTCCCCACCTTTAACCAGTTACTCAGAGCAACTTGTTTCACCAAGCTGATATTATTTGGTCAAGGATATTTTAAAGCTACCTTATGACTCGCTAGAAGGCGCAGCAGCATTAATCAAGTCTGGTGTCTCCTCAACAGGAGGACGCTCAATAGTTTGAGCCAATGTGGGACGTTGATGGCGATCGGGAGTTTGGATCTGCACAGGTTTACCCGTCTCAATTGACTCGTAAAGCGCTTGAATGATATTAACATCTATTAACCCTTCCGTCCCAGATGGTTCAGGGTCTTTATCTTGGAGAATACAATCAGAGAAGTAGGTAAATTCAGCTGCTAGTTGATCGCGATCCTCAAAAGTCCGCTCTTGGGTTTCACCATTAATTGTTAGGTAATGCTTCAGTTCTCCCTGCCAAGCATAAGCAGGTTCTACTCGCAAATCGCCTTGAGTACCTACAATTTGATAAGTCGAAACACTTGCCCCTCCAAAGCTACAAGTAAATGTTGCCAATCGCTCGTTGGGAAAACGCAAGATGACACTAGTCATTTCTTCTACTTCGCGGAAGCGTTCTTCTCCGTTATTGGCAGCTACAGCAAATACTTCAATTGGTTCATCTTGCAATAGATAGCGTGCAGCATTGATGCAGTAGATACCAATATCATATAGCGTGCCACCACCTGTGGCATCTCGTAAACGAATATTTCCTTCTTCTACTTGCTGAGTAAAAACCGAGTTGAAAATTCGTGGTTCACCAATTTGCTTTGAACGGACAATTTCTACTGCTTGTAAATTGGCTTCTTCTAAATGTAAGCGGTAGGCAATCATCAGCTTCACATTATTGTCATTGGCAGCTTTAATCATTGTCTCACACTCTTCTTGTGTTACTGCCATTGGCTTTTCACATAACACATGAATTGCCTGATTAACAGCCCGCACAGTGTAGTCGCAATGCAAGTGATTGGGCAGCGCAATATAAACTGCATCAATTTCGCCGCTTGCCAGACAGTCCTCATACTCCTCGTAAGAGTAAGTATGATTAATACCGTATTTTTTGCTCAGTTCTTCACTTTTTGTGGGGTCATCTGAAACCAGTGCGACTAATTCCGAGTTTTCTGTGTGGACAAAGGAAGGCAAGGCGGCTTCTTGAGCAAACCAACCTAAACCAACAACGGCGTAACGAATCTTATTCTTACCATTTGCAGCAATCATTTTTCTTCTCTTTGATGAAGGAGTATTTTGATAATTTCAATGCCATAATTATGAGTAAAATATGACTAACTTTTTATACAACCATTTAAAACAAAGTGTATTCCTACATTGCTAATGCAGCTTTTACATTTGACACCAACTTAGCTTTTGTTTCTTGAAAATCCTGTCCCCATTCAGTTAGCTCTTGTTTGCTCATACATTCGTACATAGCATTAAAAATTTCGCTTTCTTTTACATGAGACTCAACTGTTTCCTTCAGTTCGCTGATTTTTTCTTGAGACCCAGGTTGAGTAGGCTTAAGTGCCTTAATTTCTTCTAAAATAACCGAAGTTTTTTCATGTTCTTCTTCAGCTTCTTCAACATATTGTTCTGTTTCTTCATATTCTCGCAAAGCAGGGTAGAAGGCTAATTATTCAGTTCTTGCATAGTAAAATCAATATTATTATATAGATTCGATTGAATTGCTCAATTAACTTTGCGCCCTTAACTTTTTCTAATTTTACAAAAAGTTTATCAATTTGGCGATGTACTATTTTAATTAATGAAGTAGTATCTGTTGATTTAGCTTCATTTTTAGCCATTTCTCCTTTCAGTAATCATCGATTTATCGGGCTGATATATTTGGAGGTTAATGAATAGTATCTCGTATATTATTAATGATTTTGGTAATGAAAACCTCATTCTTTGAGTAAGCTTTAATTTAGACTTAAGGAATATTTTTGGTATTGCACTTTGACTGAAATTCATAACCTCAGCATGATGGATGCTGAGTATGTACCATTAGCAGCCCAAGATTACAACCCAAACCTCGAACATCGGCTAAAGATTCCCACACAGTACACTACTAAATTGCTCTTGCAGCTTATTCAGACTTTATCTATTTTTGTTGAAACACCAAAACTGACGCTGAAACCTTTAGTGGTATGAGTCTTGAACACAACTAAGTTCTGCTTGTCTTTGATGTTACAACAGAAGTGATAATCAGTTACTTAGTATCTATGACAACTAACCTTCAAGAACAGGGATTATTGCTTCTGCGTCAAGCGCTTGATAACTCCACAGCCGATTTTCGCCCTGGACAATGGGAAGCTATTGAAGAGTTACTCAAAGTGCGATCGCGGTTACTCGTTGTCCAACGCACTGGTTGGGGAAAAAGTCTAGTTTATTTTTTAGCAACTCGTTTACTACGAGATCAAGGTGCTAGTTTTACTGTTTTGATTTCGCCAGTTCCTTATATCTGACTTGACAATACTGCCTCTTTACGAACATACATAAACACGAATAAGTCAGGATTAGGTAAAGCGTCTGTCGAGCCATCTAAACGACCTAACGCTCTATTTGCTTGTGATAAAAGTTCAAACATTTCATCGTCAATACATAATTTAGGTTTAGGCAGCAAAGGATTAGGTATAAAAGCTTTGTATCCAGCAAGTTGCTCTACGTATTTACTTGCTCTATGGGTATCAAGCATATTATCAATTCCATTCACAAGAGAAAATTTTTAATTCATATTATCGAATATCTTTTGTTATCAACAATAAAGTAATATTTTTTCTTTTACATGATATCATTAAAGGCTACGCATAATAGAGTAAACAGCAACCAACCGCATTCCTTTTAGCTGAATTTCTTAAATGATCAGTATACTTGCTATAGCTTAGCTAGGCTCGCTACGTACATTATTAGCCAACGTGCTCAGTAAAACGTGTTTGAATTTTAGGAAATAGCTCACACAGTTCTTTTTTCTGGACGGGTGCGTAAAAAGCCATCCATTTGTAATACTGGGAACACAACGTCTCTGGTGGACGTAGAAATAGTGGTTAAAGTCTAATCCACAGAGAGTGAATACGCAACTTGGGTTTCCATAGGAGTATGCAGTGCAGCCGGACTTAATAGGCTTGGAAATTAGTAAAGGGGAACTAAGACGTTTGACTGGGTTCGATCCAGAAGACGTTTTTCGTCCCTCGATTTTGCGAGATGGCAAAAAGCGATTAGGGTTTTTTATCAGTGAAATACTGGTGACGCTGGCGCTAACGCCAATAATTGTAGGCTTTGTTTACGCTTTTATTATTCTGCCAACAATTGGTTCTTCAATTCGATTAGGAATTCTTTTACTAATTTTAGTGCCAATGCCAATATTAGTGGGGCGATGGCTGTGGCGACAATTAACCTGTCCTGAAGGACTGACAATACTTTTAGATGAAGTTGATAAATATCATGACCTAATTGCTGCCATCGATATTAATGATCAATTGGCAGCATCAGGAAACATAGAAAGCAGTATCCATGACCGAGAGAAGGTAACTGCTGCCCTACAACTGATTAGAGAAGATTTAGTCCGCGCTCTGAAAACGGAACGAATTTTGCGGGATAATAAAAAATTGCTTGCTAGTAACCAAGAGTTGTTTGTGAATAATTTAGCCAATTTGCGAGCTTTACAAGTTAGTAGTCAAGCAGGCGAATATGCTCAGTTGCTAAATCAATCATTGCAAATTGCGATCGATGTGCAAGCAGAAATCAGAAAATTGCAGAAAGGCTAAAAAAATGTTTGTAAAAGCGGCTACACGAAACTTTACCTGCCTCCGCAGCTTAGAAAACCCTTGACTTTGATAGTCCACCTTAGTGGACTAAGCTTTGTGTATTAGTGACTTCTACACGCTCAACACTTTCCCAGAAAACAATCGCCCCGTTGACTTAAATGAGCAACAAACCTAAAATAATTGTCCTGGATGATGACCCTACAGGTTCTCAAACAGTCCACAGCTGCTTGCTGCTAATGCACTGGGATATAGAGACTTTACGCCGTGGGTTGCAGGATGATTCGCTGATTTTCTTTGTGCTGACTAATACTAGAGCGCTAACGCCAGAGTCAGCTGCATCTGTTACCAAAGAAGTTTGCCACAACCTCAAAATCGCTTTGAAGGCTGAAGGAATTGAGGATTTTCTGATTGTCAGCCGTTCTGATTCTACTTTGCGGGGGCATTATCCTATTGAAACTGATGCGATCGCCCAAGAACTCGGCCCCTTTGATGCTCATTTTCTCGTACCAGCATTTTTTGAGGGCGGACGCATTACCAGCAACAGCGTGCATTATTTAATTATTGCTGGTGTCCCCACCCCAGTCCATGAAACCGAATTTGCCCGTGATTCAGTCTTCAGCTACCATTACAGTTACTTACCCAAGTACGTTGAAGAAAAGACTCAAGGAGGAATTAGTGCTGAAGCAGTAGAAAGGTTTCTCCTCGCCGAGATTCGCGCTGGTAGTTTAGAACGCTTGCTAAAACTGAGTGGTAATCAGTGCGCTGTTGTCGATGGTGAAACTCAAGCTGATCTCAACCGCTTTGCAGTAGATGTATTAGCAGCCGCAACTCAAGGGAAACGCTTTTTATTTCGCAGTGCAGCAAGTATTTTGACGGCTTTAGCTGCTTTACCACCCCAACCAATTGCCGCCGAAAACATGGCACAGTATGTGCGCCAAGGCAAACCAGGTGTAGTGATTGTTGGTTCCCATGTGAAAAAGACTACCCAGCAATTAGAGGCGCTGTTGCAAGTAGAAGGAACAGTGGGAATTGAAGTGAATGTAGCGCGATTACTTGATGATGCAAATCAATCTGCGGCATTGCTAACTGAAATTCAAGAAAGTACACGGGCAGCACACAAAGCTGGCAAAACACCAGTGGTTTATACTAGCCGTCAGGAACTGAATTTTAAAGATGTCAAGACACGATTGGATTTTGGGAAAAAAGTTTCGAGTTTATTGATGGATATTGTGCGCGGTTTACCATCTGATATAGGATTCTTAATCAGCAAGGGTGGCATTACTTCAAACGATGTCTTGAGTACTGGACTAGCTTTAACTTCAGCCCGTTTACTCGGTCAAATTTTAGCTGGTTGTTCAATGGTGTTAACGCCATCCGATCATCCTCAGTTTCCTGATTTACCTGTGGTGCTGTTTCCAGGTAACGTTGGCGATGCTGATGCCTTGGTGACAGTTTATCAGAGGTTGACTGTACCAATTTAAGATTTGAGATTTTAGATTAAAGAGTCTTTTGGTTAATGTCGGACAAATATCCCGCTACGCCAACACCCCTTTTGAGTGACACAAATCCAAAATCTAAGTTGCGCTGTCAGCGCACCAAAGGTGCGACCCAAAATTTAAAATCTATTGTCTTTTGGCTAGTACTACATGACTTCTGATTCTGCGATTCCCAATCTAAAGTCAAATTCTGCACTTCCGAATGCAGAATCAAACTCTATCCTTTCTGAGATAGAGGTAAATTCTACTGTTTCTGATGTAGAGTCAGATTCTATCCTCCCAGATGCTGAATTAAAATCTGTCCTCCTTTACTTAAAATCAAATACTGTTCTTGGGGATGTAGAGTCAAATCCTGCTGACCCAGATGTAGAGTCAACAAATACTGATGCTGGATCGGATTTTATCCTGACTGACTTAAATCCCGATGAGTTAGCATTACCAGGGCATCGTGTAAATGATAATAGTCAAGTCCAGTTAAAAAGTAAGGAGGGACGACTTTTATTAATTTTGCCCTCGGAATCTCAAGTATCTGCCTCAGAACTCACTTGGTCTAATATTTGGCAACAAATAAGGCAACGTCTGAGTGCAGGCGAGCGCTTCCGTGTATCTAATACACCTGTGCATTTAATGGCACAAGATCGTTTGGTAGATGCCAGACAACTCCAAGAACTCGCCGAGGCTCTGAGTGAAGTCCAACTCCGGCTGATATCTGTCTCGACCAGTCGGCGGCAAACGGCGATCGCTGCTGTGACATCAGGGTATTCAGTAGAACAATTACAGCCCGTAACTTCCTTGAGTTCCGAGCCAACAGCTACAGCGATCCCCCAAGAAGATGCCCTTTATTTAGAAATGACAGTCCGCTCTGGAGTAGAAATTCGTCATCCTGGGACAGTAATTCTCTTGGGAGATTTAAATCCAGGTGGTATTGTAATTGCAGATGGAGATATTATTATCTGGGGTCGTCTGCGTGGAATTGCTCATGCTGGGGCTGGAGGCAATCGTGAGTGTCTGATTATGGCCTTGCAAATGGAACCAACCCAATTGCGGATCGCAGATGCTGTAGCTAGAGCACCAGAAAAACCGCCAATGCAGTTTTTTCCAGAGGTGGCACATATTACGCCCCAAGGAATTCGTATCGCTAGGACGACTGATTTTTCCAGAAACCAATTCACCAAGAGCAATCAAGAACCATAAATATTTACTTAAAGAATGAAGTATATAAGTAAGGATGAAATAAAACAAATATTCATGCCTCACCCTCATCAGGGAGAACAGATATTTCTTCATACTTGATACGATACTTCATACTTTATACTGCAATTTACTGTTTTATATTTCCTGAACCCTCACTGACCGCATTTCTATCATGACTCGCATTATTGTGATTACCTCCGGTAAAGGAGGAGTGGGTAAAACCACAGTTTCAGCAAATTTGGGTATGGCTTTAGCCAAAATGGGGCGTCAAGTTGCCTTGGTTGATGCGGATTTTGGTCTGAGAAATTTGGATTTGCTGTTAGGGTTGGAAAACCGCATCGTTTATACTGCGGTAGAAGTCTTAGCTAGAGAGTGCCGTTTAGAACAAGCTTTGGTGAAAGATAAGCGCCAACCCAATCTCGTACTCCTACCGGCAGCCCAAAATCGCTCCAAAGATGCAGTCACACCCGAACAGATGAAGTTATTGGTGAATGCACTAGCGCAAAAATATCAGTACGTGATAATTGATAGTCCTGCTGGGATTGAAAATGGGTTTAAAAATGCGATCGGCCCGGCCAAAGAAGCGCTAATTGTCAGCACACCAGAAATTTCCTCAGTTCGCGATGCCGATCGGGTAGTAGGGTTACTAGAAGCACAAGGTATCAAGCGTGTTCATTTAATAATTAACCGCATCAGACCCGCAATGGTGCAGGCAAATGATATGATGTCAGTGCAAGATGTTCAGGAACTTCTCGCCATTCCCCTCATCGGGGTAATCCCTGACGACGAGCGTGTTATTGTATCTACCAATCGCGGCGAACCCTTAGTGTTAGCGGAAAATCACTCTTTAGCTGCCACAGCCTTTGAGAACATTGCTCGTAGATTAGAAGGAGAAAGTGTCGAATTTCTGGAGATCGACTCGTCCCAAGACAGCATCTTCGCCCGCCTACGAAGGTTGTTGTGGACAAAGATTGTTTAACTTACCTTTCCAGTCTCCGCCCCAGACCTATTCGTAATGATTGAACTTCTAGAAAAACTTTTTTTTCGCGGTACTGATAGCAGTCGAACTCAAGTTAAACGTCGCCTGCAATTGGTAATTGCTCACGATCGCGCTGATATAGATCCTCAAACGTTGGAAAAAATGCGGAAAGAAATCCTAGATGTAGTCTGTCGCTATGTCGAAGTTGAGACAGAGGGCTTGGAGTTTTCTTTAGAAAGTAACCAACGAACCACGGCTTTAATTGCTAATTTGCCCATCCGCCGGGTGAAGGGTACAATACCTGAATGGGAAAGAGGTGATAAGCCTCTGTAGTTTTAATTTTCATGTAAGGATTACATCTAATTTTGGTTTAAGAGATTATTCAAACGCAATTGGATGAAGAATTACAACATGAGATTTTGACTGAGCTAGTTGTGATATAATATCTGCTTGATTACTTATTAAACCCGAAGAACCCCACAGCGCCAAAGCTACGTTTTGTTTCCCCTCTGCACAACCAAAGAGGTGATTGAGGGGAGGGGTGCAATGACTGTGGAAATCATAACTAATTACCCAAACTTGATATGAATTGGATTCAGTAGGGAAGTAACAAACTTGTAATAATCAGGTTTTGTTGCCGATATTTTAAGCAGCAATAGAGTGATCGTTGTTGTCATATCTGCGCTTTTACACCTATTCTTAGGCTATCTAAACTCAGCAACACCAAAAATATTTATCACATAAAAAAATCCCGTTGTCACCAGTGACGACAACGGGAGTATATAAGATATTTAATAAATTATCGGTAGGCAACTTGTGGACCTGCCCAAATTTCTGTCACCTTTTTACCAAAAGTAATCGGCTGATCTTGGTCTGTTGTGGGTACAGTCTTACCATCATTAGCAACTTGCATTAATGGCCAGTTTTCCTCACCTAATTCACCTGCACGGAACAACACATGATCCGGTTGCCTTTTACTCCAGCCTAACAATACGGCAACTTTTTCATGTTCTTCGTCACTAACAGGAGCTACTGTGTTAGCGTGATTTTTTTGCCGATCCCAGATCACTGCACTATCTGTAGAATCACCCGTGTTAAATATACCATCAAATTTGCGTGCTAAGAAGCGATCGCCTTTTTCTGACCAGCTAACTGGAACTAGTACCCCAATTTTACCGCTCATATCGGTTTCTTCTGAAGACTCCGCTTTTACAGCCTTTACCTTTAATAAAGGATCGCTAACTGGAGTCGTTGAAGCCATCACCCACAATTTCTTAGTTTGCATATCTTGGATAAACAGAACGCTGGTGACACGGCTGTTGTACATTTGAGGTTTGACCTCCAGTTGCACCCGACTATAAACAGCATATTTACCATCTGGAGAAATCACGGGTACGCTGCGATAGTGACGCACTCCAGAACCACCATTAGAAGCAATAGCTTCTTGAGTTGCTGTAATCCATTTCCAAGGAATCGGATGAGGACTACCGATGGGATCTATTTGTTCTGCTTGGGACTCATTCACTGGTTCCACAACAGGTATTTCCGTCGTTGTGATTGATTGAGATTCTCTAATAGTTGGTGCTACTTGAGTTGCTGTCAATGATTCAGTAAAAGATTTTTCTCTAGAGAGATAATTTTCTTGTCCTCTCAAAGACTTGACATTAGCAGCTTTAAGTTTGCGGATTAAATTAAGTTGACTAACAGGAACATCTGTTGATGGTGCGAGTTCAACTGCTGCCAAAGAATCGGGAACAGTTACATCGCTTAAATCTAAATCACTGCTTGATAGATAACTATCTACTTGAGCCGAAGGCTCAATTTTATCTACTGGTAATACTTGCGGTTCCTGAACAGCAGTACTTTGTGTTGGCACAGAGTCAAATTCTTCTGTTGTCGATTCGATTTGATCTGTTTTTAATGTTTCAGCTATCTCAGGTTCCCCAACTACAGCTATTTCCTTTGATCTAGAGTCAGATTCTCCAGCCCTCGAAGTTAGTTTATGTACTTCGGATCTTACTGGGATCGAGTGAGCCGATGCTCCTAATAAAGGTGCAAGTAGTGTCACAGCGACAACATAATTGAGAAATGGTTGTGTGCGGAACCATCCTGACAGCAAAAGGGGTTTAAGCATTTGTAGACTCTCTAGAGGGGGCAATTGCTATGTGAGAAGCAATACATCAGCAGCAATGGGGCAGGTGGTAGTTATATGTATAACAAGAAACTAAAACTAATGACGAAATAATATCTTCAAAGTTTGCACAGTTTTACAAAAATTAAGTATCATTGTCTACACCTTTTCTTACTGAGGTACTGAATATTTTTTGGCAAAAATATGTAAGTATAGTAAATATGCTGAGAACTCAGTAATTACTACACGATATATAATGTCGCTATATTCCACTACACCAAAAATAAGTCTTAGTTAAGAAATATTTCGGGTGTAGTTTGAGGAATCAGGCTGGCAAACAAGAGTGAGATAACTTAGTTATCGGGGATCGTACTAGCGATCGCTAGTACACATCAAATAAGCTAGGTTACACACTAAATATAACAGCGCAAACCCTCATGATGGTAAACGTGAGGCGTTAATTAAAAACCTGGGAACGCGGACGCATAATACATCATACTCAGAAGATATTGCTATCAGCAACCCAAAGTTATAAATTGCTATCTCATCTAAAAAAATAGCTAGAAGAGGCAATATTTTTTCAGAAATTTAACTACATTTCAAGCTAATTTCAGAAAGACGATCAAGAACACAACAAAAGTCACTCGGTAGATGCTCTAGCGACTCACAACGATAAACCACTAAGTGATTAGGTTCACTAGAGGCAGATGCGGCTGATACTTTGCTATTACACTTGTTAACTTAACAACTAAGTTAATCAAGCAGCCTTTGGTTTCATGAATACGAAAATATTGTACCACCAAACAGCGAATATTATTTACAGCGAACAACTGTGTTTTGCAACTGCCGTCGCGAATCCAGGAGCCTGCTAGATGCTGGCTTAGTGCATTCTGTTTCAACATGCAACTTAAATGTTGTCAGTTATCAGGGGCGCACTTACGATTAACTAATAGACCTCTTGCACAAATGCAAAATTTGCCCTCATCCCCTAACCCCTTCTCCCAAAATTGGGAGAAGGGGAGCCAAATTCAAAGTCCCTCTCCCAAGTTTACGAGAGGGATTTAGGGTGAAAGCTCATTGATTCATACAAGAAGTCTAATGACTCACGACTAACAACTAATTATTAATGAAAATTGTATTTTTTGGTACACCTCAATTTGCTGTACCCACCTTGGAAAAGTTATTGAATCATTCAGAATTTGAGGTACTGGCAGTTGTCACCCAACCAGATAAACGCCGAGAACGCGGAAATAAACTTACGCCTTCACCTGTAAAAGCGATCGCTACTGCTCACAATTTACCAGTATGGCAACCCGAACGGGTGAAAAAAGACACTGAAACTTTAACCAAACTCAAACAATTAGATGCAGATGTGTTTGTTGTTGTCGCTTATGGACAGATTTTATCAGCAAAAATCTTAAATATGCCAAAATTGGCTTGTATTAATGTGCATGGCTCGATTTTACCTAAATATCGCGGTGCTGCGCCGATTCAGTGGTGTTTGTATAACGGTGAGAAAGAAACGGGGATCACCACGATGTTAATGGATGTGGGGATGGATACTGGCGCAATGCTCCGAATAGCTACTACACCTATTGAATTACTGGATAATGCCCAAGATTTAGCCGACAGATTAGCGGGGATCGGTGGAGATTTGTTGGTGGAAACTCTGTTGAAGTTGGAATGTAAAGAAATTCAACCAATTCCCCAAGATAATTTAGCAGCGACTTATGCACCTCTGATTCAAAAACCAGATTATGCTTTGGATTGGTCAAAAAGCGCGATCCAATTACACAATCAAATTAGAGGCTTTTACCCTAACTGCACGGCTACCTTTCGTGACAATTTGTTGAAAATCACTGCTTCTGCTCCTTTGAGTTCTGTAAGCGATCGCGATCTCCCAGCAGAATTACAGGAATTGATTCATAAATTGCCTGATTTGTCAAATGTATCAGATCAACCGGGAGTTGTAGTCAGCATTGTCAAAGGCATTGGCGCGATTGTCCAAACTGGGGACGGTTTATTGCTGTTGCGAGAAGTTCAGTTAGCTGGTAAACGTCCCCAGTCGGGATGGGATTTTGTAAATGGTACGCGCTTAACTGTGGGAGAAGTTTTTGGTACGGGAAGCTGACGGCGATGGAGGAGATGAGGGAGAATAACTTTTAACTCCTCACTCTTAACTTGTAACTTCTAACTTTTCATAAAAGCGGCAAGATTCGCAAGGGCCATCTGGGTTGACTGCACAGCGAATGAGTTCTGAATGAGCATTGTAGCAGCAGGTGGCATCACCGATTACCCAACGTCCTGCTACCAAACTTTTCTCAGATGGTCGTTTAGCAGACTGTACATAAATGGCAATATTATGCAAGCGGTAGCGCCCAGCTTGAAGTTTGTATTTATGGCGGCGCTCTAAAACCGCGTAGGTTTTACCTTCAAAATCAAGATAGTTTCCGGGTTGGGGTGTCCAATCAAGTTGCACTCTACCAAGGGACTCACGCGGGTGCGTCAAAATCACCTCAGTTTGTAAAGAGTCTGGCTCCATAAGCTTATGTGATTTGATTTACATTATAAGGATGGTATCGCGATCGCTTTCTTTAGCTTACCGAATTTAAATTACAATTAATGATTGACTAAATTTGCAAGAAATATACATACAGTAGGGATACACTACTGTGCTACCCTACAAATTACGGCAACCAAAAGTCAGGCAGGATAGATTTACTCAATTTACGCCAAGTTTGGTTGAGCGATCGCGCCACTTGGATATGCACTTCATCCTCTTCTACAGCTAAAATCTCAGATGGCTGACCTTTTCCTAAATAAGACACTACCAAATTTGCCGCTTCCAAACCAGTAACATAAGCTTTTTCCTGTGACCAGGAACCATGACGGTTCACAATCCAATCCCCACTCATAAACACATTCTCAAAACTTGTCTTAGCTGGCAACATATAACGATAGCTACCAGGTGCAAAGTGAGTCACCGCTTGAGGTAGACGAATTACACTACTATCAATTATCTTTGCTTGACGAAATGCTGGCACACAAGTTGCTAAATAATTTTGAACTATTGCTAAAATCTCCTCATCACTCAAATTGAGAAATTGATTCGCGTGATAGAAATCAGCTTCAATCACTGTTCCCGGCTCATCCCGATATTCATCATGTAAAGCATTCAAATCAAAAAACGTCCAACCTGTAGTTGTGTCGAATCCAAAGCAAGCATTAGAAGGGCGAGGAATATTAATTTTACGGTCAAACCATAGCCGCGTTGCTAAAACATCAATTGCTCCTAAATTGCTCAAATTCCGGAATTCTTCACGACTTTGTAAACTCGGGCTAGTTGAAACAATTTTTTTCATCCCCGTAATTCCAACCGCAAAAATCACGGCATCTGCATCAAAAACTTCATCACCGCAGACCACAGCCTTGGCTTGATGATTACTATCAACAATTAAATCTGTAACCCGACGCTTGGGCAACACTCGCACACCAGCTTTTTCGAGACGTTCCACCCAAGGACGAAATATCTTTTCTCCGACAGTTCCCCGACACCAAACCACATCAAAATCAGGTTGATGAGCCAGAATAAAAAAGTAAAGCATCCCTAAAGTTGCGGCGGCTGAACACTGTTCGCCAGGGGCAAATAAGCCCACTAATAACATCGGTTCAAAAGCCTCGCGGTAAAGTCGGGAAGAAACGTTAAAGTCTTTGAATAATTCACGGGCAGTTACAAAATCATAGCGCCGCCAAGCTGCATCGGAATTATCAAAATCAACGACAGCATAAAGTAAAGGCAGAGCGCTAAGACGGTCAATTAGTGGCAGCCGCTTAAACTGAGTGTAGAGAAAAGTTCCCAGCGGCGAGGGGAGTCGCGGTAAATCTTGAAAAATTGGTGATTCAACTTCCAAACCTGCTGGCGAATATTGCGAAGAACGAGTCCAAGTAGTAAAAGGATTAATTTCTAATTCATTGATTAAAGAAAAAATATTTTTGTAAGGATACCAGAACCCATGAATGCCAGCTTCAACAGATTTTCCGGCAGCTGTTTGCCAACCTGCTACCAATCCACCAGGATAGGGGCCTGCTTCAAGAAGTGTCACATCATAACCTTGTTTTGCCAAATGGTAGGTTGCTCCTAAACCAGCCCAACCAGCACCTACAACTACCACCCGTTTTTGTTGTAACCCTGCTACCATCGCAGCCTCCGATTGTTGCAATCTATCAACTAATGTATACGAACTTGCCGTTTTTATTAGATAACGGCTTGCTATTACAACGGTTTTCGTACCCTGCGGGTTCGACCTTGGCGTTCTTGTTCAACGTAGTCGTTGCCGAAGGCTAGAGTAGCCGCTACGCCTCTATGGATACAATACGTGCTTTGATAGCATAGCTGTGCTAACCTACGAACCATATATAGACTTTGAGAAAAGCTAAGATGGATCAATTCATAAAAAATTGCTTGCGGTTAATGCTGAGTTAAGAGTATAACAGGAAACAAACTTAATTATTGATGAGGAATAATCATAATGTCTCAATTAGCAAACGTAAAATCCAGTCTGAATGACTTTGAACTACGAGATGGTATTTATTTTCCTAGCGACTATGAACAATTAACTAATACTCAACATAAAAAAAGATGGGATGCAATTGGTAAAACATATTATGGTTCTCAAAAAATTGAAAAAGTTGCACAGACATCGCCGATTAAACAAGATTACACTTTGCTAACTGGTACGCCTGGAGGTACTTGGAACAAATTTCCCTTGAATAAATCTGTTGGTTCTATTCTAGAAATTGGTTCTGGTTATGGTCGCGCACCTTTACATCTCTCGAAAGCAAAAAATCTCAAATGCGAGAAATATTACGGCATTGATATTTCTGAACCTTTATTGCGGCGGTTAATCAAAGTTAAACAAGAATACAATTTTTTCCCCGAAGCTGAATTTCACTTGATTTGTACTTCTGCTGAGACATTGCCTTTAGAAGATAATTCTATAGATTTGGTAATTTCTAACTGTGTTTTTATGCATATCCCAGATGTACAATTAAGAAATTTATTGGCTGATATATGTCGTGTGCTAAAACCTGGTGGAATTTTTGTTTTTAATCATTCTTTTCACAATAAGTCTTGTCCTTCTCATATTATCCATAATTTTATCAGAAGGCTGAACCCATTTGTGAGAAATCCAGTTTATCTCAAGCAATATTCAGCTACTGAAATACAAGAAATGTTAGCTACTGCTGGGATGAAAGCCAAGTGTCCACAATACATTGTTGAACCAACAGCAGAATATGCAATTTTACCGGAAACCATCAAAGGGATTCCAGTGCCTTTTGCTAATGCTATCAACAGAAGTCTTAAGCCATCAGATAATTTAAAAGAAACTTTGGCTTATGGTTTTAGTGCGTACAGTACTCAACTGGACTAATTAAGAAATTTTCTGGTTATCACAATAAACGGAATATAAATAATCACATGAGCACAACATTGTTGTGCTTTTATTTTTACAATAAATACCTTTTAATTCCAATAATTATCCATAGATGATTATGATATCGTGTCTGATTAATTAGTTATAATTCAATACGCTTAGGTTAAGGGTTATTAACGTAGTCTTTCAAGACGCGATACATGTCTCTACATCAGAGTTTCGGGCTTATCTGAACTGTATTGATTTTTAAATCAAAACCTTCTCGACGACAAATAATGTCATAGTAAACTACAGATTTAATAGATTGCCAAAAGGGCATCAATATTATGCCATTGATTAAATTTAAAATTATCAGTATTAATGCACTGATAAACATTTTCTTTTCATTTATCCAATTTCCAGATAACAATAAGGAAATTAGTTGTATTAAAATGTTTAATCCTCTACTATAAATCAACCATTCTAAAATTTGTATAGGTAAAGTAATTATAAATGATATGAATATAATGGCAGTAATCCGCCATGTTAAATCCTTGCTTAGTTGTCTGCTTCTCTTAATTGCGTCAATGAAGTTAGTATCATCTTCTATTGCTAAAGGTAAATCAGTAATGAGAGGATGTTTTAAAAGTGAGGGGCTATTGTAAGAAAACTCACAAGGCTTAAGCTGAAAGATTGAAGATATCAGCACCTTGTGAGCAAATGAC
>NZ_JBALDE010000125.1:0-19029 GCF_036917515.1 Nostoc sp. | reverse complement strand
CTTCTTTTTCCATTTTTTCTAATCTCCGTAGACTTACAGTATGGACAATGCACAGTATGAACCCTCTCCTCATCCCTTTATTATGCAACACCAAATTTCCCTAAACTAGAGTCGATGAATTCGGCTCCTTGTTCTAACCAAGTAATATTATTTGCTCCAACTGCTGCTGCTTGTCGTTTAGCCTCTGCAATCATGTCGGGATCAGGATCGATCGCCACAACTTCTTCAAATCTGGTTCGCAGACCAATTGAAATTAATCCTGGACCGGTACCTAAATCAAGGAGTCGTCCTTGACCATTGAGATGAAATATTTCGGCTAGTTTGTCGAATACAACTGGTGGGTATTTGGTTCTATATTGAGCGTAGCCCTCTGCGGCTCCCTCAAATAAACTTGGGTCGTAGGTAGGAAGTGTTTTTAGTTGAGTCATATCAATTTTGAATTTTAGATTTTAGATTGGTAAGTAGAGACGCGATTCATCGCGTCTTTGAGGATAAAGGTGGAGAGAGAAATAACCAATGACCTAAGAATATTGCGTGATAACGGGTAGCTGCTCGTTAAGTACCCAATCGCCGATCGCTCGTAATTTGTAGTCCACAGGATCGTGCAGGGTAAAGGTTCGCAAATCTCGCCAGTAACGATCAAATCCATATTTAGTTGCTGTGGCGCGAGTTCCCGTAACTTCAAAGATACGGTTGGTAATATCTATACCTACACGGGTAGCTAATGCCTTGGAAGCAGAAACTGCGATCGCTACTTCTCCCCTTTCTTGATGAGTCAGTTCTGTATCCTTGTCCCATGCTGCTTGCACCTTTTCGGCTGCTTGGTCAGCTAGAGCGATCGCAGCTTGAATTTCTACCCAAAAGTCACCGTAATGATGCAGGATATATGGGTCTTGAGTAGCACTATCTACCCCTGATGTAATCCATGGTTTGGTAGTAGTTTTTGTATACTCACGAGCGGCGGCGAAGGCTCCTTTGGTAATTCCCAGATAAACGTTGGTTTTTGTTAGCTGGGCAATAATGCCAAGAAAAGTTGAGAAGGCATTATCAGGAGGATTTGGTGGCCCTAAAATCTCATCTTTTTCTACTAAAACATTATTAAATGTATAACTACTGCTATCAGTGCGACGTTGCCCGATGTTGTCCCAATCTTGATTAGAAACTAACCCTTCCCTTTCTTTGGGAATTATGAATATGAAGGGCAATTCTACGCCATCTTCCAAAGCGGAGAATACCCGATAATCTGCAATAGAAATACCTGTACCAAAGCTTTTAACACCATTAACCCGAAAGTTCTCACCTTCTGGATTAATTTTCAGCCTAGTGTCTTTTGTATTGATGGCATTTGCCCAAAATAAGTTATTCTTGGCAGTTTCTCTATAATATTTTTCCTTTTGGGACGGTGTGCCGGAAACATGACCCAAAGCTGTTAAATTGAGATGATTACCATACAACTGACCAATTGACCCATCTGCTTTTGATAACTTTCTGACAATTTTTAAGGCATCAATCCAAGTTGCACCAATCCCACCATATTGCTTGGGTACAATCAATGATAACAAACCACTTTCACGTAGTTTATTAATTTCCTCTTCTGGAACTCCAGCTTTAGCATCCCGTTCAACTGCGGATTGAGCAAGTTCTTTGGATAGAGAAGTTGCTAGGTCAATGTAGTCTTTTGGTTTTGTAATATCTAGCACCATAATCAAATCATCCTTTTAGGGATTTCCAAGAAATAAATTATCCAAATAAACGAACCACTCCAGACGCAGAGAACACAGAGGGAGGAGAAATAGAAAGAATTTTTGCATCAGTTTTAGGATATTTTTTAAACTCTCATTTCTCCGTGTCCTCTGCGGTTCCTTATTTAGGAGAAATGTAGAGTGGGCAAGACCCACCCTACAAGTGAACAGAGGAAATGGAACATGGAACGTTGTAAAAATGGGCATTGGTATGGGGCATTGGTTATTTTCCCCCTGCTTCCCCCACTCCCCACTTTTTATTTTTCTTCAGCAACCCAATCTGTTAAATTAAAGTCCGACTTTGCTAAACCCTGCGAGACTAAAAATTTCTTTGTCCCCTCTAAAAGTTTTACACCATCTGCTGGTAATGGTTCTTCTGATACCTGTTTTAGTGGGAACGATACTTTGATAATATCGATGGGATATTTAGTAGTTTGAGCGTGGTACTGATAATATTCTTCAGAATTAGCTTTTAAATCCTTGGCTGCTTCTGTGAGAATTGCATTAAATTTCTGGGGAAAATCAGGCTGTTTCGCCAGAAAGCTTTCAGTTGCAACAACTAATGATGTTCCTGATAGACCTTGATGATTCGCCGAAGAATCAATCACTGGAAACCCTTGCGATTTCAAAAAAGGCCCCAGATCACTTGAAGTTGCATAAGCAGCCACATCACCACGTTCTAAAGCCCCTTTTGCCTCAGTAGTCATCAAGTGGACAACTTTTACATCTTTGGCAATTTTAGCTTCAGCTAATAGACCCAGGAGGTATCGATGCATATAAGAACCTTTTTGGGTAGCTATTTTTTGACCTTTAAGTTCAGCAAGCGATCGCGGGCCATTCCTTTTCGCTACTAACCAGGCCGTTGTATTAAATTGGCTAATCCGCAGCAGTCGGGTTTCCTGACCCCTTGCTCTCAAAACTATGGCTGGTGTATCGCCTAAAGAACCAACATCTAATTGTCCGGCAACAAGCGCCTCATTGAGATCCGGCCCGTTAGGAAACCTGGCAAAAGTAATGTTTTTAAATCCTACTTTTTGCAATTCACGCTCTAATATTCCCTTTTTCTTTGCCCAACCAAGTACTCCTGTAGGTTGTGAACTACCTACATAACCTATTCGTAGGATAGAAATGTTATTGGAATCAGCGTTATTGACATTAACAGCCTCAATGGATTGAGCAGATTTAGTTTCGCCTTGGCTACATGCTGTAGTTAGTAGCAGTAGGACACAAGCCACTGAAGTTGATAATCTGGAAGTAAATTTATTTTTACTGATAGAACCTGTTCCTACTTTGAACGACAGCATGACTATTTTCTCCGTCGCACTATTTAATCTGCTTCAAAATTTGGAATGTTTGATCGGCTTTTGCTGTTGAAGTGCGTTTATGTCCCCAACCGATGTTTTCCCGATAACTACCCAGTAGACCAACTTCTGCCAATTCTGCTTCGTTAACTGAAGTCGTTACATCGCTCTCTGGTGCAACATAAAGCGCATCAACTGGACAATACAATTCGCACATATAACAGGTTTGGCAGTCACTCTGTCGAGCAATAGTTGGCGGCGCATCAGGTACTCTGTCAAACACATTAGTTGGACAAATATTCACGCAGATATTACATTTTATGCACCGCGATTCGCTAACCAACTCAATCACACTGCTGCTCCTATTTTAGATAAAGACTTTTCTGTACTCTGTAAAGGCTGACTCTTTACCCAGACTCGATCTAATCCACCACTAATCAAGTGATGCTGCTGGTTAGCATCAAGTTCTGGATGGTCTTGATGTTTGTGCATCCCACGAGTTTCTTTACGTTCAATAGCACTGCTGTACATCCATCGCGCTGTGGCTACCATTGCTGTAGCTTCTCGCGCCCGGATTAGCTCTTTATCTGATGTTACCTGGCTATTGCGGAGTTCTTGCCAAAGATGATTTAGCTTACCCAAAGACTTGGTTAAGCCTTGTTCTGTACGGAAATAGTTCTTTTCGTAAGGGAATACTTCGGCTTGGACTGCTTGAATAATTTCATCAGTTGCCAAAGTTTGAGAGCGATCGCTCCCACTCTGTAATCCTACTTCTCCAACACCCTTAACATGGCGTTGAGTTTTGTATTCCCCCAAACTACGGCTATATTCAGCAGCCGATTTTCCTGACCAATAGCCAGAAGATATTGCCCAAGCCGCATTATGACTACCACCGCCAGTGAATCCGCCACAAATTAATTCCCGTGTAGCGGCATCTCCAGCCGCATAGAGTCCGCGTACAGAACTTGCACAAGTCTCATCGACAATCCGAATTCCTCCAGTACCGCGCACAGTTCCTTCTAGGCGCAAGGTGACGGGGAAACGTTGAGTAAATGGATCGATACCTGCACGGTCAAAGGGTAAAAAGAAGTTGGGCTGTGCTAAACGCATAGATGCCCGCATCGATTCCGCCGCTTTGTCTATGATGGCATAAACTGGCTGTTGCAGTAATGTCTGGGCAATCACTGAACGTCTATGAGAACTTGCCCCCGGAATTACAGTACCGTCTTCGTAGGTAAAAGTTGCCCAATTATAAAACAGGGTTTTGGTGACTGAAGAAAAGGCGGGAGAGATGCCATAAGCATTAGAAAATTCCATACCTGACATCTCGGCTCCTGCTTCTGCCGCCATCAGATAACCATCCCCCGTCAGGACGTTGCATCCTAACGCTTTACTGAGAAACGCACAGCCGCCAGTTGCGATAATTGTGGACTGCGATCGCACTATCCATTTCTCACCAGTCTGACGGTTCACACCTGTTGCACCAGCAACAGCACCATCGTCATCAACCAGTAATTCTAAGGCGGGGCTGTTGTCTAAAATCTTGACTCCAGCGCGTTGAATTTGCCGCCGCATCAGCCGCATATACTCCGGCCCTTGCAGCGATCGCCGATAGGGTTTGCCTTCATCGTCGGTAGGGAAGGGATAACCCCACTCTGCTAACTGATTGACGTTTGCATAGGTCTGATCAAGTACCCGATCCATCCAGTTGCGATCGGATAAAAACCCACCCAACGATTCCCGACTTGCCTTTGCAGTTTCTCGTGCTTCTGGATCGGGTGGCACATACCACACACCATTTCCAGATGCAGCAGCGCATCCAGTTGTGCCGCAATACCCTTTATCTACAAGGATCGCCTTAGCTCCATTTGATGCAGCACTCCATGCCGCCCAAGTTCCAGCTGGTCCACCTCCAATTACAAGCACATCTGCTTCTAAGTCGAGTTCAAAATCGTTTGTTAACGTCTTCAGCATCTACCATTTCCCCTGGTTTATAAAGTCTTAAGCGTCAAGTCTTCACCCCATCCATGCTGCAAAATAAATAAATATTTAAAAATTGCGATCCCTCAATCCCATATAAATACTTTATCTTGATCGGCAAACCGTAGTTTAACATAATAAAGCTTTTCACAGTTTTCGACAAAAAGCAAGCATTTTACCAAACAACTTCAAAGGTAAATTTATGTAAAATCAACTTTGTTGGAGTGAGGCAGGAGGCATGGGTGTCAACTTAAGTTAAAACTCCTTTTCAAACCTCGTTTCCAGCCTCTAACTGGAAATGCTTGTCATTGCGGCTCTGCCGCGAGTCAGAGAGTGAGAACAAGACAATAAGACAATCTTTCAAAGCTATGTATAGACTGGTTTTTATGTTAAGTTGACACCACTGGGCAAGAGCCAGATAAACGGTTTTGTCTGGATAAGTAAAGACGCGAAATTGGATTGGGCTTTGTCTTTAACGTGTCTCTTTGTAGGTTAAAAGCGATCGCTCCTTTAAGACTCAAGAATCCCCGGACTTTTAATTAAACAAATGTAAGCAAATTTTTATTCAGTCCGGGGAGTGCCATTCGGTTAAAACCTAAAGACAGTACGAACCCAAGCAAATAAACTATCAGGATTGCTGTTATCCGAATCAGGTGCAGTAATCCAGATCAAACCTGGCGTCACCTCAATATTATCTCCGATTTTGTATTGGTAGAATGCCTCAACGTGCAGAGAAAGATCTCTGTCCGCTTGTCCTAGACCTTTTCCCAAATTTACACTATTACTAAGACTGATGAGTTTTGGCTCCATACCAACTAAAATCCCCCCTAGAGCACCTTCACTAAAAAGATCCGGGAATGCCAGTCCTACCGCCCAATCCATAACTTCACCATCTCCGCGCCCCAAATAGCGGTGTACCCCATAACTTACCCACCCATTGATTGCCAACTTGGGACTAACTTGATAGAACGCCTGTAGGCCATAAAGGTTGGCTAGAGTTGCTGTTCCATCCACGGTGCTGTTTGCCAGGTTACTCCCGACTGCTGGACCGAAATTTGTCCCACTAAAACCTATTGTCCTTGGTGGGCTATAGGTATTAACGTAAGTTGCAGCTACCCGAAAATTCCTATTACCGGAGTAGTATATTAACTGTGCTAAAGCTAAATATCTGCCTGTAAATAAGCCGTTATTAGGTGTGGGACTACCACCGTTTGCTGCGCTGTACGCTATCCCGAATTGAACCTGTTTGCCTAATCCCTGGAGTATGGCAATTCCAGGACCGGTATCTCCATAGTTATAGACCAAAGACCGCCGTGAAAATCGTGAAATCCCATTAGCACCAGTCACAGAAGACGATTCAAAATATGGGTTAACCGGACCAGAAAGACCTATCTCACTAGCTCCGTCAGACAAGGGAAAAATGTTGACTTGGGTATTTGGAAAAGGTAGAAACCGATAGCGAACACCACTGAGAATAATAGTATTGCGTGGAAAAGTAATACTGGAGTTATCAGCAGTTCTGCCCTCATAAGTTCCCAATAATGAAGTTGCAACTTTTGTTTGTCCCAATGATTCAAGATTTCCACCTCCTATGGTTATACCTAGTGAATCTTTACCGTTAAAACTGGTGTTTAACCGTAAAGAAGTTACGCCTTGAAGTGTGGGATTGTGAGGTGCTGGTCTCTTAGTGACGACGTTATTACCCGCTATAAGATCGCCAAGAACAATCTGAGATCGACCTATAAGTTTGGTTGTGGTCGTAAACTGAGTTGATTCTAACTTCGCATTTCGTACTTCCAAGCTATCTAAGCGTCCCCGAAGTTGAGCGAGTTCTGGAGAAAATTGTTCTTGTAGTTTTTTGATGGTATCCAAGTCTTCGCGTTTGACTAAATCTGTTGTCGAAGTCGCTATTAGTTCATTGAGGCGATCTAAAGCTGCATTCAATCCAGCTGCAAATTCATAGCGCGTTAAGGAGCGATCGCCTTTAAATGTACCATCTGTATATCCTGCAATTACACCATAGCGCTCAACTAGAGACTGTAATGCTTGAAATGCCCAATCTGTCGGCTTAATATCTGATAGTTGCGAGACAGATGTCACTTGTCCTGCTGCATTATTTGGAGCTTTTTTGTTAGCTGGCGGTGCAACTTGCAACAATTGCGAGACAGGTGTCACTCGATCTTGAAGCTCGTTTGGAGCTTTTTTACGAGTGACTGGTGCAATTGAAGTGTTTACTGTTTGATTGACAACTGCTTCTGGAGCTTTGTTTTGTTCTACTTCAGTCGGAGATACATCAGATTTAGGCAGTTCAGCCTGACTTTTAGCTGGATAAAAAACCAGGATAGTTAGAATATCTAGCAACGAAAGCAGAAACACTATGGATCTATAATTCCAGCGAAAATTCGACATGACTCCTTAACTCCTCAACCTTAAAGATGAATAAATTAGCTCTTAATTAGACGGTAAAACCATTAATAATCTCGCTCTAATCTTATTTGGAAATGATTAGAACACGGATTTAGTAAAGGTTTCACTGCTGATAAAAGCACAAGCTTCTAATAAATATCGAACTCGGTACTAAGTCATTGAATGTACAATCCAAAATTCGCCGAAAACTAGTAGTTCTGACGCTTGAAAGAATCATAGTAACGTCTTGAACGAGACAGTCACTGCCTTAGTAAAGACTTCTATCCTTTTAAGGGAAACTCAACCACACGCTATGTAAACTGATACTTCTGAAACATACTAATGCCGTTTTTTTAGGTTATGCTGTACAAAGTTAATCAATGGCTACTGACATTGACTAAAGCTTGATTTGGATGCAAGTGATTATTTGCCAATTAACATTAATTGAAAACACTATTTTGTAATCAACTGTATTTTGACAGCATCAATTGTTATTTAAGTACGATAGTTCTATCGATTTACCGTACTTTAGCACAATTATCTTTGCATAGAGCTTGGTACAATGCAAGACCTAGTACTTTTCATGAGGCGAAAATATGTGAAAATTCTTGGTTAAGTCAATTCCAGCAGCTGCGTAGGCGTAGCCCCTCGTAGACATCGCCAGAAATGGCTCATATCGTGTTTGGTTAAAGACTTATCATTAAAACTGCTCCAGGGGCAGAGGGGAAGGGTTTTAGGTTTTCTGCATAGATTCGGGAATTATAACTAATTAGCCAGACATGATATCAGTGGTAAAAACGAATCAAAAGCAGCAAATTGCCCAAGCTGTAGATAATTTGGGCTATACAGGTGCATTCTTACCTCTACTATCTCCAGCAACAACTGCCCTCTACCTTTCTTAGGTTAATACTTGTCTAATTTTTGAATAGTAGGATCTTCTAAATTATCTGGTTTGTTAGAATTGCTGGTTGAGTTGGAGGATTTGCGATAGAAACCACCTACCTCTGCCAAAGTATAGAGGGGCCTGGCTTTAACTTCTTCATAAATCCGCCCTATATACTCGCCTAAGATGCCAACACTGACTAACTGCACAGATCCGAGAAAGAAAATTGCCATCAAAATAATCGTAAACCCGGTTAAAGGCGAATGGGGGACAAAAAGACGCCAATACAAGACTAATAAAGCCATGAAGATGGCCGCCGCCGCTGCTACTAACCCTAAGTAAGTTGATAACCGCAGTGGCACTATTGAAAAGGACACTAGACCATTGATGGCAAGGGCTAAGGATTTCCTAAAAGTGTATTTAACTTCCCCAGCAAAGCGGGGGTTGCGCTCAAACCGAATTGCTGTTTGCTGAAAGCCAACCCAAGAACGCAGGCCACGAATATAACGGGTACGTTCTGGCATAGAATTGAGAATATCTACGATCTGCCGATCCATTAGACAAAAATCACCAGTATCAGTAGGAATCTCTACATCTGCAAGCTTTTTAAGGATGCGATAAAAGAAATAGGCAGTAAAACGCTTAAACCATCCTTCCTTAAGGCGTTGAGTGCGTTGAGCGTAGACGACCTGATAACCCTGTCGCCATTTTTCAACCATGTCGGGGATTAGTTCTGGTGGATCTTGGAGATCGGCATCAAGGATGATGATAACTTGACCCCGGACAAAATTGAGACCAGCAGTAACTGCAATTTGATGACCAAAGTTACGAGCAAAACTCAGATAGCAAATGCGTGGGTCTTTTTGATGAAGGTCTCGTAGTAATTGTAGCGAGCGATCGCGGCTTCCATCATTGATTAAAATTAATTCGACAAGCCCATCCATCCGATTCATTACTGCATTCAGTCTGCGGTATAGTTCTGGAATAATTTCTTCTTCGTTATAAATTGGAACAATGAATGAATACTTTGGTAGCATCTAAAAATATGGTTTAATTTTTGAACAGCCAAGCTAACAGACTGCTTGCGATCATAAAGGTTTGGTTGTCAGTATACCTAGTAAGACTCAAGTTTCATTTCCATAATTTATTTATTCTTCGGATTTTATGTTATCTGAAGAGTCTGATTCTTTAAGACTTTCTACAGCTTTTTTGGGAAAAGTCCGACGATGACGATACCAAGTAGACCCTGCTACCAGCATTCCAGTTAAACATAATGCAAGTACTAGCGGCAAAAAATCGCCTGTATTCACTGCTTTCAGACCAGAACTACCCAATAGTACAAAAGGTAAGACGCTGGGAACAGTACCAAGTGTTGTACCTAGAACATAATCTTTAAAACTGATCGAAGTCAGTCCAGCAACAAAGTTGACCAAACCATAGGGCATGATCGGTACTAATCGGATGGCAAACATATAAAAAAGCCCTCCACGTCGCACCTCAGCATCCATAGCTTGCCAGCGTCCTGCTAATCGTCTTGCAACTGTTTGGCGTCCAATAGTCCGAGTAAAAACAAAGGCAATTATTGCCGCAATCACTGCTGCAACACTAGTCCAGACAGTACCCAGCCAAGGGCCAAAAATCGCACCTCCAGTCAAATTTAGCACCGTTGAGGGCAAAACCAACATAGTTGCCACAACGTACAAAGCAATATAAATAATAGGTGCCCAGATCCCAGAAGATTTCAGCAATACTTGGATTTGTGCTGGTTCGATGCCGCCAAGAAGATATACTGCTATACCAGTTGCGATTATGCAACTCAGTGTGAGTAGCAAGATACCAGCTTTCAAGTTCCACACTAGAATACTCCTACTTTTTTGTAACCCAACCCATTTTTCTTAAACTTCCCCTTTAATTAATTCTTGAAAACTTTGGTTCTGGAAACTAGTACTCAGACAGATTAATTTTGATAAATTCGTAGTGTGACCACATTGTACTAGAGGAAATACAGCAGTTTTCAAGTACATAAGGTATATGTAGGACTTAAAATCAGACGTAGAGAGTTTCTACCTCCTGCCTGCAAGCTAGCAAGGCTTCTGTCGATGAAACCAGAAACGAACACTTCCAAGTCACAAAAACGTTGGGTAATTGACACAAAACTTGTATTCTTCACGACAGCCATTGTTGCAACAGAAGTGTCATGATGATAGGGATTGTGCGTAAAAACATCAATTTCGTAGGCAGTTTTCTTTATGAATCGTTAATCTATACTGGCGTTTTAAATAATTTCCTGTAGAATACTGACTATAAACTACGGCAATTCGGTCGAGCTACCGTATATATAAATAAATCTTGTACCCTGCCTAACACAAATGCAAATTCTTTGGTTTATTCCTACTGGATCTCATGACGGACGCTATTTAGGCACAGATATTAGTTCTCGGGTTGTCACACCTGATTATTTACAACAAATTGCCCAAGCTGTGGATAGTTTAGGTTACACGGGCGCATTGTTACCAACTGGAAGTTCTTGTGAAGATGCTTGGATAACTGCTGCTGCTTTCATATCTGTCACTAAGCAGATGAAATTTCTTGTGGCAATTCGTCCGGGAATTACTTCCCCAGGTGCTGCGGCACGGATGGCAGCAACATTTGACCGGATTTCTAAAGGAAGATTGTTGATTAATGTGGTGACAGGTGGAGATCCGGTGCAGCTGGCTGGGGATGGCTTGCATCTTAGTCATGACGATCGCTACGATCTAACCGATGAATTTCTCACAGTTTGGCGGGGTATCGTTAGCGGGGAAACAGTCGATTTTAAAGGAAACTACCTAGATATCAAAGGTGGTAAGCTCCTATTTCCACCAGTTCAACAACCCTATCCACCTTTGTGGTTTGGTGGTTCATCTGCTGCTGCCAAGCGGGTTGCTGCTAAACATATAGATGTTTACCTGACTTGGGGCGAACCTCCACAACAAGTGGCCCAAAAGATTGCCGAAGTAAGGAAATTGGCCGCAGAACAAGGCAGAACAGTCCGTTTTGGGATTCGCTTGCATGTAATTGTGCGAGAAACCGAGTCAGCTGCTTGGGATGCTGCCAATGAGCTAATTAAATATGTCAATGACGATGCGATCGCTAAAGCTCAGAAAGACCTTGCTAATTCTGATTCTGAAGGACAGCGGCGCATGAGTCAACTACATAGTGGTAGTCGAAAAGCCTTAGAGATTAGCCCAAACCTGTGGACAGGAATTGGATTGGTGCGGGGTGGTGCTGGTACAGCCTTAGTTGGAGATCCTGACACGGTTGCCGCTAGGATGCTGGAATATCGCAATTTGGGCATAGAAACATTCGTTTTCTCTGGATATCCCCATTTAGAAGAAGCGTATCGTACTGCTGAATTATTATTTCCACGTCTACCTTTGCAGAACGAACCTACACCTTTAACGCCACCAGTATTGAGTCCTGTTGGCGAAATCGTCACCAATGAAAAATTTGCGAAACAACTCACAAGTGCTTCATGACTAATTTGTAGTTCGTAATTAAAGAGTAAATTACGAATTATGTTGATTAAACTTCTAGATTCATCCTTCGGAACAATCTAAAATCCCAAATTCCATGACTATTACCCTTAAACACACCAAAAATAAAAATAATATATCATTGAGCCAGGTGTTAGAAAACCCGCAAATCGAAAAAATAGTTCCCTGGATTGTACCTATTTTAGTTCTAGTACTTTGGGAACTTGCTTCCAGAACGGGTTTACTCTCAACTAGAATTTTACCAGCCCCTAGTGGCGTAATCGCTACAGCCATTAAACTAGCCTCCACCGGAGAATTGTTCCAAAATATAGGCATTAGTGCTGGGCGAGCGATATCTGGTTTTATAATTGGTGGCAGTATTGGTTTCGGTTTGGGATTGCTCAATGGCTTTTCCCGTGTGGCAGAAAAGTTATTGGATAGTTCCTTGCAAATGCTCCGCACTATCCCTAATTTAGCATTAATTCCTCTGGTAATTCTCTGGTTTGGTATTGGTGATCAAGCTAGATTATTTCTAGTATCTATGGGGGTATTTTTTCCGTTATATCTTAATACATTTCATGGCATTCGCAGTGTTGACCCTGGACTGATTGAAATGGGAAAAGTCTATGGATTAAAAACACCACAACTTCTGTGGCAAATTATTTTTCCAGGAGCTTTGTCTTCGATTCTGGTTGGTGTCCGTTTTTCATTGGGAATTATGTGGCTGACACTAATTGTGGCAGAAACGATCGCAGCAGATTCCGGTCTTGGTTATATGGCAATGAATGCCCGTGAATTTATGCAAACTGATGTTGTGGTTTTGAGTATAGTAATCTATGCACTACTAGGTAAGTTAGCAGATTCTATTGCTAGAGGATTAGAAAAGAAATTCTTGGCTTGGAACCCTAATTATCAAAAGTCCTAAATGCTAAATTCATCAGAATTAAAGGTTGAAAATTTCTGATTTTAAATTTTGAGTGTGATTTGCTTTTTTGAATATTTCATCAGACTAATTAAATTTCAGTTGTTCTCGAAAAGGAGGTTTTGCAAGTGAGTTCAAACGTGCAGGGTACACAACTAAGTATTTTGGATTTGACGAAGGTTTTTGGTAATAAAACTGTCTTAAACTCGTTGAATTTAGAAGTTGAAGCGGGTGAGTTTGTCGCTATTGTTGGACGAAGTGGTTGTGGTAAGAGTACCTTATTGCGTCTGGTGTCAGGATTAGATAGAGTAACTTCAGGTGGAATACTACTGGATGGAGAACCACTGCATAAACTCAGCCGCTTCGTAACAATGATGTTTCAAGATTCCCGTTTGCTGCCGTGGAAGCGCGTTGATCAAAATGTGGGGTTGGGCTTAGAAGGTAATTGGCGTGAAAAAGCTTTGTGGGCACTTAATAAAGTCGGACTCAAAGATAGAGCTGATGAGTGGCCTTCTGTTTTGTCTGGAGGACAACGGCAACGGGTATCATTGGCCAGAGCGTTAGTCAGTCAGCCGCGTTTGTTGTTGCTAGATGAACCTTTAGGAGCATTGGATGCTTTAACTCGATTAGAGATGCAGGCTTTGATTGAAAACTTATGGCAAGAACGAAGATTTACTGCATTTTTGGTTACTCACGATGTAGAAGAGGCTGTGGCGTTGGCAGACCGAGTGATAGTGATTGAGCAAGGAAAGATTTCTATGGATTTGCCTGTGAAAATTTCACGCCCGCGGGATAGAAGTAGCGAAGTGTTTATCAATATTAGAGAAACAGTTTTAGAGCGAGTAATGAGGAATGAAAATACTCAGCCAACTAATCAATTGTTGCAGTTGAGTAGTTAAGATTTAGCTTTCGTTAGTTGATTAATATCATGCTTGAGGTAGCTGCGGTAAAATAGGCTACTTCGAGATTAAAACTTCCTTTGAAAAAGCAGCTATAGGAATCGAAAATTATTTATGAATACTTAAAATAACTCTCAACTCTCCTCTGTGCAGTTCTGAGTGATTTTTTCTATATTCACAAACTAGACAAAGTAAAACACAACAATTATTATTAACTTATATAGCTTTGGCTCTTCCGTACCTGTTAAGAACTTGACTTTAAAATCCAGGTTATAAGCCTAAATTTAGTGCACAAGTATAAAATATTATTAATAACAACTGATACTGATGCCTAGCAAGGGTTTCATACTTTTTATAAGACTCATTTAGTATACTAAGTAATGAATATCCATAGCTTTATTTAAAATAAACATCAATATCTATTATTTATATTTAATTTAATGATAATTAGAAAATTAACAAAGTATGATGCAGAAGATTATAGACAGATCAGATTAGAAGCTTTATATAAAAATCCAGATTCATTTGGCACATCGTATTCTGAAGAAAAAATTAAGACGATAGAACAATTTTGGGATAGAATACCAGATAATAATAATAACTTTATTTTAGGCTGTTTTGAAGATAAAAAGTTAATTGGAATAGTTGCGTTTCTCCAAGAATCAAGAATAAAATTCAGGCATAAAGCATACATTAGTAGTATGTATTTTCAACAAGAATATCGAAGAAAAGGTATAGGTAAATTATTACTAAATGAATTAATTGAAAGAGCAAAAGCTATTAACAATGTAGACTTATTATTACTTGATATTGTTAAAAGTAATTTTTCAGCAAAACAACTTTATTTATTATTGGAATTTAAAATATATAGAATAGAAGAAATGGCATATAAATTTAATTATTAATATTTTGATTTGAAGTTTATGCATTTACAGATTAAATAAAAATATCTGAACTTTTAATAAATATCATGATTTAAACTAATAAAAAAGGGCATTTAATTTTTTTAATCAAACACAGACAATTTTTAAAGATAGCCCTGTAAATAAAGAAGAGGTAATCTACAATGAAGCTGATTATACCGCTTGAACTCATTGCTGACATTGAGCCTCATCTACCACCTGATACGGAGGTTGTTACGGTAGATGTTGAAGGAAATTTCGACGGCGATGCTAGCGATGCTGAAGTTTATTTCAGTTGGTTTTTATCCAGAAGTCCGACACTGCATAAAATAATAGAAGCAGCACCTGCATTACGTTGGCATCATGCACCAAATGCAGGGGTGAATCACATTCTGACACCAACTTATTTAAAAAGAGATATTATCCTCACAAATGGGGCAGGAGTGCATGGGATTCCGATCGCAGAATTTGTAATCACTTATGTACTGGCTCATGCCAAACATCTTCCAGAATTATATGCTTTACAAGCAGAACGTCACTGGAAAAAAGGCTTTGCCATCCAAGAGTTAACAGATGCGACCTTGCTAATTATTGGCGCTGGTGGTATTGGTCAAGAAATTGCCGCCCGTGCTAAACCCTTCGGCTTAAGAATTATTGGCAGTCGCCGTCATCCCCAAGAGCTACCAAATTTTGATAAAGTAGTGGGTGCTGATGAATGGCGATCGCTACTGCCAGAAGTTGATTATGTAGTTATTGCGACACCACTAACTCCAGAAACCAAAGAATTTATTGATGAATCTGTATTGCGATCGCTCCCAAAACATGCCTACCTAATTAATATTGCTCGCGGTGGCGTAGTCGATGAATCGGCATTAATAAAAGCGCTCACAGAAGGTTGGATTGCAGGTGCAGCATTAGACACAGTTAATTCAGAACCACTACCGCCAGAAAGTCCTTTGTGGTCACTTCCTAACATATTTATCACACCTCATACTTCCGGTCATTCACCAAAAAGTAAACAGCGTTCAATAGCGCTATTTATCGACAATCTGAAGCGCTATCAAGCCGGTCAGCCGTTACGAAATGTAGTGGACAAAAAAGCAGGATACTAATGCCATTTCTTTGTGAGGCTGCGCCAAATTTTCTTTCTTCCTTTGTGCCCTTCTCTGACGAGACGCTGCGGATATTCCTTCTTTCAAGGGAAGACGTTAGCGCGAATGGAGAACTTGTGGAGTAGCCGATGCAGTATCTATGCGGTTCGTTCCTGATATAATTTGGCGCATTTTTATACAGAATTGGTATAAACAATTAAAAATCAAAAATGAAGAGGTGCTGCCAATTGGGTTGCACAATCCAAAATGAAATTAAGGAGTAGCAAATTGTGAAATTAATTTTACCCGATCATCTCATTGCAGATATAGAGCCACACCTACCATCTAATATAGATGTCGTGGAGGTCGATAGTGAAGGTAATCTTGATGGTGATGCCAGTGATGCAGAGATTTATGTCAATGGATTTTACCTGAAAACCTCTACTCTTGACAAAGTACTGACAGCAGCACCCGCACTGCGTTGGCAACAGTCACCAAGTGCTGGCGTGAATCACATCCTCACGCCAACTTTTTTGCAAAAG
Source organism: Nostoc sp. (assembly GCF_036917515.1). Lineage (GTDB taxonomy): Bacteria > Cyanobacteriota > Cyanobacteriia > Cyanobacteriales > Nostocaceae > Nostoc. The sequence continues at coordinate 2,846 of NZ_JBALDE010000125.1, read as the reverse complement.
GATATTATCCTCACCAATGGCGCAGGGGTTCATGCAATTCCAATTTCGGAATTTGTACTGGCATTTATGCTCTATCACGCCAAGAATCTGCGGAAATTGCAAACTTTGCAGAATGAACACACCTGGGTAAGAGGAGTGTTTCTTGAAGAGTTGGCAGACGCGACTTTATTAATTCTCGGCACCGGAAATATCGGTCAAGCGATCGCATCTCGTGCCAAAGCCTTTGGAGTTACAGTTTGGGGTAGTCGCCGCCATCCTGAACCCCTACCAAATTTTGACAAGGTTGTGGGTGCTGATGAGTGGCGATCGCTCCTCCCAGTTGCAGACTATGTAGTTATTGCTACACCCCTTACTCCAGAAACTAAAGGCTTGATCGATGAAGCTGCGTTGCGCTCTATGCGTCAATCTGCCTACCTAATTAACATCGCTCGTGGTGCGATCGTGGATGAAGCCGCATTGCTTACCGCACTACATGAGGGCTGGATTGCGGGTGCTGGATTAGATACGGTTGCAACCGAACCTCTGCCGTCAGAAAGTCCCTTGTGGTCGTTGCCGAACGCCTTTATCACACCCCATTGTTCAGCCTTGTCGCCACGCCTGAGAGAGCGTATAGCACAACTGTTTATCGACAATCTCAAACGCTACCAAACTGGTCAACCCTTGCGGAATGTCGTAGACAAACAAGCAGGATACTGAGCAATTGAAAATTCCCAGCGTTCGCACGCAAATATTGAGGCAGTACGATGTATGCAAAGGAATTTGGGCAATCTCATAACCCAAAAACCAACAAGCTAGTTTTAAAGAAAGTGAGCTATTATCAATAACGTAGTCCAGAAGCTTTAATTAAAAACATTTGCCTTGTTATGTCGCTGGAATAAAGATAAATAAATGATAGAGTATATAGCGATCGCTATGCGAAAAATGTAAATAAGATATGGCTGACCAAAAAGATAAAGCTCAAGAAAAAAACCGCCTTGAACAGCTTCAAGAAGAACAAGGCAATACAGATTCTAAACACTCAGGGGGTGCTGGCGCTTCTGGCGGCAACTCAGGTGCAGGCAAATCTGGCACATCAAAAATTTCTGCCACTGGTACACCTGATGATATCGAAAAAATTGATCGGGAGTAAAGCTGACTTTGACAACAAGTTGAGGTTTAACTACCTCGGTAATTAGTAACTCAACTCAACAAAGTCCTGATTGGTTTAAGGAAACTGAGCATTGAATATGGGGAAGATTCCTTTCTCCTGCTCACTGCTTGTCCCTAATCTCTAGTCTTTAATCACTTGACTTTCAGTACAGATTTCCCTAATGACTGGCAAATAACATCATTCTGTGGCGTATGAATACGGCTACATAGAACGTCACTACCGTGACGTTCTAAAGGATTCCTTTTTAATAAACCAGGATTACCAGTTAGTTCTAAGGCAATCTCCACAGCACGAATCGAGTTGGTTGTAGTGAGATATTTAACAGCCTGTGCCTCTAATCCTACCCGAGGCTGATATTCGTCCTTGTCAATATTTTCAGCCAAACTATAAATCAATCTATTATTAGCAAATAGCAGTGCTTCTATCTCACCCACAGCAGTTTGGAAGCGTGGCAGAGTTGCCAGTGGCTCTTGGAGATTAGAAGGCGATCGCTCCCAAAGATATTTAGCAAGCCAGTCTCGCGCACTACTAGCAACACCGAGATATAAGGCACTTACTGTCAAACTGCCCCAAGTAGAAATTAGCGGATCAATAGATGGCGCAGCAGATATAGGGTTGATATTTAGAGCATACTCTAAAGGAATTAATACATTCTCTAAAATGAGGTCATGGCTACCTGTAGCCCTCATCCCCAGGTGATCCCAGGTTTCGACAATTCGCAAACCTGGCAGATCGCGCGGAACTAGAAAATTCCCAACTTGTGGTTCATCTTCGGTTGTCCGTGCCCAAACAACAAAATAGCTGAGGATAGGACTGCCCGTAGTGTATTGCTTATGTCCTGTTAAACGCCAGCCCTCTGCTGTTCGTTCGGCAATTGTCGCAGGCAATCCGCCTCTAGCTGGCGTTCCTAACTCTGGTTCGACACGGGCAGCATTCAGCAGAGCAATGCCTTCAATTGATTCACGACACAGCCGCTTATAGACTTCTGGATGCCAGCGGCGGCTATGGGCTGCATGAGCATGTTGAAGATAGTGCATTGTCAGTACTAATGCGGTAGAAGCATCGCCACGTGCAATTCCTTCAATCACCCGGCAGACAGTTGCCAACCCCAAATCCTGACCACCAAATTCACGTGGAATGGTGAGGTTGAGTAATCCTGCCTCATGCAAAGCTGTAAAATTCTCAAAGGGAAAAGAAGCATCTCTATCGTGTGCCCCTGCACGGGTGGCAAAATCTTTGGCCAAAGCCTCAACTCGGTCGAAAATATTGGGGATTTCTAAGCCTTTGGCTACAAAGGTTTCTGGCACTGCTTGCTTTAATGACATAAATACTCCTTCACAATTCACTGTACTACTAAACCAGAGATGTTTTTCAATATGGAAGCATCTTAAGTTTGCAGGAACTATCAATTTTTCGTACGCCGCCAGTCTTTCCTCAATCCCCAATCCTCATTACCCTAATATTACTTCTAGCGGTTCATGAATATACTACTTAAAATCGACCGATCTTTAGTAATTAGTGATTTGTGTTAAGTATGACACAAACTACTTTCATAGAGCAAGCCAAGCAGAGAATTTAGCGATCGCCCCACAACTTAGGAACTGGGCGTTGCATAAGTGCGGGATGAATCAGGTTAACACGGGTATTTTCCCGTACTTCAAGTAATGAAGTAATAATCGAATTGAATACTTCAGCA
>NZ_JBALDE010000124.1:0-11421 GCF_036917515.1 Nostoc sp. | reverse complement strand
TATGCTGAAGTATTCAATTCGATTATTACTTCATTACTTGAAGTACGGGAAAATACCCGTGTTAACCTGATTCATCCCGCACTTATGCAACGCCCTCCGTTGATGATGCTTGGGGTTGGTTTGCTCACTGTGGTCTATTCATACGAAAACCGCTGTATTATCTGACGAAGATGACGACAGAATAAGGATAGTCACTGAACCAAAAAAATATTCTCTCACTCCTGATTGTGCAACTCAATAATAGCGATCGTGTCATCTTATTTTCGGCGCGTTGCACCCGCGTAAATAAGCACAGCACGCCGTAAACTAAATTTTTAGGTCTCTCTCAATCATCACAAAAAATTACTACCTCTTAATTTAACACCTCCAATTAAACCAAATTCTAATGCTCATAGCTTGAAAATGAACCAAGTGAAATGGTTCGTAAATCTACTTTTATTTCGTCAGTGGTAAGGCTCGAATGAGTTCTCTAATTACATCTGTTGCTGGTCTGCCTGTCTGTTCACAATATTTTTCAAGGTTTTTGGCTTCATTTGATGCCAGGTTTATAGTGATTCGTTTGACCGCCCATTTTTTGTTCATGCTAAAACAGATAAATCGTGTAATCATAACTTCAAATCCTGATTTTACCTTCCAACTCGGAAAGTAATCTAAATTTTGGATATCCTGAGATACCCTTTCAATAGGACACGTTGTAAATAAATATTGCAGGTGTGCTTTACTGATTTACTAACTTGTCTATAAATAGACTTATCCGAAAATGGTAAATGTATATGACAAAAGGATTTCAGTGATTACAAGGGAATGTGCGTTAGTGTAGCTCGTCGTAAACATCGCTAGACTAGGCTTAACTTTTCACTTCTTTTAGCTTAAGCAGAAGTCTCATGCCTACTCTTTTGCTACGCGCAGCAGCGACCGCAGGAGATAGGGTGATGCACAAAGTCACCAGTGTCTACACCATTCGCTCTTGTTGTAGAAGAAACGAATTAAAACGTGCTGGGCAAAAAAGATAAATTTTAAAAGTATCTCTGTCTTTTTAATATTTTTTCATCATTAAAAGTGCAGTTTGAGAGCTATATTATTACTCGATTGACAGAAAATATCTATGGCATCTAGTTAATTCTAGACGCTCAGAATTTTACAGCTTTTCAATTAAAATAAATCTACTTTAATCACCTAGATAGCTCAATAAATATTGGCAGAATACCTATTTATATCGTTCTGATTAAATTCATAATTTAAGCTTGATTGCACTAAATTTAGAATTAACAACATTGAAGAAAGCCTTAACCTAAATTTGTACTAAGTTTAACTCAACCTTTGCTTACGCTGTATGCCTTAGTAAGAAGATTGTGTAGTAACTATGAATAAATACTGTATTTTTATCGGGTTATAGATGTATTAATATCATTAATCCAGAGCTAAAAGTCAAATTGGAGGTTCTTACGAGTTGCTGTTTACTGCATTAAGGATCGGAGATTCATAGAAACTGCAACTGACCCAATTACATATACTCTGAGCCAAATTACCAGGAGCGTAGACACATGAAACGCACACATGCTGCTTGAATAGCAAAAAATTAGTACAACGGGCGCGTAAATAAACCACCCATTCCAATCAATAAAACGCTTATGCTGCATACCTTTTTGACTTTTGATTTTTGATTTTTGACTTCCGCCTTGCGGTACTAGGTGTCTACGCTCACAGCATGACATTTGCATATTTTCTGTGGTGTTTTCTTAACTATTCTTGAGGAGTACAAATGCTTGAGGCTATCGCTGTTGCTTGGTTATTACTGTTTTTTGGCGATTTTCTATCTACATTCTTTTACCATGTACCCGAGCACGTTTTTGGTAGCCTTCATTTAAAAACGCACCACTCCTGGAAAAAGGACTTCCGCCACTATGCTATTTTGACTCTTAATTCTCAGGTTTTTTTAGATGGTATCTTGGGAGCTTTACCTTATATAGTTATAGCAGTAGTTTTGTGGTCTTTCTCTCCCATTGGCGTTATCTCTGGATTACTGCTTGGTCAGTTTCATGTATGGTGGAGACATATAAGTGTACTGGGTTGGCAAACTCCAAAGCCTGTAAATATCTTATGTCAAATTCTATTTATTACTACTCCTGAGAGACACTGGTTACATCATCATAAAACTAATTTAGGTTTCGGCGATATTTTCACCTTCTTTGAACAACCTGCACAAATGTGGTTACGCTGGCTGCGATTAGTCAGACTTCGTTTTCGCGACTCTCGGATCTAACTAAAACTACCGTTACCTAAATACTTTTTAAAATTATCAAAAGAAGCTGCGATCGCAGCTTCTTTTGTACACTAAAGGGGATTATTCTACTCTCAAAAATACGCTAACTTACATATTCAAAAAAGCTGATTCCCAATTTATAAGGACTAGCAACAAGAGATATGAATTTACCATAGATTTTAATCTATACTTTTATCTAATTAATTTGTTTTTATTTATAGTTACTCTAGAACTTATCAAACAGTAAGCGAGTTACAAGGACGGAAAAATGCCTCTGGTAAAGAGTTTCAATGTATTTGCTACCGTTCGACTTTGCTGTTATATCGCTAATGTTTTTGGGAAAACTAGTCTTAATTAGTAAATTATTATATCCCTAGATTTTTATGACAATTCCTCTCTTTTCAAGAGATGCTAGACCTAGCTTGCTTATGCAAAGGAGTACGGTTAGCTACGGTGAAGGTGGTAAGAGGTTGCAATACAGTGTAGGTTTATCTTTGAGACACTACTCCAACGAACCAACACTGATTGTGAGAAATTTGCAACCTGCTCTAGATGAGGTGTTTCATGTCCGCAGTTAGCCTCAGAAAGATACTCAACAAAAAAGAGTTGCCATTTCTTATTCATAACTTAGTATACCAGTTCAACATCGCGATTAATGTTGAACTGGTAGACGGCACGAAACTGATTAGCATTGGGGAGCAAACTGTAGAAAACCGTTATCCAATCGAGGTTTCAGGAGAAATCATCGGTTGGGTTGTTGGAGAAGAACAAGCAACTATACTTGCAAATTTGCTCTCATTTCTGGCAAAGCAGGAAGCTGAGAAGAAAATACTCGCCAAAGAATTGCTGGAGCGATATCAGGAAATTGATTTGTTTGACGATATCTCGACTCAACTGACAACAAGTTTAGATACACGACAGATTGCCCAACTTGTGCTTCAAGAATTGAGTCAATTAATTGAATCATCTGCGGGGATGATTCTGCTTTTGAGTCCAGATGCAACTGCATTTGAAATCATTGCCGAATTTGGAGTGTTTTTTGATCGCAGTCAGCCGGAACCAGGTAAGGGAATTATCGGCAACATTGTACAATCCAACCGAGCAGAACTGGTCAATGATGTGCAAGCCGATCCGCGATTAGAGGGACAAAAAAACGTCAATGCCATGATTTGTGTGCCGTTGCGAGCCAAGGAGCGGGTACTGGGAGCGATCGCTATTGGAACGACCAAAACTGACTCATACAAAGCTGAACACTTGAAACTTGTGAGTATCTTTGCCTCTCAAACTGCGATCGCCATTGACAAAGCTGTGCTTTACGAGCAAAGCACTCAAGCAGCCGTCCAGGCAAAAGCCCAGACACAGAAGCTTCAGCAAGCTCTCCATGAGCTGCAATTAGCACAAACTCGGTTAATCCAAAGCGAAAAAATGTCCAGTCTCGGGCAACTTATTGCCGGAGTTGCTCACGAAATCAACAACCCAGTTAACTTTATTTGCGGCAATTTAAAGTATGTTGCCGAATACGCTAAAGACTTGTTACACCTGTTGGAAAAGTATCAGAAATTTCTACCTGTTGCTCCTCCAGAACTGGAATCAGAGTTAGACAATATAGACCTGGAATTTATCATGCAGGATTTCCCCAAACTGCTAGATTCGATGAAACTGGGCACAGGTCGCATCGTCGAAATTGTTCAATCCCTGAAAAACTTCTCCCGCCATGACGAAGCTGAAATGAAAGCCGTCAACATCCATGATGGCATCGACGGAACGCTAATGATTCTTCATCATCGCTTGAAAGCAGATGTTCATCGTCCGGCAATTGAAATCGTTAAAGACTATGCAAAACTTCCCCTGATTAAATGCTATCCCGGACAGTTGAATCAGGTGTTTATGAACATCCTGGCAAATGCCATTGATGCTTTGGAAGAAAGTATGGAAAATTCAGAAGTTAAAAGTAGTCCCCAATCCCCAAACCCCATTACCCCTTATCCCCAAATCACTATTCGTACCAAAGCCCTTGACCAACAATGGGTTGTGATTCGCATTGCTGACAACGGCCCAGGCATGAAGGAAGAGGTAATTCGCCGCATTTACGATCCCTTCTTCACCACGAAAGATGTTGGTAAAGGAACCGGGCTAGGCATGGCAATCAGCTACCAAATTGTTGTGGACAGACATGGGGGAATGCTCAAGTGTCGTTCTCAACCAGATGAAGGGACAGAATTCTGGATTCAGATTCCGTTAAATTGTGCATTTACAGACGCTAGTGAAGAACAGAATTGCACCTCTGCCTCGCCAATTCCCACAACCGAATCATCTCCCACTCCCGATGCCGACGGCTTCATTTCATCAACAGTTCCAATGCTTAAACCAACGGATCTGCTGATCCGCCATACTCAAATGATTGAGCGACTTTCACAGCACAGTCCAGATGTGGAAAGTGCATCACCCGATCAAATTTACCAGATGTTTCAACGCCACCCAATTTCCTTAAAGCTTTACGCCACTTTGTTGTCTTGGTTCTGTTGTTTTAACCCTACCCAAATACGCCACTAAAGAAACCTTAACCATGTTTAAGCAATTTGATGAATACAACAGTCAGCTATTTGAACAATGTCCTCTTGGGCTAGTACTATACCGAACAGATGGGACGCTAATTAACATCAACCCCGCCTATGCTGCCATTTTAGGGCGTACTGTTTCAGAAACCCTAAATCTCAGCTATTGGCAAATTACTCCAGAAAATTATGCCGCCAAGCAAGCCCTGCTAGAGAACCTAGAACGGACTGGTCGTTACGGACCCGATGAGAAGGAGTTCATCCACAAAGACGGGCATTTAATTCCGGTCAGGGTCTCCGGACTAATGATTGACAAGGATGGAGAGCGCCTGATCTGGTCAAGTGTGGAAGATATTAGCGACCTCAAGCATGTCCAGCAGGAACGTCAACACTCCGAAAAAATTTTGAAAAAGAGCGAAGCACGATACCGCTCTCTAGTCAAAACTAACACGCAAATTATCTGGGTCAGCACACCAGAAGGAATTTGCTTTGAATTGACAGACTGGATCGCCTACACAGGTCAAAGTTTAGCTGAAGCGGAAAATGGGGGCTGGATTGATGCTGTACATCCCGATGATCGTGGCTATACCGGAGAAGCCTGGGGTGTTGCCGTAGCAAACCTGAGCATGTATCAAATTGAATATCGAATTCGTGGCAAGGATGGCAACTATCGCTACTTTTGGGTCTGGGGTGCCCCTGTCATCGAAGATGATGGTAGCGTTCAGGAGTGGATTGGTACCTGCACCGATATTCACGATCGCAAGCTGGCAGAAGCCGAAAATCAGCGTCTTAAAGAACGATATCGCTCCTTAGTAACTGCTACTTCACAGATCGTCTGGGGAGCTACCCCAGAAGGACTGGGAATAAGCAGTGAAATGCTTACTTGGATGGCCTATACGGGGCAGAGCAAAGCTGAAGTTGAGGGTTGGGGCTGGATTGACCCAATTCACCCCGATGACCGTGCTAGATCCACAGAAGTTTGGAATGCTGCTGTGGCAAACCGGGGGATCTACCAAACCGAATATCGGCTGCGCGGCAAGGATGGTACATACCGGTACTTCTCTGTCTGTGGTGCCCCCGTCCTGGAAGAAAACGGCAGTATTCGGGAATGGATTGGCACCTGTACTGATATTCACGATCGCAAGCAGGCAGAAGCTGAAAATCAACGTTTATTGGATATGTTAAATCATTCCAGCGATGCCATCATCGTCCGCGACATGACCGAGAAAATCTTGTACTGGAATCAAGGTGCCGAAACTCTCTACGGTTGGACGCGTGAGGAAGTAAAAGGTCAATACATTCACGCATTTATTAAAAAAACTTTTCCAAAACCAAAACAAGAGATTATAGCAGACTTATTACAGCAAGGCAATTGGGAAGGAGAAGTCCAACACCAGACTCATGAGGCCAAACTGATTACCGTGCAAAGCCGATGGACGTTGCAACGGGACATCTCTGGTCAGCCCTGCGCGGTGCTGGAAATTAATACTGACATCACTGGCCGCAAACAAGCAGAAATCGCTCTGCGGCAACTCAATCAAGAACTGGAAGCTAGAGTTGAAGAGCGAACAGCTGCCATGCAAAATACCCTAGCAGAAGCACAGGGATTAAATGCCATTTTAGATAACTTAGCTGATGGTTTATTAGTGGTAGACACCGCCGGACAAATCACCCACTTCAATCCGGCTTTTTTAGCCATGTATGGATTGACAGCTACCGCCCTCAATGGTCACTACCGAGAATTGCCGATATCTGGTTTAGCAGACCTGGTTGCACGAACTCAGTCCCATCCTCAAGAGGTTTTCTCTGCCGAAGTTGCACTGACTAAAGAACGCATTGGTCAAGCAGTGGCAACCGCCATTTTCAAAAAGACAGCAAACCCAGAACCCTCTGCCTGCTTCGGTTCGGCACTGCTGATTCGAGATGTGACGGCAGAAAAGGAAATTGACCAGATGAAGACCGATTTCATCTCAACAGTTTCCCATGAGCTGCGGACGCCACTGACTTCTGTCCTCGGTTTTGCGTCGATCATTCAAGAAAAGCTGGAAACCGATGTGTTCCCAATGATTTGTACCGAAGACCGTAAACTTCAGAAAACGATTAAGCGGGTGGCTGACAATCTCAACATTATTGTCTCGGAAGCAGAACGGCTCACGTCTTTGATTAACGATGTCCTGGACATCGCCAAGATGGAAGCAGGTAAGGTGGAATGGCAGATGCAGCCGATTGATCCCAGCGAATTACTAGATTGGGCAAACAATTCTACCGCCGGTTTATTTGAAACCAATGGCTTGCAGTTGGTCAGCGAGATTGAACCTGGGCTGCCTCAGATAGTAGGCGATCGCAATCGTTTGCTGCAAGTTTTAATTAACCTGATTTCCAATGCCGTTAAGTTTACCGAATCTGGTTGTGTCACCTGCCGCGTCAAACAAGAAAACGACGGTGTTTGCTTCAGCGTCATTGACACAGGCATTGGAATTGCGCCTGAAGACCAGCCAAAAGTATTCGAGAAATTCCGCCAAGTTGGCGACACTCTCACTGACAAACCCAAAGGCACAGGATTAGGACTGCCCATCTGTAAACAAATCGTCGATCATCACGGCGGTAGAATCTGGGTTGAGAGTGAACCAGGTAAAGGCAGCATATTCTCGTTTATCATTCCCACCTACGCCAGCGATCAAAAAAATACTGCTAATCTGAATTTGGATACGCTAGTCAAACAACTTAAAGAACACGTCATCACCAAAAATGCTGTGCCCAACCAAAACCGTAAAACCATTTTGGTTGTAGATGATGACGCTAACATTCGGGAATTGCTCCGCCAACAACTGGAAAACGAAGGCTACAATGTTCGTGAAGGAAAGGACGGCATGGATGCAATTCATCAAATCAAAACAGCCCGTCCCGATCTGATCCTCTTGGACGTGATGATGCCCCAAATCAACGGCTTCGATGTGGCAGCTGTTCTCAAAAACGATCCTCAAACCGCAGATATTCCGATTATTATTCTGTCAATTATTGAAAACAAAGAACGGGGCTATCATATTGGCATTGATCGCTATCTCACCAAGCCCATTGACACAGAAAAACTCCTCAACGAAATTGGCTCATTGCTTTACCAAGGCACTTCTAGTAAAAAGGTATTGGTTGTAGATAAAAATGCATCAGCCTTAAAAACTTTATCAGATGTACTGCAAACTCAGGGATACAACGTAATTGAAGCTTCCGATCCGCAAGAATGCATTTATAAAGCCCTGTCAGCCAAACCTGACATGATTATCATTGATTCTATCTTCTCTCAAGAAGCCGATTTAGTGAAAACCCTACGCTTTGAGAAGGAGTTGCAAAATGTATTTTTTATTATGCTGTCTGAACAGTAATTGCTAGAGAGTGGGGATTGGAGACTGGGGACTGGGAAGGAATTGTTCTAATCCTTAATCCTTAATTTCCAATGCCCAATGCCCAATTCCCAATCCCCAATACCCAATCCCTATGACCCAGAAAATTCTAATTGTTGACGATGAACCTAATATCTTGATTTTGATGGAACAAGCCTTAGAAGTATTAGAAGATGAGGGTGTTGAACTTCTAACTGCTAGAAATGGAGAAGAAGCTCTCGAAACTATCAAAACTGAAAAACCAAACCTGGTTTTTCTGGATGTAATGATGCCCAAAATGAATGGTCTGCAAGTCTGCCATATTGTAAAAAACGACCTGCAAATGACTGACATCTATATCATAATTTTGACAGCCAAGGGACAAGAATATGATAAACAAAAAGGAATTGAGGTTGGTGCAGACTTATATTTAACTAAACCATTTCGTCCCAAAGAAGTACTTGAAAAATCAATGCAGGTGTTGGGTTTTTGAGAAAAGTTATCAAGGCTTTTCATCTGCGATTGCAGTACTTGAAACAATCGGTACAAATCTGGTTACGCTGCCTATCCCTGCTAACACTTCGTTAATAGATCAACGGTTAGCAGTATTCATATTAGGGTACCCGGATTTCTCACTACATCTCTCAAATCCTGCGCTTGTGCAGGGGAGCAGGAGAGAGTTCTTGTACAAGTTCTTTCCCCCTCTGCCCCTCAAGCTTGTGAGAAATGCGGGGGTAGCGCTCACCTGCTGCCAGATTTTTAGGTGCAACCGCTTCCAGTCGATTCAACTCATGTTCAGTCAAGGTAATTTCGGTAGCTCCAACATTCTCCTCCAAGTCAGGTACAGCGTTTTGTACCAGGAATTGGGACAATATCTTCTCCTTATGGGCTATAGGGAACAAACCCAATTCCTATACACTTAGAAGTATTTACTGATAAAAGTAGTTAAAAAATATTTTGAATCAAATAGACTGATAATTGATTTTTATATACATATCTTTATACTGCGGAAAACGCTGTCCTCAATTATGGTCTAAATATTTACACCTTAGTTTGAACATAAGTTTTAGAGAAGTTTTAATCAAATAATATACATCAAATGGCGATTGTTAAAGCTAGACCACATTACTACGACTTCAAATGTATATGCTTTTAAACGTGGCGAATGTGTCTAATGAGGCCAACATTTTATTAGCTTTTTCTTGAACTTAACTTTATTAAACTACTTTTGTAATTCAATAAACACTTATTTTAATAATTCAGTAAATGTAGGGTTATCAGCTTACTTAAAAAGAGTATAAATTTAGCCTAATACTTTCATTATTACAGGCTCTAGCATTAATTTTATGATTTTTACCTCATAGAAAAAATAACTAATTAATCCATACACATATAATCTCAAAAATTTATAATATTTATACAAAAAAATCTTCATATAAAACTTTTATATAAAGTGATAGTGATGGCTCTATATACATTTGATAGAACATTGATGTTATTGCCTTAGTGAGATGATTTTAAGGGCTAAAAACTTTTTCAAATATCTGTGTTCTGCAACCAATGCTCAGTTTTTTTCAGGACAATAGTATTAAGCTATGTACTATCATAACGGACTGTAAATAAGAATCTGAAAATTGAGAGGGTATCTCACATGACATCTTTTGAATCAAATGACAGTAATAGCATTGAATCTCAGGGTATAAGTCTACAAATCTGGCGTACAGAATTTCTAGTTTTACCCATTCCAAAAAGAGAGCTTAATGCTAATACCCCTGTCAAGCTTGATATTACTATTAGCAACAAAATGCTAACTCACTTTCGCTACAACCGCTCTGGCAGTTTAATTCCCCAGATTGTCGGGTCAAATGGTCAAGTTTTACAAATGCAAGAACCGAAAAACAGGAGAAAAATTAATAAATATGATGATTATTTAGTTCAGCCAGGAGACTCTATTTTTACATTATTATATGCAAAACTATCTTGGAAAAATAAAAAGTTACAATTTCAAATTCCTGATTTACCTACTGAAACTGGTAATTATTGGACTGTAAATGATATCCAATTAGGAACTTATCAACTACGGTTCATATATCGCACCAATATAAAGTCAGCAGTAGGGATAGAGACAGTTCGATTAAATACTCAATACATAAATTTGCGTTTAATTGAACCTGTTGCAACTAATAATAATTCAGTTGAAGTCGATAGCATCCGTTTTGAAACCCTAGTGCCACAACCACGTTTAATCATCCCCAAGAAACAACCTGAAGCTATAAATTTTGTACAATTCGGATTGCGTGTTACTAACTTATCATCAATCACTTATCGCTTCAATTTTCATGGCTTAAAGCCAGAAATTCAAAGTATGAATGGGCAATTAATACGGCGAGTTTATCATAGAAATGTAACCATCGGCACAGATGAATCTCATTTTCTGTTAGCTATGCCAAAAGAAAGCTTAACTTGTTTTATAGATGCCGAGCTTCGCTGGTATTTGCATTCTAATCAAATTGTAATGCAAGGAAGAGATAGTATTGGCGGCTACTGGTCTTTTCAAAATCTCAATCTTGGAAATTATAGAGTTCGTTTTACTTACAAAGGTTCAAAGCCAGATGATGTGACTAAATTATTGCACGGCGTAATTATAGAAAATCTTTGGAGAACAACAGTACATCTACCTTTTATAGATTTTAATTTAGTTGCAAAATAATTATTATTACATAAAACGATTTAACTCAACAGGTTAGATCGTTTTAACATTAACACCTAATTTTCTCAAAGTCCTGTCTAATGAAGATTTTAAGAATTTCATCTCGAACGTAAATCTTCAATATTCCACAACATCACAACTAGACCACAAGCAAACCCAGCCCCGCCTGTCAACGCCAAAGCCGTCAGTGGCATAAACTATTGAAACACCTGCATCCAAATGGCCTTCTCTTGAAACTTTTCTACCTGCCGCTTCTGTAGAGACGCAAAATTTAGCGTCTCTACAACCCTTTAGAACTAGTGGGACAGACCACTAGAAGGCATTGAACGTAGTTTTAAGGTTTCAGACAATCTTTTTGGTTCTAAAATCCAAAAAATTGGTCTAATCTGAAAAACCTACCCATAAGAGGCTCCCCTGTTTATTTAGAGGATGTTTTAAAAGTGAGGGGCTATTGTAAGAAAACTCACAAGGCTTAAGCTGAAAGATTGAAGATATCAGCACCTTGTGAGCAAATGA
>NZ_JBALDE010000123.1:0-8770 GCF_036917515.1 Nostoc sp. | reverse complement strand
GTTAGGTTTTTGATTGGCTAAAAACCTTGAAATTACGTTAACTTTTGGTCACGCTATGGTTCACAGTTTGGTCATACAAGGAGTAAAATCACAATCCGCCAGCGATGTACTGAGCCTGTCGTACCACTTTCCTACGGAACGCTCCGCGAACGTGGAAGCAAGCTACGCAAAGCGTCTATCTGCAACACGTTGCGCGAACGTAGAGAAGTGTCGTATAGAATTAATTCTGAATTCTAACTCCTGACTCCTGAATTCTGTTTGATAAATCCATCAAATTTGCCAGCTTGTAAACTACCCGCGCCCCAACATTACCATCCCACTCCGCATCACCGACTTCGCAAATATCAAAGCCAATAATTTTTCTCCCACTATTGACCAATTCTCGGAATAGACAAAATGTTTGCTCTAATTCCAACCCACCTGGAACAGGAGTACCCGTACTCGGACAGAGTTTTGGATCTAAACCATCTACATCAAAGCTAATATAAACATACTCAGGTAAATGACTGATAATTTCTCGGCATAAATCAATCCAAGTTATTCCAGAGTAAAGCTTTTGCTTAATAGCGGGATCGTAATAAGCAATAATGCGACGATCAGATTGGTCAATCATTTGCACTTCATCATGACTAATATCACGCAAACCTACCTGCACTAGCTTAGAAATTTGCGGTATTTTCATCGCATTAAACATAATCGACGCATGGGAAAACTCAAATCCCTCATAAGCATCGCGTAAATCTGCGTGAGCATCAATGTGCAAAATGCCATAGTTTGCGTATTTAGCTGCTAATGCTTGGAAATAACCTAAAGGCGAACTATGATCTCCACCAATGACTGCAACTCGCTTACCATTATTAATTGCTGCCTGACAATTTTCAAACAGCCATTGATTAATCTGTTGACCAGCCTGATTAATTTCTGTCAAGACAGATGTTAAATCTGGTGTATCTGAAAGTTGTTTACCTTGGGCTAATCGCCCGATAATTTTTGCTGCCAAAGCGCGGTAGTATGTATTCTTCTCTAAAATATCTTGGGGAATTTCTTCCATAAAAATTCCCTGCTTCCAGCCATCAGGGTTATCAAAATCGAATAAATCTAGTTGAGTCGAAGCATCTAGAATTCGCTGTGGACCATTAGCAGTGCCAGCACCATAAGAAACAGTAACTTCCCACGGCACACCAAAAACAATCAAGTTTGCAGACTCATAATCGCAGGGCAAACCTAAGAGGTTGCCATTTATTTCACCTACACTGCTGGGATTGTAGTCTTTTAATTGATTACTCATTGAGTATGTTCTGGATTTACGTGGATAGACAGCACGCCGCCTACTGGACATCTGCATTGTAATCAAAATTTTTCACAGGCGGTATGCTTCAAGGGATAAACAAGAAAAACCCACGAGTATACAGGTCACTTCAGCATAGTTTATCGGGTACAGGGGATAGTTTTTCTTTCCTGTGCCTTTGTTAACTCCCTACTCAACCCGTTTAACTTCAAATCCCCGTAACCCTTCCGGTTCCTCATATTTAACCACAACATCTTTAACTACAGCAGCAGGTGGCCCAGAGTGACACCAGCGAACCATGTTATCTACAACCTCTCGCGCCCCTTCAAAAACTGCCTCTACTCGATTATCAGGGAGATTCCGCACCCAACCGGTTAATCCCAATTGCCTAGCTGTATCGACAGTAGAATAGCGGTAGCCCACTCCTTGGACTCGGCCAGAAATGAATACATGGGCGCGGATAATTTTTGGTAGTGCTGTAGAATTCTGCATAGACTGGTCTAATCCTTATGATTCCAGTCTACCTAGTTTGTGTATAGACAATCTATTTTTCACTCCAACTAGCGAAATTTGTTTCAGTCTTTCTTAAAATCTACTAGTTTTTATACATTTATAGCGTTCAAGTAATTGAACTACCCTACTCCCTATCCAAGCCATAGTCTAAATACCTGAAAACTGTTGTAATTTAATCAGTAGTCAGTTTTTCCACTTGGAATTTTGAATTATTTATGTCTAACCTGCCACCACTTAATACAGAAACAATTTGGGCAATTCTTGACGATAAACTTGATGATGCCACAGTCAACCAGTTGCTATGGCATTATTTAGGCTATCGCTATGACTCTTCAATCGCACAATGGGACACTAACCAAGTTGCACTAGAATGGCATAATGAGTACCCACAACCACCAGATTTCATTGCATCTCGCCCCGCAACTGTCAAGTTGACTCGTTCTATTCCTGCTGAAAATAAACAAATGCTAAAAGAAAAACTGGGTTTCAAAGGTTACAAAATTGGGGAATTTGGACCTCGGCAAACTCGCAGAGCAACAGCAGCGAATTGGTTGTTAAGTTATCTGCAACAAGCTAACAACAAAAAAGAGTAATTTTACAGTATATATTTGGTAAAAGCAGGCTGCTTTTTAGCAAATATATACTGTATTTGAATATTACAAAAACTCTTGTTTTGTTGAATAGTTTTTTGCAGTTATATGCAAATTTTAAAAAAATTATTTTTGTAAAAAATATTTAAAAGATAGTAAATCCATATTTTAGCCAATAACTAAAAATCAAAAAAATACAGTTAATTTTTATAAATATTATTATAAGTTATTCCTGAAGATAGAAGCACTCGCGATCTAATTATTTCTCTAGAGCTATTTGCAAATTCAATTGAGCATCAGAGAATATTTCTATCAATCCTTGATACTTATATATTACAAACACTTCTATGGCAAAGCCAATTGAATTTAATTTATTTGCACCTTATAACAAAGGAGCCGCATTAATTGGTTCCTTTTCTGATTGGCAAGAAATTCCAATGGAAAGAGGTGAGGATGGTTATTTCCGCACAAGTGTTGACCTAGAAGATGGCGTTTATAAATATAAATTCCGCGTTCAGTCAAATTCATGGTTTTTTGAACCAGAGCAATGGGTTGATGTTACAGATCCTTATGCAACTGATATAGATGAACAAAGTGGAAATGACGATGGTGTTATCCAAGTAAAAGATGGGAAAAGGATTATCGATACTTATGTTTGGCAACATGATGATAAACCTTTACCTGCTGACCAGGAATTAGTAATTTATGAATTGCATGTTGGTGACTTTTCTGGTGGCGAGGACGATCCTTATGCACGAGGTAAATACAAACACGTCGTTGAAAAGTTAGACTATTTATGTGAACTAGGAATCAATGCTATAGAGTTGATGCCACTTAAAGAATATCCTGGTGATTATAGTTGGGGTTATAATCCCCGCCACTTCTTTGCAACAGAATCAAGTTATGGTTCTACTGCTGAGTTAAAAAATTTGATTGATGAGTGTCATGGCAGAGGTATTCGTGTAATTATTGACGGTATTTACAACCACTCAGAAGCATCTGCTCCCTTAACACAAATTGATCACGATTACTGGTATCATCACGAACCTCGTGATCCTGATAATAATTGGGGACCTGAGTTTAATTACGAACATTATGATGAAAAATTAGATATTAAGCCAGCCTGGAAATTTATTGGTGACACAATTCGTTTTTGGATTGGAGAATATCATCTTGATGGTATTCGCTATGATGCGGCGCGGCAAATTGCTAACTACGACTTTATGCATTGGATTGTTCAGGAAGCCAAAAAAACTGCCAGCATGAAGCCTTTTTATAATGTTGCCGAACACATTCCTGAAACCCCCAGCATTACCAATGTAGATGGGCCAATGGATGGTTGCTGGCATGATAGTTTTTATCACTGCATTCTAGAACACATTTGCGGTGATACATTTGATTTAGAGCGTTTAAAAGATGTGATTGACTGCAAACGCCAAGGCTTTTTGGGTGCCACCAATGTAGTAAATTATCTCACCAACCACGACCATAATCATCTCATGGTTGAACTGGGGAACCGTGAGATTTTTGACGAAGAAGCCTTTAGGCGCGCTAAATTAGGAGTAGCCATCTTAATGACTGCTGTTGGTGTGCCTTTGATTTGGATGGGAGAAGAATTTGGCGAGTATAAACCTAAACAACCTGAATCATCCAAAATCGAATGGACACTGTTAGGGAATGATTTAAATCGTAGTTTATTTGAGTCCTACAAAGGCTTAACCAATCTGCGTAAAAGCAATCATGCTCTCTACACAGAAAATATTGATTTTATCCACGAAAATCCTGAAGCAAAAGTATTAGCTTATACTCGTTGGAATGATGAAGGTTCTCGTGTAGTCGTAATTACAAATTTCTCAGAAAACTTCTTAGCTGAGTATCATGTTCCTAACTTTCCTAGTGCTGGTACATGGCACGAGTGGACAGGCAATTATGATGTTGAAGCTGGTGAGGATGGTATCATAATTGACTTAGGACCATACGAAGCTAAAGTGTTTGTATGGCAGTAATGATATACACTACTCAGTCAAGAGTCTAATAGCAAAGAAAAAGGGGAAATATGTTCCCCCTTTTTCAGTTAGTTAGTATTTATTTAAATACAGTCTAATTAGAAATTTGTCAAGCAGAAAATAAGCTATTTTAAAATTTCATGGGTTTGTGTTACACTTTTGAGTTGAAGTGCGTCTACAGAATTGTCAAAGCATCCCCATGCACAACAAATTATTTAATACTGATATCGACAACGCTAACATTGAGAACGATCGCATTTTATTAACTCCCAATCAAGTAAAGTCAAAATTACCTTTGACACAATTAGCAGAACAAAGAGTTTTAGCATATAGGCAGGAAGTAGAACATATCCTAGATTTTCAGGATCGCAGGAAATTTATAGTAGTTGGACCATGCTCAATCCACGATCCAAAAGCAGCGCTCGAATATTCTAAGAGATTAAAAATATTGGCCGAGCGAGTCAACGATAAGTTGCTACTAATTATGCGAGTATATTTTGAAAAACCAAGAACAACCGTAGGCTGGAAAGGTTTAATTAACGATCCAGATATGGATGATTCTTTCCATATAGAGAAAGGTTTATTAATTGCACGAGAGCTACTATTAAAAATTACAGAGTTGGGATTACCTGCTGGCACAGAAGCATTAGATCCAATCATACCTCAATACATTAGTGAACTGATTACATGGTCTGCTATTGGTGCACGCACAACTGAATCACAAACTCACCGGGAAATGGCAAGTGGGCTTTCGATGCCTGTAGGTTTTAAAAACGGTACTGACGGCAATATTCAAGTAGCTTTGAATGCCCTACAATCAGCTGGAAACCCGCATAATTTTCTAGGAATTAGTCAAAATGGACAGGTGAGCGTCTTTCAAACTAAAGGTAATGGCTACGGTCACGTAATTTTGAGGGGTGGTAGTCAACCCAATTTCGATCCAGCAAATGTCAAACTGGTAGAAGAGAAATTAAAACAGGCAAATTTACCACCGAGAATTGTTATCGACTGTAGCCACGGTAATACCAATAAAGATTACAAATTACAAGGTGCTGTCTTAGAAAATATTATTCAGCAAATAGTAGATGGTAATACATCAATTGTTGGCATGATGCTAGAATCGCATTTGTATGAAGGTAGTCAACCAATTACTGGTAAAGAAGAATTAAAATACGGTGTTTCTGTAACTGACAAATGTATTAGCTGGGAAGAAACCGAAAAAATTATTTTGGCTGCTCACGAAAAACTTAAGTGAGAAGTCAGAATTTAGAACTCAGGATGCAATCAATGGGGGATTTAGAGGATGTTTATCAAGTCTGAAAGTATACTAAAAAACCTGCTTTCATTCCTCTCCCCGTTTCAGCTACGGTGTACACACAAATCGAAAAACCAGCTCCACATTAGCTATTAATTTGGTAGAGTATGGACTTTAGTCCTAACGCACCGAAAATCTCTGACTATGCGTTACACTGACGCGATAACACGCCCTACAAAACTCGAAAAAACCCCCCAGTGGTTATGGCGAGTTCTATCTATCGACAGAAGATTCTAATATTTGTACTGTTACGTCAGTTTACCACAGGGTACGGGAGTTCAGTCGTACCAAATCAGTAGAAGTCAAAATCCCTCGCTGAAAAGCTGCTTCCTGGCGTATTTTAAAATATACCCAAGATAGATGTAATAGTATCTAATATGTGCTATTTACTCAATATTACCAACTGAAGGATTGAAAATTAGTATTTTTCTACATAAAATTAAAAATCTCAAATTAAAAATTGGTAACACTGATGGTTAGGAGTGTTAAAGTTTCAAGAAATTCACCGAAACTATTCAGCGGGTATTCATGCTGAAGAAACTACAGAAAAAGCAAATTTCGATAATTGCCGGTGCAGCACTGTTTGCCTTCTTGACTGGGGCAATGGTATCAGCACCCGAAATTGGTAAGTCTCTGGGAAAATGGCTGAAACTGAGTCAGAATCAAGCAGAGCAAAAATCGGACGGGAGTGTTGCTCAATCAGCCGTATTTGGGCTGATTGAGCAATCGCTGCCAGAACGGGCGGCAAAACTGGCAGCGATCGCCCAAGAATCGCGATCGCCAGATCGGAATCGCGCTCGTTATCTTTTGGCGAGTGATTACATTGAAAGAACTCAAGGGCAAAAAGCTCTGGTTTTACTCCAAGGACTAGAGAAAGATTATCCCATCCTCGCGCCCTACATTTTGCTCAAACAAGCCCAAGCAGAGGATATGTTGGGCGAGGACGGCAAAGCCTCGGATCTTAGGCAAAAAGTGCTGAAACTCTATCCCAAAGAACCGGCGGCTGTGAAAGCGCTATATCTAATTGCTCAACCAAAGCAACAAGAAACTGCGATCGCTCAATTTCCTTCTCATCCTTTAACTTGGGAAATTATCCGCAAACGCTTGCAAGAGAATCCTAATCAGCCACAATTACAATTGATTTTGGCTAAGTATGCCTACGATCAACCAGGTATAGTCGGCGTTTTGGATCAGCTAGTAAAACAGCCTAACCTCAAACCTGAAGATTGGGAACTCATTGGTACAGACTATTGGGAAAATAGTCAATTTCCCAAAGCAGCGAATGCTTACGCCAAAGCACCCAAAACATCGCGCAACCTCTACCGTACTGCACGAGGCTTACAGGTGGGAGGTAAAGATAAAGAAAAAGCGATCGCTACCTATAAACAATTAGTGCAGCAATTTCCCAATAGTGAGGAAACTGGGACGGCACTACTGCGGTTAGCAGAAACCGCAAAAACACCTAAAGACGGCTTACCGTATCTTGAGCAGGTAATTAGTAAATTTCCCAAACAAGCTGCTACTGCACTGGCACAAAAAGCCAAAACTCTCCAAATTCTTAAGGATCAAAAGTCAGCTAGCGCGGCATGGCAATTACTCATAGGTAAATACGGCAACTCTGACGAAGCAGCAGAGTATCGTTGGAAAACCGCCCAAGATAAAGGCGAAGCCAAAGATTACGTCGGTGCTTGGCAATGGGCAGAACCAATCGTCACTAATAACCCCAATAGTATTTTGGCTCCAAGAGCAGGCTTTTGGGTAGGTAAATGGGCAGCTGCACTGGGGAAACAGCAAGAATCTAAAACTGCTTATGAGTATGTGATTAGCCAGTTTCCCTACTCTTACTATGCATGGCGAGCCGCGACAATGTTAGGGCTAAATGTCGGCAATTTTGACAACGTGCGCGTCATGAACCCGGAAGTAATCGCACCCCAGCGTCCATTACCGCCTGCTGGTTCTGAAACTTTCAAAGAATTGTATCTGCTAGGTCAAGACCGTGATGCCTGGTTACAATGGCAAACAGAATTTCAGAACAAAATTCAGCCAACGGTAGCAGAGCAATTTACTGAAGGGTTAGTGCGGCAGGCTAGGGGAGACAATCTCATCGGAATTGATGAAATTTCTAAATTGGAAGACCGGGAAATACCAGCCGAAATTGCCCAATATCAGACTCTAAGTAAACAAATCACCTACTGGCAAGCGCGTTATCCATTTCCCTATCTGCGAGAGATTGAAAAGTGGTCTATTGACCGTAAACTTAATCCTCTGCTAGTAACTGCTCTGATGCGTCAAGAGTCACGGTTTGAACCAAAAATCAAATCTGTCGCTAATGCTATTGGTTTAATGCAACTGTTGCCGAGTACGGCTAAATGGATCGCCCCACAAATCAAGGTGGATTTCAAAACAATCAACTTAGAAAATCCCAATGATAACATCATGCTGGGTACATGGTATTTGGGTCATACCCACGATCAATATAACAATAACTCCTTGCTGGCGATCGCTAGTTACAATGCTGGCCCCGGCAATGTCTCCAAATGGTTGCAAACTCTAATTACAAAAGACCCAGATGAGTTTGTTGAAGAAATTCCCTTTGATGAAACCAAAAATTATGTAAGGCAAGTATTTGGCAATTACTGGAATTATTTAAGGCTTTACAACCCTGAAATTTCTGGTATCGTAACAAAGTACTCGACTACACACCCAAAACTACCGAGCCAGTGATTTTGCTATTTTAGGGTAGAAAGAAGGGGAGGGGAAGCAGGGGGAGCAGGGGAAGATTAATAACTCCCTACCAGTACCTAGCACTCCTGAATTCTCCTCGTTTTACATATTTGAATGGGGAGCGATCGCAAATAGCTTGAGTTGATTGCACCTGTGGCGTTAATATATCTTAATGTATGCAGTATTGCTTTTTAGCGCCCCAATGGAGTTAACTTCAAGAGAATTTCAGTCAGAACTGATATTATAGCGGTTCTCAGTTGGGTGCAATATAGTAACAGCAGTGGGTGAACCATCCAATAATGTCTTTTTTAGTTACCGCATTCAGAGCATTTGT
>NZ_JBALDE010000122.1:0-21095 GCF_036917515.1 Nostoc sp. | reverse complement strand
ATCCGCAAGCAACTGGAGTACTTCCCTACCTTGCGAGCGGCAATGGAGTATGTTCTGAGTTTAGTGTCCTAACCAACCTGGCGGTTGCTATAACTACCGTACAGCTCATGACGCTACTGAACGCTTTGGTCGTTTGTGGAGTCCCTTAGTAACATGAGCATAACTCAAATGAGTTAAAACTAAAGTATCCAATTTTTAAAGACCACATTAATCTGTTATGGCTTTTTATGTATTGATTTTAAAAGAAAAGGAGGATGAGACTGGCGTTACTTACCGCTTTGGCGCAGATGAAGATCGTCTCGGCTCTTTATGGATAGATAAATTGAGTGGAGAAATTAAGGAACTTCAAGAAACCCCAGTGCAAAACTCGCAGGCATTTTTTCAACGAGCAGCAGTAAAGGTTTGGCAAAATTGGAAAAAAGGAGCTTTTCTAGAAAAAACATCTTGGGCATCCTGAGAATGATTTGGAATTGATAGCCTACCTATAGTGAGCGGCTATCAATGCTCTATTATTCCTCAAAAATATACCTAGCTTTGGCTTTTTTCAACAAGTCTATTGGTCAAAAAGCTTATTTCAAAGTTCCCAAAATGGGTGCTACCTCAACCTCTGAAATTTGCGGAACCAAGAAACCCTCGGCATAAATCTGGGGATTACTTTGTGAGACTATGGCATAAGACTGGCGAAGATTAGCATTGACTGCGACAGTCTTCACATCGTACATCTGCATCGCCATCTTCGGATAGAAACCAATACCAATAATCATCAACAGAAAACAGGCGGCGATAAATACCTCACGGGGTCTAGCATCATCGTAGACTGCATCTTCTGGTACGAGACAGTCTGTACCAAAACAAACTGTTCCCTCATCTTCTTGATTTTCTGAACCTGCATTATTAATGTCGCAGATGAGTGCTGCATTTTTACCATAAAACACCTCTCGCAGCATGGAAAGTAGATAGATAGGTGTGAGGATGACTCCAACTGCGGCGAGAAAAACTGTTACAGTGCAGAAAGTCGAACTGTAAACGTCACTGCTTGTCATCCCAACAAATACCGAGAGTTCGCCAGCAAAGCCGCTCATACCGGGAAGTGCCAGAGATGCCATCGCGGAGATTGTAAACAGGGCAAAGACTTTGGGCATGGCTTGACCAATACCGCCCATATCTTTCATTACCATTGTGTGGGTGCGATCGTAAGTAACACCTGCTAAGAAGAACAGCACCGATGCAATCAAACCATGCGAAATCATCTGCAACATCGCGCCATTGATTCCCAAATCAGTAAAGGAGGCAATCCCCAGCAATACAAACCCCATGTGAGAAATCGACGAATAAGCTAAACGCCGCTTCATATTGGTCTGAGCAAAGGAGTTCAATGCACCATAGATAATGTTGACAACACCGAGAATGGCTAGAACCGGCGCAAAATAAATATGTGCATCGGGAAGTATTTCAAGATTCAGGCGAATCAGTCCATATCCGCCCATTTTCAGCAACACACCAGCTAATATCATTGATACAGGAGATGATGCTTCGCCGTGGGCATCAGGCAACCAAGTATGCATGGGGAAAATAGCAAGCTTGACACCAAATGCAATCAACAATCCTGCATAAAGTAGCAGTTGTAGACCAAGGGGATATTCTTTGCTAGCAAGGGTGGTTATATCAAATGTCATATCACCACCGCCATATAGCCCCATTGCCAGGGCTGCCACTAAAATAAATATAGAAGCAGCTGCGGTATACAACAAAAATTTCGTAGCCGCATAACGACGCCTTTGCCCACCCCAAATGCAGACTAGTAGGTAGACGGGAATCAGTTCTACTTCCCACATGATGAAAAATAGCAATAAGTCTTTAGCAACGAACACCCCTACCTGTGCCGAATACAGCACCAGCATCAAAAAATAGAAGAGGCGGGGTCGGCGATCGACTTGCCAAGCTGAAAAAATTGAGAGTGTGGTAACAAATCCGGCTAAAAGTACAAGTGGCGCTGAAAGCCCATCGACTGATACCGCCCAGTTAAAACCTAATTGAGGCACCCAGGCATAATTTTCCACCATTTGAAAACTAGCACTACTGGCATCGTAATGCTTCCAAAATGCATAGCACATTAATGCAAAATCTGCAATACCTACACCCAGTGCATACCACCGCACGCGCTTACCATCTTTATCAGGCAACACAGGGATGAGCAAGGAAGCAACAAATGGCAGTAAGACAATTGCGGTAAGCCAGGGAAATTGATCCGCTATCATGTATGTATATAAAAATACTTATTTAGTCAATTATGTCATTCTACTAAACTTTGTAACAATTTCTTCATAAAATCTTTGTCCCAGTTAACTGTTTTGACCGAAAAACAATTGACTGGAGACTGGGAAAGAAATATTTTTATTTGTTAAGTGTTCTTGTGTACGCAGTTGATGATGGTTGCTTACTTGCTCACGGTACTAATCCCGCCCGCAAAGCACGGACAGCTGCTTGTGTCCGGTCAGCAACACAGAGTTTATTGAGAATACCTCGAACATGAGTTTTGACAGTACCGACTGTTAAATAGAGCCTTTTAGCAATTTCTGCATTGTCACAGCCAGCGACAATCAACTCTAAAACATCCATCTCTCTATGAGTTAAAGGATAGGTGACAATACTTTTTTCAACATCTGGGTCAATACCTTCAATCAAAACTCTTTTTCCAGATGCGCCTCTGTTGCCATCGGGGAAATCTTGACGTATTTGTTGTAGTACAAGGTCTGCGATCGCTGGATCGATCCACGAGCTACCTGCATAAGTCGTTTGCACAGCCTCTACTAGTTTCTCTGTTTCTATATCCTTCATGCAATAAGAATCTGCACCTGCTGCAAATGCTGCTAAAACTGCTTGTTCGCTATTTTGCATCGTTAAAATTAGCAGCTTTGTTGTATAGTCCTCATTCTCTGCTTGATGTTGCCTAAATGTGCGTGTAAGCTCAATACCATCCATGTCAGGCAAACCAATGTCAATAGTAGCAACATCCGGCTTGAGAGTTTTCAGAAGCTTAATGCCGTCGGCTGCATTGGCTGCTTCACCAACAATGTTAAACTCTGGCTGAGTTTGTAAAGCAGACCGCAAGCCGATTCTTGTCAGGTTGTGATCTTCAATCACAAGGATCTTAATTTCACTCATAGTTGCTTAATTTTACTGTTATTTATCTAAAGTACAGATTAAAATAATCTCGTTCTTCTATTCGGGATCTTATACAAAAAGCAATGCGTTTGGTATTATTCTCTGAACTTCATCTACCATTAGACATAAATAACCTTATCTTGTAAGCTTTTCTAAGGCAAGAGTTTCGATATGACACGATATGACAATATAAGTAAGTGGGCGTAAGTAAATATTTGTCATTGGGATAAGGCAGAAGGCCGGAGGCAGGAAGCAGGAGGCAAAAGGGTTTTAGCCTCGTTCATTTTTGTTAACATAGTTTGGTTTTATTCTGTCGACCTACTTAAGTTAATCAAAAAAAAATTTCTATACATTAACTTAACGCTCGATGTTTTATGCTAAACAATTTTTCATGAAAAATCTGATAGCAAGTAAAAGTAGGTGATTATTAAGTAGTTATCCTTGCTGTGAGTGGGATTATGCACACAAAAGGGACTAAAATAACTCACTGCACCCAGGTATTGATATTAATTAGATAATTCAGACAGCTAAGATACTTATAAAAAAATATACTCTTTTAATGAATTAGCACATTAAATACATAAAAAAACCAGTTTAATTACGTAGAAGATAGGTATTTAACTCAGGAAACTCTAAAAGAAAATGTTAATCCTTAATAATCTCAGCACTGGTGAAGTAAGCTATTACTAGATTTGCTAGGGATAGCCAAGCACTTCTTTTTTATTTAGCTATGTCTTTAACTAAAACTGTCAAAAAAGATAAAATTCTCGTTGTCGATGATATTTTTGACAATCTACTGGTCTTAGAAGCAGTCCTAGAAGATGAGGACTATGAAATTAGCTTGGTAGAAGATAGTAAGATTGCTCTGGCTATGGTTGAAGAGTCACCGCCAGACATAATTCTCTTAGATGTGATGATGCCGGAGCTAGATGGCTATGAATTTACTCGGCGTATTCGACAGAATCAGGCGTTGCCATTTATCCCGATTCTGCTGCTCACGGCTCACTATGAGTCTAGCGTTGTTGAAGGACTTGACGCTGGTGCAGATGACTTCATTCGCAAACCATTCGATCCTGATGAACTACATGCAAGGGTGCGATCGCTCCTGCGCCTCAAGCATAGTATCGACGAACGAGATCAGATGGCGAACCTTCGGGCAGATTTCGTCTCGCGTTTTACTCACGATTTACGTATACCGTTGGTTGCCTCCAACCGCGTATTAAAATTATTGCTGCAAGGCAGGTTTTGCGATGTTTCGCCACAATTGCAAGAGATAATTGATACCATGATTAGCAGCAATCAAGACTTGCTGGAAATGGTAAATACTTTGTTAGAAGTTTATCGTCATGAAGCGGGCTGTAAAACCTTAAAAATTTCTCCCTGCAATATTCAGGAATTAGTTAATGAAGTTTCCCAAGAATTAACTCCCTTAGCTGAAGAAAAAGGATTAATAGTAAACATTGACAAAGGAGAAATTGCAACCACCATCATGGGCGATCGCTTAGAACTACGGCGAGTTTTGACAAATCTCATCGGCAATGCCATCAAATTTACAGACAAAGGTTCTGTAAATATTCACTGTTATCTGACTCCGGTAGCTGTGAATATTGATATCCGAGATACAGGGCCAGGAATTTCTAAACCAGATCAGGCAATATTATTCGAGCGATTTCGTCAAGGGAAACACCAACGTTCTGGTAGTGGCTTGGGATTATATCTTTCTCGCTGTATTATCGAAGCACATCAAGGCACAATCGATGTAACATCTGAACCAGGACAGGGAAGTACATTTACTATACGTCTACCTATAGTTGACAAAAACTAAAAGTAGGCAAACAAAAAATTATTACTACTGTACATACATCGTTAGCACTACCACGCATAAACATAAATTCGACGGTTATAGCATTTTTGGTTGTTAATAAGGATTTTGCTCAGTAATACCATTTCTTTATGAGGCTGTGCCAAACCTTTTTAACTTCTTCTTTCTTTATTCTTTGTGTTCTTCTCTGACGAGATGCTGCGCGTAGCTTGCTTCTTTGTAGGAGTATGCAGTTTGTTTTTCTTTCTTGTACTTCAGCCCTAACAATGGTTTAGCGCATCTTTGTACACAAGCTGACAAAAGTGATACAATTGTTGTGCGCTATCGTACATAAACTTTGAAGTTGCCGCAGTACTAAAGCTACTAAATATAAAAAAACTTTCCATAACATCAAATATAAAGTTATAAAATATACTTTTTATAAGTTAATTTATACTGACAAAAATCAAAATATATGATGTTGGCTGAAGATGCTTGAAATAAATCATTAACATTTAAAAATAGCCAAAATAGCTCACTTAGTTTCTAAATAGTTCTTAAACTGTATATTGCAATAATGTCAAATTTAAAAATTCTTATTTGATGTGTGTAGGCTTATATGGTAAAGCGATCGCTACAAGGATCAGTCACCGGGATTGAACAAGCCAGAAAAACGTTCGCTCAAAAGGGATGGACACAAGACAATTTGGCTTTTGAAGTCAACTTAAAGACTCGCCAACCAATTTGGCGATTTTTTACTGGACGTCCAGTTGAGCGTCATATCTTTATAGAAATTTGTTCTGTATTGTCGTTGAATTGGCGGGAGATTGCGGCTAATCCTCCAGAAGAATTTCCTCAATCAAAAGAACTTGGTGCTGAATTTTTGGATATTGATGCTTTAGTACAACAAGTGCGATCGCAACGCTTCGACAAAATTCAAGACCAGTGCGGCACTTTGCAGTTATTAGATGTTAGTCGCCCGGTTAAAATAGACGACATTTACATCGATATCAACATTTTGGAGGAAATTGCCAGCTTTCAATGGTTAGAGTTTGCTGACTTGCAAAAGTTTACATCAAGAGAATTTGAGCGCTTTGGTTTCGGTGAAGTATCCCAGATGCAAATCGCTGGGATCACAGCAGTTGAAACTTACTCAAAGCTGCGGGTGTTGGGTAAACCAGGAGTAGGTAAAACGACTTTTTTGCAACATCTGGCGATTCAATGCAACCGAGGTAGATTTGCAGCAAATCGGGTTCCCATTTTTGTCACCTTAAGAGATTTTGCCGACGAATCTAGAGAAACAGAGGAATTCCATTTACTCAACTATATTCTCAAGGAATTCTTCACCTGTGGGATTTCAGATCCATCTGTGCTGGAAACTTTGTTGTTGGAGGGCAGAGTGTTGCTGTTGCTGGATGGATTAGATGAAGTACTCCATCAACAGAGCATCGGTATCATCAATGAGATTCGTAGACTCTCTGAAAAGTATCAAAAGAATATGTTTGTTGTCACCTGCCGCACGGCGGCTAAAGCTTTCAACCTCAGACGCTTTACAGATGTTGAAATTGCCCCATTTACCTCTAAGCAAATTGTTGCTTTTGCTCAGAAGTGGTTTACAGCACTTACAAAAACGAACATCCAGGATAAACAAAAACAGGCAGTTGAGTTTATTGAGAAACTAGATTTACCCGAAAACTTGCAATTTCGTAGACTTGTTGTCACCCCCTTGTTTTTGCATCTCGCCTGCTGGGTTTTTCATTACCAGAACAAATTCCCAACCCAAAAAGTTGTGTTTTATAAGCAATGTTTAAGTCTCCTACTCGGCAAATGGGACGAAAATAAAGGAATTAAGCGGGATGAAGTGTACAAAGGTTTTTTCTTATCACAAAAGCTGAAGTTGCTGAGTCAGATTGCTTATACGACATTTGAGCAGGGTAATTACTTTTTTGAACAACACATTGTTGAGCAATACATTAGCGACTATATCAGTGATTTGCCGAATGCTTCGACGGAGCTAGAGGAATTGCAATTAGATAGTGAAGGTGTACTTCAGGCAATAGAGTTGCAACATGGATTACTAGCAGAACGAGTGCGGGGGATTTTCTCTTTCTCTTCTTTAACGTTTCAAGAATACCTGAGTGCTCGACAAATCGTCGCCAATTATAATTTACAAGCATTGGAAAAACCGTTAGAACGTCTGGTGAGTCATATTACTGAACCCAGGTGGCGTGAAATCTTTTTGTTAACGGTAGCTATGCTGCAAAGTGCAGATTTTCTGGTGCAGTTGATGAAGCAAAAAGTTGATGCGCTAGTAGCTCAAGATCCATATTTACAAAAATTTTTAACTTGGGCAAGCAAAAAGTCCCTTGCAGTTCCTCCCCAGCCTGCTGCAATTCGCGCGTTTTACTTTGCCCTAGATAGGACTCCTCACCTTATACCGCACTTTTTCCTCGCCTGCATCCTCGATCAAGGTATTTTTTTAGATATAGCATTAGATAACCTAGTAATGGAATGCACTATTGACTGCAAATCTAATTTTGCCGATGTTCATGCCTGCGAGGATGCTCTAAGTAATGCTTTAGTAATTGTTCAAGATGCTGCCTTACGCCAAGCTTTACAACAACTTAAAGACCAACTCCTAGATGCAGAACAAAGTAAAAAAAGGTTTCATACATGGTGGCAAACAAGTTACCCTGCCTGGATGGAACAGTTAAACACCATGCTCGCCAAGCATCGAAACATTCAGCATCAGTGGCACTTCAGCTCTGAGCAACTACAAGTATTGCAACAATATTACGATGCCAATCAGTTGCTTATCGATTGCCTCAATAGCAACTGTGAGGTAACAGATATTGTGCGGCAGGAGATTGAAGCCAGTTTGTTGTTGCCGATAGAAGAACTCTCCAAGCGAGAATGGAAGGGATTGTGATCAGGCAGGGGGCAGGGAGGAGAGCGAATATATTTTAGAATGCAACAATGAGTCTTTGATATTCATTAATGAGGCTTGGAACTCCATTAATGAGTCTTTGATATTCATTAGACTATTGCAAAAATTCTTGAATCATATCATGTCCGCATAATTAGTTATAATTCCCGTTATCTATGCAGAAACCGGAAAACCCTTTTTCTCCCTGCCCCCTGCTCCCCTGCGGTTTTAATGATAAGTATTTCACCGGACATGATATCACCCCTCCCCAACAGGCATTTTCATACTAGAAGATGTTTAATTATTTAGAAGACATAGATAACATTGAGCAGCTTTTATTCGCTAACAAAAGGTATCTATGCTTGTTGGACACGACATTATTGTTATTGGCACTTCCGCAGGTGGACTCAAAGCGCTGGGCGCAATCTTGGGTGCTGTGCCTGCTGAGATTGATGCTGTCTTCTTCATTGTTCAGCACCTTGCAGCGGATAAGCCTAGTATTCTCCCCCAAATTCTTACAGATGTAAGCTCTCTACCAGCATCTCACCCGGCAGATGGAGAGTTAATTCAAACCAAGCGAATCTATATCGCACCGCCTGATTATCACCTGTTGGTCAACCAAGGCTCGATGCGTGTCGTGCGCGGACCTCAAGAAAACCGCTTTCGACCCGCGATCGATACGTTATTTCGTTCAGCCGCCCGCGCTTATGGTACAAGGGTGGTAGGTGTGGTACTTACTGGCTATCTCGATGATGGCACGGTGGGGTTGCAGGCAATCAAGAAACGGGGCGGAGTGGCGATCGTTCAAGACCCGAAGGAGGCAGAATACCCCAGCATGGTAAAGAGCGCCTTGCGGTATGTGAAGATTGATTACTGCCTGCCGCTTGCAGAAATCCCAGACGTGTTAGTGCGGTTGTCAAAAGAACCCGCCGCCAAAGAGGAGGAATACCCCGTGAGCGAAGAAATCGAAATTGAATCCAGAATTGCTGAACAGCAAATGAATACCCAAGAGTTTTTGGAGAGTGTAGAAGCAATCGGGACTCGAACGACTTACACCTGCCCTAAATGCAACGGCAGCATTTGGCAAATTGGCAAAGGAGAGCCGCTACGGTTTCGCTGTCACACGGGGCATTCTTTTACAGCTAATGTGTTCCTGACAGAGCAAACTCAGAATCTTGAAAGTGCGCTGTGGTCGGCAGTGCGGACAATGGAGGAAAAGGTTATATTCTCCCGTCAAATGGCAGAACGGATGAAAAACTACAATTTAACTAGTGCCGTGACAAAATATGAAGATCATGCAATGAATTTAGATAAAGAGGTATCCTTAATTCGAGATATCATTCTCAATGGCTTTGCCACGAAACGAACTATTGCCGCAATAGAGGAACAGCCGGAGTAGTTATAGGCTTACTCTTGGGAAATAGCCAATTGCTGGCAAACACTGTTGTCAAGCTTTTGAACAATTTGTTGAATGGCTGCAAGGTCGGTATAACAGTTAGCAACATCAATAAGGCTAGTACTGGTCATCGATCGCAACCCGACCACTTCGACCCGAACTCCTTGACTAGCAATGGTATTCAGCACGTAAGCAAAATCTCCATCACCACTGACTAACACAGCTGTATCGCAATATTGAGCCAGCGCGATCATATCCACCGCAATTTCTACATCTAGATTGGCTTTTTTGGCATTATTCCTCAACTGTGTCACTGCTTTAGTAATGACGCGGAAGCCGTTGTGACGCATCTTGTAAAGAAACCCATGCTGCCTCTCGTTCGTCGGATCGTAGCCTGTGTAGTAAAAAACATGAACCAGATAATCTCTAGCTGTCAAATAATGCAACAGTTTGACGTAATCAATTTCAATATTGAGGTGTGAAGCTGCATAAAACAGATTCGAGCCATCAATGAAAACAATCACTCGACCGCGATCGCCTTGATTGGGGATACAGTTTTTATCAACAGTAAGTGGATGGGTCGCTTCAAGGGTGGTATCTGTAAAACTGGATTTTTGATTAGATACCTTCTGAGTTGCTTTTCCTAAAATCTTTTTCTTAATAACAGTATCTGCCACTTATAACTCCTTGATCAGGTGGCTAGTACCGCAAGGCGGAAGTTAAAAGTCAAAAGTTAAAAGTCAAAAAGCTTATAGGACAGACTTTTTGGTGATTTGGAATGGGTGGTTTATTTACGCCGTGCTGTACTAGAAAAACTTTCTTTGTTTATCAAAGTAGAATAAAGGCGTCAGTCGCCAGAATAGGCTGCGCCCCGCTACGCTTACAGAATTGAATTCTCTGCGAGTGGTGAATGAATAAATGGGTTTAAGACCCCCGCTAAATTTTTAATTTAGTGGTCTACAATTATTGGTGGATCTGAATCCCCCACTACGAAAGTTCTGACTCCTGAATACTGACTTCTGGATTCTTCTTCAAGAATTTTTTTGCAATAAAGGGTGTTTGTATTTAAATTAACCTTGTACTAATACGTCCACAAATCTGCCTCGGTGAGGAATATCATCGTTTCTGCGCCAACTCTGCCAAAGTCAGGCTCTAGCCCTAATGCCATCTCAATGAGATACGTCCATGTCCCAAATTCAGGTGTGTAGCTCCGTACAATCCCTTCTCCACCTACAAAGCTCACCCATTGACTATTGCGAAACTTAGGCAGTTTCATGAAGGTTGCAGTCATGCTTTTGATTCCTCAATTCATAGTTGATATTTTCTGTTTTAGTAGAATAAATTAAATATGTTTTGTATCTTTTTAAGTAAAGATGTCAAACATCATCTATAACTTTTGAATGTTTTAAATGCAAATTATACAATTTATACGTAATTCAAATGTTTATTCAAACGTGATATAGCGGTTATCGTATCCTGCGGTCAGCCGCTACGCGTCTATGGATGTTAATACACTTTGACCTCACTTCCATTCCTCTCTCATCAAAGGAGAGAAGCTTGGAATTTTACTCTCCTTATCGGGAAGGAGCTGTTCTTGTTAAGTCTGTATTACGCTTACAACTATTTACCTGAAAATAGACCACACGGTAGAGGCACAAGGCCTTGCGCCCCTACAACAGATGTGGTTCAAATACATGAAAACTGCTGTAAATAAGAAGCGCTATATAACAATCTTTTATCATTAGTGTGTGAAAAATTAGATCCCCGACTTCTTTGAGAAGCTGGGGATCTAAACGCCGCGCATTTTTTATTTTTTCATAATTAAAATTAGTTGCTTTCTACCCTCAATTACGAATTACGAATTATCTGTGACTCGTCCACTTAAGTTTGCAACCATCAATACTAATTCAGTAAGCTCAATCGGTTTAGCCAAATGCATTTGAAACCCTGCATCAATCGCCCTTTGCCGCTCTTGCTCGGTGGCATAGGCAGTGATTGCTGCTGCTGGAATTTGTCCCCCGGCAGATGCATCAAGCTCTCTAACCTGACGAATCAGAGAGAAACCATCCTCTTCTGGCATTCCAATATCTGCTAGAAGCAGATCGTATCTGTCAGGAGATTCAGTTAAAGCCGCGATCGCTTCCCTTGCCGATGTCACAACCACTACTTCAGCCCCGAAGTCTTCTAACATGTACTTGATTAAGTTGCGGCTATCTAGTTGATCATCTACAGCCAAAATGCATAACTCTTCAAGGGTTATAGATGGACTCTTACCAT
Source organism: Nostoc sp. (assembly GCF_036917515.1). Lineage (GTDB taxonomy): Bacteria > Cyanobacteriota > Cyanobacteriia > Cyanobacteriales > Nostocaceae > Nostoc. The sequence goes on along the minus strand of NZ_JBALDE010000122.1, from coordinate 9,530 downwards.
CTAATGTATTTGGAGTCGTTGACAAAACGCTCGGCTCTAAATAAGTTGGCGGTGTAATTTCTGGCAGTGTTGAGCGCAGAGGCAGCCTGATGGTGATCGTGGTTCCTTTTCCTTCGCCTGGACTTTGTGCTTGAATTGTTCCACCGTGAAGTTCTACAAGATGACGGGCGATTGATAAGCCCAATCCAAGTCCCTGACTCGTTTTGCTGGTGCTGGAATTTCCTTGGCGGAAGCGGTCAAAAATATATGGCAGCAAGTCTGCCTGGATGCCAATTCCTGTGTCGCTGACTTTAATTTGGGCGTGAATATCTACAGCTTCGAGTATGATTTCCATTCGCCCATCGGCTGGAGTGAACTTAATCGCGTTAGAAAGTATATTCCACAGAATTTGCTGTAAGCGATCAAAATCTCCGACAACTGTCGCCGAGTTCAACTGTGAAACAATTTGAATGCTTTTCGCCTCTGCGGAAAATCGGATAGACTCAATGGCGGCATCGATTACTGAAACTAGATCGATTACACGAGTGCTTAAATGAAGCTTTCCACTCGTAATCCGTGAGAGATCCAGCATATCATCGATTAATTTAGCTTGCACTTTAGCACTCCGCTCTACCACTTCCCAGCCACGAGTGACTGCTGAAGAATCTAAATTGCGGGTGCGGAAAAGTTGCGCCCAGCCTAGTATATTATTAAGCGGGTTACGAAGTTCATGGGAGAGATTCGACAGGAATTCATCTTTAGCTCGGTTGGCGATTTGGGCCTCTTGACGGGCTGACTGTTCCTGTGCCAGGAGATTAGATCGCTCTAACTCAAATTGCTTTTGTTCGCTAATATCTTCAATCGCCAGCAAAATTCTTTGGGGTTCTCCCTGTTGAATAATTTTCCAACCATTGAGCAGCATGGTTTTCTCCCCAATCCGCTCAAAACGATGCTCTATTTCTAAGTTTTGAATACTAGTATCGTTAGCCAGAATGTCTTCTAGGAGCGGTTGTAGTCCGCGCAAGTTCCACTGACCATTCCCTAGTTCAAAAATCAGAGATTGCGTTGTCTCTGCTGGTGAAAGCTGATATGTTTCATAAAACGAGCGATTGGCTTTGTTGACTTGTAAATCAGAATCAAGCACGACTAACGGCACTTGTACCGTCTCCACAATCGCTTCAGCGTAATTCCGGGCTTGTTCTAAGCTTTCTGCATTGCGTTTAAGACCATCAATATCTATTAACACCAACACTATTCCGTCAATCTGGTTTTCTGTGGTGCGATAAGGACGGATGCGGAGGTTATACCAATGTCCCCCAAAGGTTTGGACTTCTAATTCTTTGATGCTGAGTGTGTCAAGTACCTCTAAAATTAGAGGTTCTAAATCAGGAATATTCAGATTGGCTCTGATATCGCTCAAAGGTCGTCCAGCATCGGTGGGAATTAAATTGAAAAGCCGTTGCGCCATCGGCGTAAAACGTCGAACCCGTAAGTCCGAAGTCAATATCAAAATGGGAATATTGATACTAGCAAGCAAATTCGTTAGATCGTTGTTAACTTGGTGTAATTCCTGATTTCGAGAGCGAAGTTCTTCATTAGTTGTGTTGAGTTCTTCGTTGGTTGCCTGAATCTCTTCTTTGGCAGTTTCTAACTCCTCATTGGTGCTTTGCAACTCTTCATTGCTGGAGAGGATTTCTTCATTAGCAACTTTCAGGTCTTGATTGATGTGTTCTTGCTCTTGAATCACCGCTTGCAGATATTCTTGAGTCGCAGCCCTCTCTTGGTTGGCATTTGCGAGTTCTTGCCTTAGCCGAACAATCTCCTGCTCTAGGTAGGGCTGCTCCTGGCTCTCAGGATTTACCGGATTGAAGTTATTAACTACAGGTGAGGCTTCTTCAAATAAAATCAGAAAGTGCAATTCTTCGTTAGCCGCAGAATTGAATGGAATTACCTCAAGATTAACGATTTTTGAAAGATTGCCTTCTTCAATTCGTAACCCTTGCTTTTTAACTGGATTTTTTTGCCGTTGTGCTTGATAAATTGCGGCGCGTAGCTCTACGAGCAAGCCTTGGCGCACCATTTTAAATAAGTTGAGACTCGCTTTCCCAGATACAAGTTTTAGGTAGAGATCGATTTCTCCCCGAAGTTGCAGCACTTCCATCTTGCTGTTGATTACTACACCCACTGGGGCATAGTGATTCAAGATCAGTTGATCGGTTTTTTTATCTAAATCAAACTCCTCTGATGAATTCTCATTGGTCGGCTTAGGTTCTTCTAGTTTTGTTACTGGATAATTGCTGGTAACAAACGAAAGAATTGGACGATTTGCAGTTAGCTTCTTGGCATAAATTTTATACTTTTTGTCAATCAGAGTAAACAACTCTGAATGTTTACCTGTGCTTTCTGAAGTCCCTAACAGTAAAAAGCCTGTTGGGTTGAGACTGTAATGAAAGATGGGCAGTATCCGTTTTTGCAACGTTTCATCCAAGTAAATCAGTACATTCCGACAGCTAACTAAATCTAAGTTAGAAAAAGGGGGATCATTGCTCAAGTCTTGTCGGGCAAATACACACAGTTCGCGGACAACTTTGCTAATTTGATATCCACCGCCTTCAATGGCATTAAAGAATCTGCGGCGGCGCTCTGGTGAAACTTCCACCATTTGATTCTCTGCATAAATGCCTAATCTAGCTTTCTCAATCGCTATCTCACTGATGTCTGTGGCAAAAATCTGGATCGACGGTGGGGTTACTTTATCTGACACAAATTCCAGCAAAGAGATGGCGAGCGAATACACTTCTTCGCCCGTGGAACATCCCGCCACCCAAATCCGAATCGGTACCTCTAACGATTTGTTTTTCGTGATGGTGGGAAAAACTTGCCCTTTCAACATTTCAAAGGCTTCGGGATCGCGGAAAAAATAGGTGACGTGGATCAGAATTTCTTCATAGAGCGCCTTGATTTCACCCGGATTATTTTGCAAATAATTGGCATAATCTTCTAACTTTTCTAATTTATACAACAGCATTCGCCACTGGATTCGGCGATCAAGCGTATTAGGCTTGTAGTGGCTGAAGTCAACGCCAGTTGCCGATCGCAATAATACAAAAATAGTCCCAAGAGCATCCACCACTTCAGGCAATTTACCAACCGCGAGCAGCGACTGCGAGCCAAAAATAAAAGGATTGCGACTGAGGTTTGCCAGTTCCTGGGCAATTTGTTGAGGCGGCAGCACAAAATCAACATTCCCTGTGGCAACAGCAGTATTGGGCATACCATCAAATTTTGCCGTGTCTTCACACTGAGCAAAAGTCACGCCTCCAGCTGCTTTGATTGCCTTTAGCCCCAGTGCACCGTCTCCATCCGCCCCAGATAAAACCACTGCGATCGCTTTGTTCCCTCGATCTGTTGCCAATGAACTAAAGAACGCATCAGCAGGCATATATTTCCCCTGAATTTTCTCTCGCGGTGTGAGTTGCAACACTCCATTAGATAAGATCATTTTAGTGTTAGGCGGAATAACGTAGACCTTGTTAGGTTCTATAGTCACGCCATCTTGCACTTCAGTGACGGGCATTTGAGTTGTTCTTGCCAGAATCTCGCTCAACAGACTCTTGTGGTTAGGATCTAAGTGTTGAATCAGCACAAATGCCATCCCTATATCAGGAAGCAAATATTTGAGCATCTCCGTAAACGCGTCTAATCCACCCGCAGAGGCGGCAATACCAACAATGGGAAATAAAGCATCTGCAATGTCTTGCTGCTCTATGTCGAACGCTTCTTCATTAGCGGTAGATTCAGATACAGGCTGCTCAGAGGGTTGATCGAATGTCATATAATAAAGTTTTACACTGGAATGGTTTGGCAGCTGAGGTTTATATTTTAGTTCAGTTTACTTACCTTACTTGCCTTGTATTTAATAATAGTTTGAGTATAAATTAAACAACTTTAGGCTGCTTTGGGTGATGCGCGTTCGTGTTCGCGGAGCGTGTCGCAGACAAGCCTCTGTGCAAAGAGAAGCGCAGCGCAAGCGATCGGCAGGGAGTAGAGAATCAGCCTTTTCGAGTTCTACCAATTTTGTTCACGCAATAATCAGACAGGAGTTCTATATTTCCAACATATAAACTATAAACCATTTAAGTTTTCTAAATCCAAGTTACTGCCAAGAAGTAAGAAGCTAGAATCAATCCAATACCAATAATTACGCTACTCAAAAGCAAAACTAATTGAGTTAAAAAATACATTTGATAACTCCTGAGATTAATTTTATCGTTTATCAAGTTCATTAGTAGCATTTAAAAAATATTTATCCCTACCCATAAATTACCCATACCATTAATTCTCAAAATTTATACTACATATATAAGACATTAATTAAAGCTAGTTAGTATGAGGATGAGGATTATTAACAAGTGCTAAAATGCCAAGTACAGCAACGAAATCATCAATAACTATGGGTTTAGCAAAGCATAGACAAAACCCAGCTAAAAGAGCATGTTGATACATATCTTCAGTGAGAGCGCTTGTCAGAGCGATCGCTGGTACTACTTTGCCTTGCTCTCCCGTAAGTGTTCTTACTTGGTGAATCAGATCATAGCCATCCTCATTTGGCGTGGAAATACCATTTAAGAGGATATCAGGTTGCCATTGCACAAATATTTCCAGAGCTTGCTCTTTTAAAAATGCCGCTTGCACGCTCACACCATAGGATTGCAACATCGGCGTGAACGAATTACAGAAATTGACATCATTATCTACAAGGAGTACTCGTAGCCCCTGAAGAAATGAAGAATTAGTAGGAAATCTATTTTTTAAATACATCACATTGTCTCCCCTTCCTGCAAGCGGGGTAGGATTTAGGGACTTTTGCAAGAGGTCTATTTATTTGACCTATTGAAAGACAAATTTTATTAATAGTATTGATTATAACAATGAGATGTTACAGTTTATGTTTGAATAGATGTTTTAATAATGTATATTTTATTTAATATGTATATTTTCAGCAACAAGTTTTCTGATATAAAAAATAAATTTTTCCAATGAAGAGAGAAAAAAATTACACTATGATCGGTGTGGAAACGTCCCCAATCTGAAAAAGCGGGCAGTTATACTGAAGACATTTCAGCCCATATTGCACCAACGATTGACTTTTTTTTGTGTTGATAACTTCCGTACTTTTGGGCTGAGAACGGTCAAATATATTGTTGATATTATGGTAATTGCTGTTCTGTTATTATATGCATTTAATCATTTAGCGTTTAAGCGTTGGTTGGAAAAACCAATTAATAAGGGGTTAAATAGAAGATTATTTATAAATTAGCACCTTTGAAAAAATCAGTGAAAGCTTGAGAAAATATTTTGCGATCGCTATTATCAAAATGCCTGAAAATCTTAGGGAAAAAACAGAGTTAATAAAGGGAGAAGGTTCAGTAAATAATTATTTAACTTAAACCTTCTTCCTAAATAAAATTTCACCTATTACATTACCACCAAAATCTAACTACTTGAACAACTTGTTACAGCAGGGAAAACCTCTGTCACACTGTACTATTCTAATGTCTTTTTAACTTCATCTTTGACATTCTCAGCGGTGTGACGGACTTGGGCTTCAGCTTGTTTAGCTTTACCTTCAGCTTTATCTTTAGGATCACCAGTTACTTCGCCAATTGCCTCTTGTATTTTTCCTTCCACGTTTTTAGCAAAAGCTTTTGCTTTATCTTCGATACTCATATTTTTTGTTCCTCCTAAAGTAGGTTAAGTGTTGATTACTTATTGCTTGCTCAAAAAGGGCTGCAATGTTTATAGATTACTTCTAGAAAACTTTTAATTCTTCTATCTGACGATGTTTTTATGATAAATACTTGTGTCCATTGTACATAGTTATTTAACCTTGAAATTCATCTTTGGAAATTCAAGTAATATCCAAAAGAGGGAAAGGTTCATTTTATTATTCTATCTTTAGACAAAATCATTTATCACTTCAAGTAGACAGCCATGATCATAAACCGTAACTTGGCTTATTACCATTAGGTATGGTAAATACAGCGCTCTTTATCTAAGTCGAGAACACTACCCACCCACCCCAATACCTATTGGTTAAGGGTAAGGGGACAGGAAAAACCTTTAATCCAAACCCAATACCAATTTCTAGCTTCTTACTTGTAGTATTTATGGAGATATTTATACAATCAAATTCTAGTACTCAAGCAACTCCTAATTCGCAATATATAGACTCTAGGATGCAAACTGATTCATCGGTTAACATTTTCATCGGATATTCTATCTTGATTCCAATGATTGTGTTTGTAGGTTTTAATTTCTATAAGAAACACCGAGCTGCTGTTTTGTGCCGACAAGTTACTTATTTAGAGAAACTGTGGCATTTGAATATTAAAAAAAGAGCTTGAAGAAAAATAATCATGAAGTACTTATTTCTAGTTTGGGTGCTTATATTCTCTTTAGTCGCTCCTAGCGCGGCAATATCTGACAACAAGCCGCTTCTCAACGAGAGTTTACACCAACACGTCTACGCTGAAATAAAACAGCCATACAACTTAATATCTGGACTTGGCACAATCCACCATCCAGTTTCTACTTCTAATCCCCAAGCCCAAGAGTTTTTCGATCAGGGATTAAATTTAATTTACGCTTTCAATCATGATGAGGCAGTGCGTTCTTTTCAATATGCTGCCAAACTCGATCCGCATTTAGCGATCGCATATTGGGGTGTTGCTTTAGCCTTGGGGCCCAACATTAATTCAGAAATAGACCCCAAGCAGGAATTAGCTGCTTACCAAGCGGTACAGCAAGCTTTGGCACTTTCTACCCAAGCTTCCACCCAAGAACGAGACTATATTACCGCCTTAGCAAAACGTTACTCTCAAGATGCCGATGCTGATTTGTATCAACTAGCGCTTTACTACACAAAAGCAATGGAAAACCTAGTCAAGCGCTATCCTGATGATTTGGATGCAGCGACACTTTACGCTGAAAGCCTGATGGATCTGCATCCTTGGCAGCATTGGACTAAAGATGGTAAGCCACAGCCAGATACAGAAGAAATTGTGGCTGTTTTAGAATCAGTTCTCAAACGTAACCCGAATCATGCAGGAGCTAATCATTACTATATCCATGCAGTGGAAGCCTCACCTTCTCCAGAACGGGCCCTTGTCAGTGCTAAACGACTCGGAACTCTAGCGCCAGCGGCGGGACACTTGGTACACATGCCAAGTCATATTTATTTTCGTGTGGGAGATTATCAAGGGGCAATGCAGGCTAATGAGCAGGCGATCGCTCAAGATGATATTTACATCAAAAAATATCAAGTCCAGGGCACTTACCCCATGATGTATTACAACCACAACGTACATTTTCTCATGGTGGCCAGCAGCATGGCAGGAAGATATGAAGATGCTCTTAAATCCGCAGATAAATTAGTTGCAAATGCTACTGCAATTGACCCGTATGCACCAATGCTTGAAGGATTTCTCGGCAGCAAAATGCTGATTCAGACACGCTTTAGTGATTGGGATGCCATCTTAAAAACTCCTGCTCCGGAAGCTAAATTGCCCACTACCACAGCACTTTGGCATTTTGCTCGCGGTATGGCAAGCGCAGCCACAGGCAAACTTGAAGATGCAGCAAGTGAAAGTTGGGCATTACTGGCTGCCAAACAGGGAATTTCCACCAAAGCAACCATTGGATTCAGTCTTGCTAGTCGCATTTTAGACATTGCCTCAAAAGTTCTAGATGCCAAAATTGCCAGAGAAAAGCATGATTATGAATCTGCCATTTTATTGCTAGAAAAAGCGGTGGCAGCAGAAGATGCCCTCGATTACGTCGAACCACCAGACTGGTATTTTCCAACGCGGGAATCTTTGGGTGCTGTGCTTTTAGCTAAGGGTGACTATAAAGAAGCTGAGAAAGTCTTTCGTGCCGATTTAAAAAAATATCCCCATAATGGACGTTCTTTATTTGGCTTGCAGGCAAGTTTACAGGCACTAGGCAAAGATGAGGCCGCTCAAGTTGTCAAAGCTGAATTGGAGACAGCTTGGAAAGGTAATGTTCGGCAATTTAACATTGCAACTTGGGTTAATTAGCCGAACATGATATTACGTCACTTACTTCCCTTTTCCAAAAAAAGAGGCTAGCGCCAAAGAAAAAGACTCGCGTAGCTTGCCACCGTAAGCATCACAATTGCTTTCATAGCAAGTTCTCCAAAAAAGTACAAGTCACAATAGTTTTATATTTGTTGCCTGACTTTGCCTTTCGTATTAAAATTTTGAAGTAATGCTTCATGGTTAATGCAGTCAAACGTTCAATTCGGATATTAAAGATGCGCCCTTGCATGTCTGATTTTTTATATCACCCTACAGAATTTATCTTCTTCCATTTCCAACCCCTTTTTGCGGTGGACTATACTTAGGGTATGTAGGGGCGGACGATCGCTTAGGTGCGATCGCATCACTGATTAACTATCTACTGGGTGCAAAGAGTTGGCTCGTATGTCATCCTAGATTTATGAGAGTTAATTCAGTGATGTCTTTGGTTTTAGTATTGAAAGGCTTTTTCCTTTTAGTATTTACAGACTTCTGAGAGAAATTAAAATCTCTACACAGTGATGATTTTGGAGAGAATCGATGTCAATTTATGTAGGTAACCTCTCTTATGACGTTACACAAGAAGATTTAAGTGGTATTTTTGCAGAATATGGTACTGTAAAGCGCGTTCAAGTACCTACTGACCGTGAAACAGGTCGTCCGCGCGGCTTTGCCTTTGTGGAAATGGGAACTGAAGCTGAAGAAACCGCTGCCATTGAAGCTCTCGACGGTGCTGAATGGATGGGTCGTGACCTGAAAGTTAATAAGGCTAAACCCAAGGAAGACAGAGGTGATAGAGGTTCCTTTGGTGGTAACAGAGGAGGATACGGCGGCGGCGGTGGACGCGGCGGACGCTACTAATCTTGGAAACAAAAAACTTACCAAGAGTCTTAAGGTCAGACAAACAAGAGTCTGTCTTTTTTTTGTAATGTTACCGCCTGCATAGCCATCGATGAAGTCAACTTAGTAGGAGAAATAATGACCCAAGTAATTGTAGGTGACAATGAACACATTGAGTCAGCCTTACGACGATTTAAACGAGAAGTTTCCAAGGCGGGAATTTTTCCCGACATGAGAAAGCATCGTCATTTTGAAACACCCTTAGAAAAACGCAAGCGCAAAGAAGTTGCCAAGCACAGACAAAGTAAGAGAAGTTTTCGTAATTAAGGGCTGACATACAGCATAATTCAGAATTCAGGAGCAAAGCCAAAGACGCTCCGCCTCTGGTCAGAATTCAAAATTCAGAAGTAAAACAGGCTTTATATCTTGTTTTGACAGGAATAGTTGTGTACTTCACCTTGTTTGAATTCTGTTGTAAATATAAACGAATGCCCTCATAAATTTTATGAGGGTTTTCCTTTTATAGCAGTCGCCATCTTAGTTAGGACGTAGAATATATAGAGAAGTGATTGATTTCTGCATTCGTATGGCAAACCCTTACAGTTATGATCT
>NZ_JBALDE010000121.1:0-4474 GCF_036917515.1 Nostoc sp. | reverse complement strand
ACGAATACGAAGCGATCGCGCTTGAGCCAGTCGTCTAGAACGTCAAACCACCCTCTACTGGGCGCGCGTCCAACTGCGATGGTCATTAGAGCAAATCTCCAAATGTTTATAAGTACAGGTTGTATCTCTATTATAGACGGCCATAAAAAAGCCTTCTCTAAGCAGAAAGTAAACCGGGTTGTTAACCTAGTTTACAATTTTTTACACACCTTTAATCATATTAGGTGTAAATTGCTAATTTTTCTAGGGGTTTTCTCATAAAAATTAATTTTTGATTCAGATGAGGTGATAAATGGGTAGTAGGGAACAGGGAATGAGGGACAAAGGAGCAGAGGAGTAGTGAAAGAAATAACTAATGCTCAATGCCCCATTCCCCATGCCTAATCCCCATTTCCCTACAATTAGTCAGCTGACGCTAAAATGAGTCCACAGTTAAATTTAATTATTGCTAAATGTTTACCATCGATTTAAGCATCAGAAACACTGCTTTCCCGATCTCAGTACAACGTAAGTCAGCAGAGGATGCTGAAGCTATCTATCAGCTAATTTTGGCAGCAATCCGTTCTGGGAACCCTGACATTGTAGAACTTAAGTGCGAGGGCAAGACAGAGAAAAAAATTGCCGTCCGCGCTAGTGAAATTTCTGGGGTGCAGATTGTTCAGAAAGATGGTACAACCCCTGGTGGTGGCAGACCACCTGGCTTTTTCGCTGTAACTGCTGAGTAACCAAGGTTGACAAATGGCTCAAGTGGGCATTGAGGTCAAAGATTTAAATTTCAGTTGGCCTAATGGAGAGAAAGTTATCAAATCTTGCTCTTTAGAAGTACCCAAGGGTGAGTTTTGGATGCTCTTGGGTACAAATGGCAGCGGCAAATCAACGTTACTGAGATTACTGGCGGGGTTATTAGCTCCTGCATCTGGCGAAATTCGGATTTTACACCCCGTTGGTTTTGTCTTCCAAAATCCGGATCATCAACTGGTGATGCCAACGGTTGGTGCTGATGTGGCTTTTGGATTGGTGGAAGAAAAGTTGCCACCTGCTGCTACTAGAGCCAGGGTTGAGGAGGCGCTAGGGGCGGTGAATTTGCTTACCCTCCAACGACGCCCTATCTATGCACTTTCTGGGGGACAAAAACAGCGAGTCGCGATCGCTGGTGCGATCGCACGTCGCTGTGAAGTCTTATTATTAGATGAACCTACTGCTTTACTAGATCCAGATAGCCAGTTGGATTTAGTTGCTGGTGTCCGTCGCCTTGTTAAAAGTCGAGGTATTACAGCCCTTTGGGTAACACATCGATTAGATGAGTTAAATTACTGTGACGGTGCTTTCTTGCTAGAAAAAGGCTCTCTGGTTGATAGTGGTGAAGCCCAACGCCTCAAACAACGTCTGATGGAGGTACATAGCGAAGCCTCTTAATTGAGTGCTGAATAAATAAGTAAATAAGTAAAATTTATTGCATTCAGCACTCTTGAAGACTACTAAAAAAGAACTGTAAAAAAGAACTAAAATGCGCCTTTTAAACAAAGGCGCGTTTTAAGTTGGTGCGTCTATCTAAGGTTTGAGTTTTATGAGGCTGCCGTATTTTTTATTGTATGTAACACTATATTACACACAATGCATCAACTATTATAAAACTTATGAATGAATTTTGTTAACTCTAGAAAATTGTGATTAAAAACCATGCCCCGTTCCTTACTCCAAGCCGTTTTATTGGTGGACGGCTACAATATCATAGGCGCTTGGCCTTGCCTTAAAAAAACGCGTGATAGCGTTGGATTAGAGGCAGCACGGGGTGAACTTGTGGAAGCAATGACTAGTTATAGTGCGTTTCAAGGTTACACAACTCAAATAGTTTTTGATGCCCAATATCAAAATACCTCTAGTAATAAAGAAATTATTACTGAGCTTTTATCTGTTTATTACACTGATTTTGGGCAAACAGCAGATACTTATATTGAAAAATCCTGCGCTTCTTTTCGCCAGCAAATAGCTCAATCTTTGATTTCTCGTGTAATTGTTGCTACATCAGATCGGGCACAGCAGTTGATGATACAAGGCTATGGGGCTGAATGGTTGTCAGCACAACAACTCTGTGGGGAAGTGGAAGCCACTGTCTGCCGGATGCGACAAAAGTATCATACGCGCAAACAATCGAAGAGTAGATTTTTAGCTAATGCCATTGATGCGAAGGCGCGGCAGCGTTTGGCAGAATTACGAATGGGATTGTAGGTATTTAGTATTTAGTAGTCTCTGCTTAAGTTCCTGAATAGATTTTGGCTGCAAAAATTATCTATAATTAAGCATCTAAAAAAAATATTGGCGAAAGTACTTGCCAAATCCTATTTTTAGCCCTAAGATGATAAATTGTGAGTGATCCTCAGTAGCTCAGTGGTAGAGCGATCGACTGTTAATCGATTGGTCGCTGGTTCGAATCCAGCCTGGGGAGTTTAGTAATTTTAGATTTTCAATTTTGGATTATAGATTATCCATCAGAGGTTTGTGGTCGTTTGACTCAGCTTTTAGTAAGGATTTGGGCACAAATTTACAATATAATAGTTTAGAGCAGTATGAGTATTTGGCAAAGTGCTAAAGGCGTTGTTCTAAGGTTAATCTAATTTCAGGAAGCTGGCGATCGCTTCAATGGTTTGTTCTGCACTCTTAGCAGTAAACATTGGCCCAGCAGCCAAATAAATATTTTTGTCAGATACCAAGTTTAAGACAATATTGTAACTGCTTGAACTTGTACCTGTTACTGTGTCAATTGTAACTGCATCCATATTCAGCCCTGCTATTTCTGAGAGTTTAGCTTCAATAACTTCTTGCCCAAGCCAACCTTTACGTTCGATAGTTGCTTTGTCAAGAGTTTTATCGAAAATGCAAATAATTATGTTATTCATCAGCAGATAAATAATACAAACAGTACCACTGGCAATCAACAATAAACCTAGAGGATAAGTCCATAAACGAGTATCTTCATGAATAGTTAATTTTGGTTCTTGTGAGTTTTTAAGAAAGGCGTTGATTTGTTTAGCCTTTGATTCCTTGTAAGTGCTGTCTGCATTTACTAAATCTATGGGAATTGAACCATTTCTCGTCATAAGTACCAAGGGATAACTATTCCCAGCAGTCTTACTAATGTCTAGTTTTGCACCTAGTACCTCTTTGAGATTCCAAGTTTTAACTTGAGATTTGAAAATCCTCTTAGTGATTAATTGGCAACTTTCTTGAGTAGGTTCAACCCGATTACAAGTAAAAGTAGTTGTCTTTGCCAGTGTCGCGATTAATAAAACGCCTCCTCCTACAAATAGTCCGCCAAATAACCAGTAGAAGATGGCTACTGGCTTGAGTCGTAGTTTTAATAATGTTGGAGTTTGTTCTAAGATTTTGAGTCTCATTGTTGTAACTGTAGTCTTTACTCAAAGCAGTCCACACAGGAAATTCAGATTTCCGCATCGCAGATTGAGATGATTTGGTTTTCAATCTCGTGTTAGGAATCGTTGTGGCTTGTCATTATATGGCAAATGCATATACCCAAGAACTAGATCGCAAAGACATTATCGGGCTAGTGCTATTCTTTTAGGTGATTGCACTTAAGCTGAAATTAGGATAAACGCTTTACATGACTTCTGGAGCGGTGCCTGACAATCCTTTTGTGGCTGCGGGGATGATTGAAGATCCCAGGCTGTTTGTCGGTCGTAAAGATGAATTATACGCGATCGCATCTCGGATGAAGGGCGATCAGCCTACAAGTATAAATATAGTTGGTGACAAGCACATTGGTAAATCTTCGTTGCTGCATTATTTTGTTCGGACTTGGCAGCAGCGAGTATTACACATTTCTGGTATTGCTGTAGATATTCTCAACCGTTGTCAGAGGTTGAGCGATATTGTAGACATTGCTAACCAATTAGCGTGGATTCCCTCACCACCACCAAAGGAACTTGGCAAAGTGCTACCCCAATTTTTGGATATTAGTCAGAATGTACGGGCATCAGAGCAAGCAACTTCACCTTATCGTAAATATGAGTTACTTAATATTCCCATCAATGCCTTACGCCAACTGGGGCAAAGTCTAGCCTTGACAAAAAATGCTCGCGTTGCTGTCTCTTTTGGCAACATTGCACAAAGCTGGCTAACTATCCTAGAGACGGCGCAGCACACTTTAAACGAACAGGCACAGCAATCAAAAGAAATTTGACAAGTTTATATTGCTGGTAACTCGCTAGACCCGGAAACAGCAAAGAATCGTTTCAAAGGACGAATTGATATATTTCAAGAAATTGAAACTTTGGCGCTTTCTGAGCAACCGCCAGTGCTGTTACTTTATGGTGGGCGGAGGACAGGGAAAACCTCAGCGTTGAAATATCTACCTTATAAAATTGGCTCAGATATTTGAAGGGGCGACAATAATCGTAAAAGTGTTACAGGTAAAGGGATTGAAGTAAAAAACCCTCTCAAAAAAATGAAGCTTATT
>NZ_JBALDE010000120.1:0-22740 GCF_036917515.1 Nostoc sp. | reverse complement strand
CAACACCAGAGCGATCGCCCACAGCACGCGAAAGGGGCAGAGCTTGGTTGTAAAATTCGAGTGCTTTTTGCTTTTGTCCTAAATCGGAGTAGACTTTACCGACGTTATTGAGTGTAGTCGCAACACCAGAGCGATCGCCCACAGCACGCGAAAGGGGCAGAGCTTGGTTGTAAAATTCGAGTGCTTTTTGCTTTTGTCCTAAATCGGAGTAGACTCGACCGATGTTATTGAGTGTAGTCGCTTCAGCTGAGCGATTGCCCACAGCCTGATATAGGGGGAGAGCTTGGTTGTAAAGTTCGAGTGCTTTTTGCTTTTGTCCTAAATCGGAGTAGACTAGACCGATGTTATTGAGTGTAATCGCTTCAGCTGAGCGATTGCCCACAGCCCGATATAGGGGCAGAGCTTGGTTGTAAAATTCGAGTGCTTTTTGCTTTTCTCCTAAATCAGAGTAGACTAGACCGATGTTATTGAGTGTAGTCGCTTCACCAGTGCTATTGCCCACAGCCCGATATAGGGGCAGAGCTTGGTTGTAAAATTCGAGTGCTTTTTGCTTTTCTCCTAAATCGTCGTAGTTAAACCCAAGCTCAACCAGTGCAGTTGCTTCAAGTTTTTGGTCTTTAAGTTCTCGTGCAATAGTCAGAACTTGTTGTAATATTTGTATTGCTTGTTGGTGTTCCTGTTGCTGTGTCAGTTTTATCCCTTGCTCTAGCAGTCTCTCTGCTTCTTGCGCTTGGGAGTTTTGAGTTTGTCCCCAGGTGGGTTGAGCCGTCAGCATTACTGTTAAAGGCGTTAGACAAATACCCACAGCTAAAAGACTGGTGAGAATTTTTTTCATATATTACAGATATAATAAGTTTTCATTGAGCATCAGCCGAAGCTGTAGTTAGGAATGTTGAAGCTGTGGTTACTAACGTTGAAGCTGCTATAACAAATACTTAAGCTGTTGTTATAACAATTTAAGCGTTTGTTATTAATGCTGAAGCTGTTGTTACTAACGCTGATGTTGTTATAATAAATACTTAAGCTGTTGTTAAAACAACTGAATTGTTTGTTATCAATGTTGAAGTTGTAACTACTAACGTTGAAGGTGTAGTTATTAATGCTGAAGGTATAGTTATTAATGTTGAAGCTGTTGTTACTAACGTTGAAGTGATCGTAAAGAACATGTTGCTCAAATAATTAACGATTAATAAGGGTTTGCCAAAATAGTGATCGTTTTTTGTTGCGAATTGAACTGGATTTCATCTACCACATATTGGCGATTTCTAGCCACTGACTGAATACCCAGCAACTGTGCTGTGGAAACTATAGGTGGTTTAAGTTTCACCACCGCTTGACCTTGAGTAGGATTTTTTACAGTAAAAGTATTTAGGGGTATATTACTCCAAGTTACAGATTTACCTGTGGGACGGTCTCGCTCACCCCGGATAATTTGCCGCCCATTGCTTCTGTAAGCTAACGACCCATTCTTGAAGACTACTTTTTGAATTTTGCTCAGGGGAATTGTGGCAGTTTTACCACTACGCTGAATTGATAGTGCTTGCCCTTGGGCATCAATTCCTATTACTCGACCACTGTTTGACTCACCCCCCTTGAGAACAACCTCTGCTAACTCAGGCAAAGCCACTGCAAGTTCTAATTCATCTGCGTTGACTGGTGTCTGTGCTAAGAAGAAATTTTCTGTCTTGACATCCTGGCTAATTACAGCTTGGATGTTCCCTGCTAATGCTGCTGCCATTACTAAGATTGCCACAACCCATCCCTGAAAAAAAGCTTTCATAGCTTTAACAGTATATTTGACTATATTTAACTTTCTCATTAAACTTCAAAGACATATATCAAATTTACGTAAAATTACAACAATAAGATCCTCGATTTCTTTAAAAAGTTGGGGATCTGAGCCTGAAGTTAGTAGATTTTTTCTTCATCTCCCTTATCTGTCGTATGACCCAAACCCCCAAGCAAGAAACCAATATTTTAGGTAAATTCACAAGTGTAGTTGGCTTGGTGGGTGCGGCGCTTTTCTTTGCAGGCTGGATTTATCGTTGGTCATATTTCTACTTTTTTCAGCTAGAAGTCAATACTCTCGACTTACCCGCACAGTCTTTTTTGATGGTTCCTCTGCAAATATTTCTCGGAGATGGCTGGGCAATCTGCAAAAGTGTGATCGCTTTTTTTGTCGCTGTGATCGCAATTCAAGCAACGTTATGGTTAATTAAAATTATCAGTGATACAGTTGTCTCTGCAAGCCAATTACTACTAAATTGCATTATCTCTGCTACCCAACGCAAAAGCTCATGGACAGCTAAACAGCTTAAATCTCTGGCTGAATTTAGTTCTGGGCAACTGCGCTCAGTGGATTTTCTGCGATCGCTAGTCAATGAGATAGTCATAGTATCCTGGGTATTAATTGTGATATTTTGGTTAGCTCGTTGGCAAGGCATCGCAGATGCACAACGAGACGCTGGTCAAAAATCCACTTTGCCTGTTGTAGCGTTAATTACACCTGAAGAAAAGTTTGCTGTGGGACGCAAACTTGATGATATATTTGCAGATCCATCTTTGAAAGGTTATCGCATTATTGGCGATCGAGGTTTATTCGACGACTTGCGAGGCAGAGAAGATAATGATATTAGCAATCCACAGCAGCCGAGAGTCTGGCGGTTACTCTTAGAACGTGGCGGCTGGATTTATTTATTTAGAGCATTACCCCCACAGGCAAAACCTGATGAGATCCCATCGGTGTTGGCTATTCAAGAAAGTGATAAGGGACATATCATTATTCGCAGTCCAGAAGCTTCCAAAACGAGTTCTCCTTGATATGCCGATATCTTAGTCCATTCTCAATTGACCAATGACTGAACAATTCACAATTCGCAGTGACGCTCGTTCGCTCTTAGCGTCTCCCCTTGGGAGAAGACTCGTTAACGCTGCGCTAACGCAATTCGCAATTGAATAGTTGATTAATTTAACGCTACTTCGACTACGCTCAGTACAAGTGACTAATGACGGTCTTCACGGAAAATAGTGCAATATGTAAGCGCATTAGCTTATCAGCACTCAATTAGTAAACTATGTAATAATTTTTGATGATACCAGGGGGGAACTCCTGGTTTTTTTGTATTTGAACCGCAGAGGCGCAGAGAATGCAGAGCAAAGAGATAACAGAAGTAATTCCAGCTTTTATTGAGCAAATGTTGCAACCGGAATTTTATCCTCATCCGGTAACAGAACCCATTCAACTAATTCAAACTCACATTTCTTATGTGCTGTTGACTGGAGATTACGCCTATAAACTGAAAAAACCTGTGAATTTTGGCTTTTTGGACTTTTCTACCTTAGATAAGCGGCAGCATTTTTGTCAGGAAGAGTTACGCTTAAATCAGCGGGGTGCTGGTGAACTGTATTTAGAAGTTTTGCCCATAACTTTGGTAGAGGAGCAATACCAGTTAGGGGGAACTGTTGAGCCTGTAGAATACACGCTGAAGATGCGTCAGTTTCCTGAAGAATCGCTATTAAGTACACTTTTTGAACAGGGTAAGTTAAATGAGACACTCCTAGATGAGTTGGGACGGGTGGTTGCTCAATATCATGCCCAAGCACAGACTAATGATTACATTCGCACTTTTGGCGAAGTGCCAAATGTTCAGGCTGCCTTTGAGGAGAATTATCAGCAAACTGAGAAGTATATTGGTGGTCCCCAGACTCAGACGCAATTTACACAAACAAAGCAATATACAGATAACTTTTTTGCCGAACGTCCAGAATTATTTGCCAGCAGAATTCATAACAATTACATTCGTGAATGTCACGGAGACCTACACTTAAGAAATATTGCCCTGTGGCACGATAAAATTTTATTGTTCGATTGCATTGAATTTAATGAGCCGTTTCGCTTTGTCGATGTGATGTACGATGTGGCATTTACGGTGATGGATTTGGAAGCTCGCCAGCGTAAAGACTTGGGTAATGCATTTTTGAATGCCTATATAGAGCAAACTGGAGATTGGGAAGGTTTACAGGTACTGCCTTTGTATTTAAGTCGTCAGGCTTATGTCCGAGCAAAGGCGACATCATTTTTGCTAGACGATCCGAGTGTACCTGCGACGGTAAAGGAAGAAGCAACAAAAACGGCTACTGATTATTACAAACAGGCTTGGGAATACACTAAACCAAACTTGGGACAACTAATTTTGATGTCGGGATTGTCGGGTTCTGGCAAAAGTACCACAGCAAGGTCTTTAGCGCGTCAACAAGGAGCGATTCACCTGCGTTCTGATGCGGTGCGGAAGCATTTAGGGGGAATTCCTTTGTGGGAAAAGGGTGGCGATGATTTGTATACACCAGAGATGACTGAGAAAACTTACACACGACTGTTGTCATTGGGGATTATCCTGGCTAAACAAGGTTTTTCGGTAATTTTAGATGCCAAGTATGATAAACAACAATTACGGCAAGAAGCGATCGCACAAGCTACAAAGCATCAACTTCCCCTTCAGATTATCCAATGCACAGCACCCGTTGAAGTTCTAAAAGAGCGTTTGAACAATCGCACTGGTGATATTGCTGATGCCACCGCCGATTTATTAGCCTCACAAATCAAACAAGCTGAACCTTTCACTGAAGAGGAACAACCTTATGTAAAGATTTGGGATACAACTCAACCAGAACAGGCACAATTAAAATAATTCGTAATTCGTAATTCTTAATTCGTAATTGAATTGAAAATTACGAATTACGTTAGCGTAGCGTAAAGCCTTCTCTTTCAGAGACGAAGACAGCGAACGAGAGGCTTGTCTGCGACACGCTCTTGCTAACTTGCTTCCACGAAGTGGTACGCCAACGGCATGGCTTCTCTTCGAGACGCTACGTGAACGCTTAGAGCGAGTCCGCGTACTCTGTAAGAGTTGCAAGCTACGTGCAGCGTCTCGTAGAGAGCGTCATTAGTAATTAGTTAAAGAAGTTTTTTATTCTATGGCAGACAAAAAGAACGACTTATTCAGTATTTCTCCCAGCTTCTTTTCTCAACTATTATTTGGGGCATTTTTAACATTTATATTAATAATGACCGGCTCCGCACCAGCCCTGAGCATTTTCTTAGGAATTATGGGCGGTTTCATCTTAATCTGGATCACAAATTTAACCGATAATAGCCCCCAAGCTCCAGCTGTTGCCTCCTCTGATGGTGTTGATGCAGGACTGAAATACTGGTTATTTTTCATGCTAGGCTTCGTATATTTGGGCTATCCAGCACCTATGAGCATTTTGCTAGGTGGATTAGGCGCTTTAGCTGGAGGTTGGATAACTGCTTGGTGGGGAAGTAAGGAAGAAACTAGAACTCAGTTGCAAGTTGAAGAGTCAGAAGAAGGCGAAGTTGAATCAACAACCGAAAGAATCAACAAACGGCAAACCAGAAGAGTTGGCCGCCGTTACCGTCGCGCTCCTGGAAGTGGTTTCAATTTCAGGTTTTGGGAAAGGTAGTAATTTGGGCATTGGGCATTGGTCAATAATCAATAGTTTTTCTTCTCCACTTCCTCATCTCCTATTTTCCATGCCCCATGCCCTATTCCCCATGCCCTCATGCCCTAATAATATGTTTTTATATCTATCTAAATTACTTCCACTATTTTTTTATCCATTAGGATTAGCCTGTGTAAGCTTGGTAGTAGCATTAGTGACTTTGTGGAAACGACCGCAGACTGCGGCGATCGCAATTGCTTTTGCCTTAACTTTATTGCTATTTTGTAGCAATGCTTGGATCGCTAAATCGTTAGTGCGATCGCTAGAATGGCAAAATCTTCCACCCGCCCAAATACCTAATGCAGAAGCGATTGTGGTTTTGGGTGGGGCAACTAAATCAGCTTTTCCCCCAAGACCGACCGTCGATTTAAGTGAAGCAGGCGATCGCGTCATCTACGCAGCACAACTGTATCGCCAGAAAAAAGCACCTATAATCATTCTGAGCGGCGGCCGCATTGATTGGCGTGGAAGTGGTTCGCCAGAGTCGGCAGATATGGCAACAATACTTACATCTATTGGTATTCCATCTGAGGCGATTATCCAAGAACCTGACTCTCTCAATACTTATCAAAATGCTGTAAATGTCCAAAAAATTTTGTCATCTCGTGGCATTCGTCAGGTACTATTAGTAACTTCGGCAATGCATATGCCGCGATCGTTTCAGATTTTCCAGCGTCAAGGAATCAATGCTATTCCTGCACCCACTGACTTTTTAGTTAGTGAGGGTGAGTTGCAAGAACTCGGTAGTACTCCCAAAGCCGCCATACTGAATTTATTACCTGATACCGACAATTTACACCAGTTTACCACCGCTCTAAAAGAGTATATTGGTTCTTTAATTTATCGCTTACGCGGTTGGCTTTAATTAAAGTTAGGAGTTGTTAGAAAGTTATGAGTTATGAGTTATTAATTAGAAAGTGCGGTAATTAGCTCAATTCAAAACAGACGCGATTAATCACGTCTCTACTACTCTTAATTTTATGTCAAAAAATTTACCTTATATTATTCCAGCTGCTCAACCCCAAGTTGAGGAAGCTTTTGCCTCTTACCAAACAACCCATCAGTTTTACCACGAAGTTCGGTCACGGTCAGAGTTCAAACGTTATTGTGATTGGTATTATACCACCGCAGAACAAAACCGCCAAGACCTGAAAAAAATGCGCGGCGAACTGAATATTTTTCAGTGGTTTCGCCGCCGATAAGCGATTTAGATGATTTCTAATTCATTTTCACGTAAATGGGCTTTAAAC
Organism: Nostoc sp.; assembly: GCF_036917515.1. Classification (GTDB taxonomy): domain Bacteria; phylum Cyanobacteriota; class Cyanobacteriia; order Cyanobacteriales; family Nostocaceae; genus Nostoc. The sequence continues at coordinate 15,970 of NZ_JBALDE010000120.1, read as the reverse complement.
TTTTTACTAAATTGGACTAAAATCGGCAGATTAGCGCTTACTGGTCTGTCTCGCCATTGGGTGGTAATAGCTACTACATCGCCTTCTGTGCCTTTTATGTCAAAAGGCTGACTCCGATGTTCAGGATGATGATACACCACTACTGACTCTTTAACGCGGACGCGATCGCCAATTTTCATAACAACATTTACACCTAGCATTTGCTTTTCCACAAGTATCTGCTACAAAATATATGATTAAATCGCTTAGAATTTGATGTAATCAGCTATTTCTTGACGCTTCATCGGGGTGCAACGGCGCATTTAACCCTCTGCGTCCAGGCACGTCTTAGCAATCCGTGCATACTTATTTAAGTTTTTCCGCGTTAACAAGTATCGCCTATAGCCTTTCTCTTTACCCTAAAAGCAGGGAAATGAAAGAAAATCAGGCAATATCTCAGATGTGTTTAGTACTTTGACAAGATATCTAACCCTTTTATCTTGACTCTAGGATGTTCCCCAGGTCAACTCTCTCAAGGATTTTCGTGCATGGCAGATGGGTTGTGATTGCGATCGCTCCTTTTACAAGCGGGTTCAATACGGTTCGGTTAACGTGTTTATTCCTCGAAGATCCCCCCAACCCACGCCAGTTGCTTCTCCCAAGGGGAGACGCTGCGCGAACAAGTCGGCAGAGCCGCCCAACGCACTGGCTCCCCTTAAAAAGACTTGCTCACAACCCTCTTTTACTCCCTTTTTAAGGGGGTCGCCCGCCGTAGGCGGGGGGATCTTAACTAAACCGTATTGAACGCTATAGAGTCTAACCAAAATTTGCTTGCTTGCTTAAGAAATCCCGAAAGCTGGAATGATAAAGACTGTAGCGGATTTCTCCATCAATTTGAGGCACTGCGTTGGGCGGGTTTCCCGACTTGAAGCAAGTGCCGTCCTGGAGTGTTAAAAACTCACGCCAATTTTCCAGAACTTCTTCAACATCATATTCATCAGCATCAATTGTACTAGCAATGCTTTCTGCTGATACTACTGATGAAACTTGCACTAATACATTCAGCACAGATGATTTAAATTTCCTCTCTTGGCTTGGGGAGTTAGGGGGAATCATCTTGTGGAAATGCTGCTGATAATACGCCTCTAAATCAGGGGTAAGTCGGTCAACCTCCTTAGAGATAACAGGTAATATCTGACTAAGATACATGAAATTGTTTTCGCTTTTGGCTATTAGCTGTGCTGTGAGTTCTTCTGGGTTGTTGACATATCGTCGAATATATGCCTTGATATCCTCGTGGTTTTGTTGTGGGTATTCTGCTAAGTCGAGAATTTGGGAAGGTGCTTCTATCAACAAACCGGATTGTTTTCGCACGTATGGACGGCGGGTAAGAAGGAAATAGACGCCACGCGGGAGATATCTGGGAAGATAAAAGATATTTGAGCCTAGGGTTTGGTTGGTGCGGTTAACAGCATCCAAGGCATCAATAGCAATAATAAACTTTTGTTGGGGTTCTAGCTTGTCGCTGACTTGCTGAAGCAAGGAAGGTAGAGAGGTTTCTTGAGATGTCGGGTCAATTTGCGTGCAGATAGTAGCAATAAATTCCTCAGCGCGATTTTGAAAAGGGAGTTGGGCGTTGTAATAGAGAACCTGGGGATTTTCAGTGACGTAGTTGGCGAGGATGGCACTTTTGCCGCTACCGGGTGCGCCAATTATGGTAAAGTAACCTCGGTCATGACGCTGGAGAAAGTTGGATATTGCGGTGAAGACGAATTCACGACCAACAAAGTTTTGGCTTTTTTCGAAAATGACTTGTTGAAATTCTCTTGGGTAGGAGGGGGAATTGATTGGCGTTGGCGGTCGAGGTGAAGTGTTCATACTTTTTAAACATTCTCCAACCGCAAAAAATGCAGTCTCCCTGAAGACTCCCCTACCACAACAGTCACCCCATCTGCTGCAACAGCGCAGCAAGGAAATAGAGTCTCTCCTGTAAAAGTGGCAATTTCTTCTCCAGTTTCTAGATTCCAGAGTTTGAGTGTGTTGTCATAAGAAGCAGAAATCACCCGCTTGCCATCGGGGGTAATGGCGACTGCTCTTACCGAGAGGCTATGACCCTGGAAAGTCCGCTCATCTTTGCCAGTTTCTAGATTCCAGAGTTTGAGTGTATTGTCATCTGAAGCAGAAATCACCCGCTTGCCATCGCGGGTAATGGCTACTGCTGTTACCCTGTCGCTATGACCCTGGAAAGTCCGTTCATATTTGCCAGTTTCTAGATTCCAGAGTTTGAGTGTCTTGTCATCTGAAGCAGAAATCACCCGCTTGCCATCGCGGGTAATAGCTACTGCTGTTAGCCAGCTGTTATAACCCTGGAAAGTCCCCTCATATTTGCCAGTCTCTAGATTCCAGAGTTTGAGTGTCTTGTCGTTTGAAGCAGAAATCACCCGCTTGCCATCGGGGGTAATGGCTACTGCAATTACCCAGTCGCTATGACTCTGGAAAGTCCGCTCATATTTGCCAGTCTCTAGATTCCAGAGTTTGAGTGTGTTGTCGTTTGAAGCAGAAATCACCCGCTTGCCATCGGGGGTAATGGCTACTGCTCTTACCCTGTCGCTATGACCCTGGAAAGTCCGCTCATCTTTGCCAGTTTCCAGATTCCAGAGTTTGAGTGTGTTGTCGTTTGAAGCAGAAATCACCCGCTTGCCATCGGGGGTAATGGCTACTGCTGTTACCCTGTCGCTATGACCCTGGAAAGTCCGCTCATCTTTGCCAGTTTCTAGATTCCAGACTTTGAGTGTCTTGTCATCTGAAGCAGAAATCACCCACTTGCTATTGGGGGTGATGGCTACTGCTGTTAGCCAGCCGCCATGACCTTGGAAAGTCCGCTCATCTTTACCAGTTTCTAGATTCCAGACTTTGAGTGTCTTGTCATCTGAAGCAGAAATCACCCACTTGCCATTGGGGGTGATGGCTACTGCTCCCGAGTTGCTATGACCTTGGAAAGTCCGCTCATCTTTACCAGTTTCTAGATTCCAGAGTTTGAGTGTCTTGTCGTTTGAAGCAGAAATCACCCGCTTGCCATCGGGGATGATGGCTACTGCTGTTACCCAGTGGCTATGACCTTGGAAAGTCCGCTCATATTTGCCAGTTTCTAGATTCCAGAGTTTGAGTGTGTTGTCATCTGAAGCAGAAATCACCCGCTTACCATCAAAGGTGATGGCTACTGCTGTTACTGAGAGGCTATGACCCTGGAAAGTCCGTTCATATTTGCCAGTTTCTAGATTCCAGAGTTTGAGTGTTTTGTCCCATGAAGCAGAAATCACCCGTTTGCCATCGGGGGTAATAGCTACTGCTGTTAGCCAGCTGTTATGACCTTGGAAAGTCCGTTCATATTTGCCAGTTTCTAGATTCCAGAGTTTGAGTGTCTTGTCGTTTGAAGCAGAAATCACCCGCTTGCCATCGGGGGTGATGGCTACTGCTGTTACCCGGTTGCTATGACCCTGGAAAGTCCGCTCATATTTGCCAGTTTCTAGATTCCAGAGTTTGAGTGTCATGTCATCTGAACCAGAAATCACCCGCTTGCCATCGGGGGTGATGGCTACTGCTGTTACCCTGTCGCTATGACCTGTAAGGGTGAGACGTAAACTTTCGCCTGGGGAAATTAAGTTAGATGTTAACGGACGCAACCAAGGTAAAACTTGCTGCTTTGCTACTTCAAGCATTGCTTCAATTTCCCATACTTCAAAATGCTGCATTCGCCCGCACAATTGCCCTGCCAGTTGCATTTTATCTTTTTCTAAGATATGCGCTGAAAGTCGCAATGCTTCTTGAATCAATTTTAGAGTTTTTACTTGCTCTGCATTTTCTGGCTTGTTTAATAGTTCGGAGTCGTTAATTAAATCATAATCCTCAATTAGTGACTGCACACCAAAATCAGAATGCTTGACTTTCGCATCAATAAAATCAAAATCAGTCAGTCTCTTGTAAAGTGTTTCCCACTCTCCTATTTTTGCTTTAACACTAGGGTCAATGAGAAAGGTTCGCTGGTTGCTTAAGGATAACTGGGCAAATTTATCAGCAAAACTACTCATTTTCACCCTTACCTGATTTTAGGCTTTTCCACAATTGGTCATTATAATCAGAAATAAGAAGTTGAACCTCTGGCCAATCAATATTGTTCTTTTTTTCTCTTTTTAATGTAGGTTGATTACGGAGAAAATCTGCGAAACTTTGGTGATAAATTGAATAGTAATCTTCCTGATTTTCTTTTTGTTTTCTCAAGAATTCCAGCCACTTATTCAAAAGCTCCAAAACATCATATTCCTCTCGTTTAGTTATGCGGGCAATAGATTCACAAGAAATGGGTTTACCTACTTCAACCAGTACACAGAGAATAATCGCATTTGTCCGCTTATCTGGAGTATCCATTTCCATCTGCTTCCAATGCTGTTCATAATAACCCTGAAGTTTCTCAGGCAATTCTTCTAAACTTAAGTCTTGATAATCTCCTCTAGCAATACTTGGCAAGACATAGTACAGGTACATAAAATTGTTTTCACTTTTTCTTGCGACCTGCTCAACAAAATCTAGCTGCTCAATCTTGCGTTGTTGAATCCATGCTTTTAAACTATGACCCTCTGGCTCATAATTGATAAATTTATCAATGTACTCTCTAACATCATTTCGATTCCAAACTCTATATTCATTTGCTGTTAAATCCAACTGCTGCTCTGGAACTTCTTCAGTTAACAAGCGTTTTTCATTTTGGGCATAGCGTCGCCTAGTTAGCAGAAAATATATTCTTTCTGGCAGATTCTTGGGTAAACTTAAAAGATTTCCTGAACCTGATTGTTCGACTTCATCGAGTGCATCAACCACAATTACCAAACGTTCACCACTTGCAAATTTTTTATTTACTTTCGTCAACAAAGTAGGTAAATTATCATTCTCTGCATTCTGTAACTGATAGCGATTAATCAGTTGTTGACGAATACTTTGCAAAAATTGCTCTGGTGTGTTACGACCTTCTGCCCGAATATTGAAGTAACAGATAGCTTTATATTTAGATACAGATTGGGCTGCGATCGCACTTTTCCCCATCCCCGCATCCCCAATCACGGTAAAATAACCTTTAGGATGCTTTTTGAGGAAAGCATCAAATTCATTAAATACAAATACCCGTCCGCAAAATGCCTTAGTTTTTTCTTCGATTAGTGCCTTAAATTCATCTGGATAAAGAGACTGTTCTAGAGGTTCTGTAAATGTCTTCCGTTGTTCTTGAAGTTGTACATTAGTTAGAATTTCTCCAGGATGTCTAGAGCGTTTTGCCACACTGACAAAAACTTGATGAAATTTCTGAACTTTAACTAAGTCTATTTTTGCTTGTTGTGCCTCATCTTTTAATGTATTCCATTCCTCATTATCAATAGTCAATGCCTTTTCTGCAAAAGCCTTATAAAAAGTTTTTTTAATCTCTTTATTTCTAAAAAAATTGAGTATATCATCAGCTTGAAATACGCCATAGTCTACCAAAGCATAAGTATAAACACCTTCAAAATCTTTGGGAGGCTGTATTGGATCAAGATTTAAACGTTTTAAAACTTTAATAATATATTCGTTACGTTGAGCCTGCTGGATACCAAGAGAAACAGTAGCAGGTGCAATAGCTTTAATAGCATTAACTACAGATACGGGGTCAATATTCATCTTTCCTGTGGTGGGAGCAGGTTGTGATACCCTTACCTTATCGCATATTCACTTATGACATAATTTCACAAGTTCAAAGCAAAAAATTACCTTCTATTAAATCTCTGCGTTCCTCTGCGCCAACCTTTGCGCTCCTTTGCGTTTAAAAATATTACTTTTTTAAACGCAGAGGTTTGCTAAATAGTGCAAGATGTGATGTAGAGTTATGTGTGGTGCGATCGCGTACCCGCCCGCCGTAGGCGATCGTTAACCCATATTAGCTCATTAGCGATCACCACTTTTTTCTTCGTCACTCTCAATGTACAAGTAGTTCTTGTCAAGATTGCAACATTCCTCATCAACATTACAACATCCATAAGGAACATTGTAATATTTCTCATCAACATTACAATATTCCTTATCAATGCTGTAACATTCCTCATCAACATTAGAATATTTATAAGGAACATTGTAATATTCCTCATCAACATTACAATATTCCTTATCAAGGCTGTAACATTCCTCATCAACATTAGAATATTTCTGTATAACCTATTTCCCAGTCGGACATATTTGCTGCACTCTTTGGGGAAGTTACTGACATACTTGCTGGAATCCTTGAGGATTAATTTACCACCAAGCAAATAATCCCAGACTTGTACCCCCTACAAGCAACGTCAACACTCCTCCCAGCACTACCGAATGTTTACCCCGCTTCGGTTTTGTAATTAAAGTTGGTAGAACTTCTGGGCTGAGAGGTGGTTCTTCTGAAAAAGGTTTCTAATTGCTCAGATGCTACCTTGACTTGGAAACAACAGGGTGTGCAATATGTTGTGGGGTTGAAAGCAGGCGAACGCACTTCTTTAGTAAAAATGGCTTAATTCTGCGATTAATCCCTAGCTAGCGTCATTTGATTGTACTTCCCAACGAAACAGCCGTGGCAATTGAGATACATCTATGGCGTAGTTAATTATCCACATCACCAATTCAAAAATCAATAAATATCGTACCCACTGCAACTCGCTTGTCGAATCCAAAAGTGTCAAACCCTCATACAACTGCCAGAAGCGGTAAGGCAGATATATGTAAGGAACCATTACCCAGACAACATTTTGCAACTGCCTAAGCGTCACTGTTTCAGAGATGATTTGCAACCCTAAAACGATAAAATACCAAGCAAGCACAGTTAAGACCGTGCGATCGCCCCACCATACACCCCACAATAACATGACCACTAATGGCGGCACTACCGCTAGCAGTTGCACTGAGCCAAACCAGATTTTATACCAACCGGGAAATGGTAAAGGTAGAGTATAAGGCTTTGCGTTTTTCCATCCCCAGTTCACAACCACAATAAAAAGTGTGGCAATAAGGAAAAAGAGGAGATTTTCTAGGAACAGATAAAGGTTGATGTTTAAGGGAGTCACGTCGCTTCGCTCCGAATTCAAAATTCCTATAAATAAATTTAGTTGCTCTGTATCCTTTTGTTTGTTGCTTATGAGGGTATGATCAAGCTCTAATGTTTATGGCTTCAGTAAATCAATATACTTGTCTCTACAATAAAACATCTACTAAGGAGCTACAAAAAATATTTCAACTTTTGTTTGCTCTATTTTCTTGTACCAAATGAATAATCGATGGTAGTAAAGAAATTACTATAATTAATCCAATAATCGGTAACAAATACTTATCTACCTGTTCAGCTGGCAGAGATTTTCCTAAGAAAAACCCTAACAGAGTAATGCCGAATGTCCAAATAAAGCCACCAATTAAGTTGTAAGACATAAATGTGCGATAATGCATTGCACCAATCCCAGCCACGATGGGTGCGAAAGTCCGTACAATAGGTAAAAAGCGTGCTAAAACAATCGTTTTTTTACCGTGCTGTTGATAAAAGTTTTGGGTTTTAATAAGATGCTTTTTATGAAACAACCATGAATCTTCCTTCTGAAAAAGTCTTCTACCAAATTTATGTCCAGTAAAATAGCCAACATTGTCACCTAAGACTGCACAAATAAAAGCACCAAAAATCAAAACCCAAATGTTCAATAAATTCTGAGATGCAACAAATCCAGCGGTGAACAATAAGCTATCCCCAGGCAGAAAAAAACCAATTAACAAGCCAGATTCAGCAAAGACAATCGCCCAGACCCCAAAATAGCCGAGTGATTTAATCAGTTGTGGTAAATCCAGATGCATAGAATTTTTACTTTTCTTTCAATAGATCCACAACATCTTAACGTTCAGCAATTTTATTGGATAAAAAGTAATATTAAATTTATGTAAATTTATTATGTGATCTGGGAAAATATAATGACAGATGACAGGTTTTGGGTTATCGGTGCAAAAGACAAAGATATTTGAAAGTAATAAGAATATTTTCGGGTGCTGCGATGCCTACGGCGAGCTTTGCTAACGCAGTAGAGTTAGAATATCGTGTTAACTTTTTCATAGCTACCCTTAGAGATATGAAAAGTTATCAAATTCCTCCTGGAAGCTTTGGTATACCTGTATTAGGTGAAACACTCTCCTTTGTTTTCGACCGCGATTTCGCTAAAAAACGCTATCGCCAGTACGGGCCTATCTTCAAAACTCATCTGCTTGGCAGACCGACTGTAGTGATGGTCGGGCCGGAAGCATTAGAGTTAGTTTTGTCAAGCCAAATGGAGAATTTTTCTTGGCGCGAGGGATGGCCTGATAATTTCAAGATATTACTGGGTGAATCACTTTTTCTGCAAGATGGAGAAGAACACCGCAGAAATCGCCGTTTGATAATGCCGGCATTGCATGGCCCAGCATTGGCGAATTATGTCTCCACAATGGAAGATATTACACGCGGCTATCTCCAAAAGTGGGAGAAGCAGCAGGAATTTACGATTAAAGACTTTGAGTTTAAAGGTTATCATGTTCCTGCTGGTTGGCGATTGCTTTATTCAATTGTGACAACTCGTAGCCTAAAGGAAATCTACCTTGAACCAGAGCGTTTTGATCCAGAACGTTTCAGTCCCCAGCGCCAAGAACATAAAAAGTATCCTTTTAGTTTAGTTGGTTTTGGTGGTGGGCCACGCATTTGTATTGGTATAGCCTTTGCCAAAATGGAAATGAAAATTATTGCTGCTCATCTTTTACGCAATTATCATTGGGAGATATTACCCAATCAAAGTTTAGAAGCCGTATTGGTTCCCAGTAATCGTCCTAAAGATGGGTTACAGGTTCGATTTCAACCTCGGTGAAATATTTTATGGTATCTCAAATAGACATACATTTGCCTAACGGAGTTTTACAACGCTTGCAAAATGTGAAAGATTTTGTAGGCGGAAGCGTTAACTCTCTAAGTAACTCAGCACAACAAGCTGGTGAGTCTTTGAAGACAACAGCCACGACCACAACTGATAGAGCAATTGATACAGTTACAACGAGTTTAGAGCAAACTTGGCAAACAGCAGAGCAATTTAAAAATACAACATCGGGAGCAGTTAAAGATGCAATTGCATCTTCTGCAAGTGATTGGTTAACACAACACCCAATATTTTTTCGATTAGTTCAAATATTAGGTTGGGGAGCTAATCATCCAATTATTAGTGTAGTAATTTTGCTGTTTGCACTTGCTCTACTTTGGAGCATCATTAAAGCAATTGTCCGCTTAATTGAAACCGCTAGTTGGTCAATACTTAAAGTTCCGTTAAAATTGCTTCTGGCTTTGTTTCAAGTTAGCTTTCTATCCTTAACTCAAGTTGGGAGCTTGGCTGTTCAACGAATTACAGGTGCTAAAAAAGCTGATAACCTACCAGCTTTACTACCTGAAAGTTTTCAACCAAATAAACAACAACGATTAGCAGAAATTTCTAGTCGCTTAGAAGCAATTCAAAAGGAACAAAATGAGCTTTTGCAAGAGGCAGCAGACTTGATTGCTACCGATACAATTGATATAGAAATTTCAAAAATTAAACAGCTAAAAAGCGCTGAATCACATCTTGGCTAAGTTCGGCTGTGGAACCGGAGGCGACAATACCACCTTTTTGCATGGCGTAATAATAATCAGCCTGACGGACAAAGTGTAAATGTTGCTCTACTAATAACACCGAAATGCCTGTAGTTTCGATGATGCGCCGGACTGCGGCTTCAATTTCTAGGATGATGGAAGGTTGAATACCTTCAGTGGGTTCATCTAAGACGAGTAATTGAGGTTCTCCCATTAAAGCACGTGCGATCGCTAACTGTTGCTGCTGTCCTCCACTTAAATCACCACCCATCCGCGAAAGCATGGTTTTTAACACTGGAAATAAATTAAAAACTTCCTCTGAAATTTCTGCTTTTTTTACTGGTTTGCGTCTAGCTTCCAACCCCAGTAGTAGATTTTCTTTAACTGTTAACCGAGGGATAATCTCTCGTCCTTGGGGAACATAACCAATTCCCAACTTTGCCCTTTGGTCTGGGGATTTAGAGTTGATTAATTCATCAGCTAAATTAATAGTACCGCTGCGGGGTTTGAGTAAACCCATGATAGTTTTTAGTAGAGTAGTTTTTCCGACACCATTGCGTCCAATTAGGCAAACCATTTGCCCAGATGGTACGCTCAAATCTACATTGCGGAGAATATGGCTTTCGCCGTAATAAACGTTAAGATTAGAAATTTTTAGCATGAAATAATTTTAACTGTTTAGTTTTGATATCAAATCTCTAACTAGCGATGCTCTGTTAAGAAATAATTAACCACAGTTTATTAAGAGTCTGGTTAATTCCTTATAATACCTAATTGCGAATGCAACTAATACCATTTCTCTAAATCCTGACTACAGATAATTCTCCCCCTGCTGTCCATGTGTAGCTATATTTTGGAGAATTGGTAGAAGTAGGGTTAATATGACAGGCTGATAGCCATTTCCATAATCGGAAAATAATGTATGCACTTTTCAAGCAAAGAATATTTTACTTATCTGTGCAAGAATCGCTATCGCTTACCAAAATGGTTTGCATTAAGTAATCGAATGCAAGATGCTAAAAATAGCACCTCGCAAACAGTACCACTTGGCTCTCAAAGAGCGCTAATTCCGATTAAACAACCACAAAATTGTTTTCGCTAACTGACAATCCAGCAGATAGTTGTGCAAATTTTACCTGAGCAAATCCAGACGCATTGCCATCAAGGTCAAAGAACAGTCCACCTGTAGCACTGTCATAGATAAATCGTTGATTGCTTGTGGTTGCAGATGTTCCGAGGGTAAACTGACTTGTCTTAAGTGAACCTGGTGATAATCCGCTGCCAAAGCCAGCAGCCGATACCTGAATCAGTTCATTAGTCGCGTTGAAGTCATAAATACTGTCAACACCTTGATTGTAACTATTGAAAACAAAGGTATCAGTACCAGTTCCTCCATAAAGGGTGTCATTACCAAAACCACCTATAAGAATATCATTCCCACTCCCACCATAGATTGTGTTCTTACCAAAGGCGCTAGAGGCGGAGATATAATCATTGCCAGCGCCACCATCGAGTAAGTTATTACCTTTTGAATTACTAGCATTCAAGTTATCGTCCCCAGTGCCACCGTTAAGGGTGTTATTACCAATGGAACGAGACTCGTATGTGATGGAGACGTCGCGGGGTGAGTACGGGTCGCTGGGAATATAGCTGTAGTAGCCAGATACGGAGAGATAATCATTGCCATCACCCCCAGAGAGCAAATTATCGCCTGTTGAACCGTCAGCATTCAAGGTATCCTTACCTGCACCACCGTTGAGGGTATTATTGCCTGTGGAACGAGAGTCGTAGTTTCCGTAGTCATTTCCTTTGTAGTAGCCAGAGATGGAGAGAGAATCATTGCCATCGTCCCCAGAGAGCAAATTATTGCCTGTTGAACCGCTTGCACTCAAGTTATCGTCACCTGCACCACCGTTGAGGATGTTTTTACCAGACGACCGAGAGTTGTAATCGTAGTCTGGATAGCTAAAGCTCCGGTAGCCAGAGATGGAGAGATAATCATTGCCATAGCCTCCAGAAAGCAGATTATTGCCAACAAAGGAGTCATTACCCGTACCACCAATGAGGGTATCATTACCCGTACCACCAATGAGAGTATCATCACCCGCACCACCTCGCAGCAAATCGTTTCCACTCAAGCCATCGATTTTGTCATTACCGCCTTGACCATTAACTACATCATTTGAGTCCTCTAAACCCGTAATGTTATTGTTGAGGTCATTAAAAAAAGTTACTGTGTTCTTGATGCCCAAGCTAGTATCAGTAGAGTTAGAATCAAGGACATTAAAGCTGTCAGTGATACTATTTTGCCCGTCAAATAGGATATTACCAACAGCTGGTTTTGCTCCAGACGCTTTCAGATTCTCCAAGTTTTCTAGTTTGAAGTTTTCCAGGATAACTATGGTATTTACATTCCCTTCAAAGGTGATTTCCAGATTGTTGTCATTCTGGGTCAGCAGTAAATTTTGAGCAGTTAATCCTGTACCCTGGAATTTGATGGTGTCCACTTCAGCAATAACTGCTGCTGTCGGGTTAGTTCCTTTACCTATGCCACCGAAATCAGTGATTGTATCAGTGCCATCGCCCAAGTTGTAAACAAATTTATCCTTGCCACCGCCACCAGTTAAAGAATCATTCCCAGTAGCACCAATGAGAGTATCATTCCCAGTACCACCCTCTAGTAAGTCGTAGCCACTGGTTCCAATGATATTTGCCATAATTTTTACCTACCTGATTCTATTTTTCCAGTAATTTCAGTTCTCAACCTTGAATTTAGTGCTGTTTTTGGGCACAAAATACTTACCGAAATTGACGTTTTCGGCATACTTTATACATGAAGAGTTAGGAACAGTAATATTCATCAAAGATTCACCCTATGAAAAGGCTTTTCAGTAGTACTAATTTTTTCTCAAACTATCTAAATCGAATGGCACTGTACAAATTTATCAGGGTGTAAATTCAAGTCAATAGTTAACTCCTGACAAATAAGAAAATTTTTATACCCTCGTTCTGAGAAATTCTGCGTGCATATCTACCTTGAAAATACAAAATATCTAAATAACCTAACACTAACCATATACTATCGTATTTACTTAAATGTCTTTGCTTAAAAACACATCTAAAGCATATTCTTCACATTATCCCTCTTTAAAGAAACAAGGCAGGAGGTAGGAGGAAAGAGAGTTTTAGCTTCGTTCATTTTTGCTAATATAGTTTGGTTTTATTTTGCCGACCTACTTAATTAATGTATCAAATATTTTTTTACCCCACCTAACTCTCCCTTAGAAAGGGGAGTTTATTGAATTCGGGCAATCTCCAATAATTTACATAAAATTATTCAATATATTTGTAATAAATAAATTAATTTATACTGAATTATCTGGGTATCAATTAACCCTAATTCTGTCTATCCTAGTCCTGTACAGTTCAGGATAGAACTCAGTTTTTGTCCTGGCGCATTATTAATAATAGGAAAGTGATTTATGTCACGTCCAAAACGCGGGTCTAAAGTACTTGATAGAGCACAGCGTCGGATTGCAGCTTTGAAATCGATTAGTCCTACCTTAGACTTCGGCAATGGGGTAACAATTGACTCCTTTGCAGCCGCCATCAAAACAACCCAAGACAAATTAGAAACATATAACTCAAGCCTCTCCACCGTGGATCTGACTCAGGGAGCCTTAGAAGTTGCCGAAAAGTCGCTAATGGAACTAACAGAACATATGTTAGTCAGTGTAGCTGCAAAGTATGGCAAGAATAGCGATGAGTACAAAATGGCAGGAGGCGTTCGTCAAAGCGATGTCTACGACGGGCTACGCCTACGCAAGCGTCCGGTGCGAAAGCCTAAGCAAGAGGTTGTTGCTTGATAAACAGGACTTATACGGTGATACTGCGTAAGTCCTGCTATAAATAGCCTCTTACTCAGCCATTACATGGGTTGGGACACTCAAGCCAAAATATGCTAAATGCTTTGCTTCTGCTGGAATGACTAAGGTTGATGGGCAAGACTACTCTGGAAAGATTAATTATTTACGGATGCACTTTGTTAAAGGTAAAGTTTACTTCATCTTAGATTTGGCTGGCGGCTCTGATGCTAATGATTATCCCCTAGTAGTGCTAAAAAATCGTTTAAAGAATGGCAATCCTACCTGGACTTGGGGTGGAACTGACTAAAGGTAATACTGGAGTTTGGCGATCATTGTTTAGCAAAAGCCAAGTCACTTTCAATTAACTTGGCATCTGTTAGGTTAGCCCCACTCAAATTGCACAAGTGAAACTTTGCCCCTCTTAGGTCTGCTAGTGACAGATTAGCTCCTGTTAAATCTGCACCAGTGAGGTTGACTTCACTTAAGTTAGCACTACTTAGGTTAGCCCCCTGAAGTGAAGCTCGTTGCAGGTCTGCCTCACTTAGGTTTGCCCTCATTAGGTATGCTTTACTCAAGTCAGCTCCACTTAAATTCGCTTGAGTTAGGTCTGCTGCTGTTAAATCAGCTTTACTGAGATTGGCTTGACTTAAGTCCGCCCAACTCAACGAGGCATAACTTAGGTTAATTTCACTCAGCTTCATTGATGCAAGTACTGCACACCTCAAATTAGCATTAATAAAATTCCTTCCTCCGATTGCATAACGGCGTAAAATTTCATCAGTTGTTACTCTGTCTAAAACAGCTTTTGATGCGCCTTGATAACACCATGTGGCTTTTAATAGTTTGGCAGCAGTGTTAACAGCTACCTGATCATTAGAAGCCACAATTACACCATTGCAGCCATCCCATTGACCGTTAAGCATTAGGGCAATCTCATTAGCGGCAGCAATTGAGTCAAATAATAAAACAGATTCTTTATGCCGTTTTAACCAGTTATTCCAACCAATCGAGATAATATTTTTCATTTCTATGAATTTTGGCCTTTTCAGACGATTACGGCTCTAACTATTCAGGGTAATAACAATCAGACTGATGTGTGTAACTACCGACCATTATTGTGCGTGCTTAATGAACCCTTGCTAAAAGTTCTCTCTTGACGACGCTGGGCGGGTATGTCATCAGACTTAAATATGTTGTTGTTGAGTGCGTAAGCTGTTAATCGTAGCGGTTAAAATTAGGATAATTGCCAAAACCAATACGGAATTTCTGAGCATTGAGTTATCAGAATGTTTGAGTGCGATCGCCACCAATGCCCAGAGTGTTACTCCTGCATAAGCGATGTCTCGAAGCTGGATAACTATAACTGCTGCAACTGCTGTTGCGATCAATACCATGACGAGAGTCCAGATTACAGCAGAAATCCCCCAACCGTTCCACCTGTGAAAATCCAAGGCACACGCTACGTTGACAATGGTCGCCACGCTAATCCAGCCTAGATAAATACTAATCGGAAAGTGGATACACCATTTTTTTAGCCGGGGTAGACGCGATTTGCCAATTTCTAACTGCACATAAACACCAATTAGCGGCAACAGAATCAAGAGCATTGCAATTACAGAAAGAGCAAAAAGCCGAGACAAAAACAGATACACCCAAATACTTTGAGCAACACAGGCAATCACCAACAGATAACCTGTCTTACATAAATCAGGCTCATGTCGTTGGTTAGGTAAAGCTTGGTATACTCCAAAAGCAAACAACCCAAGGTAAATCAGCCCCCAGATAGCAAAGGCGTAATTGGCAGGGATAATCAGAATATTTTTAAACAAGGTATTGGAAATTTCCCCGATGGTAAGTCCATTGAGCGGAAAAATGTTCGATACTACGTTGATAAAGAAAGCACCAAAGATTGCAGCCAAAGTAACAAGCTGCCGCCAAAGATCCTGGTAATTGCCTCTTGTGGACTGCTGCATAGGATGTTAACTCATAATCTTTTGTGCTTTTAGCTTACATCTGAAAAAGAGTCATGCATATAAACCACAGTCATATCGAGCAAGTTAATCAGGAGTTAAACTAATTATTGACCTCACTGCTTTTAAGGTACTGTACATGCAGCTACTTCAAACTACCGACAAAGCATTGCCCCTGTGGATAAAATTGTTGGCCCTGGTAATGCTTATGTTGCTGAAGCCAAGCGCCAAGTCTTTGGCACTGTTGGCATTGATAGCATCGCTGGTCCTTCAGAAATTTTAGTGGTAGCCGACAGCCAGAACAACCCAGATTGGATTGCCTGGGATTTACTATTGCAAGCAGAACACGATCCTAGTGCCCAATCAATCTTAATTACTGATTCCGAAATCTTCGCGCAATATAGCAACCGCCAGGTTGGTTAGGACACTAAACTCAGAACATACTCCATTGCCGCTCGCAAGGTAGGGAAGTACTCCAGTTGCTTGCGGAT
>NZ_JBALDE010000119.1:0-62923 GCF_036917515.1 Nostoc sp. | reverse complement strand
TCAATACTTAAATGTGTAGCTACACTAATTCGTTTCGGCATTAGTCATCTTTGCACTCACTACTTCTATCGTAAGCGATTATCCGGACATGATATCAAAGGCTTTCAGCCTACAAGTGACAAAAACCTACTTTCGCCTCAAAAACGCTAAAAATTATATGTAGCAAGGCTTTTCAGATCATCTTGCAGATTTTTACTCATATCTCAACTCAATACCTAAAGAGTGCGAAGGGCAAGACCAAAAAACAACAGCCAGCAGCGCAGGAGCAAGAGGATAAATCAGCACCACAAAACCAACCAAACAGGTAAGCTTTTGTGCTAAAAATTTACAGTGATGACGAAATATAAGCTGATTGAATTATGAAAATCTAGTGACCCAAGTACAGAATTTAATAGCTGGGCAAACGCATCTAAATTATTCTTGATCACAACCAAAGTTAAGAGGTGACGAAAATGGCAACACGTTTTACTGGCGGTTGTATGTGCGGAGCTATCCGCTACGAATGTTCAGCAGAACCCATTGGAATGGGAATTTGCCACTGTCGGGATTGCCAGCGTGCAACAGGTAGTGCATTTGCCGCCGCGCTGATTGTACCTCGCAGTGCTGTGATCATTACTGGAGAAGTGAAATATTACGGTGTAACAGGTGATAGTGGCAACTTGGTCAGCCGTGGTTTCTGCCCGCATTGCGGCTCCCGGTTGTTTGGGACACCTGCAAATTCTGACGCTATCAGCATTCAGGCAGGGAGTCTAGATGATCCAAGCTGGTTCAAGCCCCAGGCAGAAATTTACGTTGCCAGTGCCCAACCGTGGGATTACATGAACCCGGATTTACCTAAATTTGCCAAGTTTCCGCCACCTAACAATGCTGTTGCAGCAAACTGAAGCAAGCCGCTGGTGCTGAGTTCAAAGCTATTTGCATCCGCAATTTGACAACGTGTTTGAAGACCTGGGTGCAGCTGGATATTATATTTGTGAAGCTGGTTATCGTCTTGAATCAGCACTTAAAACCGTGCAAGGGCGGCTTGAAGTGACATAATGGAGATTATGCACCAGTAACAATTACAGCGGCACAATTTAGAGAGTAATAACTAGACCTAGACTTAGGATAATGTCCGCGCTCATTTGCTGCTAATAACTGATATTGTCCACCAATTAATTTACAGCGTATTTCAGGTAAATGAAGTACACGGGTAGGGGCACAACATGTTATGTCCCTACGATTATCTGTACCTCACCTTGGCGTAGCCTCTCGTAGAGAAGTTGCAATATGCTGTATAAACTACTACACTTATTCTAAATCGCAAAGACCGATGATTTATTGCATCTCTTGCCTTAACCAAACAGTATTGACTCCCAACTAATCTCAAAGTACACGCAGTAAACTGGGAATGCTTTCGATCGCTGAGAAATTCCGAATTTCTGCCAAAGCTTGCCGAAAGTTGCCTTCTGGCACATCATGGGTAACAACCACAATCTCTGCTAATTCCCCTTGAAAGCCTGTTTGGACAATTGACTCTAAGCTAACGCCATAGTTACCAAAGCAAGTCCCCAATTTACCGATAACTCCAGGTTGGTCATTCGTAAGGAAACGGGCATAAAACCGAGTTATGAGTTCTGCCATCGGCGCAATTTTGCAATATTCCTGATGCCCACAATCTAATAATGGATTTGTAACTGCTGTATTAGTTTTGAGGACAGCAACTAAATTCAAAATATCTGACGTGACAGCACTGGCGGTTGCACCAGCACCAGCACCTGGGCCAAAAAACATTACCTGGCCGATTGGTTCTCCTTCGACAAGAATTGCATTGTAAACGCCGTTGATGCTAGCCAAAGGGTGGGCTTGAGGCACTAAAGTAGGATGAACTCTGACGGAAAGGGGAGATGAGGGAGTATCACGTTTAGCGATCGCTAACAATTTAATCACAAATCCCAATTTTTCGGCGTAGGCAATATCTGTTTTGCTCACTTGCCGAATCCCCTCAGTATAAACATCTTGGAGGTTGATGCGTCCCCCGAAACCTAATGATGCGAGGATGGCAATTTTATCTGCTGCGTCTAAGCCATCTACATCAGCTGTGGGGTCAGCCTCAGCATAACCCAAACGTTGGGCATCGGCTAAAACATCATTGAAATTGCTGCCTTCTGTTTGCATCCGTGTCAGAATGTAATTTGTTGTACCGTTAACGATACCTGTTACAGTGGAAATTCGGTTAACACTTAAAGATTGCTTTAAAGGTTGAATCACTGGAATACCACCACCCACGGCGGCTTCTAACATCACGTATACGCCAGCTTGATTGGCGGTGGTGAAAATTTCTGCTCCGAAGCGGGCAATCGCTGCTTTATTGGCTGTGACTACATGCTTACCATTACTTAAAGCTTTAAGAATGAGCGATCGCGCCGGCTCCAGTCCACCCATCACCTCAACAACTATATCTACTGCCGGATCGTTGACAATAGATTCTAAATCTGTGGTTAAGACTTCCGTAGACAATTCTACTGCACGGGGTTTATCTAGCGATCGCACTCCTACCCGATAAATTTCTATCTCTTGCAACAATGGATGACGCCCAGTGCTATCTTGCAACAACTGCACTGTTCCCGTTCCCACGGTGCCTAATCCCAGTATTCCTAGTTTCACACCCATTATGCACCCAATTTCACCAATAACAATTGTAGGTAGAGCAAACGCTCTACCTACTGATTATCCTGCTTCCTTTGTCATTTGTCCTACCCTTCTCCTTCGGAGATGCTACGCGAACGGGAAGCCGCCTGGAGGGTTTCTACGTCCATCGTCCTTTGTCTAAAACTAATGACCTTCTACAGACGCGATTAATCGCGTCTGTACTAGACTAAATTAGTAAGTTTCTACGTGCCAGCGACCAGCTTTTTTGAGTTGCTTCTGGTAATCACTCCAAGTTACGTCTTCTTTTGCAGCAGCAGTAGTCAAGGCTGCATCAATACCTTCTTCCATACCTCGCAAACCGCAAATGTATGTGTGGGTTTTTTCATTTTTAATCAACTGCCACAATTCATCTGCATGTTCTGCTACGCGGTCTTGGATGTACATTCTACCACCTTGAGGATTTTTTTGTTCCCGGCTGATGGCAGGAGTGAGGCGGAAGTTATCAGGATATTTTTGTTCAATTTCTTCCAGTTCTTCCTTATATAAAAGGTTTGGAGTTGTCGGTACGCCAAATATTAGCCAAGAGAATCCTTTAAATTCGTATTCTGGGTTAGCTGCTTTTTCCGCATCTTTAAACTGACGCCACAGATAAGCTCGCATCGGGGCAATACCTGTTCCGGTTGCCATCATGATCACATTAGCATCAGGGTCATTGGGTAACAACATTTCCTTACCCACAGGCCCTGTAATTTTTACATCTGCCCCTGGTTCTAAGAAACACAGGTGTGTGGAGCAAACGCCGTAGACTGTTTCGCCAGTTTCTGGGTGCTTGTACTCCAATTGACGAACGCACAATGATACTGTTTTATCATCTACATCATCGCCATGACGAGTTGAGGCGATGGAATAGAGTCTAAGTTTTTCTGGCTTGCCGTTCTTGTCTAATCCTGGTGGAATAATCCCAATACTTTGACCTTCTATATACTTTAAATCCCCGGCGGAAATATCAAATTTAAGGTGTTGAACAATACCAATACCACCTTCTTTGACCAGCGGTTCATTAGATATTACCTTGCCAATAAACGGAGCATTGGGACGGTAAGTGTTAACAGGAACGTCACCGTGGTCTTTTTTGGCTTTCGCTTGAGTCATGGTGTTGCCTTTCTTGTCCTTGTTCTTTAGCTGTTCTTGTGCTGGTGGTTTAGTGAAGTCTTTGGCTTCACTATCAGCATTTACAGGTGTGGCTTTACCATTCCCTTCACTGTTAGCAGTTTCCCCAGATGTAGCTAACTCGCTGACTTCACTGTTAGCATTCCCAAGTGAGGCTTTACCATTAACTGGCTCTAGAGCAGTTACAGACTGGATGCTAACAATTGTGCCGCCTAGACGAGTGATACGTCGCATTTCTTGATTCATGCGGTTGTAAGGCACTCTGATGAACACACTGCCACTTTTCCGAATTGGGTAGTTAGTTTGATCGGTTTCTTCACTCTGACGCAAACCTACTACTTCATAAAGGAAGACGCGGCTACCTAATTCTGTGTTGGCAGCACCCTCAACAGCACCTTGATTGTACATTCGTTCTACCACTCCGATAATTTACTTAACCGTTTTTCAAAAAAACTATTCCCCTACCTTGCCAGCTTTAGTTTACCGGATTTTCGTTTCACAAAACTAGCCTTGAAGGAAAAACGGCATCAATAAATTAATGCCTTGCTAAGTACACTCACCAAAGACATGCAGGCATAGCAAAAAACACACCTGTTCACCTTCTAAGGTAAAGGATAAGTCTTGTGGAGAATGTTAATAATGAATCAATTTAATCTTTTTTTCGTTAACTACCACCCCCATTAGGGAGATAGCTTTTTACTTTAGTACCCAATGAGCAACTCACAATAGTAGATATTCTCGGAAGAGTGCTTTGCTTAGTGTAAGCTACGGCTCAGTTTACCTCCAAAATCTATTCTTATGCTTGCTTACTCTAGAGGTTTAAATCGGAGAATGCCAAGAGAGGAAAGTTTTTTTCATAATCGGTTTTACTTCTCCAAATCTACTACTCTTCTGAAATCTTGTTAGCTATTTTCATTACCTGTCTATGGAAAATTACATAACTAGGACAACTCCAGCTACAAACATAACGAGATAGAGAATTGTAATTCAAGCAACTGTAATTAGTTTCACTTGACGCGAAAAATCTGTCAACCTGATATCAGTACTTTGCCATAACGTCAACGCTTCTATATGAGCATATCCATAAATTTACAGCCAATAATTTGAGTAATGCAAGTTGTTTCCTCATTCGTTGGATAGATTTTTGCTTTGAATATATTAAGTATTGTCGAGCAGGAATTACAATTTAGGAACATTAGAAAATTTGCGGCAATAATAAATTATACCTTATAGTCTTGATTCTATAGAGTCACAAGTAGCAGAGTGATAAAGGTGCAACGCTCATGGGCTGTGCTGATCCCCATTTTTAAATTAACAACTAAATTAACAAAAAAATGATTGATGAACCATGTTAATTCTTCTTGACAGCAATCTTGTATGGGATACCCCCTTCTGTTAAAATCGAATATATCACTAGGATTAAATACTTACCGGCACCAACATTCAGGCTAGTCCGACGAGTAGCAACTTAAAAGAGAAGGCAGGAGGCAAAGGGCAGATCGCGCAGCGTGTCGTAGACAAGGCAGGAGGAAAAAAGTATGAATTTTTTTATTTTTGGGTCAAAAGCCCAGTTTAAAAATAAGAATTGTATTGAGCGAAAAGTGCCGCGACATTCGAGGCATCTACAGCTTAAGTCCCACGCTTTTAAACGTGGTTCACTCCTGTTTCCTACCTCCTAATCACTTTGTTACCTACCCGCTTGGTGTCTTATAGATGTGCTAGGTAGCAAGAACGCAGGATAAACCAAAGGGGTAAACTCCTGGCTTGAGAATCTGCTGTGTGAAAAATTATTGACACGACTTTAGTATTTTAGAGGAGATTTATGACAAGAAAGCCGGAACGCGTGGTACTGATTGGAGTAGCCGGAGACTCTGGATGCGGTAAATCTACGTTTTTGCGTCGTTTGATAGATTTATTTGGTGAAGAGTTAATGACTGTCATCTGCTTGGATGACTATCATTCGCTAGATCGCAAACAGCGTAAAGAAACGGGGATAACGGCACTAGACCCCAGGGCAAACAATTTTGATCTGATGTATGAGCAAATTAAAGCGCTCAAAAGTGGTGAAGCGATTGATAAGCCGATTTACAACCATGAAACCGGCTTGCTCGATCCGCCAGAGCGGATCGAGTCGAATCACATTATAGTTATTGAGGGGCTGCATCCTTTATATGATGAGCGGGTGCGATCGCTAATCGACTTCAGTGTTTATTTTGACATTAGCGATGAGGTCAAAATTGCCTGGAAAATCCAGCGAGATATGGCTGAACGCGGTCATCGCTACGAAGATGTGTTAGCGCAAATCAATTCCCGCAAACCTGACTTTGATAAATTTATCGAACCGCAAAGAGAATTTGCTGATGTGGTTCTCCAGGTATTGCCCACAAACTTGATCAAAAACGACACCGAACGTAGAGTCTTACGGGTACGTATGCTCCAGCGGGAAGGTAAGGAAGGCTTCGATCCAACCTACCTATTTGATGAAGGGTCAACAATCAATTGGACTCCCTGTGGACGCAAGCTGACTTGTTCTTATCCTGGTATGCAACTATACTATGGTTCAGATGTTTACTACGGTCGCTATGTCTCAGTACTAGAGGTGGATGGTCAATTTGACAACTTGGAAGAAGTCATTTACATCGAAACCCATCTCAGTAATACATCCACGAAATATCAGGGGGAATTGACTCATTTGTTACTCCAGCACCGCGAGTATCCAGGTTCCAATAATGGAACTGGTTTCTTCCAAGTGCTTACAGGTTTGAAGATGCGTGCTGCTTATGAGCGGTTGACAGCTACAGAAGCAAAGTTAGCGATTCAGGTTTAAAGCAGCAGTGTTTGTGTCAAAGCTTGTGGGGGCGCTTTCGGGTGTCCCTTTTTTTTGTATTATTAAATACATTTTTACCAAAAAATAATTAGCATACATTTATCTGACTTACGGATATTTACCTTATAGTTAGTGGTTTTTATTAATATCAAAAAGATACTAACGACTGAAGTATAAATATTGTTATGATTTCATAAATTAGTAGTTGAACTAAATACTCACATTTAGTCAGCGAAAAAACTTCAAGTCAGGAGGAATTTCCTTTGTCTCGTCGATATTTATTTACCTCCGAGTCAGTCACCGAAGGCCATCCAGATAAAATCTGCGATCAGATTTCTGATACCATTTTGGATGCCCTATTGACACAAGACCCTAGCAGTCGTGTCGCAGCTGAAGTTGTAGTTAATACTGGTTTGGTGCTAATCACTGGTGAAATAACCACCAAAGCTAATGTAAATTTCGTCAATCTCGCCCGGAAAAAAATTGCTGAAATTGGTTATACCAATGCCGACAATGGCTTTTCTGCTAACAGCACCAGCGTTCTGCTGGCTTTAGACGAACAATCACCCGATATTGCCCAAGGCGTTAACACTGCCCAAGAAACCCGCGAACAAGATAGTGATGAACAATTCGACAAAATTGGCGCGGGCGATCAAGGTCTAATGTTCGGTTTTGCCAGCAACGAAACACCAGAACTGATGCCCTTACCCATCAGTCTCGCCCACCGGATTGCTCGCCGATTGGCAGCAGTCCGCAAAACAGGTGAATTGTCATACCTGCGTCCTGACGGTAAAACCCAAGTAACTGTGGTCTACGAAGATGGACGCCCAGTAGGTATTGATACGATTCTAATTTCTACCCAGCATACAGCTAATATTGGGGAAATTACGGATGAAGCGGCGGTACAAGCCAAAATTAAACAAGACCTCTGGTCAGCAGTGGTCGAACCTGTTTTTGGCGACATTGATGTTAAGCCGAATAAAGAAACACGTTTTTTAGTCAACCCCACTGGCAAATTTGTCGTTGGTGGCCCTCAAGGAGATTCTGGTCTAACAGGACGGAAAATAATCGTTGATACCTACGGTGGCTATTCACGACATGGTGGCGGCGCTTTTTCTGGCAAAGACCCCACAAAAGTTGACCGTTCTGCTGCTTATGCGGCTCGTTATGTGGCGAAAAATATTGTCGCAGCTGGGTTAGCAGAAAAAGTTGAAATCCAGCTATCTTATGCGATTGGTGTAGCGCGACCAACAAGTATCCTAGTAGATACCTTTGGCACTGGCAAAGTGGATGAAGAAACCTTACTGGAATTAATTAACAAGCACTTTGAACTTCGTCCAGCAGGGATTATCCATACCTTTAACTTACGCAACTTACCAAGTGAACGAGGCGGACGTTTTTATCAGGACGTCGCGGCTTACGGTCATTTTGGGCGGGCTGATTTAGACTTGCCTTGGGAACAGACTGATAAAGCCGAATTGTTGAAGCAAGCAGCAAAAGAGTCACTTTCGACAGCAGTTGCTCAGGCACTAACTTAGACTTATAGGCCAATACGGTTCAGTTAACAAATTTATCTGTTAAAGCAGGCAGGGGGAGAAAAAAAGCTTAACTAAACTGTATTGACTTATAGGCTACTACAAAAACTTAGTTTATCTACGTGAGGGTATTGGCAACTTAACAAGTTAGCAATACCCTCATTTTTTGCTAGCCACCTGAATATCCACAAGTAAAACTACTACTTTGTCAAGCTAAACGCCCCGACAGCAGATTCATCTGTTGCAAAGATTTTTGTTAATTGTATTACGGTTCGGTGATAGCTTTTGGTTGCAAAGATACAGATTGTCCATTAACTGACAATGCTGTAGCTTCTAAAATCTGGCCGTAACGATTGCGAGTACCAAATCCTTTGGCTTGAATTGTGTTTTTGATGTTCGCCATACTGGTTAGCTGTTCACCTACATGGGGCGGGAACTTGACAATAGTGCCATTAGAGATAATGACGCCGTTAATTTCTCCTCGATGTCCCACCAACCAATTCTGAACAGTTCCCTGTACAGATAAGATACTGTAGTTGCTCAAGCTGGGTGGTTGGGGGGCGGTTGTGGGAGGTTGTTCGACTAAAGTCTGTCCAGTTTGAGAATTGGTGATGCTTTTGGCTCTCACTTCCTGTCCAAAGCGAGTGGAAAAGCCAGGATTGCCAAAAATGCTCACTTTCGTGTTTGGGGTAATTATCCGCACTAAACTGTCCGCCATCTGGGGAGGAAATTTCACCTGTAGCCCGTTATTGAGTAATAGCCCATCCACCTTACCTTCAGGGTTGAGAAGATACTGTTTTCCCTCTCCAGTGAAAGTGGTTCCGGCTGTGGGGGGTAATTCTGGGGGTGCTGGGGGAATATCTAGAGGACTAGCATTGGCTAAATTGGCACTTGGGAGATTAGCTTCTAGCGATCGCCCGCTTGATGTAGCATTACTAACAACAGTATTGTACGTCCAAAAACCGAAAAGTGCGATCGCGACTCCGATGCCGCCACTAGTTAAAATTAACTTTAACTTGCGTTGGCGATCGCGATCTCGGATTTGCTTGGCTTGAATCTGCTGTATTGCTTGTTGAATTACCTCTGGAGGAATTTGTACTTCTGCTCCAGCTTGCATAATTTCTTCTAAAGAATAATCCTGATTTTCTTGGGCGTACAACTGAGCCGCTAGAGCGAAAACATCGGGAGCAATTTCTTTCGGAATGCGAACTTTAGAGTTATTCATCTGCTTTAATTCAATTTAATTGCTAACTAGAACTGTAATAGTGCAAAACTTGTGCCATAGATACAGGACACTCGTTAGCTAGTAAGGCAGGATGAAAAATAGACCTCTTGCAAAAGTTACTTTTGCAAGAGGCGGGAAAAGGCGAAAGGTTAAAGGGGAAAGGTTTTTTATTTCTTTTCCCTTTCCCCCTTACCCTTTTCCCTACTTCTGCAAGAAGTCTAATGAGCAACTGGAATTTGGCATAGTTTTTGCACTTCTAGAAGTTCTAACCCTTATTCCATGCAACCTATTGTGTTATCTCAACGTTGGACACTCCGGCGACAGCTAACAATCCTCAGCATCCTTTTTTTAGGTTTAAGTGGAGCTGCTTTATGGTTAGTGGTACAACTATTTCAAAGTCTAGAAGGTGCTGTTGTTGCCAGAAATCAGAGAGAACTAGCTTTTGCCAACACTAGACTAATTAAACTGTTTTGGGAATCAAATCTTGGGCAAACACCAAAGCCAGGTAAGCCGTTGGCGGAACTTTCAAACGATGCCCTAACTGCTTTCCCAAGCGTAGAAGGAGGATTTTATCTGCTGCAACAAGACCAGCTTTTAGGCTATGCCTATCCTACCCACGCGGGCCCTGTCCCCAAAAAAGATATTCCTCCTGCTGAACGAGATACAATTTTGCAATTGGCTCGCAGAGCCACAAGCCAAGGTTTACCCCAGGAATTAGTACTGCACCCTGGTCTTGATGTCTTGGTACTGCGTGCTGACCCTCTACCTTTGTGGGGAGCAGTGTGGACGATGAAACGTATGCCTCGTCTAGAAGATAGCAATCAAAAAGTTTTAAGTGTTTTCGTAGTTTTAGGAATTTTAGTTGTAGGAGTTTGGACTTTTTATATTGCCTTACAACTACAGTGGGGAGTGCAGCGACTCCAGCAAAGCATTAAAGCAATGGAAGAGGATAAAGCTTCGCTAATTCCTGCGCTACCCGCAGAAATGGGACTGTTGGGAACTGCAATTAATAGTATGCAATACCATCGCCAAGAGTTAGAGCAGCGCTTGCACCGAGTTGAGCGCTTGGCTTCTCTGGGACAACTGGTAGCGGGGGTAGCTCATGAAGTCCGCAATCCCTTAGCTAGTATGCGCCTCAATTTGCAATATACAGAACGGCAATTAAAAAAGCAGGGAATTACGACTTTACCGATCGCTAGTTTACTAGAACAAGTAGACCGTTTAGAGATGTTGGTGCGACGGCTATTGTATTTTGACCAAAATCAGCAAGAAGAAATGGTAACAACTTCCCTAGAAGCGATCGCTTTTGAATCAGTTTCTCTATTACGTCTCAAAGCCGAAGAACAGGGAGTAACACTTTTTTATCGCTCTGCTGGTGAACCTTTGCCCCAAGTACCACTACGCCAGCGAGAGTTAGGACAGGTGATGATTAACTTAATCTTAAATGCTATCCAAGCAAGTCCACCAGAAAGCGAAGTTGAAGTTGGTGTCAGCCAAGAGCAAGACTACTTAGTGACTTGGGTAAAAGACACTGGCGCAGGTTTAGCACCAGAAGAACGCGATCGCATTTTCGATCCTTTTTATTCCACAAAACCCCAAGGAACAGGTTTAGGTTTAGCCATTAGCCACGAGATTGTCACCCGACACGGAGGGCATATTGATTTGAAATCTCAACCGGGTTGCACCGTTTTTAGCGTTTACTTACCGAAGAATCACAACGATGGCTAAAATTTTGATTATTGATGATGAAAAAGCCTTGCGTCAAGCGATGGCGCAGATTTTAAAAGATGAAGGCCACGATGTAGTAGAGGCGGGAGACGGAGAGCAAGGACTGAAGATAATTCAACAAGATGCTACATCTGGTCCTGACTTGGTGTTTCTAGATTTGAAAATGCCCAAAACTCAGGGTAATGCTGTTCTAAAAGCTTTAGGTAGTAAAACGTTGTTTGAACTGCCAGTAATTGTGATGACGGCTTATGGAACAAGTCGTACAGCCATTGAAGCTATGCAGTTGGGAGCCTATGATTACTTAACTAAACCCTTCGATTTAGAAGATTTAGTCAACTTGGCGCAAAAAGCTTTAGCTCATTCCCAAGCATCAGCCGAGCAAATTGGTGAAGCAAACATCCAAAATCTCGGACAACCAGAAGAACTGTTGGGGCGATCGCCTAAAATGGCAGAAGTTTTTAAACTTATAGGTAGACTTGCCCAAGGAAACACCACAGTTTTGATTGTCGGCGAATCAGGTACAGGCAAAGAGTTGGTCGCTTCCACACTGCATAATGCTAGCCCTCGCAGTCGCGGCCCTTTAGTAAAAGTTAACTGTGCAGCCCTCCCAGAACATTTGTTAGAAGCAGAATTATTTGGTCACGAAAAAGGAGCCTTCACCGGAGCGAATCACTTGCGAATTGGTCGCTTTGAACAAGCCAATGGCGGTACAATTTTTCTGGATGAAGTCGGAGAATTGAGCCAGATAATTCAAGGGAAATTGTTGCGAGTATTACAAGATAAATCCTTCGAGCGCTTGGGTAGTAACCAAACCAAAACTGTAGATGTCCGCATTTTAGCTGCCACCAATCGGAATTTAGAACAATTGGTACGCCTGAATCAGTTTCGAGAAGACCTTTACTATCGCTTTAATGTAATACGAATTGAACTGCCACCTTTGCGCGATCGCCCCGAAGATTTAGAACAACTTACTCAACATTTTTTAAGTTCTATTGCTCTCAGAAATGGAATTAAAAATTTAGCAATTACCTCAACCGCCCTAGAAAAACTCAGAGATTATGCTTGGCCAGGAAATGTGCGAGAACTGCAAAATACTTTAGAGAGAGCAGCAGTTTTTTCTGGAGGAAGAACTATTCTTTCAGAGCATCTCATTTTTAATCAAGAATATCAGATGAATTTGAACTTAGAACAAGCGATCGCTCAGTTAGAAATAAACTTTATCCGCCATGCTTTAGCACTTTATCCTCAAGAACCCCACAAAGCATTAGGAATTTCTGTTGAAAGCTTTGAGCAAAAAAAGAAACAATGGAATTTATAGCAAAATATCCTTGGTTTAACCATTTTCCCAACTCTCTGTGTCCTCTGCGCCTTGGCGGTTCGTATCATGAATTCCTTAAATTCAGCATCTACACTAGAAACACACCTAGAAACTCAAACAGTTATTTACCCAACTCTACAGTATTTAGTTCGCTTCTTGCCGTGGGATGGTAAGCGAGTATTCGACTATCTTCAAGAAGAATCTAAACACAATCCATTTATAGTAGAAAATTCTGATTTCCAGAATAGGGAAGCACTTTTAGATGATATTCTACCTAATTGGTATAGTCCCATCGTCCAGGAATTAAGTTTAAGCGAGCATCTTCTTGGACAAATATCAGCTTTGTCAATACCATACAAACAACGTGAAGCCTTAACCTATCTAACTCAGTGGTTATCAAACTCAGGTTACTTAGAAGGAACTCCAGAAGTTTGGGCAGATGGTAGTATCTGGAGTGCAAAAGAACTAGAGGCTGTTATTCCTCTCCTCCAAAGTTTAGATCCACCTGGAATTGGTACGCGAACTCTACAAGAATGTTTGTTAATACAACTCAAAAACCAGCCAGAAAGCCTAGCTTTGCTACTAGTTAAAAATTATTTAGAAGACATAGCAAATTGTATTGAGAATTCTTCCGAGTCAAAGCACAATTATCAATTACTATTGCAAAAATTACACCAAAATCATCAATATTTTAATGTTGACATCGATAAAATCACCGATGCTATTCATAAGATTCAAGAATTAGAACCCCGTCCCGCCAGAAACTTCGGTGGTAGCGATGCTCCCATCGTCACCCCTGATTTAAAAATTGAGCTAATAGCTGGAAGTTGGCAAATTTCTTTAGCCTATGAAGTCAAACAACGTTTTTGTCTAAATTCCGAAGCCATTAAGCTTTTGCAGGAATCACCAAAAGCAAGGCGAGATACCCAACAATTAGAAGCATTATTACAAAAAGCTAGAAATTTACTCACAGCTTTACAACAATGGCAGGAAAATCTGCTCAAAGTTGGGAAATTTTTAGTTGAGCGCCAGCAAGCTTTTTTGCAAAGTCGGGATAAATTAGATTTAGTATCTACCCCTCAGCAATTAGTAGCTCAATCGGTAGGACTTAGTAACTCTACAGTCAGTCGGATTGTGCGGGAACGGTATATATTAGTTTGTAATCAAAACAGTCGGATAATTCCGTTGCATTCACTATGTATTCCTATAGGAGTAGGCGGACGTACTCCTCAACAAATCCAACAGATGCTATTACAATTAATTGCAGAAGAATCACCCGCCAATCCTTATACTGATGAGCAATTAGCCCAGCTTTTGAAAATCCGATTTTGTCTGCCAATCACTCGCAGAACAGTTACAAAATACCGTAAAATTGCCGGAATAAAGTCATCACATCAACGCAAGTTGACTGATAAAAAGATGGGAAGCAAGAGTAGGAAGCAAGGAAGTCTGTTGAAATATCAAAGTTGAGCCTTTGAAGGTGAACGTTGAGCCTTTGAGCCTCGAAGTTGCACCTTTGAACCTGAACATTGCGGCTTTGAACCTGAACGTTGCACCTTTGAACCTCGAAGTTGCGCCTTTGAGCCTGAACGTTGAGCCTTTGAACCTAAATGTTGCGGCTTTGAACCTGAACGTTGCGGCTTTGAACCTGGAAGTTGCGTTTTTGAGCCTGGAAGTTGCGCCTTTGAACTTGGAAGTTGCACCTTTGAGCCTGAAATTTTAAGTTTGATTGTTGACAAATGACTAATGACTAAATCCAAAAATAAGCCAAGATAAGAGTCAGCATAGTTAACGGTAGACCAAAACGCAGATGTTCCCAGAATGATAACTGATAACCAAGTTTGGCGACAGCCTCAGCAACAATTAAATTGGCAACTGAACCTAACAAAGTTAGATTACCAGCTAAAGTAGATCCTGCTGCTAATAGTAACCAGGTTTTCGTGTCTGGATGAGGAATTAAATGTTGTAGTAATAATACTGCTGGAACATTAGAAACTAAATTTGAAAGGAGAGCAGTAATTCCTAATATATTCAGAGGAGTATAAACTAAACCGCTAAATAAATTCAATATACCTAATTTTTCTACTCCAGCAGTCACAACAAACAGTCCAGAAAACATCACCAGTAAATCCCAATCTACTTTATTTAAAACTCGTTGCGGTTTGATTCGCCTAGTAATGAATAGTAAACTAGCAGCTACAAGTGTTGCTTGGGCTAGTGGTATTCCAATTAAGAATGCAATTAATAGTCCTCCGGTAATCAAAAGACTTTTAGTAAGCAACGGTTTAAATATGCGGTAACGCCCGGGGGTTACACTCGGACAAGACTTAGTAGAACGAACATCAGGATAAAGCCACCACAATAACCCAATTTGGATCAACAAACTTACTAATGCGATGGGAGTCAATGCTTTTGCAAAATCGAGATAGCTGATATCAGAGAAGGAACCAATTAAAATATTTTGCGGATTACCACTTAAGGTAGCTACTGAGCCTAGATTAGTTGCTCCCGCCAAAGCAAGTAAGTAAGGAATCGGATTGAGGTTCAAAGTTTGGGTTAAACCGAGAACCAAAGGAGTCAAAATTAGAGCGATGGTATCATTCAGAAAAAAAGCGGAGAGAATTCCACTGCCAAAAGTTAAAACAATTAGCAAACCTAAAGGGCTGCGGGTGAAGTGTGTAACTGTATCAAGGGTTAGTTGAAAAAAACCAGCGTAAGCTAAGTTTGTGCTGATTACCATCATGCCAAACAAAAAAATCAGCGTTTTATAGTCTATCGCTTGCCATGCTTCTTTGAGGTCTAATACCCCGAATGCCATTAGCAAAGATGCACCAACTAAAGCAATACTGGCTCGGTTCATCCGCAAACCAGGGAGATATCCTAAACCCAAACCGATATAAGTCAGCCCAATGATGATGTATTTGAAAACAATCATGATTTTGCTAGATGCTTTTGATTAAGTAGTCATTGGTCATTAGTCATTGGATTTTAGTGCATACCTCGCCCCTTGTGGGTAGAAAAACTTTGTCTTTCATGGGACTAATTCAAGCCATGTTAAAGAGTGGACGTGTTTATTTTGGACTAATGACTAATGACTAATAACTAATGACTCCCCTAAGCAGTTTGATGTGATGCTTTTCTATTAACTCCTGTTTTTGTTTCAGGTACACAGAACCAAAAAACTGCTAAAGCTACAACTGCGATCGCTGCTAAAATCAAAAAACCAACATTGTAACCAGCACTTTTGACCACAAACCCAGCCAACACATTGCTCAAACCCGCACCGACACCAATAGCAGTGTTGAGCATCCCTTGGGTAAGATTAAAGCGTCCCGTGCCTTTAGTCAAATCAGCTACCATCAACACGGAAAGCACACCAAAAATTCCGCCTGCAATACCATCCAGAATTTGTACAGAAACGAGAAAATAGGGATTGTCCGAAAACGTATACAGCACTCCTCGAATCGGTAAAACGGCAAAGCCCAGCAAAAATATGGGTTTTCGGGCTGTATGTGCGAAACGCCCAGCCAAGTTAGACACTGGAATCATGACTAACTGAGCGACAATGATACAAGCAGACATATAAACTGTGTCACTTGTCCCTTTACCCTGTGCCAATTCTTGACCAACTAGCGGTAACATGGCAGCATTGGCAAAGTGAAACAGAACTACTGCAACAGTAAAGAATAAGATTTGGCGATCGCTTAATAATTGCAATATGCCTTCATAGCGCTGCTGATGTTTTTGATTATCTTCCTCCTCTTTTTCTTCACCATCTCCACGCGCTAGTTTGTGGTCAATTTCTCTTTCGCGAATCATCCTCACTGAAATAATACTGCCCACAGCCATAACTGCAACCAGGAAAAATATTGCCTTGCGTGCAATAAAGTAACCTGCTAAACCAGCGAGAGTAGCAGCTAGCAGATTACCTGCATGGTTAAATGTTTCATTACGACCTACCCGCCTATCTAATCTCTCATGTCCTACGAGTCCCAGAGTAATAGCAGTAATCGCAGGTGGGAAAATTGCAGCAGCAATCCCAATCATAATCTGAGAACCAATGACAACAGGCAAATTGGGGAACAAGCCCATAGCGATACAGCCGATAGAAACAAACACAGCCGCCAGTATAATCAACATCCGTTTTTGACGTAGCCTGTCAACCAATGCACCAGCTGGTGTTTGAGCAATAACTGTGGCAATTGCCGAAGCTGACATCGCCAATCCAATCTGGGCAGGGTTCCAATTTGCTGAAGCTTTTAGGTAAATACTCAGATATGGCCCAACACCATCGCGCACATCTGCGAGAAACACATTTAAGCAATCAAGCGATCGCAAACTCTTCTTACTCGGTCTTCGCTGTTGTTGCATAAGTCTTTAGTGATATTTTGTGAGCAATGGAGAGGTCACAATACCCTTATGCAAAAATCGTGCCAAATCAATAGCGTCCGGCTACATCTAGCGAAAAACTCTTTGTGTTAGATACAACTTACACAAGTAATATCAGTGCGATCGCAAAAAGAAACCCTCTCTGCTTTTGCTATAGTAAAGTGATTACAACGCAGAGGGGTTTCATTTTTATTAATATTTTTGTAGAGGCAGGTTTTAAGGATAATCCTGGCAGAAAACTCGTTTATTTGATTTAAAACCCACCAAAACCTATGTTGTATTGATTCTTACCTGTGTGCTCAGTTAAACCTATTTCCAATCGGGAATTTCAGCGTCTTCACCACCAATCCCGATTCCAGTGTTAAATATTTCCGCATCAGTAAGATTTAGATTGTTCATTGATGCTTGATACACATTAGAATCGTGAATTGTAGCACGAGTAAAATTTACTCCGTCGAGGTTGACTTGCTTCAAATTCACATTGGTTACGTAAGCAGATGTTAGGTTAGCACCTGCCAAGTTTGCACCAGTTAAGTCAGCACCTTCGAGGTTAGCTCCTACAAGGTTAGCTCCTTGAAGCTTCGAGCCTCTCAAGTCAGCACCAATTAAATGAGCACCACTGAGGTTAGCTCCTGATAGATTGCACTTAACACATGCCCCAGTTGAAAGCAGCTTTTGTAAATCCTGTGGATTCTCGGCTCTAACCGAGCTAGCGAAAAATAGGGGTGTTGCTAAGGCCATGGCCGCTAATAGCTGGAGTTTCATAATTTCCCCCTTAATAATCAAGTTTGCGTCCGTTCTGTCCCTCACACCTCTATTATCTCATTAAACTTTGAGAGGTCAATCTATCTTGTGACAATCTATCTCCTGACAAATTGATTGCGATCTAAAACACAGATAAAAATTATCTCAAAAATGGCATTAATTCCGATTTATTGACTATTTTTAGCTAATAAATCCTCAAAAATGCCCAGTATTAAATCACTATTAAATCTTTTTAAAAGTAAAAACTGGCGCTACTTGTTATAGGTAATTTATGAGTATTTGTACTTTATCGCTCAATTGATGGTTTAGTTTAAGTCCTCAGAAATTCTCGCATATACTGAT
Source organism: Nostoc sp. (assembly GCF_036917515.1). GTDB lineage: Bacteria > Cyanobacteriota > Cyanobacteriia > Cyanobacteriales > Nostocaceae > Nostoc. The sequence goes on along the minus strand of NZ_JBALDE010000119.1, from coordinate 44,993 downwards.
TAACCAATTCCGGCTGTTCTTGCTGCACCCAATGGCCACAATTAGGAATGTATTTAATTTGAAAATCCCTGACATAAGCTGCGGTATCGTAGGTTAGTTCTTTGCCAAGTGCAGTGTCGTTTTCTCCCCATATAATCAGTGTTGGCACTTCCAGAACGCCCCTATTTAGATTTAGCATTCTCTGCTGAAAAACATTGCGGTAGTAGTTTAACATTGCTGTGAGCGCACCGCGTTTTGCAGCAGCATCTTTATATGCGTCAATATCCGCTTTAGTGAAAGCACTCTTGTTAACTGCTGTACCTTTAAAAATTGTTTCAATTGCTTGGTAGTCTAAAGATTGTAAGAAGAATTCTGGCATCCAAGGTAGTTGAAAGAGGAAGATATAGTAACTTCGCTGTAACTGTTGGGGAGTGCGTAAGCCTTGGGCAAATTTGGCAGGATGAGGCATATTAAGGATAATTAATTGCTCTACCATTTCGGGATGAGCATAAGCAAAATCCCAAGCGATCGCACCTCCCCAATCATGTCCAACTAATACACATTTTTGGTATCCTAAGGCTTTAATTACTTCTTCAATATCTTTGATAAACTCCTTCATTACATAAGCTAATTGCTCATTTGGTTTATCACTATCGTTGTAACCACGCAAGTCAAGAGCGACAACTTGAAAATTTTGGGCAAATTCTGGTATTTGATGCCGCCAAGAGTACCAAAACTCAGGAAACCCATGCAACATCAACATTAAAGGGCCTTCACCTTGGGTTACGTAGTGTAATTTTACCCCATTAGTAGTTATATAATCGTGTTTCCAAGAACTTTCTATTACAGACATAATTAAACAAATATCAATATTATGTTTTCATCAGCCACCAAGAGCGCAAATATGCGATCGCTTTTTCTTTTTGTTTGGCTTCGACTTCGATCCACGGTGCTTGGTGGTAGACGTTGGGCATATCGGTAATCAAGTCACTGTGTTTTCTATCATTGAAAGCTTGCTCACCATTGGAAATATGGACTAATTGCCAATCCGGATTTTTCCAAGTTTCTCGCGCTGCATAAAACATGGATGCTACACTCGGATGATCGTAGCTATCTAAATTTTCGTGGCAAATATGGTGATGGGCATCAAATACCATTGGCACGCCAGTTTGCTGACATACTGCTAAAATTTCATTGGCACTATAGGCGTATTCGTCGTTTTCTAAAGTTAAGCGGCTTTTGATATTTTCTGGTAGTTCGGAAATTACTTTTATTAGTTGTTCAGGACGTTGAGATTTGCCACCATGAATATTCATCAATGACCAAGGCGATCGCGGTAAGCCCAGTAAATCAAGTGTACAGGAATGTGCTGCTAGGTTGTTGATACTTGCTTGTACTACTGAGGGAGAATCTGAACTCAGCACTACAAATTGATCTGGATGCAACACCATTCTTATGCTCAATGCATTTGCTCGTTGACCGATTGTGGCTAAATCAGCGCTCATTGTCTTTAATATATTTGCCCCGATTTCGTCTTCTAAGTCACTTAGGGGAAATAAAGCAGAAGACATCCGATACAATTGAATTTTATTTTGCTGACAAAATGAGAGAGCGTCATGCAAGCGTTGTAAGTTATGTTGATATAGTTCACTCAGAACGCTTTCACGTTCACTTAAGTCCAGTTTTAAATATCGTGTGCGTGTGATTGTCCGAAAGCGCACTTGTTTATCAGAGGTAATGCAAACTAGCCCTAAGTTGGGCATTGTAGTTTTTTCACACTGCTGTGTATTCGGTAAATTTTGAAACTTGATTGCAGTCATTAACTATATTTACTAACTATTGGCTATTTTGAATATTTTTTAATTTAAACAAGTTCTACTACTGACTTACGACTATCTAAAGAATGAACTCTTAAGTCACAACACTCCACTAATTTCACTTCGGTAAATAAAGCTCAGTGCTATGATTGGGACGAGGATGGCTTTTAGGCGTTGTGGCACTAGGTTTGATTGTCTATAAGATTTACACAATAATAAATACAGACGTGGTATCGTCAGCTAGTCAATGTTTAGATGTGCAGTACCAAGAATTTCAATTTTATAGAAATGGCAATAATTGAAACCCGTGGTATCTGGCTGACCATTACTGATAGTAAAGTTCTCAGAACGAAGGAACGCATTGCTGAGGCAATGGATTTCCTAGCTGAGACGGGATTTAATGTGGTGTTTCCAGTTGTTTGGAATAAAGCAGTAACTTTATATCCCAGTCAAATAATGCAGCAGACTTTTGGAATCGAAATTGACCCTATGTCTGTAGGCCGCGACCCTTTAGAAGAAGTGGTGATAGAAGCGCGGCGAGTTGGGTTGAAAGTTATTCCTTGGTTTGAATACGGTTTTGCCAGTTCCTACAATTTAAATGGTGGTATACTTTTACAGAAAAAACCGGAATGGGCTACGCGCGATCGCAACGGCAACTTACTGAAGAAAAACGGCTTTGAGTGGTTAAATGCCCTTAACTCACAAGTGCAAGAATTCTTGTTGAACTTGGTGCTGGAAGTTGCGAAGAATTACGATGTTGATGGTGTCCAAGGTGACGATCGCTTGCCAGCATTACCCTCTGAAGGTGGCTACGATCGAGGAACTATCAGCCGCTATCGTCAGGAATTCGATCGCAATCCACCACAGAACCACAAAAATAGGCAATGGTTACAGTGGCGTGCAGATATTCTCACTGAGTTTTTGGCGCGTCTTTATCGGGAGGTAAAAGCGGTGAATCCTAATTTATTAGTAACGATCGCACCTAATATTTATGATTGGGCATTCCAGGAATATCTGCAAGACTCGCCTGCATGGCTGAAGCGGGGAATAGTCGATATGATTCAGCCGCAGATTTATCGCCGTGACTTTAGGAGTTACGCTGCGATCGTTGATAAACTAGTAAACCAGCAGTTTACAGATGCGACACTGCCCAAGTTAGTACCGGGAATACTGATGAAGCTTGGCTCTTACTGTATTAGTCCAGAATATCTGGTGCAGGCAATTGAATACAATCGTCAACTTGGCATTCAAGGAGAGGTATTCTTTTTTTACGAAGGTTTGCGCGAGAATAACAATACCCTTGCTAAAGTTTTGCGAAATGGGCCTTATACTGAATCTGCATCATTTCCCACTCTGTCAGATTTGAGTGCAGGTGGTGTGAGTCACAAGATGACATCTTCTATTTGGCCAGGAGTGGAAAATTTGTTAAAAAATATTTTTTAAGGGAAAAGGCGTGTGGAATATAATTTGCCAGTGGAAAAGGTAATTAATATCTTAAAAGAAGATTTACCGACACTTTTTGAAAAAGATATTTCTTATGATATTTATACAAAAGATATCTATTTTAAAGACCCGGTGAATACATTCAAATACAAATTTAACTATCGGATTATATTTTGGACTTTACGATTTCACGCTCGGCTATTTTTTACTCAAATTTACTTTGATGTGCATGAAGTTTATCAGTCAGCCGAAGACACGATTTTAGCAAAGTGGACGGTGCGGGGAGTGTTGCGCGTTCCCTGGAAAGCAGGGTTGCTTTTTAATGGCTATTCGACGTATAAACTTAATCAAGATAATTTGATATACGAGCATATTGACACCTGGGATAGAAAGCCAGGAGAGATTTTACAGCAGTTTTGGCAAAGGAAAGGAAATAGCTAGTACTGTAAGGCGGAAGTTACGTCGCTTTGCTCCAAATTCAAAATTCAAAATTAATGATCCCATAAGTAAATTCAGGGGCTTGTATACGAAAACGTTTTCGGTCAAAAGACTTTGCTTTAATTTTGGGCTTTTTGGCTGTTTTGAATAGTAGTTTTATTTCCGCCGATTTGTACTAGTCTATGAAGAGTGCTGAGTTGCGTTAGCGGTAGCGGTGCGTTTCTTTTGTCCCAAATTTTTTACAAATTGCAGGCTCTATTTGCTCTCAAAACAGTATTATCAGTATTATAACGAGTGTTAAATATTGAACTTTTGTAATTTTTTTGCCGTAAGTATTTTTACTTTTCCCTTTTTACTGGCGTTGACTTGCACATCACGAATGAGGCTCTCCCAACAACACATTGGTTACAGATAATCAAAATTTTAACAGCATACATAAATGTTGCGATCGCAATTCAATTCTATCTTCAGGAGGTATTTTTTATATCTACAGATATAAATATCGATGAAATTTAAAGTTGCAAAAATTATGGATATTTAAATAGCTATAAATAGTATTTAGCAATCATGAATTGTGAAACTATAGAAAAAAAATAGTAGTTTTCATTTAAATAAAAAATATTATCTGAACAATGATTTAAACGGAAAAAATACCTATAGCTTGTGAAATTACAACATCAAATTTAGTAATATAGACTAATCCAAAGTAATTGTAAAAGTATCGTGATTTGCTGATTTTTTTAAATAAATCGCTGTTAGAGGCAAAAGGTATATCTAAAAAGCCATAAAACCCAAGTTAAATTCAGTATTTTGCTTATTAAGCCAGTACAGCTTCAATTTTGCACGTCTCAACTGAAATTCGACAGCTTGAGTTGCTCTATGTACGTAAGTATTCTTCGTTATCAGCGACTATCATCTGGAAAAATCTGGAAGACCGCTCTTATGGGTTCCTATCAATGATAATTTTAAGCATTGTGAACCCCTAAAAATCGAAGTTTATGAATGTAGCCGACGACAAAACGATTGTTCGCGAGTATTTCAATTCCACAGGGTTTGACCGTTGGAAGCGAATCTACGGTGATGGCGAAGTCAACAAAGTCCAATTAGACATCCGCAATGGACATCAGCAAACAGTGGATACAGTTCTCAGTTGGCTGAAAGCTGATAACAATTTATCAGAGCTATCAATCTGTGATGCTGGGTGTGGTGTCGGTAGTCTCAGCATTCCCTTGGCAGTAGATGGTGCCAAAGTCTATGCCACCGATATTTCGGAAAAAATGGTAGAAGAAGGCAGTGATAGAGCAAAGCAAACTTTGGGAAATGCCGAAAATCCCACTTTTGCTGTGCAGGATTTGGAATCATTGAGTGGTAGCTACCATACCGTTATTTGCCTAGATGTTCTCATCCATTACCCTCAAGAAAAAGCCGATGAGATGATATCTCACCTCTGTTTTTTGGCACAGTCGCGGATAATTCTCAGTTTTGCGCCGAAGACTTGCGCCCTGAGTATACTCAAGAAAATTGGTAGTTTCTTTCCTGGGCCAAGTAAAGCCACTCGTGCATATTTGCATCGTGAGGCTGATGTGGTAAAAATCTTGGAAAGTAATGGTTTTTCATTGCAACGACGGGCAATGACGAAGACTCGCTTCTATTTTTCTCGGCTACTGGAAGCTACACGCAATTAAGGCTAAAATCGCAGCAAAGGTATAATAAGCATCTTGCTGCGATTTGACGATCTCAAACCTAAGATATGGTAGATAGTAGATATTGCCGTTGGTATTAAGCGTTGTTTTTTCTTTAAATAACCGTTGTTCCGCTCTGCATAATCATACATTTTTACAAAATAAGCGATCGCAGCTGCTCCCAAGAGAATAGTGAAAACAAATAACCACATTTACGTTTTATTCAGATAAAACTTCTTCTTTGAAGCTTCAACAGAGGATATCAAACTTCTGGGGATGCTGACTCAAAAGCTTTTATAGGTGTATTTAATTTCTTGTTTATCTAGTTTCTCTCATTCCCTAATTTCATACCATAATCGGTGACATTGTATTAACCAACAGTGCACTAATTAAGCAATGTAGGTAAAAAAATATTGTGTAAAAGCTAAAAAACTGTCGCAGCGAGTAAATTGATATATTGGAACCTTTATGAAAGTCAGGTTAAAATCACAAGCAAAGTGTAAATCTGAAGTTAAACTATGAAAACTGCTGAAAAATTAGCTGCCAGTTGGCTACTGACACTCGGATTCATGTTTGTAACTCTATCAGCAACAGCGGCATTAGAAAAATTTGCTACACGTCAAGCCATCATAATACCCACGGGTGAGTATGAGTTTAACGCACCAAATGCTACTTATGAAGATAATAATGCTGCTGTTGGTGGTCTAATTTTTGGTGTCCCTACCCTAACACTGGGCACATGGTTAGCATTGGGATTGTATCGTCAAAGTCGGGAGGAGAAAAAAGCGATTAATCAACAAGTTAGCGATCGCCTGCAATCGATTTTTTATGAGATGGTACAAGAAAATCACGGACGCGTAACTGTTTTAGGTTTTGCCATGCAGTCACAACTACCCGCAGCCCATGCCAGACAATATTTAGATGAAAAAGCTAAAGAATTCAATGCAAACTTTAAGGTGAACGAAGAAGGGGCTGTATCATATCATTTTGATGTCTAATTGTCATTAGTCATTTGTCTTTTGTCCTTTGTCATTTCTTATTTGTTATTCATTAATGACTAATGACTACTTTACTAACTTACGGCTAGGTCTAATGACGCAGATTTTTTTGAGCGTAGCTGCCATTTTAGGCGGTTTGTCAGTTGGTGCTGGTGCTTTTGCTTCCCATGCCTTGCGGGAAAAAATTAGTGAGCGATCGCTGGAAATTTTTGAAACTGGCGCTCGTTACCAAATGTATCACGCTCTAGCACTTTTGTTAGTAGCAATACTAATTAGTCGTACCGAGTCCCCTCAACCCACACTTATAGCCAGTGGATGGTTGTTTATCATTGGTATTGCTATTTTCTCAGGTAGCTTGTATGCCCTTAGCTTAACCGGTATTAAATCCTTGGGAGCGATCGCCCCACTAGGCGGCACCGCCTTTCTTGTCGGTTGGGGTGCTTTAGCTTTTGCTGCTTGGAATTTGAAGTTGTAAAAAAGTTAGGAGTTAAGAGTTTTTAACTCCTAACTCCATTTTTTATAAGCTCATTTACCTAATTGTTACAACATATTTTATAAAAATATGCTATAGTGTCTTTAGCATTTTAATATCCAAAAAATGCAAATAATCAACTCAATTTCTTCCTTTTTAAGTAGGTAAAGTTACTCTTATACTTATATATGTACAAAAACTAATAAATTAACAAAAATCTTTTATAAAAAATAAGATTGACCAATTACTAAATCATAATTTGAACAATGGGCGGAGTTTGTAATCATTTTATCTATTAAAACACTAATAAACTAGTACCGTTATTTAGAGGGAACACAGAATTTCAAATTCCTAAATTTATCTTTTTAAAAAATCTAGTACTGAGGAGTTTAAAGCCAGTACGCTTGGGTTAAGCCTAAAAACTAAAACTGGCGTAGGTTGAGTTTCGTTCTAAAGCCAACCTACTATTCTTCTTAATCCAAGCGTATTGAGTTAAAAGCTTATAATTTATAGCTCCTTGTTCTCAGGTGTATTAACAAATCATCCAACGCGACATTAGCTGAAGGTGTCTTAGGTAATGGACTAGATTGATATGCCTCCTGTAATTTATTATGCAGATGTTCATATTCTCTTTGATAAAAAGCTACATTAATATCTGATAAAAAAGAATTTCATGTAACTGCTAGTTTTTGGGCAATTAAATCAGGAATATATGATAAATTAAAAACCTCATTGAGCTTAATTAAATTAGACTCAATCTCGCCTGTTTGCATAAAATAAATACCAGTTAATAAGACTCCATAAACATAAATTAATGGTTGAATTCGATGTGTATTTTCCTTCTCAAACAGTTTCCATTGTGTTGTGGCAGAACCCATATAATGGTAGCTATGATAACGAGTAATACAATTTTTGGCAACAACTTTCAATTCTTCATGTTTAGGTGAGGTTGTTAATATTAAAGGAGAATACAATTGCTCTAACACATAACAATTGTTTTTAAGTAATCTCAAAAAGAATTTTTTGACATCATGAGTTACTAAATCAATTTCTAAAGATTCGCGAACTTCTGAAACTTCAATAGTTTCATTTTTAATCTGTAATCCCACTACTTCTTGAACTGGTAAAACATGCACACCCTGTAAGTCATAATCAGAATCAAGTGAAGGAAAGCCATATAAGTGAGAACCACTGATGATGGTAAATAAAAACGGGTAAGGCTATTGCCCAATAATTGTGTTAGTAGAAGTTGGAATATTCATAATGTGCCGTTTACTTGCTTACCTCGGTTCGCCTATTTCTTTAGAACATATTCTATATAAACCAGAACACTCACTCATAGTCCAGAGTTATCAACCCCGCGAAATGATCTCTGAGGTGGTAAATGCAGATGGTTTTGGTGTAGGTTGGTATCATAGTCAAAAAGATATTAATCCTTTTATCTACAAAAATACCCTACCTATTTGGAATGATATAAACTTACCCAGTCTCAGCCGTTACGTTGAATCAAAGTGTGTTCTTGCTTATGTTCGCAGTGCTACACCAGAAGAAGCCGTAGATTTTGCTAATTGTCAACCTTTTAACCATCAACAACAGCTATTTATTCACAATGGACGAATCGAGAATTTCCGCAAAACATTACACAGAAAAATCCGCAGCACTTTAACCCAAGAATTTTACGAAAAAATTAATGGCAGTACTGACTCTGAACACATTTTTGCATTGTTACTTTCACAAAGTCAAATTAATAAACATCGACCTCCAGAGTATGCTTTACGCACCACATTATTAACGCTTTTAGAGATGGCAAAACGCTATCAAGTAGAAGCCTCACTTAATGTAATCTTTAGCGACGGACATCGCCTGATAGCTTCTCGTTTTGCTACCACTTCACCGCCTCCATCTCTTTACTGGATACGAGATGATCCGACTTTCCCACAATCCGTAATTATTGCGTCTGAACCTCTATTTCTAGGTAATTGGATTGCTTGCCCAGAAAATAGCATCATTAGTGTAGGAGCAGACTGTGATATCCAAATTGAGCAAATCTAGTGTGAAAGAGGCTATTTCTTAAGCCTTCGATAAATTTCGCTCGAAAACTTTTGCGCTATTCCAGGATATGGATGAAGGCACATTCTCTAGTCAACCTCATTCTGACTTGATCTGCTGTTGCTGGTACTTGGGGCATATTGCCTATATCGAGTCTTTATTGCTGCGAGAACATAGCACTTAGGCACTTACTTGCTACTATTTTAATGGAAAAATGCTAAAAAATAGCTTTAAAGCTTGAGCTATATTGCTCAATCATGATTTTATTAACTATGGCTATATGTTTCATTGATTGGGGTAAAGGTCTGCTATCAAAGTAACCTATTACGCCAAGTAAACGGAGGTTTCATGTCGATATCTAAAGCTATTAATAGCAAGGTTACTTTTGAAAGCAGCGTTGAAAAACGCTTGCAGATAGAGCGTTTAATCGGAGCAACTCAAATAGTTGCACCTAGTGCTGGGAGTGATGTAGTGAAGGGATTAACTCAAATACCTAAATCTCTACCCCCTTGTTACTTTTATGATGACCGTGGTTCCGATCTGTTTGAGCAAATATGTGATTTACCAGAATATTATCTTACACGCACAGAAACAACGATTTTACAGCAGTATGCTAGTGAAATTGCCAAGATAACTGGCGTTTGTGAATTGGTAGAACTTGGCAGTGGTAGTTCTAGTAAAACCCGCATTTTACTAGATGCCTACCAGCAACTAAGCTATCCTCTGCATTACTTACCAATTGATGTATGTGCAGGTATGTTGGAAAGTAGTGCCAAGCAGTTATTAGAAGATTATCCCTTACTCCAAGTTTATGCATTGGTAGGAACCTATGAATTAGCTCTTGCAAAACTCCTACCGACGCAATTACCCAGTCGGATGATTTGTTTTATTGGTAGCAGTTTAGGTAATCTTACCCCTGATGAGTGTGATGTGTTCTTCTCTCAAATTACCAATGCTCTACAAGTAGGTGAGTATTTTTTATTGGGGATAGATTTACGAAAGCCAAAACAGATTTTGGAACCAGCTTATAACGACAGCCAGGGGGTGACAGCTGCATTTAACCTCAATATGCTGGAACATTTAAATCAGCGATTTGACGGTAACTTTGACACCACCCAGTTTGAACACCGAGCATTTTACAATGAAAGCGAGCATCAAATAGAAATGCATTTATGCAGCCTGCGATCGCAAACTGTAGAATTACGCGCTCTTAATCTTAAGGTTAATTTTGCATTAGGTGAGACTATCCTCACTGAAATTTCCCGCAAATTTGACCTTACTAATATCAAACAGCAACTAACTGCACAAGGTTTATTACCTCTTCATGTGTGGAGAGATCCGAATCAATGGTTTGGCTTAATGCTCTGTCAGCTGCAAGCATAAAGCATTAGACCTCTTGCACAAATGCAAAATTTGCCCACCCTGCGGGTTCTTGCTAAATCCTCCAACCCCTTCTCCCAATTTTGGAAGAAGGGGAGCCAATTTCAAAGTCCTTCTCTCAAGCATGGGAGAAGGATTTAGGGTGAGGGCTTTTGATTCATGCAAGAAGTATATAGATATGAGTGAAAAAGAATGTAGAGACATAGCACTGCTAAGTCTCTAAAAGGTTTTTGATAACGCATATTTAATTTCACCAAATCTCTGTTACATACAAACGAGAACAGCTATAGATGATATTCGTCCTACCCCAACAAGAGAGAACAATTAGAATCCCTCTTGCTGGGGTAGTATTTTCACTAGATAATGTTATATGTAACGTATGAATGCAAATTCCGATTAACTCAAGTAAGTAAACTTAATGTTTAGCTGCTAATTATTGCTGCATCAAAGGTGTGGCAAAAATTCTGCTGAATATAGGAACCCGTGCACGAGGTTTATTCGCTGTAATATTGGCATTAGTAGCGGAAGAGTTATTAGTTACCTCAGAAAGGAGAGGTGGTTTGCTATTAGTAGAATTGGCAAAATCACTCAATTGGGTAGCCGAAGGTGAACTTGAAGATATGGAGGTAACATTCTCAGGATTTTGACTATTGATTTTTACCGGAGTTTGAGCTTGAGATGGAGTAACTAGGAAAGTTGAACTTGTTCCTAATACCAGTACGAGCAAATGAGAAATATAGTGTTGCATAGGGATTGGTAAAATGGGTTGATAAATATTCAAAGCTTAAAGAAGTTGTGTTTGTTCTCAATTAAAAATAAAACTGCAATTTTTCCATAGAAATCATGATGCGTTGTCCAATGAAACTTGAACACAGCAATTTCCAAGTGAACAGACTATTAATGCTTAGTACATTAATTTGCTAACAACAATCTAACTTCTCTCAAGCAAGAGGAAGCTAAATTCTCTTTTGTAAAAAGAAAGAGAGAGGTTATTTTAAGACTACTGAATCTGCTTAAAAGAAAGTTAGCAAATAGATACACCTGGAATAATTGACGCTTTTTAATCAACTAAGCCAGCACAACTATTAATATTCTATTTATATTTAACTTTTAAATAAAAGAGCAATGTTACTGAAGTTTTTAAAAAACTGACTTATATATAAATTAACTCTCACTCGCATATTTAACTAACTAAAGCAAAAAGTATATGAATTTTTAATAAAACCTATGTTTGATGAAGTAGTTTTCAGAATATATCAGCTTGTATATAGGTTTTAGCCGATTTACGGTTGAATAAAAATTTGATTACACAGCTTTCCAAAGATAAAATTATGCAAGAATCTGTAATTTACCAAGACATTCTGCAAAAGGGAGAAGAACGAGGAAAGAAACAGGAGGCGCTACAACTGATTTTGCATCAGTTAGAGACTTTCAAACCAGTCTTTTGGCATAACCCTCTTTCAAGAAACACATTCGGTGAGGTGAGAAATAGGGACAAGTTCCAAACCAAGAGCCTGAGCTTTATGCCAGAGGTTTTTGAGAATCAGCTCTAAGGGTTTTAGGATCAAGCAGTGAGAATGTTTATCATATTAGCAAATAAAATCACAAACCCAGTCTCAGTCAAAGTTTTAAACATTGCTTTTGATTTTTTTTCGGAGAGTGACAAAAGCGGGATAAGGGGCAATTTCCGTTTGATTTAAACTATCCTCTTGCAGAGTAAGTTATTCACTCTTAATATGAAAATACGGTAAATGCGTCAAGTTACAGTATTTAAATTAGCCAATAAATAATATCATATAACTCTTCTAATATCAAGTCTTGCACCAGGAACTAGTCTAAACTCCAGTAACTGAGAAATACTTTTTGTTCAGGCGTTCATCTCACTACTCTTATTCGAGTAAGTGCAAGGTTTTTGACCAATTAAGGTACGATAATTCTTGCTTCCTCGTCTAGTTTTCAGTTTATTTCCTGAAATACTTAACAAAAGTTTACTTAAAGAAATGAAAAAGACTCTCAATAACTCTGGTAGTATATCTTCAGAGTAATTGAGACTAATACTCATTAAGCGGGTCATGTATTTCAGCTATTTGCAAACTTTCTGAAAAGATAACGCCATGACAAGCGTGGCAGTTCAAACACTGGAGTCAATGCCTTGATGGGCAGCGAACGCTGGATTAACCAACCTCTCAGGGTGACTTTTCTGCCGATCACACAACTATTTATTTATCAGGTGTCAATATGTCAAAAAAAATTGGTTTGTTTTACGGTACTCAAACTGGCAACACTGAATCTGATGCTGAAAAAATTCGGGATGAATTTGGTGGTGATGTTGTAACATTACATCCCATTTACGAGGCGGATACTAGCAGTTTTGATGAGTATGAATTGCTGATTATTGGCTCTCCCACTTGGGATATTGGTCAACTTCAGAGCGATTGGGAAGGCTTTTACTCCGATCTGGATCAAATAAATTTTAGTGGTAAACTGGTTGCCTATTTTGGTGATGGAGACCAATATGGCTATAGCGATAACTTTCAGGATGCAATTGGAATTCTGGAAGAAAAAATTTCCCAACGAGGCGGTAAAACTGTTGGTTACTGGCCAACTGAGGGATATGACTTTAATGAATCGAGAGCTGTGAAAAATGGCAAGTTTGTTGGTTTGGCACTTGATGAAGGTAGTCAATCTGAGCTAACAGATGAGCGAATTAAAACTTGGGTTGCTCAGTTGAAGACAGAATTTGGTTTGTAGAGATTTGGGGCGCAGATCTGTTATTGGCATCAACTTAACGTAGAAGTTAGGTAAGAGAAAGCGTTCTAATTGCCCTCATCCCCTAACCCCTTCTCCCAGCTTGGGAGAAGGGAAACTGGAGAATTTGCTTCCCTCTCTGCCTAAATTGGGAAAGAGGGACTGGGAGTGAGGGAAAAACTTATACAGTCAGAAGATTTCAGCTTAAGTTGACACCAATGCACATCTGTGTACTCTTACTGTAATTGATAATTTAGAAGTTATAGGTATTTATGTCTGATTCATTTGATGTTTTATGGTTAAGTGCCAGTCCTGCTTTACAGCGTTTTGATAAACCATTACTTGAACATTTATCTAGTTATATAAATGTCGCCCAGTGGGAATACCAGCAAACTAAAGATGAAGCCAGTTGCATAGATCAAGCTGTGGATTTGCTGTATGACTTTTTAAAATCGCGCGATCGCCCTGTGCATTTAGCAGGACATGGGATGGGTGGTGCGATCGCCTTAACCTTTGCGCGTCGATTTCCTCAAAAAGTGCGATCGCTTACCCTGCTGGCTGTAGCAGCTCAACCTGCAAACAATTGGCAAGCTCATTATTACTTTCAACGACAACTCTTTAGCATCAGCCGTGAGTTAGTTTTAGCAAGCAGCGTTCGCAGTCTTTTTGGAAATCAACCGCCTCATACTACTAAAAAGTTAGTAGCTGCCTTAGATAAAGATTTAGAACAATCTCCATCATCACACTCTTTATTTAAGTTGGTTTATTTACCCAAAGGTGGAGTTTCTATGCCAATGATGGTATGTGGTAGCAAGAGCGATCCGGTAGTCAACCCACCTGCATTGCATGACTGGTTAAATTGGTTGAAGCCAGAAGATAAACTCTGGGAATGCCCACAAGGGTATCATTTTTTTCACTACTTCTATCCTCAACAGGTTGGCGAAGAGATTTTGAGTTTTTGGCAATGCCACCATCCGCATCTACTGGAAGCATCTGCACTATCTTTTAGCACTTCTACAAATTAGTAACTTTGAGAGTGCACTCGCTATTGTTAAATTTGAGGTGTTTTGAGGTGCATTCGCCTTTGGTGTTGGTGCTGCGATCGCTAATCATTTTACCACTCATTATTGATGCTTCATCCTCTCAAGCTGGGTGTAATCATTCGGATAGGCGCTCTCGAAAATAAAGGCGATATAAATTACAAAGGCATTGAACTTTATTTTCTTTAAATTTAATTAAGCCCAGACTGCGTAATTTAAAACTTTGTGTATAGTCTAATTGCACAGGAATATCACTCTCAATAACTTTTTTCATCGCTGCTTTTAACAATTTATCTTCTTCTAGCAGTGAAAGATAGGGATGTAAAAAGCCTCTAAATAATCCTTCGTCAGTGGGAGCAACTTTCAGAAATTGTTCTAAAGTTAAGTTACCTGTGGCAATTTGATAAAGAGCAGTCCTTAATAAATAAGGATGACCATCAATCATTTCCTTTAATTGTCCGATTTCTGTATCTGACCAATTTAATTTATGTCGTTGGACTAATTCTTTTATTTGTGTGACGTTGAATTCTCCGATTTCGATAGGTAAACCTACATTAAAGGGGGATTGATTGACATTTAAAGAAACATATACTTCTTGAGAATGAGCAATTACTAAACGCAATTTTTGCCAGATTTCCTCGTTTTTACCGTTTTCATGCCAAGCTCGGAGTAGAGCAAAAAATTCTTGAGCAATTTCGGGATAAGGAAAAATTTTATCAATATCATCTAAGCCTAATACTAGGGGAACATCAATATTTTTTAATAAATAGTCTTTTAAATAATTAGTGCAGTTAACTTGACTGCTTAAGCGTCTTTTCCAAAATTGATCTATTTTATCTTCTAGCCCTAATTCATAACTCAGAGTTGCACAAAATGCCTGTAAGAAATTTTTGAGAGCGGTAAGATTTTCTTGACTCCATAAATTAAGAGAAACTGTGCGATAACCTTTTTGTTTACCATACTCAAGAATGCGGCTCATTAAAGAAGTTTTACCCATTTTTTGCGGCGCTTTGATGCGGATTAACGCACCTGGTTGGAGGATGGATTCATAACATTTAATTTCCACCTCTGGACGTTCGATATAAAAGAGGGAATTAAGAGGAACTTGACCATCAGTATTTTCAAAAATCATTGAGGATGAGGAGTTATTCTCTTTTGCTTTTGGTGTTGATTGTTTAACAATGGCTAGATTAATTAGCAATTGTTGCTTAATAAACTGACTTACTCCCTTGTAAACTAAATTATTTGTTGATGTTGGCTTGGTGATAGAAAGATGGTCATCATCTGTAGCGATAGGTTGGACATCTTTGATGGCTGGGTTAGCGCTATCTGGATCTACAACTAAAAAACCTTGAGTGGGCTTAGTTTCAAAATAAACTTTTGTATTAATCTTCAAGGAATCAACATTCTGCCGATACCACTCGTTAAGTTGACGCAGTTGGGGAATATGTGCTTTTAGTTCATCAACACTGATAGAGCTGCGTGCCAAAATCCTAATTTTATCGACTAAGTTGGCGAGATGAGAACCAGTGTGAGGAGTGGAGAGGAATACAATACCTTTTGTCTGTTCAATAACTGCTGTTTTTTTAAATGTCTGAGCATTACGCAGCATTTCTTTGATTAATAATCCACCCATGCTATGAGTGATAAAAATTATTGGGTATTTGCCAATATCATTAACTTGTAAATATTCCAGTAAATTACTAGCACGGTCAAAAAGTGGCATTGTTGAACCTCTCCATTCAAAGGGTTCAGCCTTATAGCCAAAAGACCAAATACCTAAATCTGGTCTTTCTTGTGCTAGCCACGTTAACCAGAAATTATCATCGTTGCGTAGTTCTTGCGGATGCCAAGTTCCGCGTGCGTGACCACCTAACCCGTGAACAAAAATCACATCCCCACATCGCTTAGGGTTGTCACATCCTGATATTTTGATTAAACCAGTCATCTCTGGGGGTTGAGGTTTTGGGGTTTGACCAAAAAAATTTTTAAAGGGCATGGATAGTATACGGAGAATTAGAGGATGACAAATTCTTCTTATGCCACGGCCACAGCGCGACTTAAAACTAGAATACAGCTATCATGTCACTACTCGGTGCAATGTCTCTATTTATCACTAAAAATGTCTTTTTTAGACGAATTTGCTACTTTTTGGTAATATCAAAAACTCATAATTAGCTCTTCTCAATTTCCTTTGTATTGTTTTTTTTATTGCCTTGTGTATTGCCTAGCGCCTAGTATTGAATCTCCAAAAACCTTATTATTGCGTGGAAAACTTCCCAAGAAGAAATCTTTATAATTCTCTAAAAGCCTTATCTGCTGCAATTTTCAAGTCTTTGCAAGAAGAAAGGAGAAGCCACATCCTGCACACCTTCCTTCGCAATAATCTCATTCCCCTTTTCCCATCCACGCCCACAACGCCTCACAATCCCACCAAACACATACCCACCACCACACGGGAGTTCTCCCTTCATAGATATAGATACCCCTGCCTCTCCCACAAGATTCATGGGTAATTCTTCATATCTTATCCACTCCTCATCCTTTCCTCTCGACCCCTCATCCTTTACTATCCACTCCTCATCCTTTACTCTCCATCCCACATTTTTTGCGAAATCATTATACCCTTTCTCGTTCCAATTTTTCCATTCTCCCTTCTCCCAATCAAAATCAAGAGAATTGCCAGTAGCCAAATATATTTTTTTCTGGACACTGTAACCAAAATGCCCCTTAGAGTTATTTACCCAAAGTGTATCTAGTTGTTTTAAATCCTTACAATTAAAGCTTATAACATCAGTTAAATCTATATGAGTTTGTCCTTCCCTTCCTGCTGAATAGAGAATAAACTGCCAATTTTTTAAATCTGCTTCCCTCCATCTTTGTTGCTTCATTAAATAGTCTAATTCATTCAATAAATGTTCCTTTAAAGATTGCTCATAAACTGGATTTGAGCCATTTAATTCTTTAAGTTGACGATAAAGCAAAGCCACAATATCAGCATTGCCATTGTAGAGAATATTTAGGTCTAAGGTAAATAATTCAACATTAGATTTAAACTTAGATTCTAGACTGCTGAGATGCTCAAATGCTTTCTTGTAATCTGCTAAAACTTTAGCTTTATCTGAGCGTTCTTCTAATTCACCTTTAACATAATTAATATAAACTAAAGTAGCTAAATTGGTTGAATTATTATCAAGTTGCTTTTCTATTTTTGATAATTCTTGCAGACTTCTAGTAAAATCCTTCTCAGTCTTTTTTAAATCCTCTGTTTGATTTCGCTCTTTTTCTTCACCAGCTAAATATTGATACCCTAAAACCAGCGCACTATCTAGTAAAGCCTCTTTTAGCTGAGAATTACTAATTTTGTCCTGTAAAACTAACCCAGCAATATTCAAAGACTGATTAGCTTCGTTTGTTTTCCCTTTTTGTTGAAGTTGAGAAGCCACTGTTGATATTTCTCTAATTTTGGCTAGAGATTGTTTGAGTTCGTTTGTATTTTTGTTAGCAGTTTCAAGCTCTTGTTCTTTAACTTTAACTTGTATTTCAATGTTTTGCTGCTGGTTTTTGAATTTTTTAACTTGCTGTTCAGCCTTATTAATTTCTCTAGATTTAGATTTTAGTTCTCCTTGGAGTTTTTCAGCAGCATCAGTTAATTGATTTTTTTGTACTTCTAAACTCTTTTTAATTTTTTGAACTTTATCTAAATCTTCTTTAGTTTTTTTAGCTTTTTTTTGAGCATTATTGACTGCTAGCTGCTGTGTTTTCATTTGCTCATTTAAGCTTGATAATTGCTTATTACTATTATTAAGTTCTCGGTTAGCTTGGTCAGATTTATTTTCAGCTTGTATAGCGATTATTTTAGCGCTTTCAGCTTTTTGTTGTTCATTTATTGCTTTACTACCAGCTATAAATGCCACTATTACAGATACACCTAAAGTAATGAATAAAATGATAACTCCTAAACGTATTCTTTTGCTAGCAGTTCCCAATTGTTTTTCTGCTTCCTGTTTAGCCTCAGCTTCAATTTGTCTAGCCCTTTCTGCTGCTTCTTTTTCTTTTCTTTCTCTTTCTAATTCTGCCTGGATTTCTGTTTCTGCTAGTTCCTCTTCTCGCTTTCGTTTCCGACTAGCTGCTAAAAATTCTAAATCCTGAAAACCTAAGTTTTTATCCTTTGCCCAAGTTGACGCTTCTACTAAAGCTTTCCCCCGCAATAACCGAGACTCATCCTGTTTTCCTGATAAAATCCACTGACGATAATTCTCTGCATAAGGACGCAAACTGGCTAAACTTTTCTCAATCCATAAGTTGTCAAAAATGGTTTGATAAATTAGGTTATAAACCTTTAATTTCCTCTCTTTTTTAACAACGATTCCCGCTAACTGTAAATCACTCTGTTCAATACTACTATCAATATCAATTCCGCCTGAATGCCATACTTGTTGATATAAATCTAACAAGTATGCTGCTTTATGTTCATCTCTTTTTAAAAATCTATCCCGAATCGTTATAAAGTGTTCCGGTTCATCTTGAGATTCCCAATTCTGAATCACTCTATCTTTGACTAAATTCTCTACAAAAGGAGCTTCTTCATCTGAAGGAATTACAGTTGCAGATTTACGGACAAATTCACAGACTTTCTGAGTCAAAAATGGCTGTCCTCCAGTCCAGTCTAAAATCGCTTTTAGTACAGCTTCTGGGTTACTAGTTTGTCCAGAGAATCCTTTGATTAAAGGTAAAGCTTCTGTAAATTCAAATCCGGTTAATTCAATTCCTTTGCCAATATTAAAAGGAGTACGCTTTTTATCTTGAATCAACTCAGAAGGGGTAGCTACTCCCAAAAGCACAAAAGTAATGCGTTGATATTCAGGATTATCAACTCTTTGATTAAAGAAAGCTCGAATTAAAGTAAAAAAATCATCAACCGGAAATTTTAAACTGAGAACACTATCAATTTCATCTATAAAAATAACAATCTGTGGGGAAATTAATTTGAGTAATCTGTCAATAAACTTCCCAAAAATCTGCACATCAGAAAATCGGGAATTTTCTTCCCATAACTCATCTATATCAAACTGCTCACCTAAGTTTAAACTTTCAGAACCAGCAATAGTATCAATAATCCCAGAATACCATTGTTCAGACTTTAGCCCTGATGTCCCAATTGCAGTTAAATCAATAGATACACAAGCAATTCCTTCACCTTGTAACCTTTGCATTGTGCGGACACGCAAACTAGATTTCCCCATTTGTCGAGAGTTGAGGACAAAACAAAACTCTCCGGCTTTCACAGCCTGATACAAATCTGCATCAGCTTGGCGTGTGACGTAGGTAGGTGCATTAGCAGGAAGACTACCACCAAATTGATATTGATAATCTTGGGGAACAGGCGAATTTATAGTCATACTTTATATGGCTAATAGTTTAAATTATACCTAGAAGTCGTGTTGAAGTACTCCAAAGTCGTGTTGAAGTACTCCAAAGTCGTTTTGAGGTACTCCAAAGTCGTGTTGAGGTACTCCAAAGTCGTGTTGAGGTACTCCAAAGTCGTGTTGAAGTACTCCAAAGTCGTTTTGAGGTACTCCAAAGTCGTGTTGAAGTACTCCAAAGTCGTTTTGAGGTACTCCAAAGTCGTTTTGAGGTACTTTAAACCTTGTTGCACCGCGATCAAGTACACAGGTAGGATCGACTTTATTCTGTTTTAAGGAAATATGGGAAGCCAATGTGCGTCTACGTTCAAAGAATTCATGGTAAGTCAAGCGATGTCTACGACGGGCTACGCCTACGCCACTTTGCTACTTCTGAAAATATCAACTAGGCAATTGGTTTCTTAAGGAAATATCGCCAACTCAGTTTCCGGGTCAAAAAAGTGAATTTTCTCTAGAGTTAGAGATAACCAAAGTTGCTCACCAACTTGTACAAATCGGTCTGGTGGTATTCGCACTTGTAGGTAATTGGCTGTAGTCGCAGGTTGAGATCCCGGTTCGGTAATCTTAACAGCAAGAAAGGAATCGTTGCCGAGATTCTCTACCAAATCTACTTGCACAGGTAGATTTTTGGTAGCAGGCAGACTCAAATTTAAGTGTTCTGGGCGAATGCCTAAAATTAAAGTTTTCCCATCATATTTTTGTAAAGCTTTTCCCCAAACCTCTGGAAGTGTAAGCCGAAACTGGGAATGAGTAATCAACTGCGGGGCATGAAATTCTACAGTAAGGAAATTCATCGGTGGTGAACCAATGAACTCTGCGACAAAAAGGTTGGCAGGACGGTTGTAAAGTTCTAGAGGAGAAGCAACTTGCTGAATTTTACCCTCAGACATAATTGCAATGCGATCGCCCATTGTCATCGCTTCTGTTTGATCGTGGGTAACGTAAATTGTCGTTGTCCCCAATTGGCGCTGCAATTTCACAATTTGAGCGCGGGTTTCCGCCCGCAGTTTGGCATCTAAGTTAGAAAGCGGCTCATCCATTAAAAATACTTGGGGATTGCGAGCGATCGCTCGTCCCAATGCAACCCGTTGTCTTTGTCCCCCAGATAGCTGTTTGGGTAGGCGATTCAACAATGTTTCGATTTGCAACAATTGAGCAACACTACGCACCTGTTCATTCACCGCCCGTTCCTTATCAGAAATGTATCGCAATCCTTTAGGTAACTTTCTTGTCGCCCCCACAAAAAGATTTTCCGCCCACGTCCGAAAATAAGGAGTATTTTCTCCTCTGCTCCTCTGCTCCTCTGCTTCCCTGCTTCCCGTGCGGCGTAACCCAAAAGCAATGTTGTCATACACCGTCATGTGAGGATAGAGAGCGTAATTTTGAAACACCATTGCGATGTCGCGTTCCTTGGGTGGTAGGTCATTGATCAAGCGATCGCCCACCCAAATATTGCCTCCAGTCATCACTTCCAAACCAGCGATTAACCGCAGTAGCGTGCTTTTACCACAACCAGAAGGGCCTACCAGCACCATAAACTCGCCATCTGCGATCGTCAGGTTAATCCGCCGCAAGACGTTAACACTTCCTGGACGTTCTTGGGCTGCATCAGTTTTCTCCCCAAGCGTGAGAGGAGATTGGATTTGTGAGGTAACACTTTCCCCTTGACGCGAGGAAAAACTTTTATAAACGTTTTCTAAAATAACTTGGGACACAACTAATTATTGTCATTGGGCATTGGGCATGGGGCATGGGGCATTGGGCATTGGGCATGGGGCATGGGGCATTGGACAATATGACTAATGACTAATGACTGTTTAGCGCTCATAATAATACACGTTTAGGGTAAATACGAAAAGTTAAAAAAATAGCTTTTACGATAAAAAGCAAACTATTCTAAATTTTAGGGCTGTCAGGAGGTGTTGTGATGACTACCGATGTACCTAAAAATCTTTCCCAAGACCCAAGTGTTAACCCTATCCATGACATTGTAGACGTACAAACCACAGATTGTTGCATTGTGGGTGGGGGGCCAGCAGGAGCAGTATTGGCTCTGTTATTAGCGCGTCAAGGCATTTCGGTGACGCTGCTGGAAGCACACAAAGACTTTGATCGTGATTTTCGTGGCGATACAATTCATCCGTCGGTGATGGAAATTATGGAGGAATTGGGACTTAGCGATCGCTTGCTAGGACTTCCCCATACTAAAATGCGCCAAATTAGTATTCAAACTCCTCAAGATAATGTCACATTTGCAGATTTTAGCCATCTGAAAACCCATTATCCCTACATTACAATGCTTCCCCAGGTAAAATTCCTGGAGTTCATCACCCAAGAAGCACAAAAATATCCTAGTTTCCATCTGGTAATGGGTGCGAATGTGCAGGAATTGATTACTGAAAATGACGTGATTCAAGGTGTCCGCTATCGAGGAGGCGGTGGTTGGCATGAAATTCGGGCAATACTGACAGTGGGTGCAGACGGTCGCCACTCACGTTTACGCCACCTGGCTGAGTTTGAATCCATCGAAACCTCGCCACCAATGGATGTCCTCTGGTTTCGCCTACCGCGTCAGCCAGAAGACCCAGAGGGGGGAATGGGGCGCTTTGGTCAAGGTAAGCTAGTCGCCATGCTTGACCGTGGTGATGAGTGGCAAGTTGCCTATATTATTCCTAAAGGAGGCTATCAACAACTAAGGGCTACGGGTTTGGAGGAATTAAAAAAATCTGTTGTCGAAGTAGTGCCAGAATTCCAGCAACGCATTCAAAATTTACATGATTGGTCACAAATAGCTTTTCTCTCAGTCGAGTCCAGCCGTGTCAAACGTTGGTATCGTGAAGGTTTGTTACTCATCGGTGATGCAGCTCATATAATGTCCCCCGTTGGTGGAGTTGGCATTAACTACGCGGTTCAAGATGCTGTAGTTGCGGCGAATGTACTCAGCAAACCGCTCAAAAACCAACAAGTACAACTTAGCGATCTAGCGAAAGTACAACGTCAACGTGAGTTGCCTACACGTATCATTCAGGCGTTTCAAACTTTTATCCAAAAGCGGGTATTGACCCCGGTTCTCACCTCAAATCGCACTTTTGTACCACCTGCATTTTTGCGCTTACCCATCTTGCGCGACCTTCCAGCCAGGTTGATCGCCTTGGGTGTTTTTCCAGTTCACGTTAAGGCTTAATTTTTGGCAAAAATTTTTTCTATTTAATTAATTAAGTGGTACAATCATACTACTCTATGCAGAATTGAATGCTCAATTTAGTCAAGCGAAGGTGGCGAACAGTATACTCAATGCTGTTCAAAGCGATCGCTTGGCTTTTATGTTAGAAAGGACTAAAAACTCAGAGTGGATGTAGAAAATTTGTTTAAACATTATTAAAAAATGCAAAAGATTAAACCTATCTAGATATTAATTGGCACTACATAGAAAAACCCCCTCTTTGGAATCAGTACTTTTTGCAGTCAGGAGTAATTTTAATGAACAGCTGCGTTTTGATGGCAGAAATTATTAACGAACCGCAACTCCGCTATACAGCCGATAATCTGGGAGTCACTGAAATGCTGGTGCAGTTTCCCAATTCCCAGAAACCAGAAGATCCGCCAGCCACTCTGAAAGTTGTTGGCTGGGGGAATTTAGCAACAGAAATTCAGCAAAACTACCACCAAGGCGATCGCGTCATCTTGGTAGGACGTTTAAGTATGAATACTGTCGATCGTCAAGAAGGTTTTAAAGAAAAACGCGCTGAATTGACAGTACAACAAATTCAATCTGTTGGAGGTAGTTTTAATACCGATCCATTACCCTCAGCAACCGTAACTCCATCATTTACTGAAACTGCTCCCCGACAACCATCAGCATCTCGTCCTCCACAAAAAGACGTTCCCACTTACGAGTCACCACGTCCAGCACCTACCCCAGCGACAAATCCTGTTGGCGTTGCTCCCCAAACGAAAACTTACGAACCCGTACCCCAACCCACTTATGAGCGAACCACTTATCCAGCAGTGAAAGAGGAAGAACCAGATCCAGATGATATTCCCTTCTAAATTTGCTAGTTAAGCGTGTATCCAATTTGCTAAGTATAATTAGCAAAAAAAATTGCGATTAGACAATTTCTACAAGTAGCCATCCTTTAGGATGTGCTATTTTTTTGTTTGCGTTGACGCTTTGCATCTTGTTATGAGACATTTACCTACTCTTGCTCACTAATTCTCCATACATATCTGGGTTGTTGTGGGCATTACCCACCCTACCAACGCATTGTTATTGATTATTAATTAAGAGATTTGCTTTCTATAAAGTTGACCTGCTCTACATTTTTTAGCAACCGTGGCATTTTGAACTGTGCCTCTGAAGTACCTTGAGAAATCATTTGGTTTTTAAGCATTTTGAAACTGTCTCTTTCAACAAGTTTAATTTCAGGTGCGCAAAGAACATTTGCTTTCCTCGTATTCAGATAAAGCACATTTAAATCATAAATAATCTGTTCAAATTTATCTTGAAATGATGTTAAATCAGGAAAAGTTTCAAATATTTTTGAAACCTCTAGGTAAATAATGTAACTCAATGGAAATGATGAAACATCAATGCTTGTGGTATAGTCTATTATTTTGCAGTCGTCTCCCCAAATTTTGCAAGCTTCAGTGATAGCAGCAAAAATTTCGTTTTCAGAAATTTTAACTCCGCTAATATTTAGCAGCGAACCTTGGCGATACAAAAATTCAATCTTGGGGCTTTGGTTATAGTAGCCCGCACATTTAACGATATCTCCCATCCTGTACCTGTAAAGTCCAGCTACTGTCGTCACAACTACTTCGTAACTTTCACCTACCTCTAGAGAAGTCAAGTCAACTGTAGTGGGTTTTTCTGTATCAATTTGGGAAATAGGTATAAACTCAAAAAACGCCGAATGAGGAGTAATTACGTAAGCTGGAGAATCTTTTTGTGGCTCTAGATTACACCCGATCCAAGCTTCAGAAGCACCATAACCATGTGAGTAAATTGGTATTTCACCTGCATAAAATTTCAAACTTTCTTTATAAAGTTGCAGCGATCCAGTTATGATACATTGGATGTTAGATAACTGCGGCCATATTCTAGGTATAATACCCTCAAACCCTTTTTCAAATTCAGTTCGGAGTGTGTTACTTTTTTCTGGATTGGGTTTGAGCCTATTTTGTAGCTCATTTCTTGTAGCTGTATCCAGTTCCAAGTTGGAATTAATTTGACCGTGGTAAATATCATTTACCATTTGTGGCCACTCTCGTTCTAATATTTGTAGAGCATCCAAAACATTGGAGGCAAAATTTGTCGTAATATAAGTAAGCTTTGGCTCCAAGAGAGCAAAAAGCATATGGCAATAATAAGCGCTCCTATAATCGGGAATCAAGAATATGCTAGTGGGGCTAGAAAAATTGAGACTGACTATTTTTTGAAATGACTTAGATTGTCTAATTCCTCCGCTAGTTCCTGAACCTCTAGGAATACCGCTAGGTGTAGATTTAAGTGGTAGTGCACTAGCCAAAGCCAAACCACGACTGTTTTTTGTGTATGCTTTACCATTGAGATAGTAAGAGCGTGCGATCGCGTTTACAGCCTGAAAAGATTTTTGTAAAGTTGATAGTAAGCGTTTTGTTCTAGGTATAAGTTTAGATTTACCCGTTGTTCCTGATGTTTCTTGAAAAAGAATAATTGGCTCTGCTACTAATTGAGAGAAATTTCCATCCTTAGCAATATCTTCGATAACTTCGCGGTAATTTTCATAAGTGGTCAGAGGATGTATCCTTTGAAATTCTGCAACCGAATCTATAGCCGCAAAGTTATACTCCTTACCGTATTTTGTATCCTTTTGAAGTTTGAGAATATTTCTTAGAAGCTTTTGTTGGACAGAGACAGCATTAACAGTGTCTTTTTGCAAACTTTTCAGGCTTATTTTCGCTGCTACTTGCAACAAATAAAGGAGAAAAATATCCGGAATTTTATTGAATATTTCTTGTGCTTGTTCTCGAATCTTTGAGTTCATACGCAGCAATGGTTATAGAAAATACCTTGTCTCAATATGGAAGTCTTGTATCGCCTCAAAAGAATTAAATCTGAGCTTTAATCATTGTTTGCCACCGAAGTCAAGGATAAGTAGCCTGTAGACAATCGCTCAAAGCGGGAAGTTAACAGACATCACCGCTATCTGTTCAATGTGGACGCTCTTGAGGCATTGTTTGGTACAGCACCTGATAATCCAAAATCCTTTTTAGCGGTAGCAATCGCGAGACAACAGAATTGTTTCAAATTACAATAGCAGATTTGGCAGCACAAATAGCTGTGAGGAAAGCTAGTACAACTCAATCAGCCGAAAATTATCTTGATGGATGAGGCAACTAGTTCTCAAAACATTAAAAATTGTGGTTGAGGTCTAAGCAGTGAAAAACCGCTAAGGAGTGTAAAAATCAAATTTATCGACACATACATCAAAACTCTTGTTAAAATCCAAATAATTTTCAGTTAAGATTCATACCCAACTCCTATGAGAGAAACTGTCCTAGAGGTTCGCAATCTCCAAGTTGAATTTCCCGGTGATGGCAATCACGTCAGAGCTTTGGATGGTATTTCCTTTGGGCTGCATCGAGGTGAAACTCTAGGAATAGTAGGAGAATCGGGGAGTGGTAAATCAGTGACAGCCCTAGCTGTGATGAGTTTGTTGCAAACTCCCGGTATAGTGACTGGCGGTGAAATCTGGTTTCGTCCGCAAGAGAATGCTAACCCCATCGATTTAGTAACATTGCCTCCTGAGCAAATGCAGTTACACCGGGGTGGCGACATCGCGATGATTTTTCAAGAACCGATGAGTTCGCTTAATCCGGTTTATAACATCGGGTTTCAGCTAACAGAAGCAATTATGCGGCATCAAAATGTCTCAGCTGCCCAAGCACGACAAATTGCGATCGCAGGTCTGCAAGAGGTTAAACTTCTACCTAGCGATGAGGAGATTCAGCAGCAGTTTATCGATTGGCATCAAACCAACAGCAATTCATCGAAACCAGAACCATCAAAGTTAGCACAATTGGTTAAAGAACACAAAGAAGCCATGCTGGAACGCTACCCTCATGAACTTTCTGGGGGTCAGTTGCAACGAGTGATGATTGCAATGGCAATTTCTTGCAACCCATTAATCTTAATTGCTGATGAACCAACCACAGCTTTAGATGTGACGGTACAAGCGACTATTTTGGAGTTAATGCGGGAATTGCAGCAAAGCCGTGATATGGCAATGATTTTCATCACCCACGACTTGGGACTAATTTCAGAAATTGCTGACCAAGTAGCGGTAATGTATAAAGGCAAAGTTCTTGAATCTGGTACTTCTGAGCAAATTTTCAGCAATCCCCAGCATCCATATACTAAAGGCTTGATAGCTTGTCGCCCCACACTCAACCGTCGTCCCCAAAAATTACTTACCGTTTCTGACTATATGAGTGCAGAAGAGACGCCAACGGGACAAGTAATAATTCAGCCAAAAGAACCCGCACAACCTATAGAAGTGACTACTGAAGAGATTGCTGCAAGATTGGCAAACTTCAATGAGAAGGAACCCCTGTTGCAAATCCGCAACCTGAAAGTTGGTTTTCCAGTGCGCGGGGTGTTTGGTGGGACAAAACGCTACACTATGGCAGTTAATGGCGTTTCTTTTGATGTCAAACCAGGAGAAACAGTAGGTTTGGTAGGAGAATCCGGTTGCGGCAAAACTACCCTTGGTAGAACCTTGCTGCGCTTAATTGAACCGATGAGTGGTCAGATTTTCTTTGAGAAACAAGATATTACTAGTCTCAAAGGAGAACGGTTGCAAAAACTGCGGCGGGAAATGCAAATAGTCTTCCAAAATCCTTTTAGTTCCCTCGATCCCCGAATGAAGGTTGGGGACGCGGTGATGGAACCGTTGTTAATTCACGCTGTGGGTAAGACAAAACAACAACGACGCCAACGGGTAATCGAACTCTTAGAACGGGTGGGGTTGAGTGCAGATGCAATTAACCGCTATCCTCATCAGTTTTCTGGCGGTCAACGCCAACGGATTTGCATAGCCCGTTCATTGGCGTTAAATCCTAAGTTTATCATCTGCGATGAATCAGTTTCAGCTTTAGATGTTTCAGTACAGGCGCAGGTATTAAATCTTCTCAAAGAATTACAGTCAGACTTTCAGCTTACCTATATTTTTATTTCTCACGATTTAAGTGTGGTGAAATTTATGAGCGATCGCATTTTAGTCATGAATCGTGGTCAAATTGTTGAAGAAGGCACAGCCGAAAGCATTTACCAACAACCTAAAGAGGAATACACGCAAAAATTAATTGCTGCGATTCCCACTGGTAGTGCTGAACGGATGCGAAGTCGTCATCAGAAAGCATTATAGAAATAGAATTCAGGAGTCACTCGCTTTGCTCGAATTCTTTTTTAACAGATATTTATGCAAACAAAGTTAATTACATCTGCAAGTCCAGACTGAGTTTTTAAATTAGTAAAAATAAAAGGTTTATCGCCGCGCATTTTTTTAGTATCTTGTTCCATCACACTTAAATCTGCACCAACATAAGGTGCTAGGTCAGTTTTGTTAATCACCAACAAATCAGATTTAGTAATACCGGGGCCGCCTTTGCGAGGAATTTTATCGCCAGCCGCAACATCGATGACGTAAATCGTTAAATCTACCAATTCTGGACTAAAGGTAGCAGCTAAATTATCACCGCCACTTTCCAAAAATACCAAATCCAAATCAACAAAACGTTCCTCTAACTGTTCAATTGCCGCCAAATTCATCGAAGCATCTTCGCGGATGGCAGTATGGGGACAACCACCAGTTTCTACACCCAAAATGCGATCGCTTGCCAACGCCTGAGAACGCACTAAAAACTGAGCATCCTCCTGAGTATAAATATCATTCGTCACTACCGCAATCTGATACTGCTCGCGCAATTTTTTACATAAAGCATCCACCAAAGCCGTCTTCCCCGAACCCACTGGCCCAGCAACCCCTACTCGAAATGCATTCATTGTCATTTGTGATTTGTCCTTTGTCCTTTGTCATTTGTCAGTTATCACTTTTTCTTGGTACATGGTAATTAGTTCTTAGTTTTTGACTTTTGACTTTTGATTTTTGACTTCCCCAAAGGGGCGTGACCAATGACTAACTCCTAAATAACCTTGTATACTGCGTTTCATGCTGCATACTCGCTAGCGACAAACCCCAACTACAACAGGCGAGTTGATCGTCCTCCAAAGCGAGAATTTCCAATGTCGCAGCACTGAGTAATGGTTGCAAATCTAGTAATAACTGCTGTCCTGCTGTTTGTCCAAGAGGGATAAGTTTCACGCCAGCAGTAATCAAATTACTTGCCCAACTATGCAGATATGCGAGTAATGCGGCTTGGATGCTGATTTGCCAATGGGCAACGGCAATGCCAAAAGCGATCGCATAATTGCAAGGATTCCCGACAACATTAGCAATAGGTATAATCTGCGGTTCTAGTTTACCAAGTAATTGGATCAGCGATCGCCCCATCTGCCAACTAGAGGCGCGTAACTCTTCTGTTTCCCTAGCAGCTGATAACCACAGATTCCAACGGCATAGGGACTCAACATCACCTGTTTTTACAGCTTGCTGCGATCGTACCATCACCGCCGCTTCTAACCTAATTGCCCCATAAAGTAACTCTGCTTTTAACCAATCTTTGAGATATGTGTGGTTAGCGATCGTACCATTTTCCACCAGCATTTCCAAACCTTCAGAATAGCTGTATGCTCCCACAGGCAAAGCGGGGCTAGCTAGCTGCAAAATACTCAAAAGATGGCTATCAGTGAGCATGATTGTGTTGTCCATAAGCTCCCAATTCTGGCTGAAAGGGTAAAATTTCCTCTTTAACTTCTAACCCCAATTGTTCCAACATCTGGTGTAAAACCGAATCTGAGGACAAGCGTAAATAAGTCGGAGTAATTTCTACAGGTACGTGGCGATTTCCCAGATGGTATGCAGCCCGTAATAATAAAAGTGGTGTTTGGGCAAAGGCAGTCAGCACTAGTTCTGGTTTGGCAGTAATTCTGATTAAATTGCTGTGGGTTTCTTCTTGCAGAATATCGCCATCGTGTAAGACAGTCCCTCTGGGTAAATGTAAAAACACAACTTTACCATCTTCAGTTTCAAAGCGATGACGACTGCGGGTACGTTCTTCTGCTGTCAGCGCCAAAGTAAAAGTAACAGCAGCATCGTTATTAAATGGTTTAAGTTGGGTGAATGTCAGCATACAGAGTTTAGCCTGAACTTTTGCTTTTCATTATGGTTCTAATTTAAACACCATAGCTCCCTTGTCCGAAGGAAAGATAAAAAAGGCGACCCAATAATTGAACCACAAGGATTGTATCGATTGCCCAATGGGCAATTAATTTTGAGTCGAAGTTATTCAAAATAAATATTGCACATATCGGAAAAATCGCATACACAGTTTTCTGCAAAATGCTATGCACTATCATGCGATCGCACCAGACAAAATCATGCAACGATATTTGCATAAAAAGTGAATGCATTGTCTAGTCGTTTACTTGATCGGGGATTTTATTTTAATTTATCCAAGGTAAATTATTTATGAATCAAGCACATCATCCTCAAAAAGCCAGTATTAAAAGTATTCTTTGTTTATGCCTAATATCCACTGCATTCAGCCAAGCTTCGCCAGCCCAGGCACAAATTACACCTGATAACACCTTGGGTGCAGAAGCTTCTCAACTGAATCAAAATCTAACCATTAATGGCGCACTAGGCGACAAAATTGACGGTGGTGCAAGACGCGGCAGCAATCTTTTTCATAGTTTTAGCGAGTTTAATATCCAGGATGGGCAACAAGTATATTTTGCCAATCCCAGTGGAATAGAAAATATATTGACGCGGGTAACAGGTGGAAATGCATCGAATATTTTCGGGACATTGGGAGTTACTGGTGCAGCAAATTTGTTTTTGATTAATCCCAATGGAATTTTATTTGGACAGAATGCGCGGTTAGATGTGCAAGGGAGTTTTGTCGGGACAACAGCCAATGGAGTGCAGTTTGGCAATCAAGGTATTTTCAGTGCCACCAATCCCAAAGCACCAGCATTGTTGACGATTCAACCCTCGGCGTTGTGGTTTAATCAGCTTAATCAAGGTGCAGCAATTCAAAATAACTCAATTGCACGAGCCGGAACAGACCCAGCAGGGTTTAATGTATATGGTTTACGAGTAGCTGATGGTAAAAGTTTGCTGCTAGTAGGCGGTAATGTCAGCATGGATGGTGGCGAGTTAAATGCATATGGTGGGAGAGTTGAATTAGGGGGGTTAGCAGCACCTGGAAATGTCAATCTTCTTTTTAATGGCGATAATCTCAGCTTGAAATTTCCTCTTAATGTGACTCGTGCTTCGGTATCACTTACCAATGAAGCGCGTGTGTATGTAGAAGCTGCTGGTGGCGGTGATATTGCGGTTAATGCGCGCAACATAAATATTTTGAGAGGGAGTCAGCTTTCTGCTGGTATCGCTGAAGGTTTGGGTCAACCAGAGGCGACTGCGGGGGATATTACGCTTAATGCTACGGGGGACATCAAAGTTGCTGACTCCGGGAGTGGGATTAACAATCTTGTGCGTGAAGATTCAAAAGGCAATGGCGGTAATATTTTCATAGATTCTGGTTCATTCTCTCTAAGTGATGGCGCTCAACTTATTGCCTCAACTTATGGACAAGGAAATGCAGGGAATGTGACAGTGCGTGCCAAAAATGCTGTTGACCTTGCAGATAATGCTGGCATCTTCAGTGCAGTAGAAGCAGGAGGTGTAGGTAAAGGAGGCAATATCGACATCAATGCAGCAACACTGTCACTCACTGATGACGCTCAACTGCTAACTATTACTCGTGGTGCATCTGCTACCCAACCAGCAGGACGGGGGGATGCAGGCAATGTCAATGTTAAAGTAACAGGTGCTGTTGATATTGCTGGGAAGAAAAACGGTTTTCCCAGTGGAATTTTCAGCTTGGTGGACACAGGAACAGTTGGGAATGGGGGTAACATTTTTATTGATTCTGGTGACTTCTCTCTAAGTGATGGCGCTCAACTTAGTGCTTCAACTTCTGGAGTGGGGAATGCAGGGAATGTAACGGTGCGTGCAAAAGATGCTATTTCCCTTGCAGGTAATGCTTACATTTTCAGCACCGTGTCAGCAGGAGGCGTAGGTAAAGGAGGCAATATCGACATCAATGCTACAACACTGTCACTCACTGATGGCGCTCAACTGCTAACTGCTACTCGTGAAGCATCTGCTACCCAACCAGCAGGACGGGGGGATGCAGGCAATGTCAATGTTTTGGTAATAGGTGCTGTTGATATTGCTGGGGAGAAAAACGGTTTTCCCAGTGTGATTTTCAGCTTGGTGGACACAGGAACAGTTGGGAATGGGGGTAACATTTTTATCGATTCTGGTGACTTCTCTCTAAGTGATGGCGCTCTACTTAATGCTTCAACTTTTGGACAGGGGAATGCAGGGAATGTAACGGTACGTGCAAAAGATGCTATTTCCCTTGCAAATGCTAACATTTTCAGCACCGTGTCAGCAGGAGGCGTAGGTAAAGGAGGCAATATCTACATTAATGCAGCAACACTGTCACTCACTGATGGCGCTCAACTGCTAACCGCTACTCGTGATGCATTTGGGAACCAACCAGCAGGACGGGGGGATGCAGGCAATGTCAATGTTAAAGTAACAGGTGCTGTTGATATTGCTGGGGAGAAAAACGATTTCAAGAGTGGGATTCGCAGCAATGTGGACATAGGAACAGTTGGCAATGGGGGTAACATTTTTATCGATTCTGGTTCATTCTCTCTAAGTGATGGCGCTCGACTTATTGCCTCAACTTCTGGAGTGGGGAATGCAGGGAATGTGACAGTAGGTGCAAAAAATGCTATTTCCCTTGCAAATAGTGACATCCTCAGTGCAGTAGAAGCAGGAGGTGTAGGTAAAGGAGGCAATATCGACATCAATGCTACAACACTGTCACTCACTGATGGCGGTCAACTGCTAACTGCTACTCGTGATGCATTTGGGAACCAACCAGCAGGACGGGGGGATGCAGGCAATGTCAATGTTAAAGTAACAGGTGCTGTTGATATTGCTGGGGAGAAAAACGATTTCAAGAGTGGGATTCGCAGCAATGTGGACATAGGAACAGTTGGCAATGGGGGTAACATTTTTATCGATTCTGGTTCATTCTCTCTAAGTGATGGCGCTCAACTTGAAGCCTCAACTTCTGGAGTGGGGAATGCAGGGAATGTAACGGTACGTGCAAAAGATGCTATTTCCCTTGCAAATGCTAACATTTTCAGCACCGTAGAAGCAGGAGGCGTAGGTAAAGGAGGCAATATCGACATCAATGCTACAACACTGTCACTCACTGATGGCGCTCAACTGCTAACTGCTACTCGTGAAGCATCTGCTACCCAACCAGCAGGGCAGGGGGATGCTGGCAATGTCAATGTTAAAGTAACAGGTGCTGTCGATATTGTTGGGGAGAAAAACAGTTTTGAGAGTCAGATTGGCAGCAATGTGGACATAGGAACAGTTGGGAATGGGGGTAACATTTTTATCGATTCTGGTGACTTCTCTCTAAGTGATGGCGCTCTACTTGTTGCCTCAACTTTGGGACAGGGAAATGCGGGGAATATTCGCATCAATGCAAAAGACACAGTAACTGTTTCTGGAACTAGTCAAGAGACAGGATTATTTAGTGCTTTATTCACATCTACTTATTCTAATTTTCAAGGCAAAGGTGGCGATATTAACGTAAACACCAATATCTTTCGCGTATCAGACGGCGCTTTAGTGGATGCACGCACTAGAAATAATCAAAAGGGTGGCGATATTACGGTAAATGCAAATGTCTTTGAAGCAATCAATGGCGGACAACTCACCACCACTACCTCAAGCAATGGACGTGCAGGTAAAATTGTAGTCAATGCTACAGACAAAGTAATTGTTAACGGTATTGACTCTAATTACAATAACCGTATTACTAAAGTTCCTAGCACAGTAGGAAATATCGGTGCTAACAGTGGCTTATTTGTCAGTTCCACAGGTTCAGGAATTACAGGCGACATCGAAATCAACTCACCCAAAATTACCTTAGATAACCAAGGTAAACTCAACGCTGAATCTGCATCCGGTAACGGTGGTAATATCAACGTCAACAGCGACTTACTCTTACTCCGTCATGGTGCTCAAATTTCCACCAGCGCAGGTACAGAAAAACTAGGTGGCGATGGCGGTAACATCAATCTCAACTCAAGATTTATCGTTGCCGTCCCTGGTGAAAATAGCGACATCACAGCCAACGCCTTTACAGGAAGTGGTGGAAATATCCAAATCAACTCCCAAGGTATTTTCGGTATCGAATCGCGTCCAAAACTAACCGAAAAAAGTGATATTACCGCCAGTTCGGAATTAGGCGTTTTGGGTGTAACAAATATCAATACACCCGATAACAGTTCTATTCAAAATAGCTTCACCGGATTATCACCAAACGTCATCGATACCAACGCACTCATTGCCAATAGCTGTATTTCACGCGGCACCAAGCGACAGGAAAACTCTTTTACAATTACAGGTTCTGGTGCTTTACGCAATAGTCCAGGGGATGTATTAATTTCCGCCTATATAACTGGTGATGTACGTAGTGTTGAACCAACATCACGTCCTTGGAAAAAAGGCGACCCAATAGTTGAACCACAAGGATTGTATCGATTGCCCAATGGGCAATTAATCTTAAGTCGAAGTTGTTCAAAATAAATATTGCACATATCGGAAGAATTGCGTACACAGTTTTCTGCAAAATGGGACGCACCATCATGCGATCGCACCATACAATTCATGCAAATTTATATGCAGAAATAGTGAATGCATTACTTAGTCATATCTCTTAATCTGAGTATTAAAGAAACGGTTAATCAATCGAAAAACAACCAAAACTATCATTGATTAACCGTTGCTGATAAAAATCTTGTAATTTTTATTCATTCAGATTGAGAGGTTTTTATGCTTTCCAAACTATTTCGCAACACACTTTTAGCAACAGCTTTGGCATTACCAATAGTGCCATTAACCAGCCAAAATGCTCTTGCAGACGAGCGCGATTTTTTAGTTTACAACAATAATGAGTTAGAAATCACTCAATTGTATGTATCCTCAACTAAATCTAAATATTGGGGTAGTAATATTCTCAATTCAGATATTGTTAACGGTTCATCTGACGCCGTTACCTTTGACAATAATAGTAATCATTGTACCTATGATGTCAAAGCTATTTATAGCGATGGTACTTATGATGTCATGCGTCAGGCCAATCTTTGCAGTACTTATGTAATAACTTTTTATGGTCATGGAGGCGACCATCAATAATCTTAGAGATTTCCAAATTGTTTCTTGATGATTTGCACTTTTATGCAATCATCAAGAAAACTATTATGGTATTTTAATTAAATAATAATATCCTGTTCCAGATTTCAGCCTGGAAACGCAATTTTAGAGAATCTACTAACATCATGTCTGCTTGATTAATTATTAATCTGGGCATGATATAACATCATGTCTGCTTTATTAATGATTAAACAGAAGTCGGATATTTGGGTATTTTATCTTCTCAGATACCCGGTAGTGACTTGCAAAAATTTAGAAACTATCTTTTACAAATTTTACATATCATATATAAACAATGGGTTCATACTTTCGGTTTCAAGAGCTTTTTTTCATATTACTTACTTGCATTAGCATCACTCCACTTGCAGTATTTGCACAATCGACACCCCCATCGGGAGTCACAATTCCTCCCGATACACCAGGGAAAGTTGAAGAAACTCTACCCCAACCATCACCTACCCCAACTCTTCCACCCACACCACCGACACCAACTGTCCCCATACTCCCATCACCCCCACAGGAAAATCTACCTGATACAGCTTTTCCTAGTGGTGAAGAGTTCTTTGTCAAAGAAATTCAAGTCATAGGCTATTCTGTTTTAAAAAATGAAATCATCAAGTTAAAACAACCTTTAGAAAATAAAAAAATTACATTTGAGCAGTTATTGCAACTGCGATCGCAAATTACTAAACTCTATGTTGATAATGGCTATATCACCAGTGGTGCATTTATTTCCAACAATCAAAATGTCGCTAGCGGTATCGTGCAAATCCAAATTGTGGAAGGCGAACTCGAAGGAATTTCCATTTTAGGGTTACAAAGATTGCAGCCTGGGTATGTGCGTTCCCGGATTGAACGGCTTGCAGGTAAGCCTTTAAATCAAAAAAGCCTCGAACAAGCGCTACAATTATTACAACTTGACCCAGTGATTCAACGAGTTAATGCTGAGTTAACCGCAGGTAGCACTCCCGGAAATAATATTTTACAGGTGACAATTACCGAATCACCACCCTTCCACCTTGGAGTTACCTTTGCAAATAACCAATCAACTAGCGTCGGCTCAGAACAAGGGAGTATTTTTCTTGCTCATGATAATTTATTAGGATTTGGGGATAAATTTAGTGCTGAATATGGTAGTAGCGAAGGTTTAGACATTTACGATATCAATTATTCTATTCCCTTTAACGCCTTAGATGGAACCATTGGTGTCCGCTACAGCAACAGCGCTAGCCGCATTATTGAAAGTGAATTTCGTGACTTAAATATCCGCAGCGAAGCCGAAACCCTTTCTTTTAACGTCCGTCAACCGCTAATCCATACGCCAAACAGAGAATTTGCTCTCTCGTTAGCATTCGATTTACGGCGCAGTCAAACCTACATCCTCAATGATATTCCCTTCTCCTTTACCGAAGGGCCCGAAGATGGGGAATCAAGAGTTACGGTAATCCGCTTTTCTCAAGATTGGTTACAACGTAATGCTAACAGTGTTCTAGCAGCGCGATCGCAATTTAGTTTTGGGATTGATGCAATTGACGCAACCGTTAACAATAGTGGTACCGATGGGCGTTTTTTCTCTTGGGTGGGACAATTTCAATGGGTACAACGGCTATCTCCCCGCATCTTGATGCTAGCTAAAGTCAACACTCAACTTACTCCTGATTCCTTACTGTCGTTGGAAAAAATTAGCATTGGGGGAGTTGATACAGTGCGCGGTTACGATCAAAATCAAATTGTTGCTGACAATGGGGTAGTTGGAGGTATGGAAGTTCGGATTCCCCTGTCCTCAAATGTGGAAACATTACAGCTAATCCCATTTTTTGACATCGGTACAGCTTGGAATAATCGCGGTATTAATGCCGACCTGCAAACCATTGCTAGCTTGGGGTTGGGCTTGAACTGGCAACCTTTTAACGGTTTGATATTGCGTGCAGACTATGGTATACCATTAGTTGGCACAAGCGATCGCGGTAGTTCACTGCAAGAGAATGGGTTTAATTTTTCAGTGCGCTATCAGCCTTTTTAATAAGTAGGTAGTAGTCTGTCAAGAAATAATTGACAAATAAATTTTCTGTAGAGACAGCGATTTATCGCGTCTGTGCAAACGTCAAAATGGGTTTGACAGACCAGTAGGCATAATTCAACATAAAATAAAATCCTAGTTTGTAGTGAGCGATTTATCGCTCTATCTATATATAGTGGTTCTCGTTCTGTGATGTATAAGATTTAGCCGATATTTTTGCCCACCAAACTCATTAACTGCTTATCCAGTTCGATGAGATAATCTCTACCGTAAGCTCCATTCTCTAAGCCTATGACAAGATAATGAGGAATATCTTGAGTAATTTCCTCGCTACAAGAACCAGCAGCGAGGGCAATCGTAGCTACTGTATCCACATCCCCAGTAAAAGCGATACAATCTTGTAAAAGTTCACTCATACTGTCATTTCGCATCACGGCAGTAATCGCTGCCCTGACACTCATCCAGCCTTTGGATTTTACTTTACCTTGGCACGGTTTATTCCACTCTCCAGATACATAACCTTCCAGAAACTCTCCTAATTTGCGTTTTGCTCCCAGTCGATAGATAAAATAATGTGACATTAAGGCAGCAGCAACGGCAGCATCGATCCCATTGGGTGTATTGTGAGTAATTGCCGCTTGAATTGTTACCGCCTTAATGACTTTTTCTGGTGTCGGATAGATGCCAAGGCTTAGCCTGCCGTAGGCATCGCTAACTCTAGCAGCATAACGGGTGTTAACCTAAAAACGGACGCGCTAGAAAAAAGCTAGAAACTGATTTAGCATCTACCGCCTCTCCCTCCAGAATAGCTTTTTCTAATTCTTCAGGAGTCATAAACACAGTTTCGATGTCCTCGTCTTCATCTTGTAGTAGTGGTGTCTCCAGCTTTTCTAAATCTCGTGCCAGAAAAGCATAGATAATTTCATCAGAATAGCCAGGAGCTAGGAAAAATTCGCCTAACTTATCCCATTTTTGGGCACTGTAGCCAGTTTCTTCGGCAATTTCACGCTGTATTGTTTCTAAAGGATCTTCACTTCCTTCCACTGTCCCTGCCGGAAATTCTAATATCCGTCCCTGAATCGCAAAACGGTACTGGCGCACCAGTATAAGTTTACCTTCTGCTGTCACTGGTACAGCTAGGGCACCGCCAGGGTGACGAATACATTCCCATTCTCCTTCCGAGTTATTCGGCAAACGCAAGCGATTAACTTCAAAATCAAATTTGCGTCCTTTATGAAACAGGCGTTGTCTCAGCAGTTGTGGTAATTCTCTACCTAATGGCATAATAAAATCTGATTATCTCGTGAATACAGAGGCAAAATCAGTGTTCTTCTACTTTTAAGGATGGTAATTTTAATAGTCTATCCATAAATGTACATCAGAACAGTCTACCTTTTTCAGCAGCTCTTTAATAACACACCCGGAAACTGGTTCTATCCAATCTGGGGCAATTTCTGCCAGTGGGACTAACACAAAGGCCCGATCCCGCATTCGTGGATGGGGAATCTGGAGATTTGGTGTATCCAAAATAATGTCATCATATAATAACAAATCTAAATCTAGGGTTCGTGGTCCCCAGCGTTCCTGACGCACGCGCCCAAATTGTTGTTCAATTCCTAACAAAATTTCTAATAACTGCTGGGGAAGTATTTCTACCTGCAATGTGACGCAGCCATTGAGGTAATCTGGCTGTGGTGGCCCAACAGCTTTGGTTTGATACCAATGGGATCTGGCTTCTAAAACAATACCTGGCGTTTGGGCTAAAGTCTCTATAGCTGCTGATAAAATTGTCTGGGAATCGCCGATATTACTACCAAGAGCAACGGCGCTTCGTCTTAGCTCTGCTTCGTCGTAACTCGGTGTAGACATTATACTTTCCTGAAATAAGCCGTTTTCGGGCTGTCTTTGCGGATACTTGTCAATAGCTTTTATATTCCCAGTATTTATCAAAATTAAAGCTTTTTTACAAAACTAAATTAATCAAATTTAAAAAACATTGTTTGACAGTGAATTTAGTTAATTATTTATAGGATATTATACTAAACACAATGGTAATTAGATAACCCCAAAGTTGATTGATGGTGGTTATACAGTTACCACTTTGAGCGAGGAACTGACGTGGGGAAGCTTATCTCCTGGTTCAAGCGAAAACCAAGTAATTTGAGTGACTCTGGACAAGGAGGAACGAATGAGAGCTTACCACCAGCACATCTGGCGAAAAAGAGGCAGTTACTGAGCAAAATGAAAATTTTATCATCTAGGATGAAGACCAATCGGGCAACTGGCAAAAAACCACTCTATCGTCGCTTATGGTTTTGGGCAGGTCTAGGTATTGGTGGTGGGATAGTTGCTTCGATCTACGGGATCAGTTTAATAGATCGGACTTTGCCAGATAAGTCCGAGTTGAATGCAGTGTTTCGAGAGCAAACACTGACCATTAAAGCTGCTGATGGCACCATATTACAACAACAAGGTGAAGCGACCAGAGAACAGCTAAAGCTAGAACAAATACCAGATACTTTAAAAAAAGCTTTCATCGCCTCAGAAGATAGAAGATTTAGGCAACACAACGGAGTCGATCCGCAAGGGATTGTCAGAGCGGGTTTGAATAATTTGCGATCGCAAAACGTGGTAGAAGGTGGTAGCACCATCACCCAACAGCTAACGCGGATTCTGTTTTTGAAACAAGAACAGACAATCTGGCGCAAACTCAAAGAAGTCCGCTTAGCTCAAAAAATGGAGCAAGAATTAACCAAAGATCAGATTTTAGAGCGTTACCTAAATCTGGTTTATTTGGGAGGTGGAGCTTATGGTGTAGCAGATGCAGCCTGGGTATACTTTAGTAAGTCGCCAGATCAACTCTCCCTGGCCCAAATGGCAACGATTGCTGGATTAGCTCCTGCTCCAAGCTTATACGCCCCAGACAAAAATCCCGAAGCAGCAAAACGGCGGCGGGACTTGGTATTACTACGGATGCAGGAAGATGGAGTAATTACACCAGAGCAAAGACAGGCAGCAGTTCAGGAGCCATTAGCCCTCAAAAGCAGTTCACCCAAGCGAGTCCAAGTAGAATCACCCTATTTTACCAGCTACATCCAAAAAGAATTACCCAAGTATGTTTCTGCTAATGTGCTCAAAAGTGGGGGTCTAGTAGTAGAAACCACGCTCAACCCAAGTTGGCAAAAGGTGGCAGAAGAGGCAGTTGCGAAAACGTTGCGAAACCAAGGACGCTGGGAAAACTTTAAGCAAGCTGCAATGGTGGCCATTGACCCCCGCAGTGGTGAAATTAAGGCAATGGTTGGGGGAAAAGACTTTGGTAAAAATCAGTTTAATCGAGTTACCCAGGCACAACGGCAGCCAGGATCGACATTTAAAGGGTTTGTCTATGCCACTGCGATCGCTACCGGCAAAAGCCCTTACGATAGCTACGAAGATGCGCCTTTTGTCGTAGACGGCTATGAACCGAAAAACTATAGTGAAAACTTCCGGGGTTCAATGAACATCCGAGATGCCCTCACTCGCTCTGTTAATATTATTGCGGTCAAGGTGTTGATTGATGTAGGATTTACCCCAACAATTAAACTTGCCCATGATATGGGGATAACATCTGAACTCAAACCCACCTACTCCTTAGCACTCGGTTCAAATGAAGTCAATCTGCTAGAGTTGACTAGCGCTTATGGCAGTTTTGCTACTCAAGGATTGCACGCAGAACCTCATGGTATTACTCGCATTCTCAACCGCCAAGGCAAAGTCATCTGGTCAGCTAATTTCAAGTCAAAACGGGCCCTCGACGCTGACAGTGCCGCCATCATGACTTGGATGCTACGCAACGTCGTCGAAGCGGGAACTGGTGGTGCTGCCCAATTAGATAATAGACCAGTTGCAGGCAAAACCGGCACCTCCGACGAAGCCCGCGATTTATGGTTTATTGGCTACATTCCTCAGATGGTGACAGGGGTTTGGTTAGGTAACGATGACAACCACCCTACTGATGGCAGTAGTAGTAGTGCCGCTTACACTTGGCACGAATTTATGGAAAAAGCGGTAGAGGGGATGCCCATAGAAAAGTTTCCCAAACGACCTAAGTTAGAAGGTCGCAAAGGCACTATCAAAGCCCAATCCATCAAGCCCAAACAAGTGCTGAATCGTTCTATTGCCTCTGATGATGATGATGACTCAGAAGGGGAAAGAGCTAGAAATTCTAATTCTGAGGAAAGTCGTTCATCTAGAAGACGTAGAAGAAGCAGGAGCTATTCTCAAGAAGAACAGCAAGCAAGCGATTATACCCCAAGACGGAGAAGGCGCGATCGCAGCGAATCAAGTTCTAGTAACTCCTCCTCAAGATCATCTACCTCAGAATCATCTACTCCACGGCGACGAGCTAGAAGAGTAGAATCTGATTCTCCCCCACCTAGAAGAACTCGGCGAGAGTTGCCTCCCGCAAACAGTTCCGGTTCTTCAGGTTCTTCATCGTCACAACCATCTTGGCGGGATAGACTTAGACCTTCTCAACAGTAATGAAGTAATCAGAAGTGGGCATTGCTGATACTATGCACGACCACTATTTCAGATACTCATTTATGCTTTATTTTCTGATCGCTGTGTACAAACCTACACCCATCCGTGAGAGGTTAAGAGAATTGCACATTTGTCAAGAGGGTGCAGGAAAAGGAGATAAATCTAGCTTACAGAAATGATAAGTGATATAAGAATAGCTAGTTTTACCAACTTTGATTTCGATTAAACGTAAACTGAGAACTCCCTTTGAACAAATGGAATTAATCTCATACAGTTCCGAATTCCAGGCTAGTTTGGAAGATTTTTTGGAAATAATGTATTCGTACAGAGGATATAAATTTGATCCAACTGGCTTACAGTCAGATATAAGGAATATTGAAAATACATACCAAAGTCAAGGGGGAAATTTCTGGATTATGAGGGAAAATGCCGCAGTAATTGGAAGTATTGGATTAAAGATATTAAACAAAATAGATAAAATAGGAGAGATTAAAAGGTACTTTGTTTTACCTTCATATCAGAGTAAAGGAATAGGTACATTATTAATGGAACATTTATTATTGAATGCCAACAAAAACGAATTACATATATTAAGATTGGATACAATGAGAAAATCTATTGTAGCTAGGAAGATTTTTGAAAAATATGGATTTCAAGAAATTAATAAATATAATGACAATGAAATAGCCGAAATATTTATGGAACTCAAATTAAAAAAGTAAAAATTAAAAACAAAAAAAGAAGACCAACATAAGCCACTCGTGAAGGGTTAAATAAAAGTGTGTTTTGTTAATGAGCTAAAGTACTCAAAATTTTTGATTATCATTATTGTTAAAGTTTTGGCAGATTAAATGTAAAACAAAAAACTATTGTAACAACAGAATAATTTTGGAAAAACTAATTTTGAATCTTAGATAAATTCAATAATCAAACCAGGTAATAAAAGCGGCGTTGACTACCATGCCCAAAACTACAAAACGAAATTCTAACCATGCACAACGGCACAACACTCCTAGCATAAATAATGAAGCTATTTCTCAACAATTAGAAGCTTTATTAACTTCTGCCATTTTTGCTCAACAAAAATATTATAAGCAGTTAGGATTGCGAGATAGAGTTCTCAATTTGTCCCTCATGGTTGCGGTAGTATTAACACTGCTGTGGTGACAAGTTCCTTGGTGTACAAGAATTGACTCGATTATTAGCAAGGGAAGATTTATTATGGTGTCGTGCCACAAAAATTGCTTAGAAATCACTTTCAGAAAGATTTTTAGTATTTCCATCTGAGTTATTTGAGCGTGTATTTAAAGATTTAATACCTCAATTGCAACTCAATTGGTAGCAAAGGCTCAGACGACCGCTTC
Organism: Nostoc sp.; assembly: GCF_036917515.1. Classification (GTDB taxonomy): domain Bacteria; phylum Cyanobacteriota; class Cyanobacteriia; order Cyanobacteriales; family Nostocaceae; genus Nostoc. Next base: position 2,137 of record NZ_JBALDE010000119.1, on the reverse strand, counting down.
CAGATAGTATTAAGTTTGCCCTTAAGCATTTATGACCAGATTTGGATAGCTGATGGCTCTACATTAGAGGCTTTATTCCGCAAGCTCAAAAGCTTGGAAGACCTGAAAGCAGGTCAGTTAGCCGGAAAAATCTGTACAGTTATTGATTTGGTTACTCGTTTACCCATTGAAGTTTGGTTCCATACTAACCCAGCCGCCTCAGAAACTAATTTTGAAGTTCCATTACTGAATTTACTATCTGCTAAAACTCTGATTTTACTTGATAGAGGTTTTTATCATTTTCATTTTTTTCAACAACTTATTGACCAAGAAGTTCATTTTATTACTCGTTTAAAAGCTAAAGCGGCTATTAAGTATTTAAAAATTTTTAGTTATGACCACTTAGTTAAAGACCGATTAATTCAATTAGGAACTGTTCGTCGTGACGCACCAGTTCTCACTTTACGTTTAATCGAAATCAAAATTGGTAAAACTAGCTATTCTTACATTACTTCTGTCCTAGACCCACATATATTACCTCCCTACGCCGTCGCTGACTTATATGGACGAAGATGGAGAATTGAAGAAGCTTTTTACTCTGTTAAACGCTTATTAGGATTGTCTTATTTATGGACTGGCTCTGTTAATGGAATTAAATTACAAGTCTGGGCTACTTGGCTATTTTGAGAATTTGCAATAAGTCTTTCCCCTTGTCCCTCTACCTCTTTAGTCAACCAGACTCAATCTCAGAAGTCAAAAGATAAAAACGCCCAGTTAAAATCACTGCACCCATAAGTAACCCTAGTACTAAACCTAACCATAAACCTATAGCACCCCAGCCGAAAGTGAATGCTATTAGATAGCCACCACCTAGACCTACTCCCCAGTAAGCGAACATAGTAATGAACACTGGCATTTTGGTGTCTTTCAACCCGATTAAAGCACCAGCAGCAATAGTCTGAATAGAATAAAATATTTGAACTATTGCCCCCGCAGCGAGGAAAGAAGTTGCCGTTTTAACTATCTCGATATTATCTAGATTACTGGTGTCTAAATACATTGCCACAATATAGTTGGGAAACAGCCAAAAAATTAGTGCCACAATGCTTACAAAGGGAGTAACAAGCGCAATGCATATTAATCCCGCTCTGCTTGCACCCTTAAGATCATCTTGTCCCCTCAACTGTCCTACTCTCATCGTGACGGCATAGGAAATACCTATAGACACTGTTTCAACAAAACTTTCTGTCTCGACGGTAATTTCATGTGCTGCTAATGTCTCTGTTCCAAACCACCCCATCAGTAAAGCAGTAACAGTGAATACTCCAATTTCTGCTCCATACTGCAACCCCAAAAACCACCCAGTTTGGAAGATATCTAAAAATATATCTTTATCGAACTGATGCAAAGCACAATCAAGCTGATAGTCTTGAAAGTAGTTATCAAAGCAAATCCAACTGGCAGCAGCGATAAAATTCAGCCAAAAAATGAGTGCACTTCCCCAACTGATACCGGCTAAACCAAGGGCTGGTAAACCAAATTTACCGAACATTAGCACGTAATTAGCAACCGCATTTAATAATAGTCCAGCTACCGTAATTACTGTTAAGAATTGGGGGCGATTTAGGGCAGAGCTAACTTCTTTTAAGATACAAAAACCAAGTGCAGCCGGAAAACCCCAAACAATAGACCGCAAATATGTTTGAGCTAATAATACATTGCTTTCTTCTTGACCAGTTAGCAGTAGGATATAGTCAAAGTGCCAAATGATAAACATCACAGGTAAGCACATCGTCACAGCTAACCAAATTCCTTGACCAGTAGCACGGCTAACTTGATCTATTTTTCCTGCACCAAAAGCATTGGCAACACTCACACCCGCAGCTGAAAGAACAGAACGACAAACTGAAGCTAGGGTAGAAAAGGTAACAGCACCTAAAGCACCCGCAGCTAAAGCTTGGCTGTTAAGCAAGCCCATCATTACGCCATCCAATAAAGGAATGCCCGCTTCTAATATTTGAGTAATTACCAGAGGAACTGCCAACTGCAGGCAGGCTTGGACTTCTATAGCAGTTCCTGCTTGAGTGCAATACAGTATGGGATGATGGAGTATATCAACGTCTAAGTGCCTGTAGAATGAAACCTTACTCCTGTGATC